>CAVXJY010000078.1:0-74579 GCA_963761855.1 Bryobacterales bacterium | reverse complement strand
TCTATCGCTTACGCCACGGCCGGCATTGCGCTCAATCCTTACGACACCCAAGTGGAGTATGCGGCGGGCTTCAGCGTTTCGTGGCGATACCTCATGTTCAGCCCGCTTTTCCACCTGGGGCACAGCACACACCTCACGCAAGGTGAGCAAGTCGGGCAGATCTGGTGTCAGTACGGCAACGGCGCGACTGCGACATCGACTCCGCCAGCGTGCGGAGGCGGTACACCGACTGCTCCGTCCACCAAGGCTTTCTGGAGGGGGGCGTTCGCCCTGGGAATCAGCGTCCGAGTTCCAACCACCTTTAGCAGCACCAACCACTGAGAACGGGGAGCCGCCTGCAGTCTAGGGCGCAGGCCCGGCTACGCTTCCGAGAACCTGGCGAGCTTGGTCAGCGCCAGGCCCTCCGCGGAAGGCTCCTCGGAGTCAAACGCGGCCACGCGGTTGCGGCCCTCGTGCTTGGCTGCATAGAGAGCCGAATCGGCCTCGCGGATCAGACGGTCGGCATCGCCCGCACCGCAGGCACCGCGGCTGGAGACGCCGATGCTGCAGGTAACAGCCAGCAGTTTTCCGGCGGCGGCAAATGGCTCCCGGGCGACAGCCTCGCGGAGGCGTTCGGCCTGGGTACGAGCATCCTGCGCGCTGCAGCCGGGTAGAACGATCAGGAACTCCTCGCCGCCATAACGGCCGGGAGAGTCATAGTGGCGGGTCACGGCCTTCATGCGGCGCGCCGCTTCGCGAAGAACCGCGTCTCCCGCCATATGGCCGCCCGTATCGTTGACCTGTTTGAAGCGATCCAAATCCACCATCAGCAGCGCCAGCGGCCGCAGCTCACGCTCCGAGCGCGCGATTTCCGTGAGCAAGACCTCCAGCACACGGCCCCGGTTGAGAAGGCCGGTCAGGGCGTCATGCGTGGCCTGCACGCGCAGCGATTCGCGCGCTTCCATCAGTTGCTGTTGCAGATCCAGGATGCGGCGGCCGGCGCGCAGGCGCACCCGCAGCTCCTGAGCGTTGAACGGCTTGGTGAGATAGTCATCGGCACCCGCTTCCATGCCCTCCACCAGGTCCTGCGATTCGGTGCGGGCCGTAAGCAGCAGCACGTACACGTAAGGCTCGCGCGCCGCGGCGCGGATCCGCCGGCATACCTCGACTCCGTCCATGCGCGGCATCATCCAGTCCAGCACCGCCAGGCGTGGCGCGTCGGCAGCTTGCATCGCCTCCCACGCCTCCAGGCCGTTGAGAGTCATGCGGGCCTCATAACCCCACTTGGTGAGCATGCTCTTGAGCATGGACTGAAACACGGGGTTATCCTCCGCGACCAGCACGCGCATGGACTGACCCAGCTCGCTCGCAGGGTCCGCTGACTGAATCAGGCCGAACGATTCCAAGGGCGATTCTCTCCTTGGGATCTTATCGGTGCGGTAGTCTCTTGTCTCTATAGATCGGACGTACCAAGTGTTAGTCTTGGTGTCCGGACGTAGCCACATGAGACGTGGCGCGGGCAGCGGCGCGGATCGAACGGACGAAAACGTCCAGCCAAGCCACTCGCTCGCAACAGTGCGGGCAAACCAGCAAATGCTCTTCTACCGGAGCGCCTTCCTCTGCGCTCAGCTTGTCCATGACGTACTGCTCCAGCTCCTTCTCGGACGCATGATTCTTAGTCACTTCCCGCATTCTAAGACAAAATCGAGATCTGCGACATCACTCTTTGGTACCCCCACCGGACCAGCGTGCGTACTAGCCGTAACGAAGGTTTCGCCCTATTTGTGGCTCATAACGGCCATCACTTTTTTTGCTAACCGCGGGGGAAACAGTTAGTGTCACCAACAGCCGGATGGAGCAGAACGATCGAGCGTTCGTAACCAAGGCACGGTCAGGTGATATGGACGCGTTCCGGGCGCTGGCCGGCGCCGGAAATAGCGAAAAACTGCTGGAAGTGGCGCGCACCGATAAGGACGCAGGCCTCCGCCGCAGCGCCATCCAGGGCCTGGCGGCGATCAAATCGCCCAGCACCAGCGAGGCTCTGCTAGCGCTCTACCCGGCCGAGCAGGATAAAGAGGTGAAGCGCGCCGTCATTACCACGTTGTTCGCCCAGCGGAATGTGAGGGCGCTGATCGAGCTGGGGCGCAAGGAGAGCGATCCCGATTCTCCGCGCTCGGGACTCTGCCTGCCGGCAAAGGCGTCCCGGTGCTGATTGAGATCGCCCAGACCAGCAAGAGCCAGGAGATGCGCAAACATGCAATGAATGCGCTCCAGCAGACTCACGACCCCCGCGCGCTGGCCTTTTTCGAACAGGTGCTGCAGTAGGCATGGTGCAGGAAATGTCGAGATGACTCTCGATCGGGCGGGTCTTCCGCGCCGCGCTACCGGCGCAAGACGGCGCGGTCCGGATCCAGCGTCACCCGCAGCGGAGGCTGTCTCAGGACCACGCTAAACGTAGCCGGCTCGCTGCCGCATCGCACCCATAGCGTGGTGGCGTGGCCGCCGGCGAGGTGGATTTCGACCGGTACCAGGGCCGAGAAATCGCTTCCTACGTCGGCTTGCGTCACCGCGCCCGTCAGCCGCAGCGCCGGCGCCTTGCCTCGCACGCTGTAACTCATCTTGAGCGAGGGGATGCCGGTCGAGTAAATCCAGGTGTCGAAGAAGGTCTCCAGATCGGGATCGTCGGATTTCGGCGGCGTGAAATGCGCTGCCACGCGCCGGAAGTCTTCCGTCGAAATCTCCTGGTGGTCGTAACGCTTCAACACTTCATTCAGCATGGCGAAGAAGCGCTGGTCTCCCAGGTAGCGGCGCAACATGTGAATGATCCATGTTCCTTTGCCATACGTGACGGTCCGCCAGGCGCCCGGATCCAGCGAGGATTCCAGACGCGTGCCCATGGTAATTGGGCCCGCGGAATCCACCGGTTGGCCGTTTTCGCCTTTCGCCAGCAACTCGGTGCGATAGGTGTCCAGCACCAGATCCATCGCGTGCGCGCCCCTGATCTTCTCCAGGTACAGCAGCGCGGAGTAGTTGGCCAGCGCCTCCATCATCCAGGTGTCGCGATAGGATCCGGTGGTGACGCGGTTGCCCCACCACTGATGCGCCGTTTCATGCGCCTGCAGTAGCTGCTGAAAAAACAGCTCCTGGGCTTGCGCCAGGCTTCCGGCAGCTTGCGGCACGGTCTGCAGATAGCTCAACGTGGAAAGATAGATCAAGCCGGGAAAGCCTTGGCCAAATGTGCCGGGGATGGGCGAAACGGTGAGATGGTCGAGCGCCGGGGGGCCGAACTTGGAAGCCATGAAGTCGAGCGCCGAGGCCACGCCGTTGGCGATCTCCTGCAGCCGGTCGAGCGGGCCGGGGCCCGTCGCCGCGAAGGGCGCCGAAAGAGCCCCGGGGCCGTGCCGCGTGACTTGCGAGGTAATCGCCTCGCTCGACGACATGCTGAGCGGCGGTCTCAGGCTACGTTCGAGGTTGCGATTTGCGCATACCTCTACCACGTAACCTCCGCGTTGGGCGCGGGCCCGCGCATAGTTGCCCAGGTTGAAGCCGGCCCACCGGATGGGAGATGTCACGCGGAAATGCGTCACACGGTTGTCGCCTTCGGTGCGGCTTTCGAGCAGGTCGCCGGGCGCCACCAGGTCCAGATCCTTGGGATGGCGGAAAGTCAGGTCGTAGGTGGCGAACTGCAGGCCATGCATCGGATACCAGTTGCCGCGCGCGGTGACGAACAGCACCCGGTCGCCCGTGTCGCTGACCACTTTCCCGGAATGTTCGAATACGAATTCGTAGTCGCGGCCGGCGGTCAGGGGCGTGGCGGGAGCCACTACGAACATCTCGTTGCCGGCGCGCATGGCGTTGCCGCGCGGCGATTCCCGTTGCAGCACTTCGGCCGGGCACCCATCCACCTTGGCCGATGTCACCGTCATCAGCGGCGAAATATCGAATGGCACCGCGCGCACGCCGGAGCGCAACGGCCGCACTTTCACGCGGGTGGTGACCTTCAGGTCGAGATCGGCGCCGATGGTGGCCTCGATGCGGTAATCGGAAAGCAGCATGTCGGGCGCGTGCGGCTCCGTCTGGTTGCGCATGGATCGCGTCTTAAAGCTGGTCCAGGCATCCAGGAACAGCCGGCTGTCGCGGCTGATCATCTGCCCGGCGATGATCGGTTCGTTCCTGAGTGGATCGAACACCACGTCGAAGGCGCCGAGCTTCGGGCTGTCCAGCACGGCGGCAAAAAGGCTCTCGCTGTCCGTCGTATGGTTGAGCAGATCCAGCGCCAGGCGGGTCTGATAGCTGGTGCTCAGGCTGCGCAGCATGGGCGTCAATTGGTCAGTCAGCAAGGCGCCTATGGCGGGCGCGCGCCGGTTGGTGGGGTTGGATGGAAGCTGCGCCAGAATCGTTTCGTAAGTGTCGCCGGTGAATACAAACATTCCGGTGCGGAAATGTTCATCCAGGTTGGGCGAATGGATGTAGGAAGCCAGCGACCGCCGCTCCGCGCGGTCGGGCGGCAGGAGGATCACCTCGGCATCGCCGCCCTCCACATCGGCCACGAAGACCGCCGCCGTGCGCTTGCCGCCGACCGGCCGGCTGAAAATCAGATGGCCGTCGGTGAGATAGATCTTGATGTCCTGGACGGCCAGGGTGAGATCGCGGACGCGGTAGCACTCCTCGGGGTCAAAACTGTTTTCGCGGATGGCGCGCGCCAGGCTTTCGGCTTCCCCGCCCCAGACCGGCGCAGTGAGACACAGCGCCATCGCCAACCCCCACCGAGTCATGCTTATAGTCTAGTGCAGCACGGGAGCGGTGCGGAACCCGCTCTACCCAAAGCGCAGCGCTCGCCCGCCCCCCTCCGCACGCGGCCGCCGTTACTGATAGGTGGTGGGTTCGAAGACGGACGCATACGAAGTCGCGAATCCGAAATCGATACCAGTCGCACTGAAGGCCGTTGGGTAAGTGTAGTTATCCACCTGGATGCTGCCGCCGGACGCAGGCAGCGCCTGCAATACGGCCGCAGGAACGGTGAAAGTTCCGGGGCCAACCGGGGCGTCGCAAGTGAAAGTGACGGTTATGCCGAAGTTGGTTGCGCTACCGGTGATCTGGACGTAAGTGCCGGCGTCGCCTCCGGTCCAGGTGATCGGCAAGCCTTGGGCGCGAATGATCTCGGCCGCCGCACTTTGGTTGGTCCAGGTCAGCGGATTGGGGAAGCTAAGCGGGGCGCTGAACGGCTGGACGCCGCTTCCGCCCTGACCGGCGAACGTGAACGGCCCGCCGTTTGAAGGTATAAATCCAAACGTCAAGGCACCGGCGTAAAGTCCGGGACCCGACGCTGCCGTGTTCAAGGCTTCGGTTCCGTTGGGTCCTTCCACGTCTATAGTGCCCGGACTGAGCCCTTCCATCTGAAGCGGATTGTTGGCAGCCCCAGAGACCTGCTGGTACACGGCGCAGCTTCCCAGCGATGGCCGCGTAGCGCCCAGGTAGGGAGAGATCGGCAATGCATTGCCGAGGTTGGGAGGGAGAGATTCACCGGGAATGCTGGCGAACTGGGCGCTCGCAGTCTTACTTTCACCCGCCGTGTTCGTAGTCTGAGCCAGCGAGAGAGCTCCGAAGTTCACCAGTGTGTGGCCGGCCAGCTCGGCAGTTTCGGCCGGACCGATGGGCTGCAGGTCGTCGCTGCAAGCGCCGCCGTTCGCCGCGATCGGGATCGTCACCGTATTACTGACCACTGCGCTGCTACTGCTGCCGCTCACCGCCGTTACCGAAACCGCGCAGCCGGTGGGCACGTTTGACGGGAGGGTCACGTCGATCTGATCCACGCCCGGATACTGGTACGATCGCCCCTGGTACAGGATCTTCACCGGGACACCGCCGATCAGTAGCTGCGTGACGAAGGTCAGATCGTCGATGCTGACGGGCGGGTTGCGGTCGTTGTTCTTGGTATCGGGACCGACGCCCGAACCCCAGAAGACGAGGGTCTCCGCAGGTTTGGCTGAATTGGTAGGAGTGATCAGGCTGCCATTGGAGTTGTCGGTCACTGCGGCCATGCCGGTTCCGATTCCGTAGTAGGTATCGAACCCGAAGGCGCTCTGCACCACGGTGGTATCGTACGGCTGGCTGGATGTGCCGTATGTCACGGTGACGGTCGCCGCTCCCACCGGAGTGGTGGAGGGAAGCACCCCCGCGATTGCCGTCGGAGTGGCGTAGTAAAGGGCAGGCTGGGTGGTCACGCTGGTCGGGCCGTTTGGGCCAGGCACGTTATTCACGGTGACCGACACGCTGGCTCCGTTCAGGGTCAGCGGCAGCGGCACGGTACTGCTGGCTTCCTGCAGTGGATAGGCCTGGCTGCCCGGCATCGCCAACCCGGTGCCGACAATGACGAATAAGCTGCCCGGTGCGATGCCGTAGTTGGGCAGGCTGGGCAGAATGTAGCTGTAGTTATTCTGTACTGCGACGATGGCCGGCTGGGCCGCTAATGGGAAACCGGCGGGAAGCAGCGCCAGCACAGCGATGGCAGCGCCCGCGACTGGATGAGCCTTCATTGCGTTTCCTCCGCAACTCCAGTTAGATGCGTACCAGCTTACACGAGGTGCGCGCCCTACCAGGTCCTTGAACCAAAACGTGATGCGACGGTGACACTGCGCACACTTGGGGCACCCGATTAGTTTAAGTTACTCTTCCTGACGGCACCATTGTACTTTGTCCCGGCCTCCACCGTTCAGCTCCGGTCGGTTGCGAAGTGCAGGGCCGGCTTCACGCTGGGGCGGTCGGCCGTTGGCGTCACTATACTGAAGGTATCGGTACAGCATGAAACGGCGGGGCTGGAAAAACACGGCCACTTACGTGGGGCTGCTGGCGGCTGCCTTTGTGGTAGCGGTGGCGGGGAGTTGGAAGTTCGGCCGCCAGTTGGATAACAACGCTTACGATTTCATGTTCCGGCTGTACGATCCGCCGCCATGGCAGCCCGAATCAATCGTGCTGGCGATCGACGAAGCCACGCTCAATGCGTGCGGCGGCATGCCGCACATTCGCCGGCCGCTGGCGGACTCGCTTCGCCTGGTGGCGGCAGCGGCGCCCGAAGCCGTGGCCATCGACGTGATTCTGGCCGCCAGGAGCGAAGACCCGCGGATCGACGCCGCTCTCGCCGCCGCCTTCGCGCGCACGCCTAACCTGGTGCTGGCCAGCGAGCTGTTGGCCGACGGTTGGGAAAGCCCGATCCCGGAATTCGCCCGCTGGGCCGCGGCTCGCGGGCATGTGTACGCCAAACCCGACGACGACGGTATCGCGCGTTCCATTCCGCTTGAAAAAGCCTTCCGCCACCAGCGGCTGTGGGCTCTCTCGCTCGAAGCCTACCGGCTGAGCCGCCACGCCGAAATCGTCGAATCCCCCTCCGGCTTGCAGGTAGGCGCGCGCTGGATCCCCATTCCGCAGGTTCCTTCCGGATGGCGGCACAGCCGCGACCGCGACGATAGCCGCATCATGCGCGTGCGCTTCGCCCCGCGCAACGCGGATACCGGCGCCGACCCCATCCCGCGCGTCGGCATGCAGCGATTGATCGACCATCCCGAACTGGCGCGCTCCTTCACCGGAAAAGTGGTGTTCGTGGGCCTCACCGCGGTGACCGAATTGCACGACCGTCTGCCGACGCCGGTGGCGCCGGCCATCCCCATCAGCGGCATCGAAATCAATTCGAGCGCTTTCGAGACCATCGCACGCGGCCTGTTCATCACCGATACCGGCCCCGTCTGGGTGCTGCTGTTCAGCCTGGCCCTGCTGGCGGGCGCGGGACTGAGCTTCCGCTACCTTCCCGGCTGGTGGGCTTACCTCGGCGCGCTGGCGGTGCTGGCCGCGGCACACATCACGCCTTACCTATTCTTCACCCACGGCCGCGTATTTTCGTTTGTTACGCCCGCTTCGGTGGCCTGGTTCGGCAGCCTCACCGCCGCAGCGTATTACCAGCTTGTGGTGCGCCGCAATTGGCACATCGAGCAGGCGGCTCGCACACGCTACCAGCAGGCGATGCAATTTGTGACCCACGAAATGCGCACACCGCTTTCCGCCATCCAGGGATCGAGCGAGCTGATCTCCCGGTACTCGCTTTCCGAGGAGAAGCGCAAGCAGGTGGCGAACGTTATCCACTCGGAATCGAAGCGGCTGGCGCGCATGGTGGAAGTCTTTCTGAGCGTAGAGCGGCTTTCGGCCGGCCAGATGGAATTGAAGCGCGAGAGCATCGCGCTCGGCGCCATGGTTGCCACCTGCGTGGAGCGCGCCCGCCCGCTCGCCGAGCGCAAACACATAGCTCTCACTCTCGAGCCCATCGCCGATGGGCTGCAACTTACCGGCGACCGCGAGTTGATGGAGTACGCCTGTTACAATCTGCTTTCCAACGCTATCAAGTATTCGCCGCAGCGAACCGAGGTTTCCGTTTCCGGCTGGAAGGACCAGGCACACCTGCGCATCGCGGTCAAAGACCAGGGCATCGGCATGGATCAGAAGGAAGTCAAACAGATCTTCCAGAAGTTTTATCGTACGCGGAAGGCGGAGGAATCGGGCGAAGCGGGCAGCGGAATCGGGCTTTCCATCGTGCAGCAGATCGTGGAGCAGCATGGCGGTGCGATTGAAGTGACCAGCCAGCCGGGCGCCGGTTCCTGCTTCACGCTGGTGCTGCCGGCGGCGGCGCCGGTGCCCGCACCTAGCCTGGCCCAAGGAAATTGATGCTGAAGCTACTGTTAGTGGAAGACGATCCGGCGTTGCAATTCACCATTCAGACGGCGCTCGAGGAAAAAGGGTATGCCGTGGACGCGGTCTCGACCACCGGCGACGCCATCGAGCGGCTGAACGCCGGCGAAGCCTACCCGGTCGTGGTCTCCGATATCTATGTGGATGAGCGCACCGGCCTGGACGTGCTGGAAGCCGCCCGCAGCCGAGACCCGCATTGCGCGGTGATTCTGATGACGGGCCGCGGCACCATGGAAACCGTGATGGCCGCCACCCGCGGCGGCGCCTTCGACTACATTGCCAAGCCTTTCGACCTGGACGTGATGATCGACTCGATCGAGCGCGCCGAGGCTGCGCGGCGCGATGAGGGCAGCGAGGCCGAGAGCGAAGACATGCCGGAAACCGAAATGATCGGCAACTCGGCGGCCATGGTGGAGATTTACAAAGTGATCGCGCGCGTCGCGCCCACCGACGTCACCGTAATCATCGAAGGCGAAACCGGCACCGGCAAGGAAGTGGTGGCGCGCATGATCTGGCGCAACAGCCTGCGCGCCGGCCAGCCGTTCTCCGCCGTGGATTGCGGTTCCATCGCTCCCTCGCTGCTCGAAAGCGATTTGTTCGGCGCCGTGCGCGGCGCTTACACCGGCGCCGATCGCGACCGTACCGGCGTCTTCGAGGCTGCCCACCGCGGCACCGTCTTCCTGGACGAGATCGGCGATATCGACACCAATTTCCAGCTCGCCCTGCTGCGCTTTCTCGAAAACCATGAGATCCGCCCCGTCGGCGCTGCGCGGCCCAAGGATGTCGACGTCCGCGTGCTGGTCGCCACCAACCGCGACTTGCAGCGCCTGGTGGAGGAAAAGAAATTTCGCGAGGATCTGTGGTACCGCCTGAACACGGTGCGCATTTCCATCCCGCCGCTGCGCGAGCGGCGCGCCGACATTCCGCTGCTGGCGCGCTTCTTCGCCAACAAATACAACCAGCGCTACCAGCGCGAGATCAAGCTGATGGATTCCGGCGTGCAGGCGCTCAAGGATTATACCTGGCCCGGCAATGTTCGCCAGTTGCAACACCTGGTGGAACGCCTGGTGATTCTAGCCGAACGCATCGACGGCGAAACCGTGCTCGACGCTCTCACCGCCATGGAATCGCGCGAACGGCCGGTCGAAACCCTGGCCGATGCCGAAGATGAACAGATCCGCCGCGTGCTGGCCGCCACCGGCGGCAACAAAAGCAAAGCCGCCCAAGTCTTAGGCATCGAGCGCAAAACGCTCTACCGCAAGCTGGAGCGGATGAAGCTGTAGGGATATAATAATCCGCTGCCGAGAATAGCGGATAATGTACTTATGGCTACTGCCGTCGTGCCGGACGGCCATAATGTATCTTCAGGCAGAAGGGTCCGCAGCGCCCAACGGCGCTGGACCGAGGACGATGCAGCCGGCGCCCGATTGTGGTATATTGGCAGTGGAGGTGTGTGATGCAAATGGGGAATCCAGGACTTTAAGAGTCGGCGGCGAACGCCTTGACGGCGTTGTTCAGCCGCTTCCACAGACCCGGCCCCGCCAACGGAGCCGTCACTTCCTCTCCCGCCCGTCTTGAAAGCTCGTTCCGAAGCGCAGTCAATCTGCGTCTGGTGTTGTCGTTGGTGTGTTTCAAAAACTGGACGAAATCGCCGTCCGCTGCCGTATAATCCCGGGTCACTGTGCCAACATCCACGTAACCGAACTCGGCGGCTTTGGTCAGGTAGCGCAGCACGTCGCCGGCGCGGTCCAAACGGGCCGAGACGCACGCGGCGTTATAGACGAGGTTGCATTCCATCTCCGGCCGCTGAGTCTCCTCCCAGTTGTGGAACTTCAGCGCGTCCGCGTAGTGGTCCGCGGCCTTTTGCCATTCGCGCCGTTTTCCCGCCAGCACGCCGAGATTGTAGTGGGCGCGCTGCTGATCTTTCTTTTTCTGTAAGCTCTCTTTGAAGAGCCGTTCGGCCTCGCGGTAATTGGTTTCGCGGGTCTTGTCTTCACGAGGGTCGTAAAACTCCAGATAGAGCAGCCCGATCTCGTTCGACAAGTAGTAGGTTTCCCCAAGGTAGTCGGACGCGAGCTTCAGATAGTATTCGGCGCGTTCGACGTCGCCGATCGAGCCTCCGCCGAGCGACCGGTTGTACTTGTATTTCGAGCCGTAGAGCAGCGCCATGCGATACAGGCTCTGTCCGTACGCGCCGGCATCCTGCACTCCGGACCGCATGTCCATGGCGACATAGGAATCGACCGTGAGCAGACGTTGCCGCCGGCGAAGGTGGAGCGACTCGTAGCTGCCGCGCCAATCGGCGACCTTGCCCAGCTCATCCAGTGTCTTGCTGGCTTCGCGCTCCATCCGCTCGGCGTCCATGAAGTTCGGGAACCGCCGCTCCAGTTCTTCGCGCAGCGTCTCGATGCGCTTAACCGCATCCTCAGCCTGTTTCGTAAACGCCTGCGCGTTCAGATAGGAGAAGCCGGCCTGGGCAGCGGCAAAAAGACCGGCGGCGACCACGACAATCTGCAAGCTCCAGCGGATCTCGTCAAGACGCACACGAAGCTGGTCGGGGTTAGGCTGGCTTTGCTTAGACTGGCCTTGCTTAGACTGGGCGGGCTCGCCTGCGACGCCGTTCACGGCCTGCAGGCCGTAGAGCGAGGCAGCTACAGCGAAGGCGACAAACAGAAGAGGCCAGATTCGGGAAAGAAGAGCGACAAAGGGCTGGCGCGGCATACCAGACATGATATCCCCTGAATGCGCAGCCTGCTGTAGCGGGGCTGCTGGTTAAGGTGCGGCCGATTGCCAATCGGCCGCCTGGCACGCATGTTGCGGACAGCGGCGGTGTCCTATGGGGCGGGTATCTCCTCTTCCGACGTGAACGGAGACGCCGGCAATCCGTCGGAGTTATAGAGATTGACCACCGGCGCATTGGCCCAACCATACCGGACGTACTTCGGATCGGCGACCTTCGCACCACTCACCACGACTGTCTCGCCGTCGATGCGCGCGGTCGCGGGCACGAAGTGGCAGTCGTCTCCGGCAATCTCGAATCCCTGTAGTGCGCCTCCTTTGGCAACCAGACCCTGCGCGGTGTGCCCGAACCAGACGCGCACGCCGCCGGCCTCGGGCGCAGCCTGTCGAAACAGCGGGCCGGAATACTCCACTTTTTCGCCACAGGCCAAAGCCCGCGCAGCCAAAGCGAGGCGCGCGCCCACCGTCTGTTTGTCGGCAGGATGGACATTGTCCGGATTGCCGATATCGATCGTCACCGCCATCGCTGTATTCGTCACCGCCAGGCTGCGGCGCTGCGCTTCGCGGATGATGGCCCAGTCCTCGGTCGCGTCCGAGGTGAAGCTGGAGATCTGCACGAAGAGAAACGGGAAATCCCCCTCCCGCCAGTCGGTGCGCCAGTCGGCGATCAGGGCCGGAAAGATTTTGGCGTACATCGGCGCGAACGCCAGCCGGCTATTGGACTCGCCCTGATACCAGATGACGCCCTTGATGGTGTACGGAGTCACCGGAGCGACCATGGCGTTGAACAACGCGGCCGGAGCCCAGGACGCCGGGTCGGGATGCCATGGGTGGTGCGGCGCGGGCTGGCCAGCCCGCCTGGCGGCCAGGTCTTCGCGCCGTTCCTCGGCCAGAATCGCCTCCATTTCGCCTTGCGTCTGCATCATGTGGGCGCGTGTGGCGAAGACAGGCATCAGACCCGCATCGGCCGAGATGGCCCGCAGGCTCGTCCATGCTTCTGCCACGGTACCGCCCCAGGTGGAATCGATAAGCCCGACGGGAACGTGTTCGCGCGCGTTCAGCTCGCGCCCGAAAAAGTAGGCCACGGCGGAAAAGTCGGCGGCCGTCTCCGGAGAGCAGACCGTCCACGCTGCGTCGGTGTTGAAGAGGGGGAAATCCGCAGCCTTTTCGCGGATATGAAGCAGCCGAATCTGCGGCTGGCCGGCGTGAGCGATTTCCTCCGCGGAGTTGTTCAGCGGTGCGCCCGGAAAGCCCTTCAAAGGAAACTCCATGTTGGACTGGCCCGACGCAAACCAGACGTCGCCGACCAAAACATCGTCCAATGAGACCTTGTTACTCCCGGTTACGGTGAGCTGGTAAGGGCCGCCGGCGGGTTCGGGCGGCAGGAAAACGCTCCAGTTCCCCAAACCGTCGCCGGTGGTATCGCGGCTGATTCCATGAAACTCGACCGTCACCTTTTCACCGGGATTCGACCACCCCCAGATGTGAATCGGCTTATCCCGCTGCAACACCATGTGGCTGCTGAGAATCCCAGGCAGCCTGGCTTCGCACGTTGCAGTGCGTGGGTAACAGGCCAGTAGAAAGGTGAGCGCGAGGACGCGAGCGGTAGCATTGATCGGCATAAGTACATTCTGATGCAAAGAGCGCGCTGGATGGGGCGCGTCCGCCCGTCTCACCCCGCGTCCTCGTCGTAGGCCGCTTTCAGCCAGCGCTTAACCTCGGCGTCGATCTGGTCGACGGACTCGATGCCGATGCGGTGCGTGATGCGATCCTGCTTCGCGTAGCCTCCGGTTTCCATCAGCCTGCCTCCGCCCTTGCGCGCGCCCAGCGCGAAACCGAAATCGATGCGCGTTCGCGTGGCAGGCTTGATCTGGGCGAAAACGTGGTTGCGGTACAGCGGCACCATGGTCTTGCAGGGACACGCCTTCACGTCTTCGCCCAGGCTGAGTCCCAGCCGCAACAATTCGTCATAGAGGAGCCGCAGCGGCGAATACGGCCCGCGAAACATGGTCTTCACGTAGCGTTCCGCGGCTTTCAGATAGGCCTCCGGACTGTCCATATCGGTCTCCTTGCCGGAGGCGCGCTGCGCAATCCAAATGGCCGAGTTGGTGCCCAGCCGGTGCTCCTGCTTGAGCCAGGCGATGCGCTCTTTCTCGCCCGCCGGCCCGGATTTTTTCACCAGCGCCACCCACGCGGCAAGCGTGCGCCCGGTTCTCTCTTTCAGGCTCTCACGCCAGTTTGTAACAAACGCAACACCGGGATGCACGCCGTAAACGGATGTTATCTTCGCCATTCTGCGGGGCAGTATAGCATTGGGGGCGAATGCCCCGGAAGATCGCGGAACCAGGGGGCGCTTGTATGCGTAATAGCGAAGCATGAGCCGATTGCGGCAGGACCTTATCGTGTCAGTGCGGCGGCTGCGCAAGAGTCCTGGGTTTACCACGGCGGCCATCGTCACGCTGGCGCTCGGCATCGGCGCGAATACAACGGTGTTTACGGCGGTAAACGCCCTCGTCTTTCGCCCGCTCCCGGTGGATCGGCCGCAGGATCTGGTGTTTTTGAATCTGCGAGGCTTCAAGACCGAGGTCCCTGTCCAGTCGTATCTGAATTACCTGGACTTCCGCGACCGCAACCAGGTACTCCGCGGGCTGGCGGGTTACCGCATGGCGCCCGTCAGCCTGAGCGTTGGCGATGGCAAGAACGCGCGCATATGGAGCTACGAGGTTACCGGAAACTACTTCGATCTTCTCGGTGTGGGTGCGCTGCGCGGGCGCGTACTCGATGCCGGTGACGACCGGACGCGCCTTGCGCACCCGGTGGCGGTAATCAGTTACGCCTGCTGGCAGCGGCGGTTCAACGGCGATCCCGGGATTGCCGGGAGAAGGATCAAGCTGAACGGCCTGGACTACACTGTGGTGGGCGTGGCGCCGCGCGGCTTCTTTGGAACGGAGATCGTTTACACGCCGGACATCTGGGTGCCGCTGGCGATGGAGCCGCAGATCGAGCCGGGCAACAACTGGCTGGATCAGCGCGGAGATTTCAACCTGTTCGTGGTGGGACGATTGAAGCCCGGCGTGACCATGCCGCAAGCGCAAGCCGCGCTGAACGCGATCGCGGGCGAATTGGGGCGCCAGTACCCCAAGGATGACGAGGGGATGCAGATCGTGCTTTCGCCGCCGGGCCTGATCGGCAGCTACTTGCGCGGGGCGATTCGCGGTTTCGCGCTGGTGCTGATGGTGGTGGCAGGGCTGGTGTTGCTGATCGCGTGCGTCAATTTGGCCGGCCTGCTGCTGTCGCGCGCAGTGGACCGCAGAAAGGAGACGGCGATCCGCCTGGCGCTGGGTGCGCGTCCGGGCGATCTGATGCGCCAGTTGCTCACCGAAAGCATGGTGCTGGCGGTGGCCGGCGGCGTGGCGGGCTTGCTGCTGGCAAAATGGCTGGCCGCCCTGTTCGGCGCGTGGCAGCCGCTCATCGATGTACCTATCTTTCCGGCCCTGAACGTCGACGGGCGCGTGATGGCATTCACGATGGCGGTTTCGTTGATCACGGGCGTGCTCTTCGGGCTGGCGCCGGCGCTCGAATCGGCGCGCGCTGAGCTGGCGCCGGCGCTGAAGAACGAGGCCGTTGGGCAACGGCTGCGGCGCTTTCAGATGCGCGACGTCCTGGTGGCGGCACAGGTCGCGATGTCGGTGGTGTTGCTGGTCGGCTCGGTGCTGGTTGTCCGCAGCCTGCAGCGCGCGATGAGCCTGGACCTGGGGTTCGAACCGCGCCATGCGGCGGAGGTCGGAATGGATTTGGCGCTCGAGGGCTACGACGGCGCACGCGGGCAGGAATTCCAGCGGAGGGTGCTGCAAAGAGTGCGGTCCATGCCGGGAATCGAGTCGGCAGGAATTATCGACGGCATGCCGTTGAGCATGCATTGGAACAATAGCACCGTATTCATCGAGGGCAAACCCGTTCCGAAGGCGTCGGACGCGACGCTCGCCGCCATGTTCCGCGTGACGCCGGAATACTTCCACACCGCCCGGACACGCCTGATGGCGGGACGGGATTTCGATAGCCGGGACAAGCCAGGCGCTCCGCTGGTGGCGATCGTCAACCGGACATTCGCGGAGCGGCTGTTGCCGGGCGAGAATCCGATCGGCAAGCGGTTCCGGTTCGACGCAGCCGAGGGCCCATGGAGAGAAATCGTCGGTGTGGTGGAAGACGGAAAATACCGCTCGCTCGGAGAGCGCCCGATTCCGGCGGTCTTCCGCCCGATCGAGCAATCCTACAGTTCGGACACCACCATCCTGGCGCGTTCCGCCCTCCCGGAGGAGCAGGTGGTGGCGATGTTGCGGCGCGCCGTTCTGGAACTGGACCCGACAATATCGATCTATGAGGCCGGCAGCGTAACCGGCCGGCTGGGGCTGGTGCTGTATCCCGCACGCGCCGCGGCCGCCGTGTTGAGCGCGTTTGGACTGCTGGCAGTCCTGCTGGCGGCGACCGGCGTATACGGAATGGTTGCCTATGCCGTTTCGCGGCGCACTCGCGAAATCGGGATTCGGATAGCGCTGGGAGCCACGCGCCTGGAAGTGATGGTCGTCGTCCTGCGGCGCACCGGGTGGTTGCTGGCGATCGGGTGTTCGGCGGGACTGGCGGCGGCACTGGCGGCAGGGCGGCTCTTCGCGCCAATTCTGTATGGGATCAGCGCGACCGACCCGGTAACTTATGCGGTTGCGATTGGACTCATGGCGCTGGTGGCTGTCGCCGCCTGCTGGTTCCCGTCGCGCCGGGCGATGGCGGTGGACCCGGTGACTGCGCTGCGCACGGAGTAAGCGGGCGACGCAAAAACCGCGGTAGGCTGCATCAGTCGCCGTATGCGCAGACCGCCGCTGCGGTTAGAAGATCAGGCGGATTCCCATCTGTGCGGCGAACGGTATCCCGACGGTGGTGCCGGGCCCGAAAAAATCGCCCAGCGCGCCGGCGGGCACGCGCAACTGGTTCAGGCTGGTGATCGGTTCGGTCGCAGAGCAACTTGCGTTCAGGCAGAAAGCCGTAGCATTGGCCAGATTATTGACCGGCAGCGGCAGCGCGGCCAGGTTGGTCACATAGTTGGCGCCGGGATTGTTGCGATTGAACAGGTTGAACATCTCGATAAATGCAATGGCCTGCCAGCGTTCGCGAAAGTGGAAGGGCCGGCTCACGCGAATGTCGGTCTGTAGATAGGGCGTGCCGCGGAATTCATCCATGCCGGTTTGGACTCCGTTGACCACCGCCCGGTCGTCGACCGAATCTCCCAGCCCGTTCACGTCCGCCGGCGTCGTCATAGTGAAGGGACGGGCGCTTTCGGCCTGGCTCAGCAGCGACAATTCGAAGCCGCCGGGTAGGCGAACCGTGCCGGCAATCACCAGCCGATCAGTCACGTCCTCGCCGGACGGACCGTAGTCTCCTCTGGCGAAGGCGTCGAGCGGGTTGCAAACGCCGTTCACATAATCGAAAAGTTCGCCCAAAACGCAGCCCCAGGTGTCGGCCCGCGATAGCGTGTAGTTCACGATCACGCTGGCCCGCGAAATCTTGCCCTGCAAGTGAATCGACAGGCCGTCATACACCGACCGGTTGTCGGTCCGGAAAACGGCGATGCTGGGTACGTTGGCCTGCTCGGTAGCGACATCGCTCGCGAACAGCGGTGAGAAGAGCGTGTAGCCGGGCTCGTATTGGTAGCGCCGGTAACCGTGCATTCCCGTCTCGTGAGTCCAGTCCGCGCTGATCAGCCAGTGCGAGTTGAGCGCATGCTCCACTCCGGCGCTGGCATCGAGCGCGTACGGCGTATGGTAGTCCGGATCGATAATGCCTCCCGCGCCGCCGTTCGCCGCTCCTGGAAGGCAGCCTGCGCCGGTGGCGAGGACGCATGGCGCCGATGGTTCGTTCACCGCCTGAAAAGCGGTCACCCAGCCGTTCTGCGCCAGATCGTTATAGTAGAGACCGCCGCCGGCTCGAATCACCGTGCTGCGGTCCCGTCCCATCGCATAGGCAACGCCCAGCCTGGGCGCGATTGCCTTCCGGTAATCGTGGGGCGCGCCCGGATGCTGGAAGAGCGGCACCTCGAGAGCCTCCAGGGTAAGCAGCGCCGGATTGTCCAACTGGGATCGTCCGGAGGCCTCGAACAGTCCGAACGTGGTGTCATAACGAAGGCCGTAATTCAAGGTGAGTTGCGGCGTCGCCCGCCACGAATCCTGCACGTAGGCTCCCAGACGCTGCACGTTTTGGGCGAAGCTGCCGTTGCCGGCCGGCGTGCCGGTACAGACCGTTCCCGGTGTAACCTGGAGCGTCGCGGCCGGCGTGCAGGTCAGATCCACCGCAAACTGCTGTGGGTTCTGTGCGTATGCCACCGGATCCTGCGCGAACACAGCCAGGTTTTCCGCGTTGCCGGGAAGCGCCCCGCTGAGCACCGGCTCATGGATGAAATCGACTCCGAAGCTGGGCGAGTGCCGCCCGGAGGTATGGTTCACGCTATAACGAATCTGGTATTTTTCCTGTTGCCGGTCCACTGGAAAAGCCGTGATCGGCGTCACGAACTGGTTGTCTCCAAAGGTTTCGAAACCGGAAATCGTCTGATAAGTGGAGCTGAAGGGAAACGCCAGCGCAAAGCCGAGGTCTGAGTTGCGCGTCTCCGTCAGGCGCAGGCCGCTGGTCGCTAGCGTGAAAGATCCGATCCACGACGGGCTGAAGATCCATTCCTGTCCCAGCACGACGTTCCAATAGTTGGAGTGCGAAGTGGCGCCGGTGGAGGGCAGCGTTGCCTGCTGAACAAAGGCGTTGTCGGTGGTGTAGGTTTCCATTGCCGCGCGCAGGAACCACTGCGAGCGGGCCGATTGCGCCCAATCCAGGCGCACCGTTCCCATGTAGTCGCGGAATGGCACGGGAACGTTAGCGGGCACGGAAATAGAACTCACGCCGGGAATCAGCCCCGCGGCGGCCAGCGAAGCCAGCGCGCTGAACTGCGTCAGGCTCGCCGGGCTGTAGGCGACGCTGGCGTCTTCGTGAATCGCTTCGAGCGAGGCGAAGAACCAGAGCTTGCTTTTCACTGCCGGACCGCCCAGGGTGGCGATATAGTTCTGCCGCGAGAACGGCTGTTTGGGCAACGGCGCGGGATTCTCGATCGGGTAGCGGGCATCCAGCGCTGCGGCGCGCTCGTAGAAAGCTCCCCCGCCGTGCCAGACGTCGGAGCCGCGTTTAGTGGTGATCACCACCGAGCCGCCTACCGTCCTGCCCGTCTCCGCCGTCTGTTGCGACGTTTGAACGGCAAATTCCTGAATCGCATCGGGCGAAAAGCTTTGCAGGAAGCCGCCGATATAATCGTCTGAATTGTCGCCTCCATCCACCGAGAGCACGTCGTTGAGCCCGGAGCTGCCGCCGAACGAAACCGCCGTGATGCGCGCCTTGGTTGGATCCGACGGTTCAACCGGCTCGGTCCCCGGAACCAGGTAGGCGATGTTGGCGAAGCTCCGGCTCGCCAGTGGAATCGCCTCCAGGTCTCCGGCAGTGACCACACCGCCATGCACTGCGCTGCTGGTATCGATGGGCTGAGCGGCGATCGAAGAAGCCTGGCCTTGCACGTTGACCGTCTGCTGGCCGGCGGCCGGCCGCAGGGTGACGTCGATTTCGTTCACCGAGCTCACCATGACCGTCACGCTGGCGCGCGCCTCGTCAAAGCCGGCCGCCTGGACGCGCAGTTGGTAGCCGCCCGGCAGCAGATCCTCAAAGCGGAATTCGCCGCGGACGTCGCTCTTCGCAGTCCTCTCGATGGAAGACTCGGATGCGCGCAGCAGGACCGTAGCCGACTCGACGCGCCCGCCGCTCGAATCGCTCACCGTGCCCGCCAGGCTGCCGCGGAATTCCTGTGCCAGGCACAGCGCTGGAGCCAGACACATTCCCAGCGCGACGGTAATGGTGAGTGTGTTCCTCATAGCGAGCCGGCGCAAAAAGTACTCAACAGTCTAACCCAGACCGGAGGCTGCATGCCAGTGCGGCAGTTACTTTTGGCGATGACCCTCTTCCGGCAAATGCAATGGCCGCTCCATCCACATTACATCCCAGTACTTGTCGAATTTGCGGCCCACCTGGCTGAAGGTCCCGATGCTGCGGAAGCCAAATCGCATGTGTAAGGCATTCGAAGCGGGGTTCGGCTGCGCGATGCCGGCGACAATCCGGTGGATGTCCTGATCGGCGATGGCCTCAAACAACGCCTGGTACAGCAGCGTTCCCAACCCCCCGCAGACGGCGTCCGGCGCGCAGGCTATGCTGGCCTCCACCGTCGTGTCGTAAGCGTCCTTGGTTCGGAAACGCCCGGTGCAGGCATAGCCGGCCACGCCGCGCGCCGGGTCGTCGGCCACCAACAGGCGGTAGCGGCGGCCGTCCGAATGATCGTGGAACCAGCCGGCGCGCTGTTGCCAGTGAAAGGGCTGGACATCGAAAGTGATATGCGTGTGCACGATGTAATGGTTGTGGATCTCAGTCAGACGCGGCAGGTCCGTCAGCAAAGCGGGCCGTACGACGACATTCTGCATGCTATTCCTTGCCGGTGCCGAGCTTCGTTCCATAATCGCATCTTAAGCCGTTTGGGCTCGCAGAACGCCATTAGGAATCGACTAGTGTGCTGTCTCTAAAGTTCGTTTATATTTCCGCACCTTCGTAGTGATTGTGTTGGCAGTGGCTACCCACTGGAAGGGCTGCGGGGCCTTATTGTGGTCGCGGACATAACCGTGGATGGCGCGCTCCAGTTCTCGGACCGAACGAAACGTGCCGCGTCGAATGCGTTTGCGGGTGATCTCGGCGAACCAGCGTTCTACTTGATTCAGCCAGGAAGCACTCGTGGGCGTGAAGTGCACGTGATAGCGGGGGTGATCGGCGAACCACTGTTTAACGTCCGGGTGCTTGTGGGTTCCGTAGTTGTCAAGAATCAGGTGCACGGCCAGGCGGGAATTGGTTTCTGCATCCACCTTGTTCATGAAACGGACGAACTCTTGGTGCCGGTGCCGGGGCTGGCAGTGGCCAATGACCTTGCCCACGGCAACGTCCAGAGCAGCGAACAGTGTAGTGGTGCCGTGCCGCTCGTAGTCGTGAGTCTGCCGTTCCGGAATGCCGGGGCGGAGCGGCAAAATCGGCTGCGTGCGGTCCAGCGCCTGGATTTGACTCTTTTCGTCCACGCTGAGCACAATCGCCTTGTCTGGCGGCTTCAGATACAGGCCCACGATGTCTCTCACTTTGGCGACGAACTGCGGGTCCGTGCTGAACTTGAAGGACTCTACTCGATGCGGTTGCAAGTGATGTTTCTGCCAGATGCGCTGCACCGTCGCCGGGCTGACGCCCCGCTCTCGTGCCATCAAACGGACGCTCCAATGCGTGGCGTTGTTCGGGATGCTATGCAAGGTCGTTTCCACCAGCGCCGCCTCCTGCGCTGGGGTGATCTGCTTCGGCCGGCCGGAACGAGGCCGATCCTCCAGAATTCCCGGCAGACCACCCGATTGGAAGCGCCCGCGCCAAAGCAAAACCGTAGGAAGACTCGTCCCCAGCTTCCGCGCCAGGACCTTGTTTCCGATTCCCTCCGATGCACCGAGAACGATCTTGACTCGCAATGCCACGCTTTGCGGGACGCTACGCAGGCCAATCACCTGCGACAACTCCCGGCGATCTTCATCCGTAATCACAAGCGCGGCGGCAGGAGCGCGAGGCATCGCTCCTTAAGTATGAGGCAATTCAAGGCAAAGGTAAAGCTATTTATGAGACACTACACTAGCGGGCTGTGAATCTGTGGTTTTTTAGGAATGAACGCGCGTCGTCTGTCGGGCTGTCGCGCACTGCAAGTGAAACGTGACAGACCGTGAAAAACGATAGTCCGTCCTACCTGGCTTCCACTTACACGAAGTAGTCTTTCACCTTCTCGAACAGACCTTTTTCCGACGGCGTATTATTCACCGGCAGACTGTCGCGCAATTGTTCGAGCAGGCGGCGCTGGTCGCGGTTCAGGCGCGTGGGCACTTTGACGTCTATGTGGACGACCAGATCGCCGCGGCCACTGCCGTTCAACACCGGTACTCCCTTGTGACGCAGCTTGAATTGCGCGCCGCTCTGCGTGCCTTCGGAAATCTTGAGCCGTTGCAGGCCCTCGAGCGTGGGTATGTCGATCTCGCAGCCCAGCGCGGCCTGCGCCACGTTGAGTGGAATCGTGCAATGCAGGTCGTGTTCGTGGCGCTCGAAGAAAGCGTGCTCGCGCACTTTGAGAAACACGTACAGATCGCCCGGAGGGCCGCCCTGCGCACCGGGCTGTCCTTCGCCCGAGAGGCGCAGCCGCGTGCCGTCATCCACGCCGGCGGGAATGTTGATCTTCAGTTTGCGCTGCGCCTGCCGGTAGCCCTGGCCACGGCATTCGCCGCAGGCATTGCGAATAATCTGGCCCGAGCCGCCGCACGTGGAACAGGTGCGCCGAATGCTGAGGAAGCCCTGCTGGTAGAGCACCTCGCCGCGGCCGTGGCAGGTGGGACAGGTGGTCGGCCCGCTGCCAGGCTCCGCGCCCGATCCCTGGCAGCGCTCACAGGCCTCCATGCGCGGCACCTGGATATCGGCGCTCATGCCGAACAGCGCTTCTTCGAAAGCAATTTCCAGGTCGTAGCGCACGTCCTCGCCGCGCTGCGCGCGCGCCCGCCGGTTTCCGCCCCCGCCAAACAGGTCGCCAAAGCCGAAGAAGTTGCCGAGGATATCGCCGAAATCGGAGAACGCGTTGGGATCGAAGCCGCCGGCCGCCGACCCCTGCAAGCCGGCGTGGCCAAAGCGGTCATAGGCCGCCCGCTTCTGGGCATCGCTCAAAACGCTGTACGCCTCGGAAGCTTCCTTGAACCGATCCTCGGCCGCCGGATCGTCCGGGTTGCGGTCCGGGTGATATTTGAGCGCCAGCCTGCGGTATGCGCTCTTGATATCTTGTTCCCCGGCGTCCCGGCCGAGACCGAGGATCTCGTAATAATCTCGCTTGGACACAGGATTCGAATTGGTTATGGCCGCACCGCTACTTTCACCATAGCCGGCCGCAGGAGCTTGCCTTTGAAATGGTAGCCCCGCTGGTATTCGCTCAGGATCGCCATGTCGTCCGCTTCTTCGGTCTCCACCCGCTCGACCGCCTGGTGCAAATTGGGGTCGAATCTTCGCCCCGCTGTTTCGATCGGCTCCAAGCCGATTTTCTTTAGTGTTTCGAGCAGCCGCTGGTAGATCAGCTCGACGCCTTTGGCGTAGTCGCGGTCGGCGGTTTCCACTTTTAGGGCACGCTCGAAATCGTCCACCACCGGCAGCAGTTGCTTGATCAAATCCATCGCCGCAAATTGCAGGAACTCGGAGCGCTCGCGCTCCGCCCGCCGCCGCGCGTTGTCGAATTCGGCGCGCGCACGGAGCATGCGGTCCTCCAACTCGGCCTTGGCGCCGGCGAGTTGGTCGCGCTCCGCGGTGAGCGCCGCTATGTGCCCTTCGGCAGTTTCGACCGGCAGATTCTCATCCTCGGACACGTCGGAAACGTTGGGTTCGGGGTTTGGAATATCCACTGCTTTCAGCTTACCAGAGCCATGCTTGCGTCCGCCGCGGGCTGGCCTAGAACTGCGCACTCTCAAGCGCCCGGCTGGTCTGGATGACCGCCGCCATCACGCGCTCATAGCGCATGCGCATCGGGCCCAGCACCGCCACCTTGGCCGGCAAACCGCTGGCCAGCCGCACGCTCATGCCGATTAGCGCCAGGTCTTTCATCGCCGGATGCGCCTCTTCCAGGCCCACCCGCACCTCCAGTTCGCCGGCCGGCAGTTCCAGGAAACGATCCAGCAGGTCGATCAGCCGCTGCTTTTCCTCCAGCGCCCGCAGCAGCTCGCGCAGCTTCTCCCGAGTCAGATGCAGGTCCAGGCCCAGCAGGTTCGAAGCGCCTTCCATGTGCACCTCGGGCGAGGTATCCACATCCAGCAGCCCCTTGCTGCACAGCACCTGCAACTTGCTCAGCACGGCGCTGTATAGCGCTCTTTCCTCGATCACGCGGCGCAACAGCTCCCGGCGCGCATCTCCCAACCGCCAGCCGCTGAAACTGCGGTTTACATAGTTGCGGATCGAAAGCAGCTCATCGGGCCCGATCGGTTCTTCCAGCGTCACCACCCGGTTGCGCACCATCTGGTCGCGCGTTACCAGAATCATCAGCACGCGCCGGTCGGCCAGGGGCAGCAGCTCGATCTGGTCCAGTTCCTGCGCCAGCGCCGGAAGCGCGGCGACGATGCCCACATTGCGCGTCAATTCCGTCAGAATCTGGCTGGACCGTTCCACGCCGGCCGCCACTGTGGGCAGCGCGCGGAACTCCTCGTGCAGCCGCTCCGCCTCGGCCAGCGCCAGCCGTGCGGCCACCAGCGAACCCACGTAAAAGCGGAAGGCCTTTTCCGTCGGCACCCGGCCGGCCGAAGTGTGCGGCTGCGAAAGGTAACCCTCATCCGCCAGCTCCGCCATTGCGTTGCGGATCGAGGCCGGGCTCAGGTTCTGATTGCGGCTGCGCGCAATGCTGTGCGATCCTACCGGCTCGCCGGTTTCGATGTAATTCCGCACAATCGTATTCAGGATTTCGCGATGCCGGGATTTTAGCGGCTCGGTTTGGCTCATGTACCCCTGTTACAGTTCCCCTAATGCGATTCTAACGGTCTGAAAGGGAAGGGTCAACATGCCGTCGAATCGGGCGCCCGCGGATGCGTTAGAATGGCCCTTCCGTTTCGCGGGAGGTCGCCAGCGTGAAAGCCGTCAAGACCCTGTTGCGCCTGTTCAGCTATCTGTACCACGGTTTGCTGGCGTTGTTCCTGCTGCTGGTGTCCGCCATGGCGCTGGCCGCCGGCGCTGGCTCGCTCCATCTCGAGATGTTGCCGTGGAGCGGCGCTACCCTGGCTTGGATCCTGCTGGCCGGTTCCCTCTTCGGACTTGTGGCCGTGGCGCTCGCCATCAGGCGTGGCGGCGCAGCGCTCCTCTTTCTCTGGAGCCTGCTGGTTGCCGTCATGCTGCTCAAAGGGTACGTCTTCAGCGCGTATCGTTTTGCGCCCGGCGCCGGTGTCCGCACCGCCGTGCTCCTGGTGCTCGGTTCGTGGCTGGCGCTTGCCGGCGCCTGGTTCGCCGTGAGATCGAAAACCACAGATGTGCACAAATAAACGCTGATAATCAAAAGCTAAACTCCTCTTATCGGTGTTCATCTGTGTTGATCTGTGGCGAGACCGTTCTTGCGGCCCTCCGTTCAAAAACGGCAGCGCCCGATGCACAATTGGCCGGCGCAGGTTTTACAACTGAGCTTCTTGAGCTTTCCTGAAACCGACCCGGCCCTCTGAACCGTAGCGATTCGCGGTCGCCAAGTTGCGTTAAATTCCCCAGCACGATACCCACCCTCAGGGGTACGTGCCTGCGCCATTTCCCCCATCCTGCTCTCGACTGTTGCCATGGGACCCCTCCCAGCCTCGCAGGCTCTAACGACTTACGCTGCTTTTGCCCGCTTGGTGCAATCGAACAGGGCACGTGCCGGGCCAACTCCGCGCCGGCCGCCCGCCGCCGGGAATACCACATGGTATTTGTGAAATGTCCAATTTCGGCGCAAGCGGTTCCTTCCTCTGCGATACAATGTGCCTTCGTCATGCAGGTATTGCAAGCCGGACAACACAAGCTGATTTACATGGAACTGCAGCCGGAAATGGTGTCCACCATCGCCCGGCAAGCCGGGTTCGAAGTCCGTGCTCGCGACGGCGCCAGGACCATCAGTCTCGATCTGACCGCGCCCGGGCGCGTGGCGCCCCTGCTGTTGTTTGACGCCGGCCATCCGGCCAACCTGGGCTGGTTTTCGCGCTGCCAGTTTTACGTCGATGGCCGCACCGGAGCGGTGATGCAGACGCCGCTCAGCGTCGCCAACAAGCGCGACCGCAGCGGGCGCTTGAACCTCAACGCGGTGCGCCTCGGCATCGCCAAGGAATTGCCCGTAACCTTCCGCCTGCCCGGCAACCAACCGCTCACCGAACAGGTGTTCTATAACCTGCTGGTCGGCTTCCTGAACGCCCTCACGCAAACCGGCGTTGCCGTCTGCGGCGGGGGCGCCGTGGAACCCTTGTCAGGACGCACGGAAGCCCCCGGCCCGCGCGTCTGACGCGGCCGGCCCTTACCCCACCTTCGGCAAACGCTCGCGGCGCGTCATCCATTCCTCGCTGTTGAATACCCGCGGGCCGACGGCAATCATCCGCGGCAGCAGGTTGAACAGTGCGGTCGGCGTCCAGGGCTCGCCCTGGCGCGTGCGGTAGCCGCGCCGGTTCACTTCCTCGGCGACGCGCGACAGCCGGCAGTCCTCCACAATCATATCGAGCGCCAGAACGATGACCTCGACCTCCGCGGGGTTGGCCACCAGTTGCGTGCAGTCGTCGGACACCTGCAGGCCGTACGGAATCTCCTCGACCCAGCCTTGCGCCTTCGGTGGCACGGCCTCCGCCGCGTCGCGCTCCCATTCCAGTCCCACCAACCGCCAGCCGGCCTTGATACGTTCCTCGAGGTACTCCGGTCGGACCAGACCGGCAATCGGTTCCTGAATCCGTTGCTTCCGGGCCATGAGACACCTCCTCGACGTAGTCGTTGAGCACGTGGCGGGCCAAGGGGGGAACCGAAGTCGGAACCCTGAAGACAGAATAAGTGGTAGAACGCGCGCCCCTCCTGTCTCCTGACTCCTGTCTCCTGCCCCACACCTGTCCGTTCCTGGGAAAGCGGCGTCTCGTTTCGCAACCGTCCGCGCTACCATGGCTCGGTGGAGCAATTCGCGCTTGAATTCGAGCTGGCGCCGGAGCGGCGCATCTACTCCGTGAGCGAACTCAATGCCGCCATTCGCGCCATGCTCGATGCCGAATTCCGCGACATCTGGGTTTCGGGCGAGATCTCCGGGCTCAAGCTGGCCTCGAGCGGCCATTATTACTTCACCCTCAAGGAGCGGGACGCGCAGCTCAAGTGCGTGGCCTTCCGCTCCGCGCATCGATACTGGAAGTTCAAGCCGGCCGATGGCCTGGCGGTGCTGGCGCGCGGCCGCGTCGATGTCTATGAAGTCCGCGGCGAGTACCAGTTGCAGGTGGAGATGCTGGAGCCGCAGGGCCTGGGCGCGCTGCAACTGGCCTTCGAGCAGCTCAAGAAAAAGCTCGCCGCCGAGGGGTTGTTCGCAGCAGAGCGCAAGCGTCCTTTGCCGCGGTTTCCGCGCCGCATCGGCATCGTCACCTCACCGCGTGGCGCCGTCATCGCCGATATGATCAACATCCTCTCGCGGCGCTTCCCTGGCGTCGCCATCCGTCTCTTCCCGGCACCGGTGCAAGGCCTCGGTTCAGCCGAAGAGGTGTGCCGCGGCCTCGAATATTTTAGCCGCAGCGGATGGGCGGATGTAGTGATCGTGGGGCGCGGCGGCGGCTCGCTCGAAGATCTGTGGACGTTTAACGAAGAAGCCGTGGCACGCGCCATCGCCGCCTGTTCGGTGCCGGTGGTCTCGGCGGTGGGCCATGAAACGGATGTCACTATCGCCGATTTCGTAGCGGACCTGCGCGCGCCCACTCCGTCAGCAGCCGCCGAGCTGGTCGTCCCCACCCGCGATTCGGTGCGCGACCGCATCGCCGCCGCCGAAGGCAAAGTGCTGCAAGCCGTTCGCTACCGCCTGGCGATGCTCGACCGCCTTCTGCGCCGGCAGGGTGTGGACCGCGCCCTCGGGGTGCTCCACCGCCGTGTCGGCCGCGGCCTGCAACGCGTCGATGAGCAGGAATACCGCCTGCGGGAACGCCTGCGCTCCCTCCTCGACGAGCGCGAACGGGCAGGCCGTGCGCTTGAAATGCGGCTGGTGCATTTCGATGTACGCCCGCGATTGGCCGCTGGCCGGCGCCGCCTGGAAGCTGCCCGGTCGCTGGCGGCCGAATCCATCCGCCGGCGCCTGGCGCTACGCCGCAGCGCTTTCGACCAGTTCAATACGCAACTCAACGCGCTCAGTCCGCTCAAAGTTCTCGAGCGCGGCTACGCCATCGTTTCCAACCAATCGGGAATCGTCAAAGATGCCGCCGCCGCGCCCCCCTCTTCCCGCATCCACGTGCGCCTGGCCAAAGGCGAGCTGGATGCCGTAGTGGAAGAGTAAGCGCTGGTGGCGCCACGCGCCTCAGACGCCGCGCCGGATGCCCCACAAGTCAATGTGCAGGCGCGGGCTGAAGCGGAATCCTTCCTCCTTGCAGATTTCGGCGAGCCATAGGCCGCGCTCGGCCAGGCGCGTGTGCTCCGTGCCTTCGGGCATCAGAATCACGCGCTCCCGCGCCGCATGGAGCGTCTCCATCAGCGCGCGAATTTCTTCCAGATCGGCCGGATCTTCGACCACGAATTTCAATTGATATTCGTAGCGCGCCATCAGCTCCGCCAGGATAGCGGGCTGAATGCGCAGGCGGTCGTGCGGCGCGGCGAAGCTGCCGTCCGGCGTTGAGTTGGAAAGCTTGGGGCTGATGCTCATCAGGTCGCAGGCCACCGGCTGAAACACCGTTCCCGCCGTCTCGATGGTGATGTGCATTCCCAGCGCGCGCAGCCGCTCGGTGAGCGGCACGATTTCCGGCTGGATCATCGGCTCGCCGCCGGTGATCACCACGTGGCGCGCCGGATGCGCCTGCACTTCGTCCACGATCTGGTCGAGCGCCAGTTCCGACGCCCTCCGGCTGCCACGAGGTGTACGGCGTGTCGCACCAGGCGCAGCGCAGATTGCAGCCGCTGGTGCGGATGAACACCGACGGCACGCCCACCAGCGAGCCTTCGCCCTGCAGCGAATAGAACAGTTCAGCGATCTTCAATGCCGGCCTCTTCGAATCCCTTGCGCCGCAGCAGGCAGGCGTCGCAGGCGCCGCAGGGCCGCCCGCCGGGGCCCGGATCGTAGCAACTGTGCGTCAGGCCGAACGGCACGCCCAGTTCCTGCGCCAGGCTGACGATCTGCGCCTTGCTGAGCGCGAGCAGCGGCGTGTGAATCTTGCAGCCGCGTGCGGCCCTCCACGCCCGCCTTGGTCGCCAGGTTGGCCATGCGCTCGTAGGCCTCGATGTATTCCGGCCGGCAATCCGGATAGCCGGAGTAATCGAGCGCGTTGACGCCGATGAAGATGTCGGCGCTTTCCAGCACCTCCGCCCAGGCCAGCGCCAAGGAAAGGAAAATGGTGTTGCGCGCAGGCACGTAGGTCACCGGGATGCCGTGGCTCATCTCCTCGAGCGACCGCGCCTTGGGGACGGCGATATCCGCCGTCAGCGCCGATCCGCCGAAGACATCGAGGCCCATTTTCACCACCAGGTGGCGCTCCGCGCCCAACGCCGACGCCACGCGGGCCGCCGCTTCCAGCTCGAATTTGTGCCGCTGGCCGTAATCGAACGTGATCGCGTAGCAGGCGAAGCCATCGCGCCGCGCCAGCGCCAGGCAGGTGGCAGAATCGAGCCCGCCGCGACAACAAACAAACGGCTTTTCCGGGAGTTGGCAACGATGTGGTCCCGTATAATTATAGTGTTCCGGGTTACGGGCAAGCTAAAGCATGCCCCACCAGCGCATCCGTTTCCTCACCTGTACGCCGCTCGATATACGCCGCGGCAGCGGCACTTACGTGGGTATCGCGGTGCTCGCCCGCGCGCTCCGCGAGTTGGGGCACGAAGTCGACCATCGAAACGCCGCGCACACATCTGCGGGTCTACACCGCCGAGCGGTTGCTGTTCAATCGCGGCCTGAAACCATCCGCCGGTTTCGATCGCACGGTCGGCTTCGATATGGATGGCTACCGCATCGCAACCGAGGGCGGGCACATGGCCGCCCTCAAGGGCGTGATTGCCGATGAAGTGCGCTTTGAGCGCGGACTGACGCGGTTCACCATGGGGATACAGGCGCGCTGCGAGCGTCTGCACGTGCTGCGTGCGTCGCGGGTGCTGGTGACCAGCCACTATTGCGCCGCGCAGGTGCGCGCACTCTATGGCGCAACCGAGGAGCCGGCTATCGTGCCGGAGTTGATCGATCTGGCCGAGTGGCGCGCGGCTCTGGCCGCTGGAAACGCGTCAAGCCCCGCCGAACGGTTTGTGGTGTTGTTCGTGGGACGGCTGTTCAGGCGCAAACGAGTGGATGTTTTGCTGCGAGCCGCGGCGGCGCTGCGCGAGCGCATCCCGGAATTGGAAGTGCGCATCGTGGGAGACGGGCCGTGCGCGGCGCCGCTCCGGCAGCTTGCGGGCGAATTGAAGCTGAATGGCACGGTCACCTTTCTGGGCGATGTTTCACGGGCCCGATTGGTGGAAGAGTATCGCGCCGCGTCTGTGTTTTGCCTGCCGAGCGTGCAGGAGGGTTTCGGCATCGTGCTGCTCGAGGCCATGGCCGCAGGCAAGCCGATTGTCGCATCGCGCGCGGCGGCCATCCCCGAGGTCGTACCGCATGCCACTCTAGTGGAACCGGACAACTACCACGCGCTGGTTGCGGGCATCGAATCGCTGCATCGATCGCCGGAGAATTGTGCCGCCCAAAGTCTGGCCGGTGCCGCTCGCGTGGAGCAGTTCGATGCGCCGCGGGTAGCGCGCCTGTTCTGCGAGGCGATCGGCGGATAACCTGAGTGCTCGCGCCAAAACCGCTTGCTTACGCGCGCGGCTCCGTCAGGGCGATTCGGAGCCGCGACCGTCAGGGAGCGGGCCATTGTGAAATTGGCGGATGCGCAACCACTTCCAGACGCCGCCTCACCGGTAGTTCAGTGAAATCGAGAGGTAGACCTGCTGCGCACCGGGCGGGCCGACCGTGTATGTTGCGTGCTCATTGCGCTCGGTCTGAGATTGTTGGCCGGCCGGCGATGGCTCCGGGTGCGCACCCGCGACCACCGCAAACATCGGACCGCTGCCGCGCGCCAACCGCACCATCAGCTCGCGCAAGCCTTTCTCGCGCGGCGTCAAGGGAGGCGTATCGACGGTCTCGCCGGCGTCCACGCGCTTTTCGAACAGCGGTGTGAGTTGGCCGTTGGCGTTGTCGAGGACGGAAAGGTCGCAAGCCTGGTTGGCCGTCAGGCGCAGTTCGACGGTGTCGCCGGCGCGCAGGTCCTCGGCATTCACGATGACGAAGCCGCCATTCGCCTCGCGCCGCAGGACACTCCATTTGATTCCCAATTGCGCAGCCGGCTGTTTCTCCGGCGTCCGCGCCTTGAGCTGGTCCTGGGTTTGAGCCGCGGCCTTGACCGTCCCTGCGGTTGCGCTCGCGTAATACCGCTCGCGCGCATCACCGCCCGAGGCCACGACCACGGGGCTGGTTTGCACCATGACGTTGATGGAAAGCGCACCTCGGGCGGCCACGTTGCCTGCCGTGACGCCGCCCGCTTGGCCGGCTGCGACCGGCGCTCGGGCACTCGGCGTGACCTCAACCGTTTCCGAAGTGCTGAGCGGCGCGACAGCAGCATTCTTTTTCATCTCCCGGTTCACAACTTGCGGCGCCTGCGGCGCCTGCCTGGCTGCCGGAGCCGCTGCCGCACCGAACGGTGCGACCGGCGCATCCACCTCGCCAGCCGCCGCAACCGGGGCGGTGGTCTGCACAGCCGGAAGTTCCTTCTTGGCCGGCGCGCTGGCTGGTTGCGGGCCGTTGGCGAAAAGCGCGCCTCCGGCAAACGCGTTTCCTGCCGGAGCGCTGCCTGGTTGGCTCACACCGGGGGCCGCCGTGCCTGCCTTAATCTTGATCAGTTCAGCCGCGTCGCGGCCCTTGATCGAAAGATCGGTGAACGGGCTTGCGCTCGCCGTTTTCGGCGCGGGCGAAGGCGCTACTGGCGCACCGGCCGGTGGCGCCGGGGCTGCGCTTTGCGCGAACGGCAATTCCGCTTTTGCTGCGGGTGCCGCGCGTGGCATAAATGGGGGCGCGACGCGCGACACCGCCGGCGTCTTCGCCTTCTTCACTGCTTCCGTTGCGGAAACCTCCGCCGTCTTCTGCCCAACAGTAGGCGGCGGCGAAGGAATGGGCGGCGCTTCCTGCGGCAGGGCGGTTGCCACCAGCGGCGACTTCGCGGCCTCGTGCCCGCGCCAGGGCCGCCAGATCGCGACCGACACGGCCAGCAGCAGACACACGGCAAGGGCCGTCAACACCGCCGGGCGCAGCATCCAATTGCCGAATCGCCGATGCCCCGGGAGACGATCTTCGAGCGCCGCCAGCAATTGCGCGCGCGCAGCCGGCTCGCGCAGCACGTCGCGCAGGGCCTGCTCCCGCGTCAGCTCGTCGAACAGCGCCTGGTCTTCGAGCGCGGCCGCGAACAGCGCCTGCTGCTCCTCGGGCGTGAGAGTGCCGGTGGCGTAACCGCCCAACAGCCTGGCGATATCTTCGCCGCTCATGGCCTTGGCTTCTCCCAATCCCCGCCCATCAATTCCAGCAGGTTCTTCCGGCAGCGGAAATCCCAGGTGTAAACAGTGTTCAGCGACCCGGCGCCCATCGCCTGCTGGATTTCCGCGAAGGTCTTCCCCTGCAATTTGAGGCGCATCAACTGGCGGCAGCGGTCGCCCAACTGAGCCACGGCGCGCATCAACCGCTCCAGCATCTCCCGGCGCTCCAACTGATCCGCCGGGTTCGGCTCCAGATCGGGCAGTGGAATATCGGTCACCGAGACCTGCGTGTATTCGCCGTGCCGCGCAGCTTTTCGGCGCCAACTCAGCATTTTGAAACGCACGATTTCGAAGGAAAGCGGCAGCAGGTCTTCCACGCGGTCGAGGTGCGCGTACTTTTCATGCAGCAGCATGAGTACCTCCTGCGCCAGGTCTTCGGCGGCGTCCCTCGAACCATGAGATGCCGCGAACGCGACGATCCTTTCACGGAGCTTAGCGAGAACTTCGTCGCGCTGCATGTCCCTTTCCGTTGGTCGCCATCATAACAAGCCTGGTCCCGCCGTCGGCCGGGCGCGCCGGCCAAAACCGGCAAGAATTGCCCATTTTTGAACGGAAGCAAAGAACTTAAGCGGCGTTTTTGGTCAGATTCTGCCTGAAAACGCCCGGCTGGGAAACACGGGGCCGGCCGCGGCTGCCCTCCTCCCGGTTTAGCCGCGCACCAGTTTACGGCCGCGCTCGAACAATTCGGCGGCGTCTTCCACCAGCTTGCGGCCGCGATCGAACACGTCGCGGCCGGCGTCCATGATATCGGTGCCGGTTTGCGTAACAGCGTCCTTACCCTGCTGCGTCTTATCGGAGAGGAACTGGCGGGTGTCGCGGCCGCTCTTGGGCGCGAACAGTACCGCCACGGTGACGCCAATCACGGCGCCGGTCAGAAACCACGCAATGGTGCTGACACCTTCGTCCTGCCCGTCTCGTTCCGTCTCAGTGAGGGATTCTTTCGGCATGCGCCGCCTCCGCGAGAGCCTCTATACAAGTGCGGCTCCATCCCCATTCTGCGATATCCTTGAGGCATGGCGCAAGAACCCGAGCCGGGCGAGGAGCCCGTTTCGAGCGAAGACAGGCTCGATATCTCCCACGATTTGGACATGGTGCCGGTCTTCTCCTCGTTGTCGGTGGACTCGGAAGTGGAAGGGGACCTGATTTGCGGTGTTCTGGCGAACACCGGAATTCCGGCGATTCTGTCGCGCTCGCCGTATCCGAACCTGGGGGTCTCTGTGCGCGTACCCCGCGCGCGCCTCGAAGAAGCGCAGCGTCTGATCGCCGAAGCCCAAGCCGCCGGTCCCGATGCCGCCGCCGAAGCTGAACGCGAGTCCGAAGAAGGGCACTGAATCTGCGGAGCGCAGCGCGCTATTTCACGACGATGCCGCGCTCATCGAGTAACTCGCCGGTTTGAGTCAGCAGGTTGAGCAAATTGCGGCGCAGCCCCACCTGGTTCTGTACCACCGCGGATTCGGCCTGCGATAACTGCGTCTGCGCCTGAAGCACGAATTGCATGGGGTCGACCCCAAGCTGGTACTTCTGATTCTCCGCGTCCAGGTACTTCTGCGCGAAATCGCGCGCGGTCACCGCCAGTTTCAGCGCTTCGCGGCTGGAATTCAGGCTGCTCACCGCGTTCAGCACACTCAGCCGAACCTGCTGCTGAATGTTGCGCACCGTCAGCGCGTCGCGTTTCTTTTGCACCAGGGCATCGTCCATATCGGCCATCGCGGCATGATTGCGGATGGGCAGCGTCAGGTTGAGGCCGAATGTATAAACCGGGTAGCCGAACTGAAACATCTGGCGCAGCGCGTCGTTGAAACCTCCAGGGATGGGCGGCGCTGCCGAAGCGCTGCCGTTCGCGTTCAGCACGCTCGTGCCCGGAAAGTAGATGCCGCCGATGCCCTGCGTAGTGTATCCGCCGGTCAGCTCCACGTCGGGAAGAATCTCGTTTTTCGCCTGGCGGATGCCGAGGTCGTCCACGTTCAGGCTTTCGAGCGCCGCCCTTACTTCCGGCCGGATGGCCTGCCCTTGGCGCACGGCGTCTTCGGCGTCGAAGTCGAGGCGGCCCGTCGGCGGCTCGGCGGTTTCGGTCAGAACCACCGGCAGGCCGCGGACGGCCGGGCTCAAATCCGCTCCAATCTGCTTGCGCAGCGCATTCCAGCTCTGTTCGAGCGCGTACTGCGACTGCGAAACGCCAAGCTGCGCGGTGGCTTCCTGTTGCTCCGGATTGTAAATGTCGAGCCGCGAAATCGCGCCCAGATCCAGCTCCTTCTGCGAAAGCTTGAGCGATTCCTGGGCCAGGTTCAGCGCGCTCTGCTGCACGCGCAGGTTCTCCCGGGCCTGCACCACGTCCCAATAAGCGTTTTCCGCGGTGTAGACCAACTGCAGCAGCGCGGCACGCAGATTGGCTTCGGAAATATTCGCGCGCCCGCGGGCCATCATCAGATTGATGCGGTTTACGGCCGCGCCGCGGTTACGCAGCAGCGGCTGGGAGAAACTCGCGAAAAGACTGGCGGCAAGCGCCGGGTTCAAGGTTTGAAACGCGCTGTTGGTCGTGCTTTTGGAGCCGGCGAACCCGACTGAATAGGTCATGCCGGTGGGCAAAGTCTGCTGGAAATTGAAGCTGGCCGGTTGGCTCAGCGAATCCACCGTGCTGGCGCCCTGCAGCGCGCCGGTGGCAGGTGTAGTGGCGCGCGTGCTGGTGAAACTGGCAGTGCCCAGCGGGTCCCAGGTTTGCATGGCCCGCAGAATCGCGTCCTTCGGCTGTTCCACGGTGAGGAACTCGATTTGGACGTCGGTGTTGTTGGCCATCACGAGTTCGAGGTAGCTCTTGAGCGAAAGCTCGAGCTTGCCGCCAGTCACGAAATCGCCGAGGTGTACCGGATTCTGCAGCTCCACGCGGGTCTGCGCGCGGGCAAATGTCTGGCGAAAATAAGAGGGCCGAGGGAACGAAGGGGCTTGCGACAGCGCGCACGCCGATAGCAGCGGCAAAATCAGCGCGGTTCGTGGGAGCATCTGTTCAGAAACTGTCTGACGCGCAATTTTAGCATCGCGTGCAGGGATTCTGTATTCGCGTCCCTATCTAAATGAAACGGCGCGGGTGGCGAAGAGGTTTAGTGACGCGCGAGTCCCTCGAAAGCGGGCCGGGTAAAAAATACCTCGCCAGCGCGCAGTTTCGTCAGTGCTGTTTGATGCCGGCCCAATCGCCCGGGCGCAACTGGAAATGCGATGAACCGGCGATCTCCCCACGCTGCCCGAGTTCTCGTGTGCTGCCTAGTCCTGCCCTACCCGTGAGCGGCAAAAGCGGTTTTTCCGGCCTCAACCGCGGCCGTGAGGGCGTTGTTGGCGCGCTCCAGCGTCATTCTCCCTTGATCGAGAACCCGATTTGCCTTGCCTCGGGCCAGGGTTCCCGTGCGAACCAGGAATTCCTTTCCGTCACCGGCTTTTGTGGCTATCAGTTCACGAGTGTCCTTACCCGATCTGGGAGCCAGCAGCACACACGCGCCGGCACCGACAGCCAAGCCAATCATGAACCATGAGATGTGTTGTTTCTTCATTAGGCCCTTCCGGCAAGTACTGAGCAGATTGCGTGCCAGTGGCGGTTTGACACGCCCGCTTCGGATAAAAGCACACGCAAAAACCTGCCGGGTGTGACGTCCAACACCGGATTCCGGGTCTGCGGAGCACACCTGGTTTGCCGTTGGCAGCCGAGTTGCGTCCAAACAAATTGGGGAGAACTGACAATGAAACGCATCATTGCATTTGGTCCATTTGGTGTTTTCGCGATCCTATTGACCGCATTGCCGGCTGCCGGGCAGCCAGCGCCAACGATCAAGCGTGGCGAGCCCATCTATAACGTGACCGTGGTAGAGCGCTCAGTGAATGCAATCAATTACGAATACCGCAGCGGGCCGACCAAGATCGATTTCCGCGGAACCGTGCTGCTGCCGAAGGGCAAGGGCGAAGCGACCGTGGAATCGCTGCGCGGCCGCACCGAAATCGAAGCCAAGTTCGAAAACATGACGGCGCCGGGACGTTACGGCCGGGAGTACCTGACTTACACCTTGTGGGCCATCACACCGGACGGAGCGGCGCACAACCTGGGAGAAATCGTGCCCGACACTTCGGACAAAGCCAAGCTGCACGTGACGACCGACCTGCAGGCGTTCGGCTTGATTGTTAGTGCGGAGCCGTATGCGGCGGTGCGCCTGCCGAGCGATGTGGTCGTGCTGGAGAACCATGTTCGCCCCGAGACGGTGGGACAGATAGAGCCGATCATCGTGAAATATGAATTGCTGCCGCGCGGCCATTACACCTGGGAGTTGGGCAGCAATGTGGAGGCAGCCGCGGCCAACATGCCGAGAGTCTCGATGAACAAATACGAGGCGCTGCTGGAAGTGTATGAGGCGCAGAATGCGATCGGAATCGCACGCACAGCCGGCGCCGGCGTATATGCCGCCAGCACGCTCGCAAAAGCCCAGGCGTACCTGAACGACGCCCAGCGTCTTGAATCGAACAAATCCGCGACCAACACGATAGTTCAGTACGCGCGCGAGGCATCGGAGACCGCGGAGGATGCACGGGTGATCGCCGAGCGGCGTCAGCAGCAAGAGCAGCTTGCCGCGGCGCAGCAACTGGCCGCCAAGGCCACCCAGGCACAGGCGCACACGCTGGCCGCCCTGCAGGCGGCCAAGGCCCAGGCGGAGGCCGCACGGGCCCAGGCTGAAGCCGACCGCGCAGCACTGCAGAATGCGCAGGCCGAAGCCGCTGCGGCTCGCCAGCAAGCGGTGCAGGCGCAGGCTGCGAGCCAGCGCGCTGTTGCTCAGTCCTCCGGGCGGCGGATGGAGGCCGCCCAGAAGACCGAATTACGCAGGCAACTTCTTCAGCAATTTAACGGCGTTCTACCCACGATGGACACGCCACGCGGGTTGGTAGTCACAGTCGGCGACTCCGCTTTCGACGGATCGGACCTGCGGGAAGGGGTTGCCAGCCAGGTGGCCCAACTGGCCGGCATTGTGAAGTCTCATCCTGGGCTACAGGTGGATGTCGAAGGTTTTGCGGACAGCGCGGCAGGGGATGCGCTTTCCTCGATGCGTGCCAACGCGGTTGGGCGCATCCTGCTGAGCCAGGGGGTTCCCGGCGACGACATCTCGGCTCGCGGGATGGGCGACTCGCGTCTCCTGGTGGCGAACACCAGCGCGGCGAATCGTGAACAAAATCGGAGGGTCGAGGTAGTGATCACCGGCCAGCCGATCGGCAATCTGGCGTCTTGGGACAGAACCTATAGCCTGGTCCCCAGGTAGCCTCGTCAGCAGGCCATGTGGGCCGGCAGGCGCCACTGAGGTCCCATGACCAAAGGGATTTCCGCGCTACTGCGAACCGCTGGTTAGCGCTCATGGCTCGAGCGGGACACCGCCGTAATTGGGCGCCGGCATGGCACGGCCGGCGCCCGCAGACCGCATTCCTCTGAAAACCTCGAATTAGTCTACGCGCTTTCCAGCGGGTTACCAGACTAGCAGGCGTAGCGGACGGCTGTTTGCGGCATGCTGATGGCTTCGGCTGGTTGGTCATCCGTCGCCAATAGAAATCCGAATTGAACAGGCTCATCGTGTTCGTCGAGCCAATCCAATCCACAACGCCGCAGTTCGACCACATCATCGAGGCCGGCAGCGGCCAAACGCATCCATGATCGCGTATTGGCTAGCACAACGGCTTCCACAGTGTTGCCGTTGGCTAACCGAATCAACGTATACATTCTGAGTTACTCCTTAGGGAGGGTAACCCGATTTTGCACGCAAATGAGGGGATACAGCAATACTCACCTTGGTTATGTGCCAGCAGTTCGCAAAGTACCAGCGCCACACCGTGATGAGCACGCCAACACCTCGGCAAGCTATTGCCGCCCGGTGACGACGCAGACGATGCCGAAAGAAGCCGCGGCAAGGCTCGGGGCAGCGGCGGCTGCACCGCGATAAAGCTCGCAGGCTTCAGCCTTGCATGCGGGGCAGAGGCGCCGCGGTATCATGGAAAATGATCCGATGACGGCTGCCAGTTTTGCCGAAGCCGACGAAGCCACGCTGGTCGCGCAATCGCGCGAGGGCGACGGGCGCGCGTTTGGCGAACTGGTGCGCCGTTACGAGGGCAAAATCTTCCGCCTGGCGCAACACGTCACGCAAAACCACGAGGACGCAGAAGACGTGCTGCAAGAGACGTTCCTGAAGGCCTACGAGCACCTGGACCAGTTCCAGGGCGCAGCGAGGTTTTACACGTGGATCGTCCGGATCGCGGTAAACCAGGCGCTGATGAAACTGCGGCGGCGGCGAACCGACAGATCTGTATCGCTGGATGAATCGATCGACACCGGAGAGGACACGATTGTTCGCGAGGTCGCGGCATGGGATGAGAATCCGGAACAGAGATTCTCACGGGCGGAACTGGGCGAGATTCTGGATACGGCCATCCAGGGCCTGGAGCCTGCGTACCGCTCCGTCTTCGTATTGCGGGACCTAGATGAACTGTCGACGGAGGAAACTGCGGATGCTCTGGGCCTGTCGGTTCCCGCGGTGAAGAGCAGATTGCTGAGGGCCCGCCTGCAATTGCGCGAAAAACTGACGCGCCACTTCAAACGCAAGGGGGACGACGCGTTTGCTTACCTGTAAAGACTTCCTCCATGAATTGAGCGACTACCTGGACGAGAGCCTTGACGCGGAGATCAGGGTCAAGTTGGAGAACCACATCGCCGAATGCCCTAATTGCTGGGTGATTGCGGATACGACCCGCAAAACGATCCAGATTTACAAAGGCATGGATCCCTACCCGGTTCCGGCCGAGGTGCAGTCGCGTCTGATGCAGGCCCTGGAACGCAAGATGGCAGCCAGGCAAAAGAAGTAACGCCCGGTGGCGGTGCGGGACGCTCCGTTGCGGGACGGCCCGGTGCGGGACGCTCCGGCGAAGTAATGCGGCCGCAACTGCCCGGGTCTATTGCACTGCCACGGTGACGTTCGCCTGGCTACGCCGCGCGGTGGCGGCCGTGCCGCCAGCAACAGTAACGGGTACGGCTGTCCCGACGGAGACAGTAGGCGGAATGATCGCATTGATCTGGATCAGGCCGGCTACTGAGCCGCCGGCGGCGCCGGCGTAACTCACAACCGAGGGCTGTCCTCCAATGGTGACCTGAACGGGATCGGTGACAACGTCGCTGGTCTCGGCGATGATTCCATCGGCCAGCGGCGACACCAGAATACCCAAACCGGTAGCGTAGATCACGATTGTGGATCCCCGCGAAGCGGCATTTTTAGTGGAGTTGATGGTGTAACTCTGGGAGGCGGCGCCGTAGTTCAAAATGGCGCCCTGCCCGGTACCCAAACCTCCCAAGGTAAAAACGCCGGGATCCTCCGCCACTGCGATGACCGGGTATGTGTTGGTGAATGCCGCGCCATCCCAAACTACGGCTGAAACACTGGAGTTCGCGGTGCCCACTACGTCGGACAGCTCAAACGGCACGACAGCGTTGATCTGGTTGTTGGAGAGCATAATGATGGGCGCGTAAACAGTGTGGTTGCCGGGCGGCGCGAGAGTCACATCCCAGAAGGTGAAAGCAATCTGGTAATTATTCAGGGCATTGGAGGGATCGGGTACGGTGATGGGGAAGGACTGTACGCCGACTATGGTGGTGAGCGGCACAGTGTAAGGGATGATCGGCCCGAGGTTCCGGCCGAAAATGGATACGATCTCGCCTGGAGAAATCGCCGTCTGGCCGCTGCCCACGGGATCGGGCGGCGCAACCTGGGTGGAGCGTAGCAGGTAGCTGGCGGCGTTGGTTACCGCGGTAATGGCCATAGCCTGGCTCGAAAGCACGGTAAACGTTGCCGGACCTCCCGGCGCCTGCCCAGGGTTGTTGGGTGGAGCGGGATTGGTCACCAACAGGCACAGGGTTGCGGGATTCGTTAATAGGGAGGAAGCGTGCGGAAAGGTGGCCTCCAGCACTTGCTGGCTCAGCAGGGTGGCGGTCAACTGGGTGGGAGTGCCGATGGGCGCGCCGTCAAGCACGCAACCTCCCCCGGCTTGCTGTTCGATAGTCACCACCGAAGTGGCGAAGAAATTCTGCCCGTTGATAGTGATCAGTGGATCGACGGTCGGATTTTGCACTATCGTGTCCGGATAGATGGAAGTCACCTGGGGCGGGCCGGCTGAAACCACCAGGATCACCGACTCGACAATCGGGCTGCCGGAGGTTGTTGGAGTGATGGTGATGGTGGCGCTATAGCTGCCGGGCAGCAAGTTCTGCACGGTAGTCTGATCCAGCATCGCCGTGATCGGCACGTAGGAACCAGAGAGCGCCACGCCACTGGTTGTCAGCGCCGTAGGCACCGTGCCTTGCGGGCCCACTCGCACCCAAACCGGGGCGTTGGCGGCTCCGGAGCCGGACCCGCCAGCGGCGGTGACGGTGAATGGGATCGTCCCACCGTTCGACGCCACATCAATCAAGGAAGAGGTGGTCGGGTCCGTGGCGGGCGATGCGGGCCAAGTGCCGGCGGTAGTGAAGGCAAATAAGAAAACGCCGTTGCTCGAGGAAGTCGGCCCGGTGTAGTTCGCGGAAGGGGAGATCACCTCCAGAGAGGAAGGAGGATTGGACACCAATAAGGTCACCGGAACGGTGAGGCTCACGGTCAAAGGCACGGTCGAAATCGTGATGGTGCCGGTCCAGGCTCCAGGCGCCAGGCCGGTAGGATTCGCCGTCACCGTCAGCGCCAGAGGAGAATACCCGGAGTCGGGGGTAACCACCAGCCAGGCGGGGGCGGAGGAAGGCTGCGCCCACACTACAGTCGAGCTTGCCGTGCCGGCCGGGAGCGTCACGGCGACTTTACTCGATGCCGGCAGCGTGGCGCTGCCCACCTGATAGGAAAAGGTCACCGAGGCCGGCGTAACGGTAATCCCCGTCGAACTCGCGGCCCAAGCTCCGCCGGCAACGAGTGTTGCCAACGCCCAGCCGAGAATGCGCGCCATTTTCATGTTGGGTATATCGGCGCGGATGCCATAAACCTTTAGGGAGGTGAAAAGTGCGGCCCATCGCAGCTTATCGAGATCCGGCTCATCGAGGTCCGGCAGAGCCGCCGCCTGGCGCCGCGTGATATGCTGAAGCCGAATGTGGGCCACCACCGTAAAGCTATTATTTTGTTCGGGCTATCGGATTCGGTCCGGGCCGCGCGCGAGTTTTGGAAACTGCTTGAAAAAGGAATTGCATTAGATTGATAACTGGCTGCCGACGCCGGATTGGATGCCGGGGCGGAACGGCGGCGCCTGGAACGGCCAGGGAGCCCAGAGCAAAAGACGAGGAGACCGATGCACCTCATCCCCACGCAGGAGGAAGTCGTCGCCGTGCTGCGAGAAACCGGAGCGCTGCGCGACGGCCATTTCGAATACCCCACCGGTCTGCACTCCAACGAGTACCTCAAAGTGCCGTTGGCGATGCGCTATTCCCGGCACCAGCGGATGATGTCGGTGGGTTTGAGCCGGCTGCTGCGCGCCCACCCGGAAATCCGCGCCATCGCCACGGACCTCTCGATGGTGGCTCCGACCACGGGCGGGCTGCCGCTGGCCTTCGGGTTGTGCGACGCGCTGCGCGCGCGGCAGGTCTACTGGGCGGAGCGGGAGCAGGACCAGGATCCGCTCCGTTTCCGCCAGTTTTTGCGTCCCGAACCGGGCGAGCCGGTGGTGCTGGTGGACGACATCCTGCGCACCGGGCAGCGGCTGAACGAGCTCAAGACGCTGCTGGAGGCCCACTCGGCCAAAGTGGTGGGACTGGCGGTGGCGGTTTACCAGCCTAACCCCACCACCGTGAGCTTCGGAGACCTCCCGCTGTACTATCTGGTGAAGTTGGATGCCAGCTACTATGTAGACGGCGAACACTGCGAATGGTGCAAGCGGGGCGTGCCTTTGGAAAAGGTTTGAAAGTGCGAGAGCAAGGGCCGGGGAGCGATGGGGCGGCGCGAAAGCGGGGCGCGCGGTGGCTGGCCGCAGTGGCTTGCGCAGCCGCTCTGGGCGCCGGACTGCACGCGCAGGAAGAGGCCGGAGCTAAACTCGCGCCTTATTATCCGACGCCGGAAACCATCGTCGAACAGATGCTGCAGTTGGGCGGCTTGAAGGCAGGCGAAAAAATGTTCGACCTGGGGTCTGGCGACGGCCGCATCGTGATTATGGCGGCGCAAAAGTTTCACGCGGACGCGGTGGGGGTGGAAATCGACCCGGATTTGTGCCGCCAGAGCCTGGCGCGGATTGCCAAGCTGGGGCTGGAAAGAAGCGCGCGTATCATCCACGGCGACCTGTTGGCGCAGAATTACAGTTCGGCAGACCTGGTGACGGTCTACCTGCTGCCGGATTCCATCAACGGCAAAGTGCAGCCGCTACTGGACCGGCAACTCAAGAAGGGTGCACGCGTGGTGGCGCACGATTTCGAATTTCGCGCGTGGACGGCGGAAAAGGTGTTGAACATCCCCGACGATGGGGAAGGCCGCAGCCACGCGTTGTACCTTTACCGAAAGTGACACTTTGCTGGACACACTGAAAGTCGGCTGGCCTCGAGCGATGGCGGGAGCGCGGGCGGTATTGGCCGCGGTGGCGGTGGGGTGGATGTTCTTCGCCCAGGCCGGCACGTTTTCGATATCGTTCTACCTGATGGCGCTGTACCTGGCAGGCGCAGTCCTGCTGGCGGTACAGGGGCGCACGCCGCGCGGCATCTTCGGGCTGCTATTGCTGGTTGCCGACATCGTGTACCTGTTGGTGGCCGCGGCTTATGGCGGAGAGCGGCTGCTGTGGATCTCGTCGATCTTCTTCCTCTACGTGCTTACGGAAGGCCTGGTTTTCTTCGGGGTGGTGGAAGTGGCGCTGGCGTCGGCGGTGGCTGCCGCATTCTGTTTGGCGCAGCCATCGCTGGCGCTGGATTCTCTCCTGAAAACAATTGTGGTGGGCGGTGGTTTGGCCTGCGGCGCGGCCTACTACAAGCGGCGCATGACGGCGCGCCTGAGCGCCATCGAAACCCGTGCCTCCGAAGCGCAGCAGGAGGCCGAAAAGGCGCGTGAAACGGAGCGCCAGCGCATCGCTTCGGATTTTCACGACGGCCCGCTGCAAAGCTTCATCAGCCTGCAAATGCGGCTGGAGATTTTGAAAAAGCTGCTGGAGCGCGATTTCGAAGCCGGCATGGAGGAGTTGCGGGGATTGCAATCCCTGGCGCAGGGCCAGATGCGCGACCTGCGCACCTTCCTGCATGCGATGCGGCCGGTGGACGTGGACGGCGCCAATTTCGTGGCTACGGCCAGGCGCGCCGCCGAATCGTTCCAGAAGGAAAGCGGTATTCCGGTGACTTTCATCAGCTCAGCCGGGCCGATCGGCCTGCCGCCGGAAATGACCGCCGAAGCGCTGCAGATGATTCGCGAAGCCCTGCACAATGTGCAGAAGCACGCGGCGGCCACGCGCGTCGCGGTGTCGCTCGAAAAGGCCGGCGCCGGCCTGGAGATCTCAATCGAAGACAACGGCCACGGCTTCGCCTTTTCCGGGACCTATTCGCTCGAAGAACTGGAACTGCTGCGGCTGGGCCCGGCCAGCCTGAAGCGGCGCGCCCGCTCCCTTAACGCGGATATGCAGCTCGAATCGCGCCCCGGACGCGGCACGGGGCTGAAGGTGCGCATCCCGCTGCAATAAGAAATATACTCAGGGGAACAGGAGCACCAATGCCCAGCGGCGACGTAACTTTTCTGAAGCTTCACTTCACGGCCGTTATTCTGCCGGCCTACAAGAAGCAGTATCCATTGACCAGCAACCTACCCAATGAACTGACCATCTACGAGGGAGACATGAGCATCAACGGCGATGGCGCCATGAACTACGTCGCCGTTACGGAAGGGGTCGCCAAGGAGAAATCCGCTGCCATGCGGTTGTTCGCTCTGGCGCACGAAACGGGACACTCAGTCACCACCGACGAGTTCCAGTCTCACGGCAAGGCGGCCTATTATCCGATGGGACCGGACGCAAAGCTCTGGGAGTACATTGCCGACATCATCGGGATGCGAATGCTCAAAGCGCAACTCCCCACCCAGGCCGCGGCCATCGCCAGCGAACTTGGCTACCTCGCCGGCTGGTTGGGCGCCGGCGACCTGATGCACCCCGACGGTAGCAAGCGCGCCGAGCTATTGGGGAAGTGTTACCGCAGCGATTCATTCGACACGCTCTTCAATGCTCTAGCCAACAAGCAAATCCCGTAACACCGGGTTTTTCGGCGTGTGCTACGCTTATCGCGTGAACGTCGGCATCACGTGTTATCCAACCTACGGCGGCAGCGGCATCGTGGCCACGGAGCTCGGCATGGAACTGGCCGCGCGCGGGCACGAGGTCCACTTCATCACCTACGCCAATCCGATACGGCTCGATCCAGGCACGCCGCGCATTCACTACCACGAGGTGGAAGTCTCGAATTACCCGCTATTCCAATACCCGCCCTATGCGCTGGCGCTGGCGTCGCGGATGGCGGATGTGGCCGAAGCGTACGCGCTCGACCTGCTGCACGTGCATTACGCCATCCCTCATTCCATCGCCGCCATGCTGGCGCAGCAGATGCTGGCCCCCAAGCGCCGTTTGCCCTTCATTACCACGCTGCATGGCACCGATATCACGCTGGTGGGAGCCGATCCGTCCTACACTCCCATCACCAGGTTTTCGATCGAGCGATCCGACGGTGTCACCGCCATCAGCGACTACCTGCGCCAGCAGACGGTGGACGTGTTCGGCATCGGCGACCAGATTCGCGTGATCAAGAACTTCGTCAACTGCGATCTGTACCATCCCGACAACTCGAAGAGCGGCGCCGCGGCGTACTCGCCCGATGGCGAGAAGCTGCTGATTCACCTTTCCAATTTCCGCCCGGTCAAGCGGGTGCTGGATTGCATTCGCATCCTGGCCGAGGTGCGGCGGAAGGTGCCGGCGCGGCTGCTGATGGTGGGTGACGGCCCCGACCGCGCCCCGGCCGAGCACCTGGCGCGCGAGCTGAAGGTGGAGCGCCACGTGCTGTTTCTCGGCAAACAGGATCACGTGGAGCGCATCATCCGGCTGGCGCACGTGTTGCTGATGCCGAGCGACCTGGAATCGTTCGGGCTGGTGGCGCTGGAAGCCATGGCGTGCGGCGTGGTGCCGGTGGCCACGCGCGTGGGCGGCGTGCCCGAGCTGATCACCGACGGCGAAGACGGCTATCTGGAAGCCCCCGGCGACATCGCCGCGCAGGCCGCCCGGGTGGCCGCGCTCCTCACCGACGACGCGCTGCATTCGCGCATGGCCGGCGCCGGCCGCTGGAACGCCTCGGAGCGCTTCTGCTCGGAGAAAATTATTCCGCAATACGAGCAGTATTACGAAGACGTGATCGCAGGACGGCAGCCGGCGGCGCAAGCGGGAGCTTAGCGCCGGAACTGAGCGCTGCACAGGTTAGTTCATTGTGCAATCGGTTACCGGCACGGGTTTCCTGAAGACGCAACGGCGAATCGAGGGCGAAGGGATTGGAATATCACATTTATCTGTCTGCGCCTGACGCCGCGGAAAGGCAATGCTGAGGCCGCCCTGAAAGGGGAGGAAAAGGAGGGGTTGCGGTGAAGCCATGTCAGCAAAAAGTACATTAACGACCTGCTGCTTGGTGTTGACGGCGACAAGCTGAGGTTCGTGCGAGATCACGATACGGAGTGGTTCATGGATCTCAGCGATGGTACGGGCGTTTCGCCGGATTGACGCTGCCTCTCTCGATGGAAAAGCACGGGATTTCCCGGGAAAATACGTATGTCCACCTCTGTCCCTTTCCGCTTTTGCGGCCTTTTCGGAGCCTTATCCGGGTGTTGGGGTATGGCGGAAAAACCGGCCGGGTTTGCCGGCTGCGCCGATTGACAATCGGCGCGCAGGATATCATCCTGCCCCACCGGATTCTCAGCGAACGCGGCCGCCATGGCTGGCCTGCAGAGGCCCGGCGGCGGCTGCGGGATGAATTGTTTCTTTAGATTTCCCGACGCGGCCGTCATAACACCTTCAGTGTTTCTTCAGTGCCATTTGCACTGGGGCAGCGGATATTCTGCAATTGAGCACGCAGGAACAAAGTGCATCGATGCGCGGCACTGCCTTCCACCCGTAACGCTGGTGGCCGGCTTTCGCGCCTGTACCGCGAATCCATTTCCAGCTCAATGTGCAATCCTGTTGGGAGTGGGAGGCCGGCATCCGCCACAAGATGGGGAACCGGAGCATGCGAGTACTGATCGTCGAAGATGAAGACAAGATGGCCGACGCGTTGCGGCACGGCCTGGAGGGCGACCATTATACGGTCAGCGTGGCGCACACCGGGGAAGAGGGGTTCTACCTGGTTTCCACCGAGGCCTACGACCTGGTGATTCTCGACTGGCTGCTCCCGGGCCGTGACGGCATCGAGGTTCTCACCCGGCTGCGGCAGCGGGGCGTATCCGTTCCGGTGCTCCTGCTCACGGCCAAAGACGCAACCGAAGACCGCGTGCGGGGCCTGGACGCCGGCGCCGACGACTATCTGGTAAAGCCCTTTGCATTTCCCGAGCTGCTGGCGCGTACACGCGCACTGCTGCGGCGGGGAGTGGCTGAAATCACGAACCGGCTGACGGTGGCCGATCTGGAAATGGATGTGGCCGCGCATAAGGTCAAACGGGGAGGCAAGGAACTGGCTCTCACGGCCCGCGAGTTCGACCTCCTCGAGTACCTTCTCCGCCAGCCGGGGCGGGTGGTGTCACGGGAGATGCTGGCGCGCGACGTGTGGAAGGAAAGCGCGCGCTACACGCCGCTCGACAACGTGATCGACGTGCACATCGCCAGGCTGCGCCGGAAACTCGACGATCACTGCGATAAGAAGCTGTTGCGCACGGTGCGCGGAGTGGGCTTCGTTCTGGGCGAGGATGGCGCGTGATCCGACTCCGCCCCCGGCGCGTCCGGGCACGCCTGACGCTCTGGTACGTGGCGACACTGGCAGGTGTAATTGCCATCTACCTGGCTGCGGTGTCGCTGATGCTGTTTTGGCAGATGAACCGGGTGTTGACGCACCTGGCCGAGGAGGATCTGGAAACCGTCAAAGGGCTGCTCTATTTTCACGCCGACGGCCGGATGGACCTTCACCAGGAGTATCACCACCACGCGGAATGGCGGCAGACGGAGGAAAGGCTTCTAGAGGTCCTGACGCCGGACGGCCGGATCCTTTACAGGAATGAGCGGCTGGGGGAGCAATCCATCGGCGGGCCGCCGTTTCAAGGTGAAGGCGAGCATGGCTACTCGGCGCGTTCGGCGCGGATGCCGGATGGAGCCGCAGTGGTTCTGGTCAGCAGCCGGTATGACTTGCAGGGCCGGCCGGTGCTGATTCGCGTGGCCTACAGCGAGGAGTTGATCTGGGGCCGCCTGAGAGAAACGCTGGCGATTCTTTTGCTGGCCTTGCCCCTGGCGCTGGCCGCGGTTGCCCTGATCGGCTACAAGATGGCGGCGCGCGCGCTGGATCCGGTCCAGAAAATGGCGCGGCGGGCGCAACAGATCAACTCCGAAAACCTGGACGAGCGCCTGCCGGTCGAGAACCCCGACGACGAACTGGGCCACCTGGCCACGGAATTCAATGCGGCCATCGCACGCATCGGGCAATCCTTCGAACAGTTGCGCCGCTTTACCTCGGACGCCTCGCATGAGCTGCGCACGCCCCTGGCGGCAATCCGCAGCATCGGCGAGGTCGGATTGCAGGAGGATGCCGGCCCCGAGCAGTTCCGCGACACCATCGGCAGCATGCTGGAGGAAGTCAACCGGCTGACGGGCCTGGTGGACAACCTGCTCACGCTGTCGCGCGCCGATGCCGGCCGGATTGCTCTCCAGCCATCTGTTTTCCGGCTGATGCCGCTGGTGCAGGAAGCCGCCAGCCTGCTCGACGTGCTGATCGAGGACAAGGGGCTGAAGGTGGATCTGGCGGAGGAAGAAGAGGTGTGCGCGCTGGCGGACCGCTTGTATTTGCGCCATGCGATTGTGAACGTGCTTCACAATGCGGTCAAGTTCACGCCTGCCGGCGGCGCAATTGCGGCGCGGGTATATCGCGAAGCCTCCTGGGCGATGCTGGCCATCAGCGACAGCGGCCCGGGTATTCCCCCGCAACATGCCGGCCGGGTTTTTGAGCGCTTCTACAGGGTGGACGAAGCGCGGTCCGGAGAGAAAGCCACCGGTCTGGGGCTTTCCATCGCCCAATGGGCGGTGCGGGCTAATAAGGGCGAGATTGGACTGACCAGCCAGGCCGGAAGCGGATGTACTTTCTGGATTCGGCTTCCCGCCGCAGCCTGCCCGGCCGACGCCCATTCCTGACCAGCCGTACCTGACGGTTTCCTGACGATTACCTGACGGGTGATCTTTCGCACCGTACCCCTGGATATTCAGGACGTCTTCAGTGGCGCCGACCCCGTTGGAGATTTAGAGTTTAATGAGAGCCCATCGGAGGATGGGTCAAGCCTGACGGAGATAGCCGGCGAGCGTGTCTTCGAGGGGAACATAGATCGCCTTGTCAATTCAGCGCTGGAATTCTGTGCCCAATTTCTCTCGCGAACAGTTGGAAAGACTAAGGCAGTTCGATACCTGTACCTTGTCCAATGCGATTGAGCGGCTCAACATTCGCCCGCGCAACGAGGGATTTATCAGGGGCACAGCCGCGTGCAAATTTCCACGACTCGCACCGGTCATCGGCTACGCTGCCACGGCCAAGATGCGGGCAGCCATGGCTCCGGTCAAGGGGCATTGCTACTACGAACACCCGGATTGGTGGAGGTATGTGATCCAAGTGCCCGAGCCACGAATCATGGTGATCCAGGATGACGACGCCCCGCTTGGAGCGGGCGCCTTGCTTGGTGAGGCGTATGCGCGGATTGGCCGCGCCCTAGGCTGTGTTGCCTGCGTGACGAACGGCGCGGTCCGGGATCTGCCGGCAATCGAGGCGCTTGGGTTCCAGTTGTTTGCCGGCAGCGTTTTGGTTTCGCATGCCTATGCACACGTGGTGGAGTTTGGCGGACCGCTGGAAATTGGAAATCTGTGGATATCCTCAGGGGACTTGCTTCATGGCGATCTGCATGGCGTTCATTCAATTCCGCTCGCAGCGGCCGGCGGCCTGGCTGAATCGGCGGCGGAGGTCTTGCGGGGAGATCGGGCGTTAGCCACGCTTACCGACAGAAAGGACTTCTCGGTGGATCTGCTGGCCGCTGTCCTGGAAGAAGGAGAGAAGAAACACTCGTGCGACTGACGATGAGCGCCGAAGCGAGCGCCGCGCGCGCTCTCTACCGGCCCTGGCAGATTGTTTTACCGGTGGTCCTGGCGCTGCTGGGCGGCCTGTCCGCCTGCTCCGGCTCAGGCGCCGCGCGCGCGGGCGACCGCCAGAACGACGAGGCGGCGACGGCGATGACCACCGTTGGCGTCACCACCGCGACCCGCAAGCCGATCACGCGGCAGATCACCGTTTCTTCCGAATTGGTGCCGTTCCAGGAGATCGATGTCTACGCAAAGGAATCCGGCTATGTGAAGCAGTTGCTGGTCGATTATGGCACGCACGTGCAGCAGGGCCAGCTTATGGCTGTGCTGGAAATTCCCGAGCTGGAGATGCAATTACGCCAGGATACGGCCGCCATCCAGAGTGCCACCGATCAGGTTACGCATGCCGAACACGAAGTCAACCGCCTGGAAGCGCAACACCGCGTTGCCAAGTTGCAGTATGACCGGCTAAACGGCGTCGCCACGACGCGCCCGGGCCTGGTGGCGCAGCAGGAGATCGACGATGCGGAAGGCAAAGATCTGGCATTGGAGGCCCAGGTGGAGGCCACTAAAGCGGCGCTGGCCACCGCCCAAAGCCAGCTCGACCTCGCCAACGCGAAGCAGCAGCACGACCAGGTGTTGTTCGACTATGCGCAGATCAAAGCGCCCTTCGCGGGCGTGGTTACCCAGCGTTATGCAAACCTGGGCACGCTGGTGCAAGCCGGGACAGGTTCCAGCACGCAGGCGATACCGCTGGCGCGGCTTTCCGAGGACAGCCTGTTTCGTCTCGTCATCCCCGTGCCGGAGTCTTACGTGAAGTACATTCGCGTCGGCGACCCGGTCGACGTGCGAGTCACCTCACTGGGTAAGCTTGTCCTGGGCAGAGTTGCGCGATTCTCCGTAGATGTCGCCGAGGACACACGTACCATGCATACCGAAGTGGATGTGCCGAACCCATCGCACGCCCTGATGCCGGGACTTTACGCTGAGGCGACGCTGACGCTAGAGCGCAAGAACGCCGCCCTCGTGGTGCCGCTGCAGGCGGTGAATCAAGCCGGCGACCAGACCACTGTCTTTGTGGTCGATCCGGACAACAAGTTAAAGGAACAGAAGGTCACGCTCGGTATCCAGACGGCCACCGACGCCGAAGTTCTGAGCGGTCTCAAAGAAGGAGATCTCGTGGTGGTCAGCGACCGCAGCGGCCTCAAGACCGGTTTGGCCGTCAGGCCGCAGCAGGCCGACGTCGTCCAGTACCAGCCCGACAAGCCGCAATAAGCGCATCACAGGAAGCACTTATGTCAGGGTTCTCCATTCGCAATCCACACCTCATCGTCGTGATCTGCCTGTGCCTGGTGGTGATCGGCATCACCAGCTTCATCAGCATGCCGGTGGATCTGTTTCCCACCATCAATCTGCCCGAGGTCGTGGTGGCGACGTTTTACTCCGGCATGCCGCCCGGCGACATCGAGACTGACATTACCAATCCTCTGGAGCGTTTTTTTACGCTGGCCAGCGGCATCGACCACATGGAGTCGCGCTCCCTGCTGGGCGTCAGCATCATCAAGGTCTTTTTCCAGCCTGGCACCAACGCGGATGCCGACGTCACCGAACTTTCCAACCTGGCGCTCGCCGATTTGAAGCGCCTCCCACCCGGCACGCTGCCTCCCGTGGTGCTCAAGTTCGATGCGTCCAGCCTGCCGGTATGCCTGGTGACTCTGAAAGGGGAAGGGTTGGACGAGACCCAGCTCCACGATATTGGGCAGTTCGCCATCCGCAACCAGATCGCGGTGGTGAAGGGCGCGGAAATCCCGCCCCCGTTCGGGGGCAAGTACCGGCAGGTGATGGTTTATGTGGACCCTTATCGGTTGCTGTCGCGCCAGTTGAGCGTGATGGACGTGGTGAACGCCATTAACCGGAACAACCTCATCCTGCCCGCCGGCGACGTGAAAATAGGCCCGTACGACTACTACGTCTACTCGAACAGCCTGGTCGATAAAGTTGACGAGCTGAACAGCGTCCCCATCAAGGCGTCCGGCGAGCGCTGGGTGTCGGTTTCCGACATAGGTGAAGCGAAAGACGCGAGCCAGATTCAGTACAACATCGTACGCGTGGACGGGCAGCGCTCGGTCTACCTGCCGATCATGAAGCAGGGCGGCGACACCAACACCATTCAGGTCGTGCAAGGCATTCGGGACATGCTTCCCAAGCTCTTCGACATCCCGAAGCAGCTCGTAACCGCAGTGGTCTTCGATCAGTCGGCCTTCGTCAAACAAGCCATTGACACGCTGGTCCACGAAGGACTGATCGGGCTCATCCTGACCAGCCTGATGATTCTGGCTTTCCTGGGCAGCTTGCGGGCCACGGTGGCGGTATTCCTTTCGATTCCCCTCTCCGCGCTGGCAACCTTCGTCGCGCTCAACCTGTTTGGCAGCACCGTGAACACCATGATCCTGGGCGGTCTGGCTTTGGCGTTCTCGCGCATCATCGACAACTCGGTCATCTCGCTGGAGAACATCTATCGGCATCTGGAGATTGGCGCTACGCCGAACGTCGCGGCGGAACAGGGCGGCGCGGAGGTCAGCCTGGCCGTGCTCGCCGCCACGCTGACTACCGTCGTCGTCTTCTTCCCGGTGACGTTTCTTTACGGCGTCAGCAAGTTTCTGTTTTCGGCGCTGGCCTTGTCCGTGGTGATCTCCCTGTTTGCTTCCTACCTGGTTGCCATGACGGTGATTCCGCTGTTCTGTTCGCGGTTCCTGTCGGCTGTGCACCATAGCGGCGCGGCGGCGGAACACGCCGACCGCGGGTTCAATGCCTGGTTCAACCGGGGATTCACGAGGCTGCTGGATTTCTATGAACGCCTGGTCCGTTTCGCGTTGCGGCGGCCACTGGTTACGGTGGGCTGCTTGTCGCTGCTCTTTGTCGCGAGCCTCGGCCTGTATCCCTCACTGGGGCTGGCGTTTTTCCCCCGCACCGATGCCGGGCAATTCACCATCAGCCTCAAGGTTCCCACCGGCTCGCGGATCGAACTCACCGAGCAGTATGTGGCCCGGGTGGAAGACCTGATTAAGCGCACGGTGAGCCCATCCGACTTCCACATGGTGGTCTCCAACATCGGGATCGTGCCGGACTTTTCGGCGTTGTACACGACCAATGCGGGCCCGTACACGGCAACCATTCAAGTGGAACTCAACGAGGACCACAAGACCAGCAGTTTCGTATATATGGACCGCCTCCGCCGCGCGATCGCAGGCCACTACCCGGATCTGCGAACATTCTTCTCCACTGGTTCGATGGTGGATGCGGTGCTCAACATGGGCATGCCGGCGCCCATCGACGTCCAGGTCTCCGCCAGCAGCCTGCGCCGGACCTACAACGTGGCGCAGGACCTGGCCACGCGTATCCGAACACTGCCGGGCATTGGCGAGGTGTACATCCCGCAGGACATGAATTACCCGGCCGTGCGGATGGACGTGGACCGCGTTCACGCCGCGGAGCTGGGATTGAGCCCCAAAGAGGTGGTCGACAACGTCATCACGGCGCTGAACTCGAACACCATGATTGCTCCGAACTACTGGGTGGATCACAAGACCGGCAACGACTACTTTCTGACGGTTCAATACTACGAGCACGGACAGCCCGCGATCCACAACTTGATCGACCTCAAGAACATTCCGCTGCGAGCGCCCAATCTGACCGAGCCCACCACCCTCGACACCGTGGTGAAACTGGAGAACACCGAGACGGCCACCGAGATTTCGCACTACCAGATCCAGCGTGTCAGCGATGTCTATGTCACGCCCTCCGGCGAGGACTTGGGAAAGGCATCCAGGGAAATCACGCGGCTCATCGCCGGGCTGCACTTGCCCTCCAGCCTGCGCGTCGATCTTCGTGGAATGGTCGATGGCATGAACGCTTCGTTCCACAGTTTTGCGGTCGGCCTGTCGCTATCCGCGCTGCTCCTTTACCTGATTCTGGTGGCCCAGTTCCGGTCGTTCAAGGACCCGTTTCTCATCATGCTCGCCATCCCCATGGGATTCATCGGCGTGCTGGTGGTGCTGCCGCTGACGGGCACCACGCTCAACGTCATGTCGCTGATGGGCGTGTTGATGCTGGTGGGCATCGCCGCTTCCAACAGCATCCTGATCGTCGAGTTTACGCACCGCTTGGAGGAGCAGGGAATCGGCCCGGAGGACGCCGTGATTGCCTCCTGCCGCGTGCGGCTGCGCCCCATCCTGATGACTTCGCTCGCCACCATCATCGGCATGCTGCCGATGGCCCTGAAGATGGGCACGGGCAGCGAACAGTACGCTCCGCTGGCGCGGGTGATTATCGGCGGGCTGCTGGCGTCTGTGGTGCTGACGGTCTTCATCGTGCCGGCGGCCTACCTGGTGGCTTACCGGGGGGGCGCGGCGGTAGAGCGAAGTTAGTTTGGCCGCGGAAACCGATTATGCGACTGATATCTGCCACGTTCGTTTTTGCTTTCGCTTTCGCCGGGTTGGGGCTTGCCCAGCCCGCCGCTGTGAAGCTGAGCCTGCCGGAAGCCGAAGCGCTGGCGCTGAAGAACCATCCGCAAGTGCTGGCGGCTCAGAACGAGACCGCTGCCATGGACCAGCGGGTGGTCCAGGCGAAGGCGGCATATTACCCGGTGTTGGACGGCGACCTGACCGGTTCGCAAGGGAACCCGGGAGCGCGCGTTGGCGCCGGATTCCTGAGCGATTCCCGGCTTTTCGATCGCTTCGGCGATGGCATTACGCTCAGCCAGTTGATCAGCGATTTCGGACGGACCCCGAACCTGGTTGCCAGTTCGCGTCTCGCGGCCGGCGCCGCGCAACAGACCTATCAGGCCACGCGTTATGACGTGCTGCTGGGTGTGAACCAAGCTTACTTCGAGACGCTGCGCTCGCAGGCGCTGGTGAAGGTGGCGCAGGAGACGGTGGCGGCGCGCCAACTGCTGGCGGACCAGATTACCGCGCTGTACAACAACAAGCTGCGCTCGGAGCTGGACGTCAGCTTCGTGGAAGTGAATGTATCCGAGGCGAAGCTGCTGCTGCTGCAGGCCCAGGATCAGGTGCAGCGGGCGTTCGCCGAATTGACCCGCACGCTGGGCTCGCAGCAGGCCACAAGCTATCAACTCGCGGATCAGCCCCTCCCTCCCAGCCCTCCGCCGAATGCGGAGGACCTGGTGACGCAGGCGATTAGCAGCCGGCCGGAGCTGGCCAGCCTGCAATTGAGCCGTGACGCCGCCTACCGGTTCGAACGCGCCGAGAAAGACCTCGCTTACCCTACCGCCAGCCTGGTGGGAGTAGGCGGCTACATGCCGTACATCGACCAGATCACTTTGCCGCGAGTGATACCCGGCGAGTATGAAGGTGTCGCTGTGAACGTGCAGATTCCGATTTTGAACGGCGGCCTTTTCAGGGCGCGACGGGAGGAAGCGCACTTCCACGCCCTGGAAGCCGACCAACGATTGCGCAACGAGGCGGAAGCGATTGCGCGCGACGTGCGGTCAGTCTGGGCGGGCTCGAACGTGGCGTACCAGCGTCTGGATGTCACGGCGCAATTGCTGCGTCAAGCCACTTTGGCCTTGCAATTGGCCCAGGGCCGTTACGATCTTGGCCTTTCCAGCATTGTGGAGCTGACCACGGCACAGTTGAACGTGACTACGGCGGAGATTGAAAACCTCAACGCGAAGTACGATTACCAGAGCCAGTACGCCGACCTGCAGTACACACTCGGAGCGCTGCGCTAGGCGCGCGCTATGAACTGCCGATGAGGATGCCGGTGGCAAAGACCAGCGCGCCGCCCAGCCCCACCTGCAGCGCGGCGGAAAGCGGCGGGGTTTCCATGTAGCGGTTGCGGACCCAGGTGATGATGCCGAGCTCGACAACGACCACGGCGATGGCGGCGGTAAGCGCGGCGCGGAAGCTGGGGATCATAAACGGCAGGGTGTGGCCGATGCCGCCGAGGGCGGTCATGAGGCCGCAGATCAGGCCCCGCATCCAGGGATGGCCGCGGCCGGTGAGGCTGCCGTCGTCGGAGAGGGCCTCGGCGAAACCCATGCTGATGCCGGCGCCGAGCGAAGCCGCCAGTCCCACCAGAAAGGCGTCCCATGGGCGGTGGGTGGCGAAGGCGGCGGCAAAAACCGGGGCCAGCGTGGAAACCGATCCATCCATGAGGCCGGCCAGGCCGGGCTGCACGATCTGTAACACGAACAGGCGGCGGTTGGCGGCCTCTTCCTGCTGCTTGGCGGAGGGCTGCAGCTTGTCTTCGGTGAGCTGCTCGGCGCGTTGTTCGTGTCCCCGCTCCTCCTGGGCCAAGTCGTCCAAGAGTTGGCGAACGCGGGCATCCTGGCTGCGGGCGGCGGCCCGTTCGTAGAAGCGGCGGGTTTCGACTTCCATCGACTCGGCGGTGCCGCGCACCGCATCCAGACGCAGCGGACGCAACAGCCAGACCGGCTTGCGAGTGACAAATCCGCGCACGTCCTGGCGGCGGATCAGTGGAATGTGGTCGCCGAACTTTTCGCGCGACAGTTCAATGAGGCGGCGGCGATGGCCGGATTCCTCCTCGCGCATGCCGCTGAATATGGCAGCGGTGGCGGGGAAGTCGTCACGCAGGCCGTCGGCGAAATCCGCATAGACGCGCTCGTCCTCTTCTTCGAGTGAGATGGCCAGCGCCAAGACCTCGCGTTCCGACAGGCTGTCAAAACTTCTCATGCATTCCACTCTAAAGCAAGAGTGGACGTGTTAGCATCGGGCTGGAATGGCACTGGCGGATCTCACCAAGCAACTGGCGCAGCAGGCGCTGCTATCGGCCACCCAGGACCCGCCCGCGGCCGCGCCTGCGGAATCGGCCGGCCCAGTGATCCTCGGGCAACTCGCCCTCATGCAGCGAGCCCTCAAGGAAGACGAGGAATTGATCGTCCTCTACCACGCCGGCGGCGAAAAGATTCGCGTGCTGGAGGTTTTTCTGCCTTCGCCCGAGGTGCTGGTACTCAGCGGAACGGATGCGAACCGCGCGCCGGCGCGGGCAATTGTGGCGGCGGCATCGCTCCAACTGCTCTGCAAAGCCGTGAAGGTCCCGCCTTCAGCCAAACCTGCGCGCGTGTCGCTGCTGGCGCCGAAAGTCAGCCAGAAAACATAGCGGCTTAAGCCCTCGGCGATACCGTGGTTGCAGGCACGCGAAATCACTTGTACGCGGGGATGCCGGTGACGCGCTCGCCGATTACCAGGGCGTGGATGTGATCGGTGCCTTCGTAGGTCTTCACGGTTTCCAGGTTGCAGAGGTGGCGCATCACGGGGTACTCGTCGGTGATGCCGTTGGCGCCCAGCAGATCGCGGCTCAGGCGCGCGGATTCGAGAGCCATGGCTGTGTTGTTGCGTTTCAGCATGGAGACGTGGGCGGGCTCCAGCTTGGCCTGGTCCTTGAGCCGGCCGGCGTGGACGGCTAACAGTTGCGCTTTGGTGATTTCGGTGATCATCCAGGCCAGCTTTTCCTGCACCAATTGATGAGAAGCGATCGGCCGGTTATCGAACTGTTTGCGCAGAATGGCATACTGGCGGGCGGTTTCATAACAATCCATGGCAGCGCCGATGACGCCCCAGCCAATGCCGTAACGAGCCTGGGTGAGGCAGGCGAGCGCCGCCTTGAGCCCCCTGGCTGCGGGTAAGCGCGCGCTATCGTCGATGCGGCAATCGGCCATGGAAAGGCTCGAGGTTACCGAAGCGCGCATCGACCACTTACCGTGGATATCGCTGCTGGAAAAGCCGGGCGTGCCGCGCTCGACCAGAAAGCCGGCGATGCCATCGGCGGTGCGGGCCCATACCACGGCCACATCGGCCACGCCGCCGTTGGTGATCCACGTTTTCTCGCCGTTGAGCACCCAGCCGGAACCATCGCGACTGGCGGTGGCGCGCATGCCGGCGGGGTTCGACCCGAAGTCCGGCTCGGTCAGCCCGAAACAGCCGATGGCGGACCCGTTTTGAAGGCGCGGCAGCCAGCGGCGCTTCTGCTCCTCGGAGCCGAAGGTGAGAATGGGATACATGACCAGCGCGCCCTGCACGGAAACGAAGCTGCGGATGCCGGAATCGGCGCGTTCCAGTTCCTGCATGACGAGCCCGTACTCGACGCTGCTCATGCCCGCGCAGCCGTAGCCTTCGAGATTGGCGCCGAGAAAGCCGAGCGCGCCCAGTTCCGGAATCAGCTCGGAGGGGAATCGGGCTTCGCGGTAGCAATCGCGAATCAGCGGCAGGATGCGCTCCTCGGCGAAGCGCCGCGCCGTCTGGCGCACCATGCGCTCTTCTTCGCTGAACAGCGAATCCACCAGAAAGTAATCCACACCACGGAAGGCCATCGCGGGTTTCTCCCTCATTATTGGAACACGGCATTGGAACACAACGCATGGCGGGCGGAGCCGGCCGGAGGCGGGACGGCGCCGCAGTATAATCGGGCCATGGCGAAGGCAGCGGAGACGGCGGCCAAGGAGAAGCTGGAGGCGGCGGAACAGGCGGCCGGGTTGGTGGAAAGCGGCATGGTGGTGGGATTGGGAAGCGGCACGACGGCATCGCTGGCGGTGCGCGCTTTGGGACGGCGCGTGGCCGCGGGTCTCGACATCATCGGCGTGCCGACTTCGGAAAAGACGGCGGCGCTGGCGCGCGAGCTGGGTATCCGGCTGTCGGACCTGGCGCAACACGAGCGCCTCGATCTTACGATTGACGGAGCCGACGAAGTGGAGCGCGGCAGCCTCCATTTGGTGAAGGGTCTGGGTGGAGCGCTGCTGCGGGAAAAGATCGTGGCCAGCGCCACTGCGCGGCTGGTGATCGTGGCGGATGAGAGCAAGGTGGTGGAACGGTTGCGCATCCACGAAGGGCCGATTCCGGTCGAAGTGGCGGCGTTCGGATGGCAATCGACGGCGCGGCGGCTGCGCGCGATGGGCGGGGAGTTCCAATTGCGGATGGGCGACGACGGCCAGCCGTTCGTTTCCGACGGCGGGCATTACATTGTGGACGCGGGATTCGCCGGATTCGCGTCGGCTGAAGAACTGGCGCAGGCGCTGGACGGGACGGTGGGAGTGATGGAGCACGGGCTGTTTCTGTCGATGGCGGAGCGGGCGATTGTCGGCAGGACCGCGGGCGTCGAAATCCTGGAACGCCAGTCATGAGGGCCGCGGTTTTGCGCCGGCCGGGCGATGTGGCGGCGTCGCCGCTGGAGATCGAAGAGGCCGCGGCACCGCAGCCGGGCGCGGGCGAAGCGCTGCTGCGCGTGCGAGCCTGCGGCGTGTGCCGCACCGACCTGCACATCGTAGAAGGGGAGCTGTCGCCGCGGCGGGCGTCCGTCATTCCCGGACACCAGATTGTGGGTGAAGTGATGGCGCCGGCTCCGCCCGGGCTGGCGGCAGGTGCGCGGGTGGGCGTGAGCTGGATGGGCGGCACGGATGGCGGATGCTGGTATTGCCGGCACGGCGCGGAGAACCTGTGCGACGCACCCACTTTCACCGGCTACGACGTGAACGGCGGCTACGCCGAATACGCGGTGGCGCGGGCGGATTTCGTATATCCGCTGCCGGAAGGTCTGAGCGATCTGGAAGCGGCGCCGCTGCTCTGCGCCGGCATCATCGGCTTCCGCAGCCTGCGCGTGGCGGGAGTGGAACCGGGCGAGCGCGTGGGGTTGTTCGGATTCGGCGCTTCGGCGCACCTGGCGATTGCCGTGCTGCGCGCATGGAAGTGCGAAGTCTACGTAGCCACACGCGGCGCCGGGCACCAGGCGCTGGCTGGATCGCTGGGAGCAACCTGGGTGGGCGCGGAGCGGGACCGGCCGCCGGTGGAGCTGGACCGGGCGTTGACGTTCGCACCATCGGGCGACGTGGTGGTGGCGGCCCTGGCGAGCTTGCGCAAGGGCGGCGTGGTCGCCATCAACGCGATTCATCTCGACCACATTCCGCAATTCGATTACGACAAGCTGCTGTGGGGCGAGCGGCAGATGCGCAGCGTGGCTAACATGACGCGCGCCGACGCGCGCGATTTCCTGAGTGTGGCGGCGGAGATCAAGCTGCAGCCGCGCGTCACCGTGTTCCGGCTCGATCAAGCCAACCAGGCGCTACAAGCGGTGAAGCGAGACGCTATCGACGGCGCGGCGGTCATCGTACCATGAAGCGCCGGTCGCGCCGCAGTTCCCATTCGGCGCGGATGGCGGAGATCAAGCGCATGAGGCCTGCGCCCCAGTCGGGAAACAGGTCCACGTACTGCCACTCGCGCTGGACGGAGCGGGGCACGCGGCAGGCATCCAGGCGCACCGGCACCAGGAAGATTTCGTCCAGCGGGACGCGGCGTGCGCAATCGAGAGCGTAGCGGATCTCCGCCTGAAAGCCACCGCGCCTGGCCACCGAGCGCGAAGAAAAGCAGGGCACGCAGAAATCCGAAGTTTCCATGGCAGCTTCGAGGGCGCGTGCCCAGTTCTGGCCCGGCAGCAGTTTCTCGCGGTCCATCCAGGGGTTGAATCCGGCGCGTTCGAACGCCAAATAGAGCGCGGCGGCCGCGGCCCGGTCTTCGGTGCCGTAAGCGATGAAGATGGCGGGACGCGTGTGGGGCGCAAAGCGGAAACCCGCAACGGGGTGAGGATAGAAGGTGCCCAGCCCGTCGATTTCGACCGCCTTGCCTTCGGCCAGGCCGCCGAGCACGGCGCGCGAGAATCTTTCGAGCACGGGCGAGTCAATCACGGCGGCGGGTACCCTCGCGGCGGAACGCCAGGTTTCCGTTGGGCTTGACGGTGAGTTTTCCGAGACCGGGCAGGCTGGCGTCCTTGCCGCGGCGGAGGCTGGTGACGATTTCCTGCACCAGGCGGTCCAGGCAGTCGGCGGCCTGCCCAACGCTGGTTTTGGATTGGCGCGCCATCCGCTTTGCAATATCCGACTTCTTCATCTCGTTTTGAATCTAGCAGGCGAGGCTGGACGCAAGCTCTCACTCCGGCTCCGGCGTTCGGCGCCAAGTGTTTGAAATAACGGCTGAAAGGGAGAGCCGCGGCGGGCAGGCAACGAGTGTGATTTCGGATCTTAAGGTATTTTAATTACTGTTTTATGACGATCTCGACTGTGTATGTGGTTATTATATGCAGCAGACGGGGATTTCTCGTCCAACCCTCCAAAGGAGAATGGGAAGAATGAAGAAGTTGATGAGCTTGATGCTGGGCCTGGCTTTCATCGGCAGCACGGTGACAGTTGTTCTCGCCGACGATGCCGCGAAGACCGCAACTACCGCGACCAAGAAGAAGCCGGCGAAGACGACGAAAGCCAAGAAGACCACCGAAGCGAAGAAGACCACCTAGGAGAGAGATTAGTTCTCTGGTTGCAGGAAGAGCCGCGACGAAGCTCGAGAAGCCGCCGCGGCTCTTTTTGTTTCTTGGGAGGTCCGAAGCCTGGCAGGTGGGCTGAGCTTACATGAAGCGGTTTTAATTCGCGGTTAAGGGCGAATTCATGTGCGGGCGGTTATGATAGATCCAGGACGAGACAACTCGTCCAACCCCTCCAAAGGAGAACCGCACGAAATGAAGAGATTGATGACTCTGATGCTTGGCTTGTCCTTCCTGACAGCAACCGTGGCCGTGGCTTTCGCCGACGACGCATCGACCACCGCGACCAAGAAGAAGCCCGCCAAGAAGGCGAAGACGAAGAAGACCACCGCTGCCAAGACCAGCTAAACCGCAACCGCTCAAGTTGAGAATTATCCGAGAGCCGCGAGCAGCGAGATGCTGCCGCGGCTTTTGTGCGTTGGAACCTACCTCACGTCGCATCTCCTGCGCGTGTAACCTTCAGTAAAGCAGCGACGCCCCTAGATTTTGGAACCTTCCGCGTTTCAATCAAAGCGATGAAATCTCTCGGAATCATAGTTTTAGCGACGCTGGCATGGGTTGGCGCGCAAGCCCAGACGGCGCCCGCGCCGGCGCGCGCGCGGGTAATCGGAACAGTGGTTAGTGTGGATGCCGCCGGCGCGCAGATCACGCTTAAAACCGACCAGGGCGCCACCGTGGCGGTGAAAATTACGGAAAAATCGTTCCTGCTTCGTCTGCCTCCCGGCGAAACCGACGCAAAAAAGGCCACTCCGGTCGGCTTGGGCGAGATTTCGGCCGGTGACCGGGTGGCGGCCAGCGGACAGTTTGGGGCCGATCAGAAGTCATTCGAAGCGCGGACAGTACTGGTGTTGACGAAGGCCGCTGTGGCCGAGGTGCACGCGAAGGAGCAGGAAGACTGGCAGAAGCGGGGGACGACGGGAATCGTCACCGCGGTAGACCCGGCGGCGAAGACCATCGTGATTAAAGCAGGGCGTGGCCAGTACACGGTGCAAACCACGGCAGCCACCCAACTTCTTCGCTACGCGCCGGATTCGGCAAAGCTGGCCGACGCCAAGCCGGGAACGCTGGGCGAAATTCGGGTCGGGGACGAGTTGCATGCGCTGGGCGACAAGAGCGCGGATGGAACGACGATCACGGCAGAAAAGGTGGTTTCGGGTTCGTTCCGGCAGATCGCGGCGACCATCGGTGCGGTGGATGTCGCGGGCGGCACGCTGAGGGTCAAAGACCTGGCCACCAAGAAGTGGGTGGTACTAAAGATCACACCGGATACGGTGATTCGCAAGCTGCCGGAGCAGATGGCGACGATGCTGGCGCGGCGTTACAACGCTAGCGTTGCAGGCGGCAATGGAGGCCCCCGAGGCGGCGGGGACTGGCCGCAGCGAGGGCAGGGTGCGAGCCGCGGCTACGGCGGACCGGGTGGCGGGCGCGGGGATATCAAGCAGATGCTGGACCGCTTGCCGGCGGTGCAACTGGCGGACCTGAAGCGAAACGACGCGATCATGGTCTCGACGACCGAAGGAACCGGCGGCGGACACCTGACCTGCATCATGATGCTGGCGGGGGTAGAGCCGCTGTTAACGGCGTCTCCCAACTCGACACGCGACATCATGAGCGGCTGGAATCTGGGTGGCGGCGAGCAACCCGAGGGCAATTAGGAGCCAAGAAACGCGGAGCCGCCGCGCGGCAAAGAGCGACGAACAGGGTAAGCATGGGCAAAACGCGAGCAATTCCTTTTTTTCTTTTAGTAGCGCTGCTAGGGGCAACCAGTCTGGTGGCGCAAACGGCGAGCGGCGGCGTGCATGGCGTGCTGCTGGACGATTCCGGCGCCGTGATCCCGGCCGCGTATGTGACGGTGACGGGCGCGGGCGTCACAAGGACGGCGCAGACGCAGGCCGATGGCGCCTTTTCCGTGGTTGGCCTGGCGCCCGGCCCGTACGCGGTCTCGGTGACGTATCCCGGTTTCGCGCCGTTCTCGAAGACCGTCAACGTGGGTGCAGGCGGCACGGTGCAGATGTCGATCCGGCTGGCGGTGAGAGCTGAAAAACAGGAAGTGACGGTGCAGGCCGAAGCGGGACCGTCGGTGAGCGTGGAAGCCGACAACAACGCCACGGCGATTGTCATTAAGGGAGAAGACCTGGAAGCTCTGCCGGACGATCCCGACGACTTATCGGACGCGCTGCAGGCGCTGGCAGGGCCCGGCGCCGGTCCCAGCGGCGGGCAGATTTTCATCGACGGCTTCAGCGGAGGCGAACTTCCGCCGAAGGAATCGATCCGCGAGATCCGCATCAACCAGAATCCTTTTGCGGCTGAATTCGACAAGCTGGGCTTCGGCCGCATCGAGATTCTCACCAAGCCAGGCACAGACAAGCTGCACGGCATGATTATGCTGAACGATGCCAACGGCGTCTTCGACTCGCGCAACCCGCTGGCGGCCAATAAGCCGGATTACTCGAACCGGATGATCGGCGCCAATCTCGGTGGCAGCCTCAATCACAAGACTTCGTTCTTCCTGGATTTCAACCGGCGCGACCTCACGGACAACGCGATCACGCATGCCACGTACGTGGATCCCACGACGCTTTTACCGACTGCGGTGGGCACGGCGGTAGTGACGCCTCTGGCATACACCACGATATCGCCGCGCATCGACTATCAGTTGAGCACCAATAACACGCTGACGGTGCGATTCGAAGAACGGTTCAATTCGAGAGACAACGCCGGGCTTGGCGACATAAACCTGCCGCCGCCTTACACCAGCGACCTGGCCTATAACCTCAACAATAATGCGCAGAACCTGATGATTACGGAGGATGCGGTTCTGGGCCCGCATGTGGTCAATGAGACGCGGATTCAATACTATCGCAACTACACGACCAAGGCCGGCAACGAGGTTCCATCGATCACTGTGGCAGACGCGTTCACGACGGGCGGCAACGGAATCGGCAACTACCGTGACACTACCCGCCACTTCGAGCTGACGAACTTCACGTCGATCATGCACGGCACGCACCAGATCAAGTATGGCGTGCGCGCGCGGCGCGATAGCGACCAGAACAACAATCCGGACGGGTTTAACGGCTCGTTCAGTTTCCTGGGCGGTCTGGAGCCGGTGCTGACGGCCGGCAACACGGTGGAAACGGACGCCGATGGCAATCCGGTCACGGAGAATCTTACCTCGCTCCAGCAGTACATGCGATTCCTGTCGCTGCAGCAGGAGGCGCTCACAGCGACGCAGATACAGGCGCTGGGCGGAGGCCCGTCGCGATATACGGTCCAGGGCGGACTCGCCTACGTGGGCAAGGTCCGCTACGATGCCGCGCCATACATCCAGGACGATTGGAAGCTGAAGCCGAATTTGACGGTGAGTATGGGACTGCGCTATGAAGTGCAAACGCTAGTCAGCGACGGTCGCGACTTCGCGCCGAGGCTTGGCTTTGCCTGGGGGCTCGGGTCGGCGAAGAATGGGCAGCAGAAGACGGTGATTCGCGGCGGGGCGGGCATATTCTACGACCGCATCGGGCTGAACGATTTCGAAAACGCGTACCTCGACAACGGCATCAACCAGCGCAAATACACGGTGTACAATCCGACGTTTTACACCAACGACATTCCGCCGCTTTCCAGTCTGAGTCCGGGAGAGAATTTGAGGTACGTGGTGGACCCGAAGCTGCGCGCCGATTACAGCATGCAGGCGGCCATCGGAGTGGAACGGCAATTACCGCGGAACAGCACGCTCTCGGTGTATTACACTGACAACCGCTCCGAGCACCTGGCGCAGACGGTGCCGATCAACACACCGGTGCCGGGAACTTATAGTCCGCTGTTGCCGCTCAGCGCCTCCAATGGCGTGTTCCCATACGGCTACAATGCGGGCAACATATTCGAGTATGAATCCGGCGGATATCTGCGGCAAAGGATGGTGATGGCGTACTTCAACACGCGCTTCAGCCCGCGGGTCTCGCTGGCCGGCAACTACACGCTGAACTATGCCAACGATTTGCCTGCGATGCCGACCGATCCATACGATTTCGCGATGGATTATGGGCGCTCCAATCTCGCCCGGCGGAACAATTTCATGGTGTTCGGATCGATAATCGGGCCGAAGGACATCCGCCTGGCGCCATTCGTGGTGCTGCGGTCGGGCCAGCCGTACGATGTGCTGGATGGCACGGACGTATATGGCACGACGGAGGTCAACGCGCGCGCGGCTTTTGCGCCGCCCGGCACCCAGTGCTCCGGCTCCATGGGATCGAGCGTGGTTCTGTCCGGCGACGTGGTCTGCTCGCCGGCGGGCAATTTCACGACTGCGTACAACGTGGCCAACCCGGCCGATCTGGTCCCGCGAAACTACCTGACGATGCCGGGCCTGATATCGTTCAATCTGCGCATATACCGGGTGTTCGGTTTCGGCGCGATACGCGGCAATGAGGCGCAGGGCAACCACGGCGGCTGGAACGGCCCTCGGGGCGGTCCGGGCGGCATGAGGGGCATGGGCGGACACGGCATGGGCGGGATGTTCGGCGCCACTACCGAGCACCGCTTCAACCTGACGCTGGGCATAAACTTCGTCAACATTTTGAATCACTTCAATCCCGGCGGATACGAGGGTGTCGTCACCTCGCCCTACTTCCTGGAACCGACCAGCGTGAACGCCGCATTCGGCGGTGGCGGGTTCTATGGCTCCGCGGCCGGAACCATGGCTAACAACCGCCGCATCGAGTTCCAGTCGCGCCTCACGTTCTAGGTCTAGCCGGCGTCGGCTTCGGTGGGCGCGACCAGCTTGTCGACCCGCATGCTGTAGATGGCTGAATGACCGTCGCGATCGCTTTGGAAAAACACCCATTGGCTGTCCGGAGAGAAGACCGGCGCCACGGTTTCCGGGCGGGTTGCTTTGTGCTCGCACAAGGTGAATTCACGGCGTGTGACGCGCAGCAGCAACAGCACGGTGGGCGAGCTCCGGTTGGCGCTGGCCCCGACGAACACCGACGAATCGCGGTTGGCCCCGAAGCAGGCGAACTGGCTGGTTTTGGCCACCAGCCGGTCGGCGTTCGAATCGGGAGAGAACTCGCGAATGGCGTGCAACTGAGCCGGGTCATCCGGGAAATTCAGGTATTGGATTCTCCTTCCGTCGGGACCCCACAGCGTGGAGCCGATGCGGCCCGGCGCCAGCTTGAGCCGCCGGTTGTTGGCGCCGCCCGAATCCACCAGCCAGAGCGCCTCCGCGGCCTGGCGGTACAAAATCTGATCGCGCCCAGGACGCGCCAGGGGATGCTCGATGTCAAAGCGGGCTTCGATCACGGTGCGGGAAACACCGCGCGCCAGTGAGACGGCGCGCAGGCGCGAGCCTTCGCCGAGCCGCTCCGCGAACAGGATGTGCGAGCCGTCCGGCGTCCAGCTCATTCCCGGACAGCGCTGCCGGGATTCCGGGAGCCGGTAGATCTCGCGCTGCCGCAAAGTGCCCAGGCTGACGTGTAACAGAGACTCGCCGGCAAAGCAGCAAAACGACCGGCTATCCGGGGAAAGCGTCAGCGACGCGACGTCCAGTTCGGCAACTTCGGTCAACTGGCGGGACTCGCCGCTCTTCAGGTCGAGGTGGAAGGCTTGCGGCTGGCCGGTGCGGTCGGTGCCATAAATCAGGCTGGCGCTGTTGCGCGCCACGGCGCGATTGTAATAAGCAGGCAGCTCGCTCGAATGCGCGGGATCGGTGAGGCGAACGACTTCCAACTCGGTGGTGGGGTCCGCGTAGCGCCGCCACTGCGGGGCAAACACGGGGTTCTTCCGACCCTGCGCGGCCAGCTTGAGGGCGGCCAGCGCCGATCCGAGGAAGACCCTGCGCGACGCCAACCTCCCAGTACCCGCCATGATTCGATGGTAGCAACCGGGTAGCGGAGGGCGAAACGAACTCGGGCCGACAGTACCTGGATACGGCGATAGTCCCATGTAGCCGCCTTATCCCTGAAAAGTCGCTCAAGGGCTCCGATTGTTTTCGGGAAGCAGAAGAGCGCCGTTCTTGTCGAGCCGGGGCGTCAATCGACGCGAGAAGCCGGGCAAGCGGAACAGAAAGGCGCGTCTGGCGGCGCGTGCTTCTAGCTCTGTAACTATGCAGCCGATGCAACGCGTGCTCTTCAGGCCTTCAGGCCCTCAGGCCGCGAGTCGAGGGCGCGGCGGAGTAAAATAGTAGTCGGGGAATTGTCCATCTCAATGAGAACTGCATGATTGTCGATACTGTTCTGGCCAAGCTTTTTGGCACGAAGACCGAGCGCGAGATCAAGGCGATGCAGCCGACGGTGGCGGCGATCGGCGATCTCGAAGCGTCGATGCGCGAGCTTTCGGACATCGACCTGGCGGCAAAGACGATCGAGTTCAAAGAGCGAATCGCACAAGGCGCCCCGCTCGACGATTTGCTGATCGAAGCCTTTGCGGTGGTGCGCGAGGCGGGGCGCCGCGTGTTGAACATGCGGCACTTCGATGTGCAGTTGATCGGCGGCATGGTACTGCACCGGGGCAAAATTGCGGAAATGAAGACCGGCGAAGGCAAGACGCTGGTGGCAACGCTGCCGTGCTATTTGAACGCGCTGGCAGGCAAGGGCGTACACGTGGTGACGGTGAACGATTACCTGGCCAAGCGCGACTCGGAATGGATGGGCCGCGTCTACAAGTTTCTAGGCTTGCAAGTGGGCGTGATTGTCCATGACCTGGACGACCAGGAACGCAAGACCGCTTACAACTCCGATATCACTTACGGCACCAACAACGAGTTCGGCTTCGACTATCTGCGCGACAACATGAAGTTCCGGCTGGAGGACTGTACGCAGCGCGAGCACCACTACGCGATCGTCGACGAAGTGGACTCGATCCTGATCGACGAAGCGCGAACGCCATTAATTATTTCGGGTCCGAGCGAGGAATCGACCGACAAATATTACAAGGTGAACCGCATCATCCCCAAGTTGGTGCGCGGCGAAGTGATCGAAGGCAGGGAGCCGGGGGAAATGTACACCACCGGCGATTACACGATCGACGAAAAGCACAAGAGCGCGGCGCTGACTGAAGAGGGCGTGTTCAAAGTCGAAAAGCTGCTGAACATTCCCAACCTGTACGACCCGGCTTACATCGAATTCAACCACCACGTGCAGCAGGCGCTGCGCGCGCACGTGCTGTACGAACTCGACCGCGACTACGTGGTGAAGGACGGCGACGAAGGGCCGGAGGTGATCATCGTCGACGAATTCACGGGGCGGCTGATGCCGGGCCGGCGCTGGTCCGACGGGCTGCACCAGGCGGTAGAAGCGAAGGAAGGGGTCAAGATTCAGCGCGAAAACCAGACGCTGGCGACCATCACTTTCCAGAACTACTTCCGTATGTACAAGAAGCTGGCTGGGATGACGGGCACGGCGGAAACCGAAGCAGCCGAGTTCCAGAAGACCTACAACCTGGACGTGACAGTGGTCCCGACCAACCGTAAGCTGATCCGCAAAGAAAACCAGGACGTGGTGTATCGCACCGAAATAGAAAAATTTCGCAACGCGGCCAAGGAAATCAAGGAGGTGACCGAGACGGGGCAGCCGGTGCTGGTGGGCACGATCTCGGTGGAGAAATCCGAGCGGCTCGCCGCCATCCTGAAGCGGATGGGCGTGCGGCACGAGGTGCTGAACGCGAAGAACCATGAGCGTGAAGCGTCGATTGTGGCGCAGGCGGGGCGCAAGGGCATGGTGACCGTTTCGACCAACATGGCCGGCCGCGGCACCGACATTCTGCTGGGCGGCAACCCGGAATTCATGACCAAGGACGCCTGCCTGAAGGAGAAACTGGCGGAGCGGCTGCCGGAGGACCAGGCGCAGTACATCGCCGACGAGCATTTCTATTACTTCACCCACCACGACCAGTTCTACCGGGTGCGGCGCGACCAGTGGGACGAGGTGTTTGCGAGGTACAAGGAGCAGACGGACGCGGAGCACGACGTGGTGGTGGGCTTGGGCGGCCTGCACATCGTGGGCACGGAGCGGCACGACTCGCGGCGCATCGACAACCAGCTTCGCGGGCGCGCCGGCCGGCAGGGCGATCCCGGCAGCTCCAAGTTTTTCCTTTCTTTGCAGGACGACCTGCTGCGCATTTTCGGCGGCGAGCGGATGCAGAAGCTGATGCTGCGGCTGGGCATGGAAGAGGATGTGCCGATCGAATCGAAGCTGATTACCCGGCGCATTGCCAAGGCGCAGGAAGCGGTCGAAGTGCAGAACTTCGAGGCCCGCAAGCACCTGCTCGAGTACGACGATGTCAACAACAAGCAGCGGCAGGCGGTGTACGGCATGCGCCGCGGGTTGCTGGAGGGCGTGGATCAGAAAGAGCACATCCAGGACATGATGCGGGGCATCGTCGAACAGTTCGTGGATATGCGGTGCCCGGTAGCGAAGCATCCCGACACCTGGGACCTGAACACGTTGCGCAACGACGTGCTGAGCCAGTTCGGCGCCAAGATCGATCTGGCGGACCTGGCCAACCTCACGCGCGACGAGATCTCCGACGCGATTGCGGACAAGCTGCAGCAGAAATACGAGGAAAAGGAAGCGCTGGTGGGCGCCGACACGATGCGCCACGCCGAACGCATCGTGATGTTGAACGTGATCGACAACCAGTGGAAGGACCACTTACTGTCGATGGACGAGCTGAAGCAGGGCATCGGCCTCCGCGCCCACGGGCAGAAGGATCCGCTGGTGGAGTACAAGAAGGAGTCCTTCGATCTGTTCAGCGCGATGATGGATCGCATCGAAGACGAGACGGTTCGCTACCTGTACTTCCTGCAGGTGACGCAGAACGCTCCCGTGCTGCCGTTTTCGGAAGACGAAGAAGGCGACGAAGAAGAAGACAACGACGAATCGCCCAGCATCGCGGCCGGGGAGGCGCAGCGTCAGGCAGCCAAGAGCAGCATGGAAGACTTCACGCGCAATATCCAGCGCAAGAAGGAAAAGGAGCTGCAGGACCTGCAATTCGCGGGCGGCGATGCAAGCAGCGCTCCGAAGACGGTGAACGGCGGGCAGAAGGTAGGGCGCAACGACCCATGCCCCTGCGGCAGCGGCAAGAAGTACAAGAGATGTCACGGGGCGTAAGAGCGCGGGCAGCCCTGCCTGCCGTGCCGGGATTCGTCTCGACGCTTCTTGATACATAACACTACAAGGCTTCGGAAGCGAATCTGGGAAACAAGGCACGAGGGCTGCCCGTGCCACGATGAGAAATGTAATTCGCTAAAAACCGAACTGCAGGCGCGCGACGACGCTGCGGGAAGGCGCGATGGCAGTCCCGGAGAACAGGCCGGCGAAATCGATGACGTTGATTCCGTTGGTGAGGTTCGTGCCATCGATCTGAAACCGCATGGGATACCGTTCCGAGTGGCGAAGGATCACGCCGACAGACGCATCCAGAGATACCAGCGGAAAGGGCCGATAGTCGGAGAAGTTTACGCGGTTGAGGATAGCCTGCCCGTACTGCGCGGCGGCTTGTTGGTAAGTTCCGTCGAAATCGATCGGCAGGCCGCTATCGTAAGTACCGCCAATCGCTGCCCACAGGCGCGATGTAACATCCCAGCGAAAACGCGCCCGGACGGCATTGCGTTCATCCTGCGAGACTGGAAACACACTGCTGCCGGCGCTGATGGCTTGCACCGCTTCATCCCCCAGGAGTAAGCCGCCGGTAACCGGGAAGTAGCCATTTCCTCTCTCATTGGAGTAACTGATGTAACCCGAGAACGGCCCCCAGCGCGGGAAATCCAGCTTTACCTCGGCTCCATAGATGTCGGCGCGCGCATAGGTGATCGGAAAGCTGACTCCCGTGTTCAGCAGCAGCTCGTCATCCGGGTAGTTGCGGTATCCACGCCAGTAGAAGTTTCCGTCGATCTTGATATGTTGAGAAAAAACCCGACCGAAGCCCGCCTGATAATAATCGCCGCGTGCCGGCCGTACGGGCAGCCGCAAGACCTGGCCGCTGAGGCTGGCGACCAGCGGAGAGCTTGACACCAGAAGATTCTCGAACGGCGGCGTCTGGAATATCCTGTCGTAGGAGGCCCGGAAAACGATGTTAGCCCATGGCCAGTAATAGGCGGCTCCGGCGCGCGGACTGGCCGCGCTCTGATCGACCAGCAAAGAATAGCGATCGAAACGAAGGCCGGCGCTCAATGTCAGGTGTTTCCAGTGGATTTCGTCCTGGGCGAATGCGCTCTGCTCGCGATCCGGAGCGTGACCGTAGAAACTGAACGAAAGCGGTGTGCCGGGATCGAACAGCGCTGGATCGGTTATGCGATAGTTAAGCGCTTCCTGGATCGAGGCGTAGTCGAAGTCGCCACCCACCTTCCATTCCTGAATGCCCGAGTGGACGGAAATCGCGCCCTTGGCGTATTCCTCATGATAGGCGCGATCCTGGCCGGCAATCATGGGCGTGGACAAATCGTTCGACCAATAGCCTGCTGTGACGTCCCGCGTCATGGCGCGGAGATAGGCGAGCACATTGGGAGAAAAGATGTGGTCATAGGAGAATTGGGCGGCGCTTTCAAAGCTCTGGCGATCCTGGCGCTGTCCGGCTCGCTCCTGCAGTATCTCGTCCGGCACCTCGAACTTCGACTGCTCGCGGCGCAAGATGACGCCGATGCGATCTTTGTCGGTCAAGTCGCGCTCATAATGGGCCATCATGTCGACCAGCGTGCCGTGATTGGTGTAATTCTGCAGCACGGGAGGATCCAGGTAACGATCGGTGGTGGCGCCGGATCCGCTCAGCGTAAGAGTATTGCGTCCCCAGCCGTATTGGCCCTCCGCGTAGGTACCGGTATCGAAGCTGCCGCCGGAAACAACGGCCTTGCCGTGAAATCCGAGGCGCGCGTCGCGCTGCGTTTGCACTTCGACGACGCCGCCCAGCTTCCTGCCATATTCTGCCGGAAAGCCGGCGGTCAAGATACTCATCTCCTGAACGTCGTCGACATCGAAATCGGGAACGTAGGCGGCCGATCTGTTGTCGGTGAGCGGCAGGCCATCGAGCACATACTGAACCTGATACTCCTCGGCCCGTGGATGCAGAATTCCATTGGCTTCGAACAGCCAGCCCGGCTCCTGGTTCACCAGGTCCGCCAGCGAGCGGCCGGGCATGGCGGTGACGCGGTCCTCGAGGGTCGCAGTTCCAATACGGTTGGCGGATGCATAATTGCCGGTATCGAGGAGAGTACCTTCGGCGCCGACATTCACCGCGGTTCTCAATTGCGCGACGCCGAGCGTGATCTTCAGTTCGACGGGGATGGCCGAATGAACGTCCGCCAGTTGAGAGACCGGAGCCAGGCCCGGATGGCTGGCGCGCAGTGTGTAGGCGCCGTAGGGGAGGCGCCTGGCAACCACGTGTCCCTCGGCATCGGCCTGGAAGTGCCGATTATATTGGCTTGCCTGGCTGGTCACATCCACGCGGCAGCGCACGGGCAAACCGCTGGAATCGGTGACGGTGAGCCGCAGTTCGCCAAAATCGCTCTGAGCGAAGGCGGTTCCCGCCAGCAGCAAAAGGAAGAGCGGCCGAAATTGCATGCCTAATTGGTGGCCAAGCGCGGCACGAGCGGCTGCGAGATCGAGACCCCGCAACTCGCCCGTTACTGTAAGTATAAGGGACGCTCCCATTCGATGCAGAAGCTGCGGGATTCGTGGCCAAGCTGCAACGCCGGATGGGCGCGGCGTGCGCGCATGGCTGGCGGGACTCCGGGGGAGGCATTACACTTGTCTTAAGGCATGCTCAATGAAACGGTGTTTCAGAAGGCCGTGCGAGAGGCGGTGGCGGTTTCGGAATCGCTGCGGTCCCTGGAGCCGGCGCTGGAGACGGCCGGCGCCTGGTGCGTGGAGGCTTTGGGCGGCGGCCACAAGCTGCTGATCTGCGGCAACGGCGGCAGTGCGGCAGAGGCGCAGCACCTCGCCGCAGAGTTGATGGGAAGATATATAGACGACCGGCGGCCGCTAGCGGCCGTGGCGCTCAACACCGACACCTCGCTGATGACGGCGGTCGGCAACGACTACGGCTACGACCAGGTATTTGCGCGCCAGGTTCGCGGGCTGGCGAAGGCCGGCGACATTTTGATCGCGTTCACAACCAGCGGCAATTCGCCGAATATTCTGCGCGCGCTCGAGGCTGCGCGGGAACTGGGAATCAAATCCGTCGCTTTTCTAGGCCGCGGCGGCGGCCATGCGAAGGAGCTGGCGGATTGCGTTCTGCTGGTGCCTCATGCCGTCACCGCGCGCATTCAGGAAGCGCACCAGTTCCTGGTGCACGCGCTGATGGATAAGATCGAAGCCGGGGGCTGAATCACGGCTTACAAAGCTCATCCCAATTCCGCAATCTTGCCGTACAGCGGTTTGAGCGCGGGATAGAACGCCTGGTAGACGCGGTGAGCGCGGGCGTAGAAGGCGGCATCGGCTTCGGCCGGAGCGACCGATTCGGTCTCGCGGATCGCGGCGCGGCAGACTTCGGGGACTGACGCGTAAGCGCCGGTGCCGGCCAGGGCCAGTAGGGCTGCACCGTAGGCGGAACCTTCCTGGGTTTCGAGCGTAACCACGCGGTGGTTGAAGATGGACGCCAGCAGGCCGCGCCAGAACGGGCTCTTGGCGCCGCCGCCGGAAGCGCGCACGCTCGCCACCGGCACACCGAGCGCTTCGACGATTTCCAGGCAGTCGCACAGGCTGTAGGAGACGCCTTCGATTACGGCGCGGATCAAGTCGGCGCGCTTATGGCCGGCGGTGAGGCCGATCCAGCCGCCACGGGCGGCGGCGTCGAGATGCGGGGTGCGTTCTCCCATCAGGTACGGCAGCCAGAACAGGCCGTCGGCACCGCGCGGCGATTGTGCGGCCTCGGCGGTGAGAGCGTCGTAGGATGTGCCCGGAGCAAGCTGGTTGCGCAGCCATTGAAGGCTCAAGCCCGCGCCCTGGGTGACGCCCATCACGTGCCACTTACCCGGGACGGCGTGACAGAAGGTGTGGACGCGGCCGGCCGGGTCGTATGCCACCCGTTCCATGTGGGCGAAAACCACGCCCGAGGTGCCGATGGTGCAAGAGACGATGCCAGGTTCGACGATGCCGTTGCCGACCGCGCTCGAAGCCTGATCGCCGCCGCCGCCCACCACCGGCGTTCCGGCGGCGAGGCCGGTCAGCGCCGCCGCTTCCGCGCTAACCGCGCCGGTGACTTCTTTCGATTCATAACAGCGCGGCAAAATGGCGCGATCAAGGCCAAGCCCATCCATCATCTCCATCGACCAGCGGCGGTTCACCACGTCGAACAACGCGGTGCCGGAGGCGTCGGAAACTTCGGTGGCGTAATCGCCGGTGAGGCGGAAACGGACGTAATCCTTGGGAAGCAGCACCTGGCGGACGCGCGCGAAGTTTTCGGGCTCGTGGTCGCGCACCCACAACAACTTGGGCAGGGTGAAACCGGTGAGCACGGGGTTGGCGATATAGCGGAGGATGGCTTCGCGGCCGAGCTTGGCGTTGACGGCATCCACCTGCGGCTGCGAACGCTGGTCGCACCAGATCAGCGAAGGGCGGATCACTTTCCCGCCGCGGTCCAGGATGACCAGGCCATGCATCTGGCCGGAGAGGCCGACACCTTTGACCTGACTGCCGTGCACGCCGGCGGCGGCGAGCGCCTGGCGGACGGCAGAGACGGCGGCGTCCCACCAGTTCTCAGGCCGCTGTTCCGCCCAAAGCGGGCGCGCCATCATCATGTCTTCATGGGGAGCGGTGCAACCGGCGCGGACCACGCCGCGCTCATCCACCAGCAGGGCACGCGAGCCCCCGGTGCCGATATCGATGCCAAGCCACATAGTAAGAAACCATAGTGGCACGGCGCAGGCCGCCGGTGGGGCACGCTTCAGCTTGCCAACACCCGCTTGCGGGCGCCGTGTGTCGCAGTATCGGGATAGCCGCTGTTCCTCGATCGGCTTCTTTTTGCCGCTTCTGTGGTGGAACCGGGTGTCGGCGGAAATCCGCTACGTCCGGTATCCCGGTGATTCGATCAACGCGCCGGCGTTGCACTCCAATTTGAATCAGGTGGATTTGACCGTGGGTATCGTCTTCTAAGGCTTCAGC
>CAVXJY010000077.1:0-6749 GCA_963761855.1 Bryobacterales bacterium | reverse complement strand
ACGCCGGCCATGTCCCACCTCTGTGGTATCGTTCGGCTGCACAGGAATGGAGCGTTCTGCTCGAATCGACCCCGCTCACCAAGGAGATTGTCGACCTTCCGCTGGGGCTTATTGCGGGAACCTCCTATAGCCAGGCCGCGATACGCCTGGAACCCGGAGATTTGCTATTGCTTTATACGGATGGCGTCAGCGAGTCCTACGATGAGTCCGGCGCGCAATTGGGCTTGCAGCGTTTGCTCACCATCGCCCGCAGTCTGCCCACCGAATCACCCGTGGCAGCCGGCAAAGGCTTGTTGGGGGCCCTCGCTCGGTTTCGCGGCGCGGCGCCCGCCGTGGACGATGAAACCGTATTGACCCTGCAGCGGCGCCGGGGTTGGATTTGACCATGGGTGATACTCCGCGGCGGCTGCAAATCAAGTTTTCGGTGCCGAGCGACCCGCGTTATTTGTGCGTGGTTCGCGGGGCTATCGGTCCTCTAGCGGAGGCGATCGGCTGGGATGACTCCGAATGCCGGGCGATTGTCCTTGCGGTCGACGAGTGTCTCGCCAATGTCATCCGGCATGCCTACCACAACCGGCCCGACGGCTTGATGGAGTTGGAATGCCGGGAGACCGCAGACGGGCTGGAGATTACCTTGTTGGACAATGGCGACGCGCCGGACAGATCGAAAATATGTGCACGCGAAATTGACTGCGATGAGCCTGGCGGCTTGGGAACTTACATCATCAAGAAGGTGATGGACAAGGTGTCCTACGAGGAATCGCCGGCGGGAAATCGCTTTGTGGCGAGCAAACAATTGAGGAAGAAAACGTGAAGATCTCCGTTCGGGAAGTGGGAGCGGCGAAGGTTGTGGAAGTCGAAGGAGAGGTGGATCTCGGCACCTGTCCGGACCTCCGCCGCACCCTCTTTGAAGCCCTGCCTACCGTGCGCACGCTGGCGCTCAATCTGGCGGCGATCCGGTATATCGATAGTTCCGGAATCGCCACCCTCATCGAAGTGCTAAAGCGCTCGCAGCTTCTGGAGAAAGAGTTCGTTCTATTCGGGCTGAGTCCCGCGGTGCAAGAGGTGTTTCGGCTCACGCACGTCATTCGCATCTTTCAAGTTTTTCAAAGCGAGCGGGAGGCATTGGAAGCGTCGTAATGCAGTGGGTGGCACACATTGGCGCCGCAACCGGCCGAAGCGTCGCGTATGTGGGCGGACTGGCAGAAATCTCCGCCAAATCCCTCCGCTCGCTGTTCCTGTCGCCACTAAAACGCAGCCGTATGCTGCAACGGGCAACTCATGAGGCGGTCGCCGCCGGCGTTGGCGCGATCCCCATCATTTCGCTGATCTCCTTCTTCGTCGGCGTCATCATCGCTCTGCAGGAGGCCTACGAGCTGCAAAGGCTGGGAGCCATGCAGTTGGTGCCGAGCCTGGTGGCAATCAGCATCACCCGTGAATTGGGGCCTCTGATCACCGCGATCGTCGTGATTGGAAGGTCCGGCTCGGCGTTCGCTGCTGAGATCGGGACCATGCGGGTGACCGAGGAACTGGATGCCCTGCAAACTATGGCGCTCGACCCCGTGGCCTTTCTGGTTGTGCCCAAATTCCTGGCGATGGCCGTGATGCTGCCTTGCCTGGCCATCTGGGCCGACCTGATGGGGGTCCTGGGCGGCAGCCTGTTCGGGGTGCTCGGCGGCGGTTACAACTTCGGCGGCTACATGCTTGCAACGCGCGACGCCCTGCTGGTGCGCGACATCACGAGCGGCGTCATAAAGAGCTTGGTTTTCGGCGTGGTGATCACCGCGGTGGGCTGCCAGGAAGGCTTCGCAACCGGATCGGGAGCCGAAGAGGTTGGCCGCTCCACAACGTCGGCCGTTGTAATCTCCATTCTGCTGGTCATTCTGATCGACCTGATCTTCACGGGACTGTTCTATCTGGCGCGCGGAGGGAATCGTTAAGTATGGCGCCGTCCGACTCCTCGTATCCAATTATCTCGGCGCACGATGTGCGGGTGCGCTATGCGGACATGGAAGTTCTACATGGCCTCACCTTCGATGTGCGGCGCGGCGAGACGTTGGTGGTGATCGGCGGCTCCGGTTCCGGCAAAAGTACCATGCTCCGAACCCTCGTGGGCCTCGAGAAGCTTTCGTCCGGACAGGTGCGGATCGATGGAATCGATATTTCGACGGCAGGCGCCCGCGAAATGGATGACCTCCACAAGCGAATCGGCATGGCCTTTCAGGGTGGCGCTCTGATCGGCTCACTCTCCGTCGGCGAGAACATTGCGCTGCCCCTGCTGGAACATACCACGCTCGACCGAAGCACGATTGAAGTAATGGTGCGGATTAAACTGGAGCAAGTAGGTCTCAGTGGATTCGAAGGGTACAGCCCGTCACAACTCAGCGGAGGCATGCGGAAGCGCGCGGCCTTTGCCCGGGCCCTGGCGCTCGATCCCCAGATCCTGTTCTTCGACGAGCCTTCCGCCGGTCTGGACCCCATAACCGCTGCCGGGATTGACGATTTGATCCTCAGCCTGAAGAAAGCCTTTGGCCTCACCATGGTAGTCGTAACGCACGAACTGGCCAGCGCGTTCCTGATAGCCGACCGAATCGTTCTGATCGATCATGGCAGTATTGCGGCCATGGGGCCGGTCGAGGAAGTGAAGAGCAGCCGGAACCCCAAGGTGCGTCAGTTTCTAGATCGTATTCCGGATTCCACTCAGGACGAGGATGTGGACCACCTCCGAATCTACACGGAAGGAATCAGGTAGAACGATGGACGCACTGCGCGAGCGAACTTTGGTAGGGCTGTTTGTTCTGGTTGCTGGAGCTCTGTTCCTGGGGACGATGGTTGTGATCTCGGGCGGGCTGGGAGGCGCCACCGTTTCGCATCGAGCCTACTTCAAATTCGCGGGGGGAGTGCAAGCGGGCGCGCCCGTGCGATACGGCGGCATGACGGTAGGCAGGGTAAAGAGAGTCCGCGTGGACCCCGGCAACTCGACGCGAATCGAAATCGATCTCACGGTGAACCGGGATGCCCCTCTGAAAGCCGATAGCATAGCGAAGATATCTACCTTGGGCCCGTTGACGGACAACTACATTGAGATCTCTACGGGCAGCGAGCATGCCGCTCTTGCAGAACCGGGTTCCGCGCTGCTATCCACGGAGGCCTTCGGACTGCCCCAGTTGGGAGACGCCGCCCAAGCCATGATCCCTGATGTGCAGAGGGCGTTACAGAGACTTAACCAGAACCTGGACGGCCTGCAGGTCACGCTGTCGCGGGCCAACGACCTGCTCAACGACCATAACCGGGCAAACGTCGGCGAGTCGTTGAGTGGTCTCCAACGCATGATTGCCGAGGTTCGGCCCAAAGCCAACGCATCCTTGGACAACCTCAACGGCATGCTGACGGAGACACGCCCTAAGGTGGCAGCCAGCCTCAGCAACGTTCAGGAATTGACGACCCGGATGGGGCCGCTGCTGGATTCTCTCAACGCTGCGACTGCTCGCGCCGACGCCACTCTGGGGCATGTGGATTCCGCTTTGATGGAGAACCGGCCGGATATTCGGACCGCCGTCACCAGCTTGCGGGATACGCTCGCGAAGTCTACCGCAGTGCTCAATGAATTGAGCCGGACACTGAACGGGAATTCCGACAACATCGACGAGTTGCTGGACAACATTCGCATGACCACTGAGAATCTGCGGTCTCTGACGGAAACCCTAACGCATTCTCCGGCTAGCCTGATCCGCGGCATAAAGGCGACCGATCGTAAGCCAGGCGAGGTTAGTAAATGAGAGACGGCACAGTCGCGGAGCGGGCTATGCTTTCGATGCTCCCGGTCTTTTTGCTGATCGCCGGGTGCCTGGCGGGTGCTGGATGCGTCTCGACAAAGCCGGTTCACTACTACACACTGGAAGCGGCTGCGCCGTCGGCAAATCAGGGCCAGCCGGACGGTCTTATTCTTCTGATGGGCAGTATTACGACGTCGGAAGCCCTGCGTGACAATCGAATCCGATATCGAGCCGGGTCCGACGCGGCTGGTGCATACGAGTACCATCGCTGGACGGAGCGGCCCGGATCGCTGGTCCGCAGCGCGCTGATACGCGCGTTACGCGACTCGGGGAAGTATCGGCGCGTACTGGAGTCGGGTAGTTCGACCGGCGCCGATTACCTGTTACGCGGCAATCTCGACGAGTTCGATGAAGTGGACCTCGCGTCAATTAAGACAAAGATATCTCTGAACGTGGAGTTGGTGGACCAAAGGACCGATCGTGACGTCTGGGATCGTATCGTGGAGCGCGAGGAACCCGTCAACGGCAAGAGCGTCCTGGATGTGGTGCAATCGCTCGATCGAAACCTGCAACACGTTGTCAGCGACGCGGCGGGGGAGATGGACAAGTTCTTAGATACCCGGCGCGGGATGAAATGAAGGTCGCCCGGGAAGAGATCTTCGGACCAGTGATGTCAATCATCCCGTTCGACAGCCTGGATGAAGTAATCGAGCGGGTCAACAAGACGATGTACGGCCTCGCGGCGTCGGCGCGATGGCCGGTCCGCGGCTCGGCTTGGCCGGCGCAGTTCTGGACGCCGGCCGGCTTGCCGTTCTCAATCGGGGACCGGCAGCTCTCACCATTGGCCCCTTTGCGTCAAAGTGGATCGACTGATCGAAGGGCGTTGACCGACGAGGATTAGCAGCTCAAAAAACGGGGCATGTCACAACGACATCCCGCCGGAGACCTCGATACGCTGCCCGTTTACCCACCGGTTGTCGTCTGAAAGCAGTGCGGCGATCATCGGTCCGATATCGTCGGGCACGCCAGCGCGTCTCAATGCGGTCATGGCGGCGACCTGCTTGTTGATTTCCGGATTGTCGCGCACCATCCCGCCGCTGAAGTCTGTCTCGATCGCCCCCGGGGCGACCACGTTGGCTGTGATCCCACGTACCCCAAGCTCTTTCGCCAGATAGCGCGTCAATACTTCGATTGCGCCTTTTGCCGCTCCATAAGCTGAAGTGCCCGGAATGCTGAAGCGCGCCAGTCCCGACGAGATGTTCACAATCCGGCCACCATCGTTCATCAGCGGCAGCAACTTCTGAGTCAGGAAGTAAACCCCTTTGAAATGCACATTCACGATCTGATCGAACTCAGCTTCGGTTGTTTGATCGAACGGCTTGTGCAGGGAAGTTCCGGCATTGTTCACCAGGTAATCGAACCGGTCCCGGCCCCAACTTCGAAGCGTGCTGCGGACTTCGTTGACGAACCCATCGAACAAACTAATGTTTCCGGCGTCGAGCTGAAATCCGCAAGCACTTCTGCCCATCGCTTCCGCCTCGCGGATGAGGCTTTGGGCTTCGGCCAGATTCGAGTAGTAGGTGAAGAGGATATCCACGCCCCGTCGGGCGAGATTGACCGCCGTGTTGCGGCCGAGTCCGCGGCTTCCTCCCGTAATGATCGCTGTTTTGTAGTTTACGTTGCTCATAGTTTCCCCCTTCATTGTTCTTTTTACCAGGGAACGATGCCTTGCGCGTTCGAGAAAGTCCCAGTCGGACCGTCATCGGGGAGCAGCGCCACGCGAACGATCTCCGCCGACCCTTCGGGAATGGTCTGTGTCCCCCGATGTTGGTTGAGATCGGTCGCGGTGTAGCCGGGGTCGACAGAATTCACTTTGATCGACGTGCCGCGCAGCTCGTAGGCGAGTTGCACGGTGAGCATATTGAGAGCTGCCTTCGATGCGGCGTAGCCGAGATACTTCGCGGCGACGTGGGTCCATGCCGGATCGCCACTCTTCGAGAGCGATCCGAGTCCGCTCGACACATTTACGATGCTCGCGGATGGAGCCTCGCGCAACAGCGGAAGCATCGCCTGAGTTACGGCAACACTGCCCAGGAAGTTTACGCGGAAGGTCCGCTCAATGGCATCGAGACTGCTGCTCGACGGCAGGCCGTCCCCCTGCACGGCGATGCCGGCGTTGTTGACGAGGATGTCGAGACGGCCGAATTCGGCAGCAATAGCCTGCGCGGCAAGGGCGATCGTGGCGTAATCGTCGAGATCGATCGCGAGGTAGCGGACGCCGTCGCCCTTCAGCTTGTCGGCGGCCTCCTCGCCGAGTACGTGATTGCGCGCGCCGAGCAGAACCGTGCAACCCGACGCGGCGAGCTGGCGGGCGACTTCGAAGCCAATACCTTTGTTCGCTCCCGTAACCAGAGCGATTTTCTTTGGTGTGCTTTGCATTTTGTTTCTCTCCTTAGAGTGACAGTGACGTTCAGGATTCGAATGCGCTGGCGTGATCGAGATCGGCAATTAGCCCAGGCTGCGTCGTTGGGCGCCATCCCAGCCGTTCCTGCGTTAGCGCACTGGAAGCTGGACAATCGATACCCACGAAGAGCCCCAGGAAGCCAAAATGTTGGGCCGCCTCCTCGGGGGAGATGGCGACGGCCGGTACTTTCAGGCCCCGGCCGATTGCCTCAGCGATCTCTCGCAGCGGCACGCCCTCTTCGGCGACTGCGTGATACCGGGCTCCCGCGGAACCCTTATCCCTCGATAGTTTTTCCAGCGCCAGCCTGTAGAGAGGGGCGGCGTCGAGCCGGTGCACGGCCGGCCACCGGTTGAGCCCGTCGCCGACAAACGCCGAGACACCTTTTTCGCGAGCTATGGCTATCGCGTAGGTGACGAGGCCCTGCTTGACCCGGTCATGGACCTGTGGCAGGCGCACCACCGACGCACGCACGCCGCGCTCCGCCAACGAAGCTGCTGTCTGTTCTGAAA
>CAVXJY010000076.1:0-6069 GCA_963761855.1 Bryobacterales bacterium | reverse complement strand
CCCGCGGAAGCCGCAGCCCGGCAATAACGCCCGAACGGAGTTCTGCGCGCTCGCCGAATCAGTACGTCTTCAGGTATTCCAGTAGCTCGGCTTTCTGGTCCTCCGCCAGGGTGGTGCCGAACTGCGCTCCGCTGTGGCCGATGTTGCTGTTGCCCGGCTTGGTGGTGTCGTAGACCCAGATGTTCACATTGGCGACGGCGGTTTCGCTCTGGTAGCCGATCTTGGCGGCGTCATATTCGCGATTGCCCACGAAGAACTTCGCCGGGCGCTCATCTGGATGCAGCATGTGATACAGCGTAGGCACCGAGCCGTTGTGCAGGTACGGAGCGGTGGCCCAAATGCCGTTCAGCTTGCGCGCCATGTACTGGCCGGTGGCCCGCCAAACCACCGGGTCGGCATCCATTCCGGCTTGATCGGACGCGCTGATTCCGTCGCCCTGGAAGGCCCTCTTCTTCAAGCCCGCCAGAATCGGCGCCACCGCGGCAGGAAACGGCTTGCCGCCCACCGGTTGGCCGAAGCTGTTGGCGCGCATCGGGTCCGTCATCACCACGGCGAGCGGATAGAGCTTGTCCTGATGGCAAGCTGCGCACTTTTCCTTGAAGATCACTTCGCCCTGTTGCGCCTTGGCTTGGTCAATGCGACCGAGAACGCCGCTGGGCCATGCCGGCGCTTGCAGCTTGTGGGTCAGTACTTCCAAGCGGTGCAGGTTGCCGATCCGCAAGGTCGATTCATAATCCTTCGGGTCGAAAACCGCTCCCATCCCGAGGGCTTGACCGATGTTCCGCTCCAGTATCGAGTTGGTGTTACCGTCGTAGTGAATCCAGCGCGGTTCCTCGTTGGCGGCACGCTGCTGGGTGGTATCTGGCACCCCCCACAGAAACGGAAAGCTGACCGGCGACTGCATCTTCATCGCCGATTGCGGGAACAAGAGGTTACGTGCGGCGCCGAAGGCATCGATGCGGCCCGGCCCCGGTTCAGTGCCATCCAGCAACAGCTTGCCGTTACGGATGTGAGCCAGGCGCGCCTTCAGGAAAGCGATGCTGGTCTTCATGCGCTCCAGAAACCCCGGTTGTGGCGCTGCGGGCGCGGCCGCGTCGGCTGCCTGGGACGACACAGAATGAAACGACGGGTCCGCGTTGGGGACGGACTTTACATCGGCGCCGCCCTGCAACGCGGTATCGTCGGCGTATTGGGCCGCAGCCTCGGTGGACGGAGTGTCCGCCAGCTTTTCTAGCCGGTCCATCGCTACAACCAAAGCCAGTAGCGCCCGTGGGTCCTTCATAGTGGCGTCGAGCGAGTCCTGAAATTCCACCTGATAGGCTTGCAGGTCGATCAGAGCGGGTGCGCCATCGATACGCACGCGCTTGCCGTGGTACGTCAACTCGCCCACGTGACACGCCGCACAACTGAACCCGACCATCTCGACGCCTTTGGAACTGGCATTGCGGGAACGTCCCACGGTCATCCCAACAGGCATTCCGTATGGGTTCGTGCTGCTCTTAGCGTCAGGCAAGAATCCGAACCGTTCCATACCTTCGAGAAACGGTTTACCGGTCTTGATGCTCTTCAGACTGACCAGCAGCGCGTAGGGCATGAGTTCGCTGCCTTCGGCGAGATGATAATACTCAGCCCGCTCTGCGCCCGACCAGCCATTCGGCGAGTAACTTACAGACGAGGGTAGAGAAACGGCCGGCGATGGCTCCGGCTTCCTCGAGCAACCGGTCAACAGAACAAAACAGACAGCAGCGTAACACGCGTGCGGTGAAAGCATGTGGAAGATTATATCCCCAGTGGGAATTCTACAGGCTGGGGTCCGCCGCTATAGAACTCCTGCCTCTCGGACTTAGGCAATAGTGGCGTTAGGCTGGCTTGCTTGTCGAAGCACGTTCGTCGGAGGCACGTTTCTCTGGGTGACCAGCGCGCGCTGGAAAATGTGAGTAAATAGAAAGATTCGTGCCGTACGGTACCGGCGCACCGCCATTTCCGAGGCATTTTGACGGTAAGCGCTACTTCAATTCGGGCGCCTCTTCAGCGCGCGGCTTTCTCGATGTCTTGCGATGGAAGCTGACCAGCCGGCCGGAACCATCTGCCCGTTTCGTGGCGGATGTCGAGCCATCGACGCCGCCGTCTTCGGTCGAAGGACACCAACTGCGAGTTACGCTGATCAACCATTCCACAGTGTTGCTCCAGCAAAGCGGCTCCAACATTCTGACTGATCCGATCTGGTCGGAGCGGGCAAGTCCGCTCGCCGCGGTTGGTCCGCGCCGCCGCAGGGAACCAGGCGTGCGGTGGGAGAATCTTCCCCGGATCGATACCGTGCTCCTGAGCCACAACCATTACGACCATCTCGATCTCGCCACTTTGCGCCGTTTGGCGGACCGCGGACAATCTCAATTCGTGGTTCCAGCCGGTGTAGCCCCGTTGCTCCGATCCCGGAACATCGGCCCCGTACAAGAACTGGATTGGGGCGAATCAATGCCACTCGCCCAAACCGTCATTCATGCGGTACCGGCAGCGCATTTTTCCGCGCGAGGAATCTTCGACCGCAATCTGACTCTGTGGTGCGGATATGTGATCGAGGCTGCGGACAGTGTCATCTATTTTGCCGGAGACACGGGTTTCGGCGACCATTTCGCGAGCATCCGCGAGCGATTTGGACCGGCGCGCCTGGCGCTGCTGCCGATCGGAGCATACGAGCCGCGCTGGTTCATGTCACCGGTCCACATGGCCCCCGATGAAGCGATCCGAGCCCACCAGATCCTAGGCGCCAGGACCAGCGTCGCGATCCACCACGGCACGTTCCAACTGGGGGATGAGGGAATCGACACGCCAAAGCGGAGCCTCATCGCGTGCGCCCATGACGAGTCGTTTCTCGTGCTGAACAACGGCCAATCGGTGACTCTTCCATAAGTGACATCGCCGACGATGGACAGGCACACACTGGCGCTGATCAGCATTATCGGCAGTTCGCTCGACGTGCTGGGAGCTATGTATCTCGCCTACGATCTGTTGGGCGGCGAACACGGGCCTCTGCGGACTCTGACGCGTGCGGTCACCTACGGGGCCCTTTTCGGAACAGGCTACGGCCTTGCTCTCGGGCCCGTATTCGGCCTCGCGTCCGGTGTGGCGCACGGCATCACCCTCGCCTGGGAGTTTTCGCGCGCTTCCCGGCATGAGCCGAAGCCGGGATTCTGGTTGGACACGGCCATGAGCGCAATTCGCGGCGGCGGTTTTGCATTGGGCGCGTCGTACTTGTTCGGCGCGGCCTTCGGCGTCACATTCGGCGTGTTGAGTACCGTCGGGCAGGCGCTCGCCTATCGGATTGGCATCCGTCCGACGATCGACTACAGGCCCGCCGCTCGTCCCCGTCTGACGCGGAAGCAACTGTTAGCGGCGGCTAATCGCACGGTTGGCTACTCGGTAACTGGCTACGTCAGCAGCCTGGTGGCGGGACAACCGGAACACGCGATCGGCGTCGGGCTGAAAGTGGGACTCGCTCTTGGAGTGGTCACCGCGATCGCCGGCTCCTGCACGCCCTTCGTCGAATGGGGGGCGGATCATGTGCCCGAGAGACGCATGGGGGTCTATGGCGTCGGCCTGATTCTGATCGGCTTCGCTCTACAATCCGTTCAGTATTGGGTAGCGCTGCTCGATGTGAGCCTGCGGTAATCGATTGCCCGAAAGGGCCGCCTGGCTCCCGATTCGACATGCGAGCGACCAACCGGCCCGCCTGCACCGAGCGATATTATTGAACATCGGAAGCCATCTGCGAGACCAGGTGTACGATTCAGCACCCAGCCAAATCGCCTGACGTCGAGCCTCCGGCGGAACCAACGAATCGATGATATATACTCGATTCATGTCGCGAGCCACGGTTTGCTGTTTGTGGCTAATGATTCCGGCCTGCTTTGCGCAGACTGCTACCCTGCGACCCGAAGCGGCGCCCGCTGAAGATCCGCAGTTGCGTGCCGAGGCGGTGCGCCTGATGGAGCGGGCCGTGATGCTCACGACGCCCGTGTGGCCGGCCAACGAGGAGTTCTTCAACTTTCGCGTGCTGAATCCGGCCCCCGGAGAGGCTGCGGAGGGCGCCATGAAGATCGGCGTAAGAACCCGCGTAAACAAGCGCTGGGAGTTCACCTACGGCACCTACAAGTTCATTCGAGTAGAGGATGGAAGCGAGTTCGCCACGTATCGTTCGGAGAGCGCCGAGCCGGCGGCGTTGACCTCGGTCCGCAGGTTGGTACCCGCATTCCACGGACAGTTCGAAGCCGCCGACATTATCCGCCGCGTCGGGGATTCTACAGTGGACGATCGCCCAGCGCGCTGCATCGACTTTGACACCATTAAGGGCGACCAGCAGCAATCCGGCCAAGTGTGCGTGGATGCGCAGAGCGGGTTCCTTTTATCAGTCCGGCAGGGTGATGAGACGATTCGCCAGTCGGGCTACTATCGCTTCAATAACGCCTCCCTTCCCGGCCACATCGAACGCTGGGTGGGCACACAGAAACTCATCGAAATCGATTCAAGGGTGCTGGTGCGGACCGAATACCCGCCGGATTACTTCGACTATCCGCCGGACGCGAAGATCGACAATGGGTGCCGGGAGTTTCATCGTGCTTTCGCCGATCGGACTCCGCAGCCGGAACCGAAGGCGCAGTCGGATGAGGCCATTTCGGTGAGGTTGCACGGCAGGGTCGGCAAGGACGGCAAGCCGATAGCGCTGAAGGTCCTCGACACGGTTCGCCCGGACTTGGCGGAAGAGGCGTTGCGCGTAGTGTCCGGATGGACGTTTCATCCAGCGATGTGCGAATATCAGCCCGCCACGCAGGAGATGGATTTCGAAGTCAGGTTCAAAGGGTGGTGAGTCATCAGCGGCGGCCGCATCTTCCTGTCCATTTAAGTCTTCGCGGTACCCTTCCGGACTGATTTGCCCGTCCGCAGTGGGCCTGGCCGCGAGCCTGTAATGAGAATATCCACCAGTCGCTTGGCGCTTTGTTGCCAGTCAGGACTGGAGGCGACGTTCGACACGCCGATCAGAGCGCGAAGTAGGTCGATGGGGTCGAGGTCTTCACGTATATCGCCGCTTTTGATGGCGCGCTTCACCAGGGCGCGAATTGCTTCCCAGATCTGACCGTGAGAAGCTTCGAACACCCTTGAGCGGCCCCCAACCAGCGTATTGAGAGCCGGCGCGATGATCTTCTTCGTCGCGATGTGGTCGACAAACAAAAACATCCACGATCGCAGCGCCTCAAGCGGGGGCATGGTCTCGGCAAAGTTCCGCTCCGCAGCGGCCAGCTTTTCGACCTCCGTCCGATAAACCGCCTCGATCAGAGATTCGCGCGAAGGAAAATGGCGATATAACGTTCCCGCCCCGACTCCCGCCTGTTTGGCAATGTCATCCAGGCTTGCATCTGCGCCCGACCGGGTGAATGCCTCCTTCGCAACCTCCAGAAGACGGTCGCGATTTCGTTCCGCATCCGCGCGCGGCTTTCGTTGGACAGGGAGAGGACGTCTCGTAGCCATTTCAAAACATTTGCAACCGGAGGCACTCTCCGGTAATCTACCTATACGGAGACTATCTCCGTTTTATCAAATTCGGAGCGGTTGGTCAATGCCGGGCCCAAACGGCGACCGAACCCGGCCAGCCCAGAAAGGACAGGATATGCGAGTTTTCGTAACCGGTGCTACAGGCTTTATCGGTTCTGCCATTGTTGCGGAGCTAATCAACGCGGGCCATCAGGTGCTCGGTCTTGCTCGCACAGATGCGGGCGCCAAGTCTCTCATCGATGCGGGTGCGGAGGTGCAGCGAGGTGATCTGGAGGACCTGGAAAGCTTGCGCAGTGGAGCAGCCATGGCGGATGGCGTGATTCACACCGCCTTTAACCACGACTTCTCGAAGTTCGCGGCGAACTGCGAGATGGACCGGCGCGCCATCGAGGCACTCGGCTCCGCGCTGGCTGGCTCCGACCGCCCCTTGGTGGTGACCTCCGGGACAGGGCTCATCGCGCCAGGGCGCCTGGCGACGGAAGACGATGTGCCCGCTTCCGGTTCCACCTCGTTTCCCCGAGT
>CAVXJY010000075.1:0-6028 GCA_963761855.1 Bryobacterales bacterium | reverse complement strand
CAACTTCCACATCAACTACAGTTGTTTCTTCGGCAACGACCACTACGGCTACGGCGAGCAGATTTGCGGCAACGAGGGCACCATCGAAGTCATGAACCGTCAGGACCTTTACTTCAATGCCGAGACCTTCCACGGCAAAGCGCCGGCCGCCATCGCCAGCCGCAAGCCGATTCACCTCAACGGCAAAGCGGATTTCGGCGAATCCGACGGCGTCAACAACCACTTCCGTAATTTCATTCAGGCCGTGTTGGGCAACGAGAAGGTGATCGCGCCACCGACGGTGGGCCAGCAGGCGGCCATTTCCGGCCACATGGCCACACTCTCATACCGCCGCCAGAAGAGAATCGTTTGGGACGACGCAGCCCGCACTTACAGCTTTTCCTGATATTTGGAAAACAGTCAGTGATCCTCGGCAAAGCGAGGCAAGAGCGAGACGAATCCCGGCTCATCAGCTTAACGGCCCGCGCCACGACTCAGGCTGCGCGCATGTTACATTAGCTTCGGTGCCGAAAAGACGCGACCTATCGCTGATTGTCGCGTATGCCGGCGTGCTGGGGTGGCTGGCCGGACTTCGTCCTTTGTGGCTGGATGAGGTTCTGCAACTGGCCGCGTCCGCTCAGCCGGATCTGCGCGACGTGTTCCGGTGGGTCACTTATAACCTGGGCGGGGCGCCACTCGGCTTTCTGGCGCAGCGCGTTTTCGTTTTGCCACTTGGCCTGACGCCATGGGCAGTGCGGGCCGCGCCGGCGATCTTCGGTCTGCTTTCCGCCATCACGCTCGCCGGCTTCGCGCGCGACCTGAAGGCGGGCGCAACCACGGTTGTGCTGGCAGTGTTTCTGCTAACGCCGCTGCAGCTCCGCTACGCGGTGGAAGGACGCCCCTATTCGCAAGCTTTATTCTTCGCGCTGGCGGCGCTGTGGTGTTTGTGGCGGCTGGCGGAAGCGCCATCCCGGAGAATGGCGGCAGCCTATGCCGGGCTGGTGACGGCCGGCTTATATACGCAGCCTCTTTCGGCGGCGGTGCAACTGGGCGCGCTGGCCGCGCTCGCCTTTGCGGGCCGGCGCAGGGCGGTGCGTTTAGGCGGGATCGCATTGGCCATCGCCTGCCTGCTGTTTGCTCCCTGGTATATCCACGCCAGGGGCGCGTGGCATCTGGGCATCGCCGCCAGCCACTTCGGTTTCTCCCTGTCGCCAAGGGTTCTCTGGATGCTGCTCCGCGAGATTTCGGGCGGCGGTTATGTGGCCTCGCTCTCGCTGATCGGCGCGGCGGCAATGGGCTGGCGCCGCACGGATTCGCTCGCCAGGCGATTTCTGCTCGGAAGCATAATCTCCGCCATCGTCTGTGCGATCGCGGCGGATGCAATTTCAGGCTACTTCTTTGCGGTGCGCCAGGTATTATTCGTGCTGCCGGCGATGGTGCTGCTGGCAGCAGCCGGGCTTCCCAGCCCTGGCTGGGAATGGTGGCAGTCCGGTCTGGAAGCTGTTAAAAAAGCCCGCCCGTCCGCCCGATTTGTTCACAGCGTTTTGCTGGCGATTTTCCTGGTAGCCTCGCTCGTCAAGGACGTGCGCTATTTCCACAGCCCCGGCGAGGATTGGCCCGGCGCGGCGCGGGCACTGCTATCGGCGACCAGTCATGGAGCGTGCGCGGTTGTGCCCAGCCCCGAGCCGAAAGAGTTGTACCAGCTTTTCGAACCTGGCTTGAGCGGCCACTTTTGCAACGCGAGCGACGCGGCCGCGCCGGTGGTGATCGTCCAAAACCGGTACACGCTGGCCTCCAGCTTGAAGGAGACGACGCGAATGCTGGCGGGGAAAGGATTTCGTGGCGCCGCTGAAACCAACGTCGCCGGCGTAAAGCTCATTCTGTTTCTTCCGGGCGATAAGGGCGCATCGGAGGCGCGACCATAGGGACTGGTTGCAGTCTCCAGGCGGAGCAGAGGATGGCTGCGACCGGGGCCGGGCGTTGCCCGGCTGCACCGATTGACAATCGGTGCGCAGGTTAATCAACCTGCCCACAGAAGCTCACGGAGCGAACGCGGCTCTCGGGCTGGAGTCTGCGACTCAGAAATGAAAGCGGTAGCGCAACTCGCCGTAGAGCTGGCGTGGATTGATGAAGTGTGTGCCGCCGAAAGTGTTGCTGGTATCGAGAAGATAGCGCGTGTTGGCGATGTTCACGGCGTTGGCTGAAATTGTCCAGGCTTCACCTAACTGCTTGCCGAGGGCGAGATCGAAAGTCCAGTGCGGCGGCAGATGCGATGGGCCGTCGCCATTGAGGAATCCCGACCCGAATTGGCTGGCCGGCGTTACCCAAAGGTTGCCGGGCAGGGTGAGCGAGAGCACCGTAGTGACGGTGTTGCGCTGGTCGTGATCGAGGAGGAAATTTCCAGTGGGGGCTGCCTCGAGCAAGCCGCCGGTGATGGGGCCGATCCCCTGCGCGGTCTGGTTCGACCAGGCGACACGCCATTGCGCCCGGCGGAACAGGCGCGGCGAACGGAGGGTGACCTCGGTGCCGCTGATGATGGCGCCGAGATCGGACAACGGAATGAAGATGCCCGAATCGCCGATCACGTCGTGATCGAGGAAGTTGCGCGCGCTGGTGTGGAAGTTATTGGTGTCGAGCACCCAGCCGCGGAACGGAACGGTGACGCCGACATCGTGCTGGATGTCGCGCTCGCCGGACAGCGGAATGAACCCATATCCTTGCGTTTGGGCAAAGGCAAGCGAGGGACCGCCCAGGCTGTCGAGCGGCGGCGGCTGATAGTAATACGCGTAGTAACCGTGCAGGGTCCAGTTGAGGCGCGGGATGTGGATGGCGCCGCCCAAGCGCGGGTCGGCGGCGTTTTCACTCACCAGCCCGCCGTAGCGGGTGAGGCGGATTCCCAAATCGAGCGTCAGCCAGGAAGTCGGCTGGTACTGATCGTCCGCATACGCCGTGCTCGAATGCGCCCAATGTAGCTCCTCCTGCGTGAAAACTCCGCCGCCCGGGTTTGCGGTCAATGCAAAAAGCGCGTCGTCATGCTGGCCCCAGAAATCGACTCCCGTGCGCAGGTTGTTTCGCTTCTTAATCACCTGCAACGCCGCCGCGCCGCCCAGGTAATTCGACCGCTGGTTATCGTCGAGGATAAAGGGATTATCGAGCGGCCCTCCCACGTAGTGCGCGCTGTTGAAATGGTAGCTGGGTGTGACCGTCAGCAGCCAGCCGCTCGCAAACTCGTGGGTCCAATGGAACCCGCCCAGGTAATCCCTTTCCAGATCCAGGTCGCGAATACCGGAAGCCTCAAGATCGAAGTCGTTGGGAACCTGGTAATGGTCTTCGCGCACCGAGACAATCCAGCGCAATTGGTCTTTGGCGCTGAGGTTGAAAAGCAGCGACGCAAATCCGCCCGCGCCGCTTTCCTGATCGTGAATCACTGGAGAGATCGGCGTCTCAAGGCCGAGCTCGCTGCGGTTGCCGTCCACGCTGGCGAAGTAGGCGAAGCGCAAGGTATGGCCGCCGATGGCGAACTGATCGTCGGTCGAATAGAAATTGCCGGCGGAGAAAATCAGGTCGGCCTCATTTTCGCGGTCGAATCCGGAGGGAGTGACCACGTTGAAGAAACCGTAAGTACGGTCGCCATACTCGCTCGAATACCCGCCGCGCTGGATTTCCAGGTCCTCCACGTCTTTCGGGTTGACCAGCGGAGCCACGTTGGCGGCGATATTGGTATTGATGAGCGGCACGCCATCGATCAGCCAATTGACCTGATGGCCGCCGCGCATGTGAAGCATATCGTGAACCATGTACGCGCCCGGCGTAAAATCCGTGATCATGGCGAGGCTGTTGGTCTGGTCCGCGCCGGGCGTGCGGGCCACGGTTTCGGAATCGACCATTACCCGCGGCGTCGCGCTCTGAACGGCCAACCGGTCGGCGGCGTCCGAAACGGTCACTGCCTGACTCACCCCGGCCAGTTCCATTGGCAGGTGGAGCACTGGCGCCTTGCCGGCCTCCACCGTCGTTTTCTGCTCCAGCCGCCGGAAGCCGGGCGCGGACACGGTGACCGTCCATACGCCCTCGGCCACGTTGTTGAACCGGAACTCTCCGTTGGCGTTCGACTTCATGCTCTCGCTTCGCGCCGGTTCGGCGGTGCGGACAATCGCCACCTCCGCTCCCACGATGGGGCGGTGGGCGGGATCGTGCACCACGCCGCGAATGACGCCTTGAGCGCCGCCGATCGTGGGAAGTATCAAGAGGCAGAAACACGCCGCTGGCAGGATGCGAATCCGACAAAGTGCCATTGCTTGTCAGTATAGAGTCGCGGGACGGGTCGCCGCCTGCGGCAAATTGTCGCGGCGCGATACGAACCGCCGAGGCTATGATTTAGCATGGAAGCAGATTGTCCGGAAAGCATTTGAGCTTGCGTCCCGAGGCGGCGGCGCGGATCGCGCTGCCATGGGTGGTGCGCTTGCGCTACGCCATGGCGGCCGGCGAGATGGCGACAGCCGTTCTGGTGAATCGCGCTCTGCACGTCGCATTGCCGCTGGGATGGATTGCGCTGGCGCCGGGCGCGATGACACTTACCAACTTGTTCCTGGCGCGGCGAGCGGCGCAACCGGAGCACAACGAGCGGGTGGCAACTTCCACCCTGGTGGTCTGGATGTTCGTGCTCGACACCGCCTGCCTGACGGCAGTGCTGATGCTCACCGGCGGCGCCAATAATCCCTTCAGCCTGCTTTACCTGGTGCAGATCACGCTTGCCGCCATGATTCTCACCAAGCGGCAGACGTGGGCTTTGGGCTTTCTGGCCACGCTTTGCTTCGGCTCTCTCTTTCTGGTCTATCGTCCGCTTCCAGGGCTCGAAATGCACCGCCACGGCCGGGGCGGCGATTTGCACCTGATCGGCATGTGGGTCGGCTTCGTAATCGCCACGTTCCTGGTGGCGCTCTTCTCCGGCAAAATCGCGGAGTTGCTGCGCGAGCGCGAGAATTCGCTGCTAGGCATGCAGGAAGAGCTGGCCAAGAAAGAGCGGCTGGCTTCGCTGGTCACGCTGGCGGCGGGAGCTGCGCACGAGCTGAGCACGCCGCTCGGCACTATCGCCATCGCCGCCCGCGAGATGGAGCGGTTCGCCGCGGAAAGGTCGGGCAGCGCCGCGCTGGCCCAGGACAGCCGCTTGATTCGCGCCGAGGTCGACCGCTGCCGGGCCATCCTGTCGCGTATGAGCGCTGAAGGCGCCGAACCGGCCGGCGAAGCCCTTGAGCCCACTCCGGCGGAGAATCTGCTGCAGGAGGCGGCGCGGGAATTCCAGGCCGGCGGGCGCGTACGCGTGTCGCCCTGTAAGGCCGGTCCGCCGCTTACGGTGACCGTCCCGAGGCGGGCGGTCACACAAGCGATGACGGCGCTGGTGAAGAACGCACTCGAGGCCAGCGAGCCCGCCTCGGGCGTCGAGATTGCGGCGGAGCGGGCCGGTCCATATGTCCGCCTGGTGGTGCGCGACAAAGGTCGCGGCATGTCGGAGGAATCGCTGCGCCACGCCGGAGAGCCGTTCTTCACCACCAAGGAGCCGGGTGCAGGCATGGGGCTCGGCGTGTTTCTGGTGCGCACGCTGGCGGAGCGCCTGGGCGGGCGGCTGACGTATGAGTCGGCCCCGGGGCGCGGCACTGTCGCCGCGCTGGAGCTGCCACTGCCGGGCGAAACCGCGGCGCAGGAGCCGGCATGAGCGAATCCGCCGAGCGCAGCGCACTGGTCGTTGACGACGACGAAGCATTCCGTAGCCGGCTGTGCCGGGCGCTCGACGCGCGCGGTTGGGAAGCCACTCCCGCCGCCGATGGCACGGCCGCTTTGAATCTGGCGGCTGAACTCAGCCCCGACCTGGCCGTGGTCGATCTTCGTCTTCCCGGCATGGGCGGCCTGGACATCGTGCGCGAGCTGCACAGCCTGGACGAAACCATCTGCGTTATCGTGCTCACCGGGTACGGCAGCATCGCCACCGCGCTGGCCGCAACGAAACTGGGCGCCAGCCATTACCTCACCAAGCCGGCGGATGCGGACCAGATCC
>CAVXJY010000074.1:0-18109 GCA_963761855.1 Bryobacterales bacterium | reverse complement strand
ATGTATTGCTCACCGCGGTCACCCGGCCAGTCCGGAACCTGGCGCGCGCCATCCGCGCTGCGGGCAGTGCCTGGAGCCGGGCGAGGTGAAACTCGGTGGACTCCGCGGCGGCGGCAACGGGTAGGCCTCGCCGGTCGACGCGGCGCCATGCGCGGCAGCCTCGTAGAGCACGTTCGTGCCGGTCTCGGGACGCAGCAGGATGTTCCCGGCGGCCGCCTGCTCGACGTCGGTCACCGCGGGCAGCTCGCTGATCGTGACGGCGACCAGCGATGCCGCGTGCTGGGCCTCGTGGGCAGTGGCCGCTGCCACGGCGGCGACCGGGTCCCCGGCGTACAGCACCTGCTCGTGGGGGAGACACCAGTAGTCGTAGCTGGCGTGTGAGGCGATGTGCCAGCTGCACGGCATCGGCGCCGTCCTGGCCACGGCGTCACGTCCGGTAAGCCCGGCCAAGGCCGGGCCGTTCGGAGCAAGCGCCGGGGACAGGTCAACCTCGACGCTGACCTCGTCGGGCAACCGGGCTGCGGGCGAACGCGGCCTCAAGGCACCCTTCGGCCCGGATGTCGGCGATGTACCGCGCCTTCCCCTCGACGAACCTGCTGACTGACTGGCGGGCGTGGCGGGCATCGCCGGCGTCAGCCGCCGAGGCTCGCCCTGCCTCCCGCTCCGCCTGGGTCACGGTTGAGGCGCTCAAATGACATACGCCCCCTCGGGTCCCGGGCCCGGGCCATCGGGAGCCTGCGCCTGGCACGAAGAACTCCAGCCGGATGCCGTCCGGATCGATGATCACGATGCTGCGCTTCGCGGGCGTATCGATCTGCAGCAGGACCGGAACCCCGTGCGCGGCGAGCCGGTCCTGCGCCTCGGCCAGCTCGTCCTCGCCCAGCTGCACCGCCGCCGACACTCTGCTCCTGCTCTTGTTTCAAAGCTTCGGCATTCGCGCCATCGAAGCCTTCATCCTGGCCCTGATCACCGTCATGGCTGCCTGCTTCTGCATCGAGCTTATCTGGGCCCGCCCGGCGGCCGCCGAGCTCTTCGCTGGCCTGGCGCCGCGCCTCAATCGGAGCAGCCTCTACCTGGCGGTCACTATCCTCGGCGCCACCGTCATGCCGCACAATATGTATCTGCATTCGGCGCTGGTGCAGACGCGCAACATCGGCCGCACCGAGGCCGCCAAGCGCACCGCCTGCCGCTACAACCTGATCGATTCGGTGGTCGCGCTCAACGGCGCCATGTTCGTCAACTGCGCCATCCTGGTGCTGGCGGCGGCCGTGTTCTTCAAGCGCGGGATCATCGTGACCGAGATTCAGCAGGCGCATGTGCTGCTGGTCCCGTTGCTGGGCGCCAGCATGGCGGGCGTGCTGTTCGCGGTGGCGCTGCTCTGCTCCGGCCAGTCTTCCACCCTCACCGGAACCATGGCGGGCCAGGTGGTGATGGAAGGCTTCGTCAATATTCGCGTGCGCCCCTGGCTGCGCCGCCTCATCACCCGGACGCTGGCCGTGGTTCCGGCGGCGCTCACCATCTATTTCGCGGGGGATCAAGCCACCCTCGGCCTGCTGCTTTTGAGCCAGGCGGTTTTGAGTATGCAGCTCCCCTTCGCCATCGTCCCCTTGATTCACTTCACCAGCGATCGCGGCCGCATGGGCTCGTTCGCCAACGCGGCGTGGGTGCGCTGGCTTTCCTGGATCACGGCTGCCGTAGTGATCGGTCTCAACACGTGGCTGGCCTACGATTCCATTGAGGGCTGGCTGGCCGGCGCGGGCGCCTGGAGTGGACTGGTCGGAACGGCCGCAATTACCGTTTCTGCTGTGCTGGTGCTTCTGCTGCTCTGGGTGACGTTCGAGCCCTTCATCAGTGGACGCAAGCGCGGGCGCGCTGCGCTCGAGTTCCCCGAAACCGAAGGCGCCGCGGCCGCCGCTCCGGTGTACCAACGTATCCTCGTCCCCTTGGACCACACGCCGCTCGACCTCCTGGCCATACGCCACGCCGCCGCCCTGGCGAAGTTGCACGCTTCCACGCTCTACCTGCTGCACGTTGAAGAAGGAGTCACCAGCCAGATCTACGGCGGCGAGGCCTCCACAGCCGAGGTGGAAGCCGGCCAAGCGTACATCGATCGCATCGCACAATCGCTTCGAGACCAGGGAATCACCGTTGAGACGACGATTCTGCATTCGACGTCCCCACGCAAGGAGATCGTGCGCTTCGCCCACGAGATCCATCCCGACCTGTTAATCATGGGCGCCCACGGCCACGTCGGCCTGAAAGACCTGATCTTCGGCACCACCATCAGCCCCGTCCGCCACAACCTGGACATCCCGATGCTGATCGTGCGGCCGGGCAAGGGCTGATGAGGGCACAGGACTATCCAGCGATGCAGGCGTGGCGAGTGACAAACACCCCTGGCTTTCCGAAGACGAGCTGGAAGCCATCCCTTAGCTAGCGCGCTTCGCGATCAGCTCACGAACTTTGGCTACCAGATCGTGAGGTACGCTCATGACGGTCTCAGAAGCCGCGATGCCAGTCTCGTCCTCTGCCACCGCCTCATCCTCGCTCTGTGTCCCGTAGTGAGCGAGCACCCGCTGCACCTTGCTCTCATCCCATCCGTCTGGAAACTTGTCCTGATTCATTGACGTTTCTTCCTTCTGCGCTTGCGGTATGCAGCCAAGGGCTTTCCAGTCAACTCGTAGGCAGTGATTACAAATACGCAGTCCGGCTCGGCGATCGGTACGTAAATGACACGCAAATACCTACCAGAAGCAGTCTGGCCCAAGGCGACTCGGGAGCCCTCACGCCCCGCCCGATCCTCTCCTGGGGTGTCCAAGACTTCGATGACCTCATCCTCCTCCACCCCGTGATTATGAATATGAGGCGACCCGGTCACAGGGTCGATATAAAATCGGACTTGCAAGCGTCGTCGATCCCATTCTAGCGCCGAACGGCAAGCTCAGGCTGCACCCGGCAGATGGACACAGCGAGCCCTTCCAGAAGGCCGCCGACGGATGGCCCGCCACAGTTTCTCAGAATTTCAAGTGCAGCGCCACTTGCATGATGCGCGGGTCGGCGGTGCTAGAGATCTGACCGAAGCTTTGGTCGCCGATGTTGGTATCCGGGTTGCCGAATTCCACGTTGTTAAACACGTTGAACGCGTCCACTCGGAATTCCAACTCCGTCGTTTCCCGCAGCCGGAACGTCTTGGCAAGCGAAAGGTTGGCGTTGAATGCGCCGGGCCCGCGCAGCGCGTTGCGGCCGAACGTGCCATAAGTGAACTGGCTCAGCAGAGCGGCGGCGTTTGTCGAAGCCGCCGTGTTGAGCGCTGCTTCGCGCAGATTGGAAAAGCTATTCGGGTTGAACCAGTAGTTGCCGCTGGGCGTGCCTGGGGTGCCATTCACATTAGCGCCGACGTTCATGGTCCGGAACGCTCCGGGGTCCATGTACTGAATTTGCGCCGCCAGGTCGGCGCGCACCACCTGAATATCGCCGGCGCCGGACGGACCGGGGCTGGAGATGGAAGACTCCGTGCCGGGACTGAATGCCATCACATCCAGTGGGAAGCCCGATCGCCAGGTGACGATGGGGTACAGAGTCCAGCCTCTGGTGAACCACGCTGCGTGTGTGGTCACCTTTTGGAAGGGCAATTCCCAACCGCCGGATAGCGAAAGAAACTGACGGATATCGGCATCACCCGAGGCCCAAAACTGATTGTGGTTGTAGTACGGCACGAAGTTGTTGCGCTGCCGGTAGCCGGATTCGTTATCGAGCGCATGCGACCAGGTGTAGGCCAGGGTGAAGAACGTATTGCCCATCCGCGAATCCGAGAAACGTTTGGTCAGGTTGGTCTGCAGCGCGTTGTAATTGGCCCGGCCGACGTTCTGAAACTCGTTCATGTAGGTGTAATCGCCGTTGAGTCCGGGTTGCAGGTCCAGGATGCGCGTGCTGGTACCGGGCTGGAACGGATCGATGTCCGTCAACCCGGTGAGCCCGTGCGTGACGTAGCCGATGTACCCGGCCTCCATCGTCAGATTGTTGGCGAACTGCTGCTGGACCGAGAGGTTGTACTGGTAAATGCGGGGCGTCTTCAAATTCGGGTCCACGAAGAATGGATTGCCGCCGCCGATCGGCAGGTCTCCTGCATCGGCGAAATTCACATTGTGGTTGACCGGTTTCGACGGAAACGGATTGGGTGCGCCGGCGGCGCCGAACGGATCGGACAGAATGCCGGGATCGGAAGTGAACCCACCGGCGGGCGGGCTGAACGTCAGGTACGCCGAGCCGAAGAACGGCGCCTGGCCGTTGAACTGAAGGTTGTCCTCGGCCTTCAGAATGTCATAGAAGATGCCGAAGCCGCCGCGCACGCTGGTCTTGGCGTTGCCGAAGACGTCCCAGGCGAAACCCAACCGCGGGGCGAAGTTGGTGCGGTCGGGCCAATTCGAACCGCGCGGAGCGCCCTTGTCGCCGGGGAACAGCAGCCCCAGCGGAGCGTCCGGGAAACACGGTCGATTGCAAGCCCGGAATGAAGGAGAACGAGCGGCCCTGCGTGTCGTACTTGGGCTGATTGTATTCGTACCGCAGGCCGTAATTCAAGGTGAACCGGGGGCTGACTTTCCAGGTGTCCTGCACGTATCCGGCGAAGGAATGCGAGCGGATGTTGGTGGGCGCGTTGGGATACTCCTGGAAATCGTCGGGCAGGCCCATCAGGAAATCCGCCAGATCGTTGCCGGAACCGATCGAGGTTCCCGGAGCCGTAAAAGTCGAATTCGCCGTTCAGGTAATAGCCGTAAAGCATCGCATCGCGGTAGGAGGAGAAGAGAAAGCCCGCCTTCAGCAGGTGGCTGCCGCGGGTCCAGGAGAAGTCGTCGGTGAAGGTGAGCGTGTTATCCACGATGTTCGCCGGGCCGAAGGGATTGTAACCGGCGAACAAGCCGCTGCCTTCGAGATTGATGATGGTGGAGCCGTCCACCAGGTCGGGCGTGATGCCAATCCCCAGTTGCGCCGGACTGGGTTGCGTGCCGATGGGATAGTTCTGCTTGGTGTTGTTCCGCTGCGCCGTGAACCGGGCCACGTTGATGGTGGAGGGCGAAAAGCTGTGCGTGTAACCCACATTGCCCATATACGCCGCGATGTCGTCGGAAACCGGGAAGCCATTCACCGTGGTGGCGCCCGAGGAGCCGGAGAACGGGACCGTGCTCGGCGTTATCCTGGGCCGCGAAGGTGGCGCTCAGCGTATCGCGCATGCCGATGTTGTAATCGATCTTGCCCATGTATTCGGAATGGTTGGTGGCGCGGCGGCCTGCGGGGAACAGAAAACCGGCCGGCGAGGTGGGCAGCAGCCCGTCCTTGAAGTAGTTGAGCGCCACCTGGCTGATGCGGCTGGGATCGATGATGGCTTGCGAGGCGAGTGTGGGATTGGGCTGAAACCACGGATTGGCTTCAGCAGGAAACTCGCCACCGCCGGGTCCGGACCGCCGTTCACGGATTGCGAAAAGTTACCCTGCGCCTCGAGCGGCGTGAAGGTGGTGATCTTGCCGGATTGCCGCGAGTTGCGTCGTTCTGCTTCTGGCCCTCGTAAGCGAAGAAGAAGAACAGCTTGTTGCGGCCATCCACCACGTGAGGCAGCCAGATCGGCCCACCCACCGTGAAGCCGTACTGGTTGCGTTTCAGAATCTGGCGTGCGATGCCCTGCTCGTTATTGAAGAAGGTGTTGGCATCCAGGTCTTCGTTGCGCAGATAGTCGAAAGCCGTGCCATGGATCGAGTTGGTGCCGCTCTTGATCACCATGCTCACGATGCCGCCGCCGCTGCGGCCGTATTCGGCCGCGTAGTTGCTCTGCAGCACGCGGAATTCGCCCACCGCATCGGGATTCGGGTTGATCACGATGTCGTTGTTGATCAGGTGATTGTCCAAGCCGCCGTCGAGCAGATAGGTCACCGAATCGGAACGGCCGCCGCCGATGCTATACGATCCGGCCTGCCGCGGCGCATCGCTGTTTTTCGGCGTGACGCCGGGCTGCGTCGCCAGCAGATCGAGCGTGTTGCGCCCGTTCAACGGCAATTCCGAGATCGCGATGCCGCTGACCGTGGCGCCGATGGTGGAGTTCTCGGTTTCCACCGCGCTGGCTCCGCCTTCCACCGTGACGACGTCCTTGACCGCGCCCACCTACAGCATGATGTCGACGCGCAGCGTCTGGTTGATTTCGAGCGGGTTCTTGGCGGCGACCACCATCCGCGAGAATCCGGTCGCTTCAGCGGCCACTTCGTACCGGCCGATCGGCAATTCCAGCACCTGGTAGTAGCCCTGTTTATCGGTCGAGGTCTGCCGTGTGATCTGCGTACCGGTATTCGTAACGATTACCGTAGCGCCGGAAACAACGGCGCCGCTGGCATCGGACACGATGCCCACAATCCTGCCCGTCGTATCCTGCGCAACGACAGGGTACCCGGCCAGAGCCAGAATACAGATCACGTATCGAAGTTTGGAATTGCCTGCCAAAGATAATCGCATCTCTTTCCCTTTTAATGGTGTGCCAGAATTGCCGGGCGGCATCGCCCATCTGCTCTTCTGCCGAAGAGATTGCGGATCTCCAAAACCAGAGGGCCGCTTGAAGTCAGACCGGATGAGACTGCACACTCACACGGCGGTATGGGCAATTGCCGGACGACGGCGTGGTCGCCTTGCAGGCAATTTCGGACTATAGTATCACAATTGCAACAATTTCAATGCAGATTCTAACCGCCTGAAAAGGCTCAAAAAACCGACCTCGAATCGGTGAATCGGAGACAATTGAACGCATGACGCCGGCGTTGCGCCTTCGATTCGGCCCCGCATCAGTCGCGCGCAAAGCCGCGATCGCCGGAACCGCCTGGCTACCGAAGACTGGGACACCATGCCCCAAATGCGTGTCCGAGCAACACAGTCAAGGACCCATGAAATTAGCTAACCTCCATGGTTTCAGTCGGATCAAAATGGTACTACGGATGCAGTCTTATGGCCGTGGCTGGTAGATTGCTTTTTGTCGCGGCGTTGTTGGGTGTGGCACAGCTTGAGGCCGCCACACTCGAGCAGCTTTCGATGAGCGACTTGATCGCGAAATCCACAGCCATCGTGCGCGGGACCGTGCAGGGTTCGTCCACTGCCTTTTCCGGCCCGGTGATCTTCACCCATTACCGCGTGCAAGTGGCGGAGAAATGGAAGGGTTCGACCGGCGCCACGGTAGACGTGGCCGTGCCCGGCGGTATCGCCGGCGGCATACAGCAAACCTATGGGGGCGCGCCGCAGTTTAAGCCTGGCGAGCAGTATGTGCTGTTCCTGTGGACCGGCAAATCCGGCCTGACGCAGATTATGGGGTTTTCGCAGGGCGTGTTCGCGGTCGCGCAGGACGGCTCGCCGGATCCCAAGTTGACGCGGGACGCCAGCCATGACATGATGCTCGACCCGGCGACTCACCGGCAGGTGAACGATCAGGTGTTGACCATGCGGCTGAGCGCGCTACGCTCGCTGGTCACGAGCGCTTTGAGGGCGAACCGATAATGCGGCGACGGGCGACAGTGCGGGCTATGCTGGCGGCAGCAGCGGCGCTGGCGATGGTCGCGCCACTCCGGGCCTACTATCACTACACTTTTTACGCCAGCCGCAGCGCCCCTTTCACGCCCGTCCGCGCGCGCTTCAACCTGGCGGCGCTGAGCAACAACACGCTCAATGTATTCGTGAGCGACGCCGGCCCCGTGAACTATGCCTCTAACGACACCTTCGGCTCGGTTCTGGGCGAAGTGAAGCAAGCCGTGGCGGCGTGGAACGCTGTGCCCAACGCCGCTTTGCGGCTGAATTTCGCGGGTCTCGAGAGCGCCAGCCAAGCTTCGCAGAACACGCCCGGCATCGACGTGGTCTTCGCCGATATGCCGCCTGGGCTCCTGGGTTATGCTTCGCCCAACTTACCGTTCCCCGCGGTATTTCAGACCGATTCCAACGGCCAGCCGCTAGTGGCCATCACCCGCTCCACAGTTTCGCTGACCGACGATACGACCAAAGGTGCCGGCCCTAGCGAATTACCCGACTTCTTCACCACCGCGGTTCATGAACTGGGGCATGCGCTTGGTTTGCAGCACACCTGGACCGGCGCGGCCATGTCGCAGGGCGTGATCCGCAACACCACGCGGGTGCGGCCCATCGACGCCGATGACATAGCTGCGTTCAATATGCTTTACGGCGCCGCCAACTGGACCGCCAATTACGGCACCATTTCCGGCCAGGTCACCTTCGCCGGCGGCAACACGGGCGTCGATCTGGCTTCGGTGGTGGCCTTGCCGCCTGGCGGCGGACCGGCGGTGAGTGCACTCACCGATCCGGGCGGCTTCTACACCATCAGCGGCCTGCCGGCGGGCCCCAACGGCACCACCTACATGGTTTTCGTCCATCCATTGCCGCCCGACGCGTATACGAAAAACTGGGAAGGCCTCTGGGGACCGTACGACGCCAATGGAATGGCGTTCGAGCCCGGTGCGGATTTTCAAACCGTCTTTTATCCCGGCACCACGGATGCGACGTCCGCCACCACTTTCAATGTCACTGCCGGCACCGGCTTCCCGAACGTGAACTTCAGCGTGCAACCCGAAGCCACGGTGCCGATGTACGATATCATCACTCGCGGCTACCTTGACCCGTCCACTCGCGACTACACGGTCACTGTGAACTCCAACACCGACTGGATGTCGCCGGCGTTCATCAACGTGAACCAGGTGCAATCGCTGGTGGAGACTATCTATTCGCCGCTGGTGACTCCGCAAACGGTTTCGATTCTGGGAGGGTTCGGGCCGGCGCCGGTCTGTACCGACGATTCGCCCTGTTTCTACCTTGAGACTCCGCTCTCGGCCTTGTTCGTCTACTTCGACGCTCCGGCCAATGCCGGCACTGGTTTGCGGCACCTGTTGTTCAATCTGAACAACGACATGTATGTGCTGCCCGCCGGAGTGAATCTGGTGGATAAGCAGCCGCCCTACGTCGATTCCGTGACCGGCAACCCGGATGGCACCGTCGCCGTCAGCGGCACCGGCTTCGGGTCCGACAGCGAAGTGTATTTCGATAGCCTGCCGGCCACGGCCGCGCAGCCGAACCTGTGTCAGAGCGGCACGACCGGCGATTGCACAATTACGGTCACGCCGCCTCCGGGAGCGAGCGGCCAGACGTCCGATGTCACGGTTTTTAACGCCGACGGCCAGGATTCCACATTGATGCAGCAATGGCCGAACATCCCGACGTATACGTACCCAGCCAGCGACACGCCGCAGTTGCAGACTGCCGCGACGGCGGTCAATCCTGCATCGCTGCCTGCCGGCGGCGAAGCCATGGTGGACATCAAAGCGTCCAACACCAGCTTTGTACCGGGGCAGGTGACGGTGGGTTTCGGCACTTCCGATATTACGGTGAGCGGCGTTTGGGTGATTAGCCCGACCGAGCTGTGGGTCAACGTGATGGTCGCGCCCGGCGCGGCAGTGGGCTCTTCGGAGATCAGCGTGATTTCCGGGTTCCAGGTGATATCGCAGCCGCTTGCCTTCCAGATCGTGGCGGCCAGTCCAGCCGCGCCGGCGATTCTGGCGGTGGTGAACGGCGTCCCCGGCCAGGCGACGATTTATCCCAATGCGGTCGCCACCATTTGGGGCGCCAATCTGGCGAACCCGCAGATCACCATCAACGGCCAGCCGGCGTCAGTGCCCTATTCGTCGAATAATCAAGTGAATGTCACTGTGCCGGCGGGCACGCCAACCGGCCCGGTGATTCTGAACCTGACCACGAGCGGCGGCTCAGTCAGCCTGGTGGTGCCAATCAGCTACGCACCGCCGGTGATCCTCGGCATCACGGAACCTTCTGGCGCCATCGTCAATGCTACCAACGCCGCATCTTCCGGAGATCAGTTGACGATCGCCATCAGCGGCCTGGACCCCACGGTGACGCTCGCATCCGGCCGTCTGCAAGTGGAAGTTGCGGGCGTTTCCATGCCCGTCCAATCAATCGGCGCCAGCCAGATTCAGTTCACTCTAAACCAGTCCTTCAATGCCACTCAGGTTCCGGTGACGATCGTGGTTGACGGTTCTTCCAGCGCGCCCTTCACCATCCTGGCCGATTAACCGCGCCGAGCGACTCCAGCGGCTTCATCGTAAAACAAGCCGCAACCTTCATCGCGCCACTGCCCAGGCCAGTCCGTCGGCGGATTTGCCGGCGTCGATCAGCGCCGTCACCTTCCACTGCCCCACGTCGATCGCTGCGATCCTGGCGCTCGCGTCGCACGAAACGTACGCCACTCGGCCATCGGGCCGAATCAGGACTTCCTGCGGCTCGGCCGGCACGTCGATAGTGTGCGCAACCGCCATGGCCCGCAGATCCACCACGGCCACTTGGCGCGCCTTGGGCACCGCCACCAGCAGCCAGCGCCCATCTGGGGTGGCGGCCGTGCCGTATCCCGGCGCCGGCAATTGGATCCATTTCTCGACGCGGTTGGAGCGCGTGCCGATCACCGCCAGGCGCGGCTCGGTTTGATCGGCGGTGAATACCCACCGGTCATCGGCCGAAATTGCGATGCGCTGCGTTTCGCCGGAAATCGGAATCACCGTCAGCGTCCGCCGCTTTTCCAGGTCGAGCACCGAAACCGTCCCCGGCCCGACATTGGCCGTGTACCCGCGCCGGCCATCGTGCGCGATCGCCAGCATGTGCGATTCGGCTTGTCCGGTAGGCACAGTTCCCACAATCCGCAGCGTTCGCGGGTCGATCGCGGTCACCGTTTTGTCCAGCTCCGTGGTCACATAGAGCAGTCCGTCTTTGGGTCCGAACACAGCACAGTGCGGCCGCACACCGTGCCCGAACGCGAGATTGCCTGTCACCTTCTGTGCCGCCAGATCGATCGCCACCAGGTTGGCGCCGTCTGTGCCGGGTTTGCCAACGCCGGAGTTGCCATAGATCGGTACGTAGGCCATCTTCCCGTCCGGCGACGCGGCCACTTCGTGGCCGGTGATACCACCCTCCGGGATCTCCGCAATCTGCCGGTTTGAGGCGGGGTCGATGATGCCGAGCGTCCGGCTGCCTTTGTTGGCGACCAGGAGCCAACCGGTGGCGCCACTGCCGGCTCCGCTCAGCGCCAGAAACTCTGCCAGAAACAGAGCTGAGAGAAAGTGCACCATCCCATTGCGTAACATGCGGACTATTGTATCCGAGGCGGCGGCCGGCAAACAGCCGCGCATGAAACGCGAGGCTGGAAGGGCGCGTCGCACTTACTTGATGGGGCCCCGTGCACTTCTGCTGTTGGCAATTCCTTCTTTCCTATGGGCGCAGACCGGTGCACCGGAGCTGCGGATTCCGCCCATCAAGACGCAGTTGCAGATTGACGGTCAAACGGCCGACATAACCGCCTGGGGAACGGTGCGCGCGGCCTCCGCCGGCCGCTTCAAGGTGTCCCTCACCGCCGATCTCGGCGAGTTGGAGCAAAAGATCACTCCGCTGATGCGCTCCGAACTCAACCGCTCCGAGCACTGCGGCGACCGTCTGTCGGTGGACCACGCGTCGCTGGTTCCGGCGGCCCCCACGGCGGTGCTGACGGCGTACGTACATTATGAACGCTGGGGCTGCGCCAAGGCTTTCGGCAGGGAAATCGTCAAGCGGCTCGCCGGCGGCGACGCAACCATCGTGGTGAACATCACACCCTCGGCCGATGGCGGCGCGGTTGCGCTGGCCGCCGAGGTCCAGAAGATCGATGCCGGCGGATCGCTGGGCGAACTGCTGAATTCCGGTTCGCTGGGAACCGCGCTTCGCGACAACATCGCGCACAGCGTGCAGGCGGCAATCCAAAAAGGCGTGAGTTTCCAGTCCAGCCTGCCGCCTCCTCTGGCTGGTGCGGTTGCCGTCAACTCGGTACGTTTCGCCGACGGCGGTAATGCCCGCTTGTGGCTTGCCCTGGCAGGCGAAGTGCGTATCTCCGCCGAGCAGTTCCAGTCGCTGGCCCGTGAGATGAAGCCGCAGTGAGTTAAGCCGCCCGGGCGGCGCGGCGTCGAGCGGCTATAATCACCATTGAGTGCTGCTGCTGCTGGTGGTGGAAAACTACGCCGTGGTGGAGCGTCTGCGCGTTCGCTTTCACGCCGGGCTGAATCTGTTGACCGGAGAGACCGGCAGCGGCAAGTCGATCGTGGTGGATGCCTTGGGGCTGCTGCTGGGCGGCCGCGCTTCACCCGACATGATCCGCACGGGCGAGCCGCAAGCGCGTGTGGCCGGCATTTTCGATGTGCGCGACAACGGCGGCGTGCGCAAACTGCTCGAGCCGGCCGGGCTGGAGACGGAAGACGGCGAATTACTCATCGAACGCGAAATCCTGGCCAGCGGCAAGTCGCGCGCCTTTATCGGCAGCCGGCCGGTGGCCGTATCGCTGCTGCGCGAACTAGCTCCCTGCCTGGCCGATATCCACGGACAACACGAGCAGCAGCTCTTGTTTTCGGCGGATGCGCAGCGCGACTTGCTGGATGCCTTCGCCGGCAATGCGGAACTCGCCGGCCGGGCGGCCGAAGCCTATCGCGGATGGCGCGCGGCGTCGGCTGGGCTCCAGGAATTGGAAAGCTCGGAGCAGGAGAAGCTGCGGGCGCTCGATCTGTGGACCTTCCAGCGCCAGGAGATCGAAAGCGCAGCAATCGAGCCGGAAGAGGACGCGGCGCTCGATCGCGAGCGGCGCGTGTTGCAGAACGTACAGCGCCTCGAGGAAGCCGCGGCTACGGCTTACGCCTCGCTATATGACAGCCCGGAATCGGCGCTGGCGCTGGCTCGCCAGGCTGCCCGGCGGGTCGACGAGTTGTGCCGCATCGATCCCTCGCTCGAAGGCCTGCGCGAGCATCTGAAGGCCGCCGATCTGAGCCTCCAGGAGGCCGCCTACGGGTTGCGCGACTATCTTTCGCGGCTGGAAGCCAATCCGCAGCGGCTGGAAGAAGTGGAAGCGCGCCTGGCCGCGCTGGACCGGTTGAAACGCAAGTATGGCGCCTCGCTGGCGGCCGTGCTGGAGTTTCTGGGAGAGGTGCGGCGGCAGATCGCCGCCGTCGAGAACGCTGGCGAGCGGATGGAAGAGTTGCGGCGCGAGCAGGCGCGTCTGGCCGCGGAATTCGGCAGCCAGGCTGCTGAGTTAACTGAGCGGCGCGCTGCGGCCGCGCGCAAACTCGAAAAACGCGTAGTGGCGGAACTGGCGCCGCTGGGCATGGAGCGCGCCGTGTTCCGCGTGGAACTTGCCGCTGCACCGTGGAGCGAGCACGGCGCCGACACGGTGGCATTTCTGGTCTCGGCCAACCCCGGCGAGGAGGCTCGTGCGCTCGAGAAAGTGGCCTCCGGCGGCGAGATTTCGCGCATCGCCCTGGCGCTGAAAACCTGCCTGGCGGCGGCGCGCCGCGCAGGCGATGCCGGGACGCAACGCACTCTCGTGTTCGATGAAGTGGATGCGGGCGTGGGTGGCGGCGCGGCGGAAGGCATCGGCCGCCGTCTGAAGCGGCTGGGGGGGGCGTCACAGGTGCTGTGCGTAACCCACCTGCCGCAAATTGCTTCTTTCGCCGATCACCATTACCGCGTCGACAAGCAGGAAATTCGCGGCCGCACCGTGGCCACGGTCGAGGAACTGGATGCGGCCGGCCGCACCCGCGAAATCGGCCGCATGCTCTCCGGCCAGACACTGACCCCCGAGGCCCTCAAACACGCCGCGCAACTGATCAAGTTGAGCGCGGAGTAAGATTCACTTCCGCATGGCGGTTTGAGGGCTGATATACTGGAACATTGAGCTAAGATGCCGAAGCGTACATTTCAACCAAATAACCGCCATCGCGCCAAGACCCACGGGTTCCGCAGCCGCATGGAAACCAAGAACGGCCGCGCGGTGCTGGCCCGCCGCCGGGCGCGGGGCCGCAAAAAGCTTACAGTCAGTTCGGAGAGGTAGGGGTTTCCGGGCATGCCCGGCCGCTACGATTTCCCCAAACGTGTCCGTCTGCTGCGATCCAAGGATTTTCGCCGGGTTTATGACCAGGGAAGCCGGTTTTCGTGTCGCCTGTTCGCGGCTTTCTGCCTGCAGGGGGCGGTGGAGGACGGGCCGCACATTGGGTTCACTGTGCCGCGCGCGATGGGCAAGGCGGTGGTGCGGAACCGGATCAAGCGGCGCATGCGGGAAGCTGTGCGGTTGCGGCTGGACCGGCTGAATCAATCGTGGTCGATAGTCATCAATCCCCGGCAGAAATCGTTGGATGCCCCGGCGGCGGAGCTGCAACGCGAAGTGGAGCGCCTGTTTCAGCACTGCAATGGATCATCCTAGGGCTGCTGCGCGTATACAAGATGGGGATCTCGTGGTGGCTGCCCTCGGCGTGCCGCTTTTATCCGACCTGTTCGGATTACATGCGGGAAGCGGTGGCGCGGCACGGTGCGTTGCGCGGTGTGTGGATGGGGCTCGGCCGGTTGGCGCGCTGCCATCCGTTTCATGCCGGGGGCTTCGACCCCGTCCGGTAGGCGAGACAGGCGGAATCAAAGGGAATGGCAGAACCAGATAGCGGCGGATCGCCGAAAGAAATGTCGATGGAAGTCCGCCTGCTGCTGGCCTTCCTGCTGATGGGCGCGGTGATGTTCGTAACGCCCTACTTTTACAAGACCCCGCCGCCGGCGAAGACCGCGCAAAAGACCAGCGCGGCGCAGAATCAGCCCTCCCCGGCGCCCGCCGCGCCGGCAGCCACGGAAACGCCAGCCCCGGCGGTCGCAGCGGCTCCGGCTTCCGCTCCGGTTGAGCCGGCGACCGTAGCGGTAGCCTTACCCCCGATCCAGATCGATACCAACCTGTTCCGGGTGACCTTCGACAACCAGGGCGCGACGGTGCGGAGCTGGCTGCTCAAGAAATTCAAGGGCAACGACAATAAGCCGCTCGACCTGGTCAATCCGGCCGTCGGAGCCGACGTGCCGTATCCGTTTTCTCTCTATTTCGCCGGCCCCAAGCCAAGCGCGAAAGTCAATCAGGTCTATTACACCCAGACGGCGGATGCCGACGGTCTGGGCGTCGCGTTCGAGTACAGCGACGGCCACACCAACGTAAAAAAGACGTTCCGGTTCCGTCGCGACAGCTACCTGTGCGAGGTTTCGAGCCAAGTGACGGTAGACTTGCGGCCGCTTCCACACGCCATTGAGTGGCGCGGCGGTTTCGGCGATATGACCGTGTCTAACGCGGCTTCGAAAGAGAATGCGCTCTACTTCAACCCGGCTGAGAATAAGCTCTACGAAGAAGGCGCCAAGGCCGCCAAGAACGGCCCGGCCACGGCCACGGCGGACTTCTCATTCGCCGGCATAGAGGATCAGTATTTCGCCGCCGTCTTTCTGCCGCAGACCGGCGCGCCTTCCGGCACCGAGGATCGGCAGCCGTTCATCGTCACCACCTTCGCCGATACGCTGCGCACGGTGGCCGTCGAAAAGCCGCAGCCGCTGGTGGGGGCCGCGGTTTCCTTGGGCGCGGACAACCATTTCCGGCTGTTCGTGGGGCCCAAGGATCTGGACCTGCTCAAGCGCGTGGACCCGAAACTGGAACAAGTGGTGAGCTTCGGCTGGCTTTCGATTCTGGCCAGGCCGCTGTTCCTGGTCGTCAACTGGTTCAACAATACGTTCCTGCACAATTTCGGCTGGGCCATCATCGTGGTCACGGTGGTGATCAATCTGGCGTTGTTCCCGCTGCGGTTCACCAACATGAAGTCGATGCGCAAAATGCAGGCGCTGAAGCCGCAGATCGACGCCATCAACGCCAAGTACAAGAAGCTCAGCCTGACCGATCCCCGCAAGGCGGATCAACAGGCCGAAACCATGGCCTTGTACAAGCAGAATGGCGTCAACCCGATGAGCGGTTGCCTGCCCATGCTGATCCAGCTTCCCTTCTTCATCGCTTTCTACAAGGTGTTCACGGTCTCGGTGGAAATGCGCGGGGCGAGTTGGCTGTGGGTCACCGATCTTTCCCAGCCCGAGAGCCTTCCCATCCACATTTTGCCGGTAGTGATGATCGCCAGCCAGTTCTGGATGCAGAAACTGACGCCCACCGCCGCGCCCGGGGGAGATCCCAATCAGCAGAAAATGATGATGATGATGATGCCGCTCATCTTCGGCGTGATGTTCTACAATTTGCCCAGCGGCCTGGTGCTATACTACTTGACCAGCAATCTGGTCGGGATGGGTCTGCAGGTATTTTTCAATCATACGGCAGCGGCTGAGGACGCGGCGCGCAGCGTGGAGCCGCCCAAGAAAAAGGGTAACAGGAAGTAAATCGTGACACAGCGAAAATACTCGGTGGAATCGATTGGAGCGCGGATAGACGGCTTCCTGGGTCCCTTGCTGGCCAGCGCAGGTCTTGAGTTGCGATACAGCATTACGGACGCCGACGCGGGCGAAGGCGATTTTGAGACACCCGACGTGCTGGTGAACTTCAGCGGGCCGGATGTGGACGCCCTGCTGGCCAACCGCGCGGAGCTGCTGCTGGCGTTGGAGCAGGTAACCATGGAAATGCTGCGGTTCGGTTCCGATGAGCACTCGCGGCTTTCCTTCGACGCTAACGACTACCGCCTGCTGCGGATCGAGGAGTTGCGCTTGAGCGCGCAGACTGCGGCCGAGAAAGTGAAGCGCACCGGGACGCCGTTTCGCTTCAACCCGATGAACAGCCGCGAGCGGCGCGTGATTCACCTGGCGCTGCGCGGGGAAACGGCGGTGCGCAGCGAGAGCGCCGGCAGCGGACCGGCGCGGCAAGTGGTGGTCTATCCGGCGGGAATGGCCAGTCTTCCCGAGGTGCCGTATGTGCCGGAGCCGCGCCGTGGCGGACCGGATTCGCGGCGTGGCGCCCCGAGGCCGCGTGGGCGCCGGTGAGGGCGTCTGCTGCAAAGTGGACGACTTTGGCCGGCACAACCGCTCCCTGACGGTCGCGGCTCCGAATGAGCGGTGATGCGATCGGAGCCGCGACCGTCACAAATTGTCGCCCGCGCCTGATGACTGGGTCATTCCATGCAGCTTGACGATACCATCGTCGCCATCGCTACTCCATTGGGGCGCGGAGGGCTGGGCATGGTGCGGCTCTCCGGCGGCCAGGCCCGCGCCATCGCCGAGCGCGTTTTGCATTTTCCCGTGGGAGGCCACTGGCATTCATGGCACGCGCGTTCGGCGGGAGTCACCGACGCATGCGGGCGAGTAGTCGACCAGGCAGTGGCGACCTTCTTTGAGGCACCACGCTCCTATACCGCCGAAGATGTGGTGGAGATCTGCTGCCATGGATCGCCGGTAGTGCTGCGGCACACGGTGGAACGCGCATTGGAGGCGGGAGCGCGCCTGGCCGAACCCGGTGAATTCACGCTTCGCGCTTTTCTGCGGGGCCGCATCGATCTGCCCCAGGCCGAAGCCGTGCGCGACCTCATCGAAGCCACCACGCTTTACCAGGCGCGTGTGGCGGCGCAGCAGGCTGCAGGTTCGGTTTCGCGCCGCCTGGCGCCGATCAAAGAGAAACTGCTGGAACTGATCGCCCGGCTCGAAGCCGGCATCGATTTCGCCGACAACGATGTCTCCGTGGCCGCGGATCGGGAGATCCTCGGCCGTCTGGCGGCGCTCGACGCCGGCGTCAGCGAACTCGCACGGACCTTTCAGTATGGCGCGCTGGTGCGGGATGGCATGTCTCTCGCCATTGTGGGCCGGCCCAATGTGGGCAAGAGCAGCTTGTTCAACCGCCTGCTGGAGCAGGACCGAGCCATTGTGACCGAAATTCCCGGCACCACACGCGACGTGGTTTCCGAAACCGCCGCCATCGGCGGCATCCCGGTGAAACTGCATGACACCGCGGGCATACGCGAGGCCGCCGGGAAGATAGAGGCGATGGGGATCGAGCGCAGCTTTCAAGCCATGGCCGATGCGGACCTGACCCTGGTGGTGCTGGATGCCTCGGCCGCGCCCGAAGCGGAAGACCTGCGGCTGATGGAACGGGCGCGCTCGACGGGGCGGGCGCTGATGGCGGCCAATAAAAGCGACCTGCCGCGCCTGGCCTCGCCGCCGGCTGAGGCGATATTGGTTTCCGCCCTCACCGGCGATGGCGTAGCCGGTCTGCGCCAGGCCATCCTCGACA
>CAVXJY010000073.1:0-24815 GCA_963761855.1 Bryobacterales bacterium | reverse complement strand
CCACGGCTTCTTTGATCATCTGGATATTGTCGAAGTGCATCACCACATGCACCGTCACGCCCGCACGCGCGCAGGAAGCGATCGATCTCGCGGCGAATCGAAAGATCTTCATCGAAGCCGATGAAGTCGATGCCCTCCAGGTCGGCTGCCAACACAAGTTGGCGGCCAGCGAGCGCGTGAGCCGGCGGCACGGCAAGGCGCATCTCTTCCTCGCGCCAGGGAATCGCGGAGATCTCGCGGCTCGACTCCGGATAGCTCACGAGGCCGAGGTCCGCCTGGCCGCTGTGCACGGCGGCATACACTTTGTCCGGCCGCATGTATTCCACTTCCAGGCGCGCGGTGGGATGGCTGGCGGAAAAGGCATCGCTCAACCGGCTCATCTCGGAAAGCCCGACCGAGTAAATCGACGCCACCCGAACCACGCCATCTACGTCCTGTTTCAGCCGCTCCAGTGCGAGTTGAAACTCATCTTCCAGCCGCATCACGTCGCGGCAGAAATCGGCGTACAACTTGCCGGCGGGCGTCAATTCCAGCGGCCGCATGGAGCGGTCCAGCAGGGGCGTTCCCAAGCGCCTTTCCACCTCTTGAACATGCTGGCTCGCCGCAGATTGGGTTACGCCGCACAGCTTGGCTCCCTTGCTCATGCTGCCTGTGACAGCTATCTCTCTGAAAAGTCGAAGGTCCCAGAAACTCACGGGACCAGCATATCATAACCTGTGCTAATTTTGCTATAGACTCAATTTCCTATTGCCTAATACTAGCGGTGCTGATACACTTATGAGCTAAGGCAACCGCCAAGACTCAATCCAACCGCGGCAGGATTACCCTCCAGCAGTCGTGGATGGCATCGGGACGAAATATGAAAGACACCGTTATGCCTCGCGGACTGCCCCAAGCCCAGGGTCTCTATGACCCGGCCCAAGAGCGCGACTCCTGCGGTATCGGCTTCGTTGCCAATATCAAAGGCCAGAAATCGCACGACATCATCGTCAAGGGCATTCAGGTTCTGATCAACCTGACCCATCGCGGCGCATGCGGGTGCGATCCGGAGACCGGCGATGGCGCCGGGGTGCTGATCCAGGTCCCGCACAAGTTCTTCGCCCGCGAGTGTTCCAGGCTGGGCTTCACGCTCCCTGCCGCCGGCGAATATGGAGTGGGCATGACGTTCCTTCCGGTGGAGCGGCATGACAGGCTGCAATGCGAGGGCATTCTGGAGCGCATTGTCACCGAGGAAGGTCTTACTGTGCTCGGCTGGCGCGACACGCCCATCAACGGCGCGGCCATCGGGCGCGAGGCGCGCAACAGCCAGCCGTACATCCAGCAGATTTTCGTCAGCCGCGGCAAGGGGATGACAGAGGACCAGCTCGAGCGCAAACTGTACCTGGTGCGCAAGCGCGCCGAAAACGAAGTTGCCAAGTCCGATCTGCCCGAGAAGAGCTTCTTCTACATGCCTTCCTTCTCGTGCCGCACCATTGTGTACAAAGGTCTGCTGCTGGCGCCGCAAATTGCGAATTTTTATCCGGAGCTGAGCGATCCGGACGTGATCAGCGCGCTCTGCCTGGTGCACCAGCGCTTTTCGACGAACACTTTTCCCACCTGGCAATTGGCGCACCCCTACCGGTACATTGCGCACAACGGGGAAATCAACACGCTGCGCGGCAATGTGAACTGGATGCACGCGCGCCAGTCGGTGCTGGAATCGCCGTTGTTCGGCGCCGACATCAAGAAGCTGTTCCCCATCATCCAGCCCGGCGGCAGCGATTCGGCTTCATTCGACAATGCGCTGGAGCTGCTGGTGATGGCGGGCCGTGGCATCGCGCACGCCATGGCCATGCTCATCCCGGAAGCCTGGTCGGGCAATCCGGACATGAACCCGCAGAAACGCGCGTTCTACGAATATCACGCGTCGCTGATGGAGCCGTGGGATGGGCCGGCCGCGATCGCATTCACCGACGGCCGCTCGATTGGCGCCACCCTGGACCGCAACGGCCTGCGCCCGGCGCGCTACCTGGTCACCAACGACGACCTCATCATCATGGCTTCGGAGGCCGGCGTGCTCCCTGTCAAGCCCGAGGATGTCAAAGTGAAGGGCCGCTTGCAGCCGGGAAAAATGTTGCTGGTGGATACCGTGGGCGGCCGCATCATCTCCGATAAGGAACTGAAGGCCAGCCTCTATGGCCGCAATCCGTACCAGCTTTGGATCAAGGAAAACCAGGTTCATATTCACGAACTGCCGGAGCCGCCGCGCGAGTACGGCACCGAACGGGGCACCCTGCTGCTGCGGCAGCGCGCCTTCGGCTATACCGATGAAGACTTGAAAATGATCCTCGGCCCGATGGCCGCCAAGGGCGAAGAGCCGATCGGGTCTATGGGCGCGGACACGCCGCTGGCCTGTCTTTCCGACAAGCCGCAGCCGCTATTCAACTACTTCAAGCAGCTTTTCGCCCAAGTGACGAACCCGCCCATCGACCCCATCCGCGAAGAGATGGTGATGTCGCTGATCAGTTACATCGGCACCGAGCGCAACATCCTGGCCGAAACGCCGCAGCACTGCCACACCCTGCGCCTGCCGCATCCCATCCTCACCAACCGCGACCTGGAGCGGCTACGTAGGGTTTCGCAGGGAAGTTTTCTGGCCACCACGCTGCCCATGCTCTTCGCCGTGGAGGAAGGGAGCCGCGGTCTGGAGCGCGCCCTCGACCAGCTCTGCCGCCGCGCTTCGCTCGCCATCCAGTCCGGTTACACGCTGCTGATTCTTTCCGACCGCGGCCTGGACCAGGATTACGCGCCGATTCCGAGCCTGCTGGCGCTCACCGCCGTGCACAATCACCTGGTGCGAGAGGAAACGCGCACGCAAGTGGCGCTGATCATCGAATCGGGCGAGCCGCGCGAGGTGATGCACTTCGCGCTGCTGATTGGCTACGGCGCCAGCGCCGTCAACCCCTACCTGGCGCTGGAGACGCTGCAAGCCGGTCAGCTTCAAGATACCGGCGTAAAGCCGGATAAGGCGGTGGGCCACTTCATCAAAGCCATCAACAAGGGATTGCTCAAGACTTTTTCCAAGATGGGCATTTCAACCTTGCAAAGCTACCGCGGCGCGCAGGTGTTCGAGGCCATCGGCCTGGCCAAGCGCCTGGTCGATCGGTATTTCACCGGCACCGTTTCGCGCATTGAGGGAGTGGATCTGGATGTTCTGGCGCGCGAAGCCATCCTCAAGCACGAGCACGCCTTTAGGCCGGTGCAGGATTCCGATACCGACCTCGCCATCGGCGGCACGTATCAATATCGCGCGCGGGGCGAGTACCACCTCTTCAATCCGCAGACGATCGCCAAGCTGCAGCATGCCGTCCGCCAGGAAAGCTTCGCCACCTTTCAGGAATACACGGAGCTGATCGACCGGCAGAACCAGCAGCTCACCACGCTGCGCGGGTTGCTCGAACTCAAGAAGTCGGACGAGCCGGTTCCGATCGAAGAAGTCGAGCCCGTGGCATCCATCGTCAAACGCTTCGCCACCGGCGCCATGTCGTTCGGCTCCATTTCCAAGGAAGCGCACGAAACCCTGGCGCTGGCGATGAACCAGATCGGCGGCAAATCGAACACCGGCGAGGGGGGCGAGGACGAAGAGCGCTTCGCCGACGGGCGCCGCTCCGCCATCAAGCAGGTGGCCTCCGGCCGCTTCGGGGTGACCGCTAATTACCTGGTCAACGCCGACGAATTGCAGATCAAGATGGCGCAAGGCGCCAAACCGGGCGAAGGCGGCCAACTTCCCGGCCATAAGGTGGATGCGACGATCGCACGCGTGCGCCACTCGATTCCCGGCGTGGGCCTGATCTCTCCGCCGCCGCACCACGACATTTATTCCATTGAAGACCTGGCGCAATTGATTTACGATCTCAAGAACGTCAACCCGCGCGCCCGTATAGCGGTCAAACTGGTGGCCGAGGTGGGGGTGGGCACGGTGGCGGCCGGCGTGGCCAAAGCGCACGCGGACGTGGTGCTGATTGCGGGCGATTCCGGCGGCACCGGCGCTTCCCCGCTGAGCAGCATTCGCCATGCCGGCGTGCCTTGGGAACTGGGCCTGGCCGAAACACACCAGGTGCTGGTGCTAAACGATCTGCGCGGCCGGATTCGCGTGCAGACCGACGGCAAGCTGCAAACCGGCCGCGACGTGGTGATCGCCGCACTGCTCGGCGCCGAGGAGTTCGGCTTCTCGACTGCGCCATTGGTGGCACTGGGCTGCATCATGATGCGCAAGTGCCACCTCAACACTTGCCCCGTGGGCGTTGCCACGCAAGACCCGGCGCTGCGCGCCAAGTTCCGCGGCGAACCCGAGCACGTCATCAACTTTTTCTTCTTTCTGGCCGAGCAGGTTCGCGGCTACATGGCACAGATGGGCTTCCGCACCTTCGATGAAATGGTGGGGCGCGTAGACATGCTGGACGCGCGCGCGGCACTGGACCACTGGAAGGCCAAGGGCCTCGACTTGTCGATGATTCTGCACAGCCCGCAGGTACCGCTGCGCATCGCCCGCCGCTGCGTACAGGCGCAGGACCACGGGCTGGACCAGGCGCTCGACTATAAGCTGATCGATCACGCCCGCGAGGCCATCGAGGGCGGCGCGCCCATCGTCATCAAGCTGCCGATTCGCAACATTCACCGCACCGTGGGCGCCATGCTCTCGGGCGAGATCGCGCGCCGGCACGGCTCGGCCGGCTTGCCCGACGGCACCATCCACTTTCAGTTCAGCGGTTCCGCCGGTCAGAGCTTCGGAGCGTTTCTGGCCCACGGCGTGACGCTCGAACTCGAGGGCGACGCCAACGATTATGTGGGCAAGGGCCTTTCAGGCGGCAAGCTGATCGTCTATCCGCCGCGCGCCTCCACTTTCCTGCCGGAAGAAAACATCGTCATTGGAAACGTGGCGCTGTATGGCGCTACCAGCGGGGAAGCGTTTCTCAACGGCATGGCCGGCGAGCGCTTCGCCGTGCGCAACTCCGGCGCTACCGCCGTGGTGGAAGGCTTGGGCGATCACGGCTGCGAATACATGACCAATGGCCTGGTGGTGGTGCTGGGCAAGGTGGGCCGCAATTTCGCCGCCGGCATGAGCGGAGGTATTGCCTTCGTCCTCGATGAGAAGGGCGATTTCGCTGAGAAGCGCTGCAATACCGCGGGCGTGGACCTGGAGCCGGTAGGTGAAGCCGATGCCGGCCTGCTGCAGGGGCTGATTTCGCGCCACGTGGAATCGACCGCCAGCCCGCGCGGCAAATGGATACTGGAAAACTGGGAGCAGATGCTGCCGCAATTCGTCAAGATTTTCCCGCACGAATACAAACGAGTCCTGGGTATCCCCCGCGAGACCGCCGCGGTGGCGTAGCGCGGGGCCGGTAGCGCCGGCGGTCTCTTCCGCCGGTGATTTTGGCCAGTGAATTTGAAACGGAGTCGAGATGGGCAAGACAACCGGGTTCATGGAATACACGCGCGAGGTGGCCGAACGCCGGTCGCCGGCAGAGCGCATCAAGGATTGGTTCGAGATCTATCGCCCCTTCCCCGAGCCGAACCTGCGCAGCCAGGCAGCCCGCTGCATGGATTGCGGAGTGCCGTTTTGCCACACCGGTTGCCCGCTCACCAACCTGATTCCCGATTGGAACGACTTCATCTACCATGGCCGCTGGAACGACGCCGTGCGGCAATTGCACTCGACCAACAATTTCCCCGAATTCACCGGCCGCATCTGTCCGGCTCCGTGCGAGGCCTCCTGCGTGCTTGGCATCAACGAGCCACCGGTCACCATCAAGCAGATCGAACGCTCCATCGTCGATCGCGGCTTTGAACAGGGCTTCATCCGTCCGGAGCCGTCCGCCGTCAAGACCGGCAAGCGCGTAGCCGTGGTGGGATCGGGCCCAGCCGGACTGGCCGCCGCACAGCAACTGGCGCGCGCCGGCCACGCCGTTACGGTATTTGAGAAAAACGACCGCATCGGCGGCCTGCTGCGTTACGGCATCCCCAACTTCAAAATGGAAAAGCACCTCATCGACCGGCGCCTGGAGCAGATGCGCGGCGAAGGCGTGGAGTTCCAGACCAGCGCTCATGTCGGCGGCAATGTCCCGGTGGAGGATCTGCGCGAGGCGTTCGATGCCATCCTGCTCTCCGGCGGCGCCGAACATCCGCGCGACCTCAACGTGCCCGGCCGAAACCTGCGCGGTATTCACTTCGCCATGCAGTTTCTGCCGCAACAGAACCGGCGCTGCGAAGGCGACACGGTTCCCGATTCGGAAGCCATCCTGGCCACCGGCAAGCGTGTCATCATCATCGGCGGCGGCGATACCGGCGCCGATTGCCTCGGCACCAGCCATCGCCAGGGTGCGGCGTCTGTCACCCAGTTCGAGCTGCTGCCCAAACCGCCCGACGAGCGGTCGCCCTCGACGCCGTGGCCGCTGTGGCCCATGCAACTGCGCATCGAGAGTTCGCACGAAGAAGGCGGCGTGCGCGATTGGGGCGTCGCTACCACCGGTTTCAGCGGCGACGAACGCGGCCACGTGAAGCAACTACGTGCCGTGCGTGTGGGGCCGCCGCCCAAGTTCGAAGCCATCAGTGGGAGCGAATTCACCATCGATGCCGACCTGGTGCTGCTGGCCATGGGCTTCCTCGGGCCCGTGAAGAACGGCATGATCGAGCAGCTCGGCGTGGCGCTCGACCCGCGCGGCAACGTGGCCGCGGACGCGAATTACATGTCGAGCGTGCCTGGAGTATTCGCTGCCGGCGATATGCGTCGTGGCCAATCCCTGGTGGTCTGGGCCATAGCCGAAGGCCGCAAAGCCGCCCAGGGCATCGACCGCTTCCTGATGGGGGCCACCAAGCTGGCGTAGGGGGTGGCGCCAGTGCTGCCGTGGCGCCCGCATTCATGCGCGCCGCGCCGAAACTCCTCTGGACACCTCGTCGCTCCCGGCAGCGGGCGCCTGGCGTAGCCGGTAGGCACCAGCGCAACGAGTCGGGATTGAGGAAGTATGGTTACGAGGGACCGCCAGCGTCGATAATTCTCTTCGCCGCTTCGGTGCCTTCCCGATTCGCCTTTTCTCGCGATATGTATGTCGGCGGAAATATGATCGGAGACCAGCATCCGATTAGCGTTGCTATTTGGAGGATGGCCACTTGAGCGCCCCACCCCGCGCCACGGGGTCATCCTTGCACGCGGCGCTCTTTGCCCATCCAAAACGTTTCGCGCAACTGGCGTTTGATGATTTTGCCGGTGCCGGTTTTGGGCAGCGGGGCATCGCTGAACTGAAATCGGCGCGGCATTTTGAAGCGGCCGATGCGGCCCTCCAGAAACTCGAGAAGCATCGCCTCATCCAGTTTCTCGCGGGGCTTGACGCAGACAAACGCGGCCGGCACTTCGCCCCACTGCGGATCGGGCGCAGCCACCACAGCGCACTCCAGCACCGCCGGGTGTGCGCCGATGGCGCGCTCCAGTTCAATCGAGGAAATGTTCTCGCCGCCGCTAATGATGATGTCCTTCCGCCGGTCGACGATCTGGACGTAGCTTTCCTCGTCCCAAACCGCCATGTCGCCGGTATGCAGCCAGCCGTCGGTCATCACGGCGGCGGTGCCGGCGGGATCGTTGTAATAACCGTCCATCACCACGTCGCCGCGGACCAGCACCTCGCCGATGGTCGCGCCATCGCGCGGCACGTCGTTCATTTTGAGGTCCGCCACGCGGACTTCGCAGCCGGGCACGGCCCATCCCGTCATGGAGTGGCGGCGCCAGCGCTCTTCGTCGCCGGCAATCGAGACGGTGGCTTTGTCGCGCGCGCAGGCCACCACGGGGCTGGTTTCGGTGAGGCCGTAGCCGGCGCTGACGTCGCAGCGGAACATCTTCTCCAGCCCCGCCACCAGCTCCGGCGAAGAGGCAGCGCCTCCCAGCATGATGTAGCGCATGCTGGAGAGGTCGTACTGGCCGGGGTTCGGGCACTGCAGTAACGCGCCGGCCATGGTCGGCACCAGCGCCATGAAGTTGGCTTTCTCCTCTTGGATGAGGCGCAGCACTTGCGGTGGATCGAAGCGGCGCACCATCACCTGCGTCAGCCCATGCAGCGTGGCGGCGTGAGCTTGCCCCCAGCCGTTGGCGTGAAACAGGGGAATGGTGTGCAGGTCGACACCGGAGTCTTCGCGCAGCATCAGCGCGGCGACGGACATGGCGTGCAGGTAGAGCGTGCGGTGCGAGAGCATCACACCCTTCGGCGTGCCGGTCGAGCCGCTGGTGTAGAACAGCTCACAGAGAGCGTTCTCATCGAAGCTGAAAATATCCGGGCGTGCGATGCGTCCGCACTGGAGCAACTCTTCGTACGGCTGGCCGGTCGAGAAGCAGCGCGGGCAGAGCGGGCGCAGGTGCTCGACCAGGGGCGCAAAATCGGGCTCGTAAATCAGTACGCGCGGCTGGGCGTGTTGGAGGATGGCGGCCAGTTCCGGCGGCGCCAGGCGAACGTTCAGCGGCATTACCGCAGCGCGGGCCAGGGGCACGCCGAAATAGCCTTCCAGAAGCTGATGCGTGTTCAGGCTGAGGTAGGCGACGCGGTCGCCTGGTTGGACACCTTCGGAGAGCAGGCCGGCTGCAAGCCGTTCACAGCGTTCGCCGAATTCGGCGTACGTGAAGCGGCGCTCGCCGGAGACCACGCCGGTCTTGCGGGCGAACAGATCGACGGCGCGATAGAGAAAGCGGACCGGGCTCAACGGGACGATCATGCATGGATTGTATCAAGGGCGGAAAGGGGGACCGGCGCCGGTGCCGCGGTGGCACGCCTAGGCCGCCGGTCCCATGCTGCTTCCAGGCCGCGGACACGTCCGCCTCGCCTGGGATAGTTGTATTCTCGCTCAGGGTTTGGCCGAAGCCGCGCCCTCACTGACCAACCGATCTTTTTCATTCCCTCCGGCGGGTAGCGATGACTGATTCTGTTCGCTTTCGATGCGCATACCGTAGAAGCTGCGGTAGATGAAAGACAGCGCAATGGTGAAGAAAATGGCCGCCAGCACAGTGGTCAGAATGTGGCCCTGCTTGTTGCCGACATCGACGGCCAGCGAAACAGCCAGCAAGCCGAACAGGGTGGTGAACTTGATGATGGGGTTCAAAGCCACCGAGCTCGTATCCTTGAATGGATCGCCCACCGTGTCGCCTACGACGCAGGCGTCGTGCAGCGGCGTGCCTTTAGCGTGCAACTCGGTTTCCACCACCTTCTTGGCGTTATCCCAGGCGCCACCGGCATCGGCCATGAAGATGGCCTGGTAAAGGCCAAACACGGCGATGGAGATCAGGTAGCCGACAAAGAAGAACGGCTCCAGGAAGGCGAACGCCAGGGTGATGAAGAACACCACCAGGAAGATGTTCAACATGCCCTTCTGCGCGTACTGGGTGCAGATCTCGACCACCTTTTTCGAATCGGCGACGGAAGCCTTTTCGGCGCTCTCCAGGTTGATGTTGCGCTTGATGAACTCAACCGCGCGATAAGCGCCGGTGGTTACCGCCTGCGCGCTGGCGCCGGTGAACCAGTAGATGACGGAGCCGCCGGCAATGATGCCGAGCAGGAACGGTGCGTACATTACCGACAGATACCGGATGTACTCGGTTTGCAAGCCGTGGGTGAGCGCCACGATGGTGGCGAAGATCATGGTAGTGGCGCCGACCACGGCGGTGCCGATGAGCACCGGCTTGGACGTGGCCTTAAAGGTGTTGCCGGCGCCGTCATTTTCTTCCAGGTTCTCTTTGGCCTTATCGAAATTCGGCGTGAAGCCGAAGGTTTTCTCGACGTCCGCGGAGATGCCGGGCAGCGTCTCGATCATGGAAAGCTCGTAGATCGACTGCGCGTTGTCGGTCACTGGGCCGTAGCTATCCACCGCGATGGTTACCGGCCCCATGCCGAGGAAGCCGAACGCCACCAGGCCGAAAGCAAAGACCGCCGGAGCCATCATCAGCGTCTCAGGCATGGCGGTGCTGACCAGGTAACCGGTGGACATCAGCACCAGCATCACCAGACCCAGCCAGAACGCGCTGAAGTTGCCGGCCACGAAACCGGAGAGGATGTTGAGCGAGGCGCCGCCTTCGCGCGAGCTGGTGACGATTTCGCGCACGTGGCGCGAATTGGTGGAGGTGAACACCTTGACGAACTCGGGGATGAGCGCGCCGGCCAGGGTGCCGCAACTGATCACGGTGGCCAGTTGCCACCACAGGTTGGGATCGCCGGCCAGGCCGGGGATCATCAGCGAGCTAACGATAAAGGTGAGGACAATCGAGAGAATCGAGGTGAGCCAGACCAGGGTGGTGAGCGGCGTCTCGAAATTGAACTTGGCTGCATTGCCGAAACGGGCTTTGGCGATGGCGCTGTTGATAAAATAGCCCGCGGCCGAGGAGATCAGCATCATCACGCGCATGGCGAAGATCCACACCAGGAGCTGAACTTTGACGGTGTCGCTGTGCACGGCGAGCAGGATGAAGGTGATCAGCGCCACACCGGTGACGCCGTAGGTTTCGAAGCCGTCGGCCGAGGGTCCGACCGAATCGCCGGCATTGTCGCCCGTGCAATCGGCGATCACGCCCGGGTTGCGCGCGTCATCTTCTTTGATCTTGAAAACGATCTTCATCAGGTCGCTGCCGATGTCGGCGATCTTGGTGAAGATGCCGCCGGCCACGCGGAGGGCCGCCGCACCCAGCGATTCGCCGATGGCGAAGCCTATGAAGCAGGGGCCGGCCAAGTCACCCGGTATAAACAGCAGGATGAAGAGCATGATCAGCAGCTCGACGGAAACCAGCAGCATGCCGATGCTCATCCCGGCTTGCAGCGGGATGTTGTAACAGGGGAACGCCTTGCCCGTGAGCGACGCGAACGCGGTGCGCGAGTTGGCGAAGGTGTTGACGCGCATGCCGAAGGCAGCCACCGAGAAGCTGCCGGAAATGCCGATCACGCTGAACAGCAGAATGATGACGACCTTATAAGCCTCCATGTGCTGCAGCAGTCCGAAGTACAGGATGATGACGACGGCGATGAAGGCCTCGAGCAGCATCAGGAACTTGCCCTGCGTGGCCAGGTAGGTCTTGCAGGTTTCGTAAATCAGCTCGGAGACCTCGCGCATGGAGGTGTGCACCGGCATGTCGCGCAGGCGGATGAAGATGACGAGGCCGAATACCAGGCCCAGGGCGCTGATCAGCAAGCCACCGAGCAGCAGGTTATGACCGTTGATGCCGCCCAGAAACGTGGCGAGGCGCAAATCGGGAAGGTGGAGGTTAGCTTCTCCAGCCGCTTCCGCCGCCATCGCCGGAGCGACGCCGGCAGCCAGGGCTAGCAAAGCGAAAAGAATCCGCAACAGGGAACGGTGCGCGCAGGTTGCGGCTTTACGTGGCAGGATACCACGCGCGTCCGAGATGTTGACCATCTGGTAAATCCTCCTCTAGGAATACGGATGAATCCGTGCAGTGACCATTCAGTATAAGAGGTATACACGTCGGATTTCAAATGGCCCCGATGCCGCTTGCGGTTTTGCGCGAACCGTGCGGTACCGGCGTCGCGCTCCGCCGCAGTGAGATGGAGGCGCGAGAGACAGGCCGCCCGCTGCGCTTTGGCACCGCTCCGCGGACCCTGCGACAATGGTGTTTAGGGAGGAGCGCTTGTCCGCGCGTTTATGATCGACAGCCTGCTGAACATTCTGTTCCGTTGCCCCCACCGGCGCCTCACCCGCCCTGTGGCGCCGATCACCAAAGCGGGGCAACCGCACAGCCAGAGCTATGTCGTTTGTCTGGATTGCGGAAAACAATTCGAGTACAACGTGCACGAAATGCGCATAGGGAAAGCCATCGAGCACTCGTATGACGCCGGGGTCGTTCCCCCCAACCTGCCCAAGCCGCGCAAGACCAAGGTCGGGTACGCGATGTTGGCGGCGGTGCCGGCGGCTGTGGTACTCGCCGCCATGTTCAAGGGTAAAAATCGAGTTGCGAAGCCTCAGAACGGCAGTGCCGATCCCACCGCAAGCCACGAATCAGACCGCCGGGCGCAGTGATCCGCCTCGATCTGAGGCCCGGAAGGATTCACTTAATTTCCGCCGGAAAGTTGGATAGGTACCAGTGCGCCAAAAACTTTCGTACGTACCAAATTTGCCCCAAACTTACTAGTGTCGAAAACGGTACGCGTTGGACTGTCGCCAGTCAGCAAGCTAAGGCATCCTAGCATCAAATGGTTTGCGAACTTAGCGAGGAACTGGGAATCCAATATTTGATGGCTCTTGATTTGGTGCGCCGCGCTCAAGACCACCTGAATCGGGCAGTCACGGTGACCAACATCGAGTGCGCCTCCACGGAACTGCGCCGGGTCGAGGGGTTTCGACGCGATATTCTTCAGACACTGGCCGAGCATTGCGATAGCCACGGATGCGCCACGCCGGAGCTGCAAGAAATCTGCCAGTATCCGATTGGGACGCGCACCATGGCGGCCGGGACGCCCACCATGGCGGCCGCGTCATGATGCTGACCGCGGGGCTTTACGCGGCTGGCGTAATGCTGGTGGTTGCGAGCATGATCCGCGCACAGCACAAACGCATGCGCCGCTTTCAACCACTGTTCGATGGGCTGGACAATACGGTCGCCGAAGCGTCAATCGAGTTCGCTCCCATCAAAAAGCGGCACGACCGTGTGTCTTCGGCCCTGCGCGCCTGGTCCATCGAGCGCCTGGAGGCCAATACGGTCACGGCTGCGCTGCCGGCGGAACCCGATCGCGAGCCCGAACCCGAGCCCAAGCCGAACGTCCAGGCCGCGGAATCCGAGCCATGGACCAAGCCCGAGTTTGAGCCTGAGCCTACGAGGACCGACCCAAAAATGCGATTCGAGCCAGACAACCCCCCAAGCGAACCGGCCGCCGAGGACGAGGACAAGTTCAGGCCGCCAGCGGGCGAGCCCTTGTCGAAAAACGCCGATTACTACGAAACGCTTCAGATCAGCCCCAACGCCGATGCCGAAACGATTCACAGAGTCTACCGCATCATGGCCTCCCGGTTTCATCCGGACAACCCCAGGACCGGCAGTCTGGAGCGCTTCCTTCTGTTGCGCGAGGCTTATCAGACGCTCAGCGATCCCACGTTGCGCGCCGAGTACGACGCTACCCGCCAGTGCCAGCCGATAGAGCCACTGCCCATTTTTTGGCAGAGTTCCTTTCTGGATGGAGTTGAGGGCGAAACCAACCGGCGCCTGGGCGTGCTTTCACTGCTGTACCAGCGCCGCCGGATCTGCGAAAGCAAGCCGGGTGTATCGGTGCTGGAGCTCGAGCGGCGCATGGCGTTTCCGCGCGAGTACCTGAACTTCACCCTCTGGTACCTGCGCTCGAAGGGGCTGGTCGCCGTGATGGAAGACAATTCGGACTATGCATTGACCGGCGCGGGTGTCGACTACGTGGAGAGCTCCTCGAACACCAACAGAGTGATCCGGCAGTTGCTCACTGCCGGAACCGGCGCGGAGTATTCGCAGCCGCAGGCCCATCGGAAGAGCGTCGTCCTGCCTTTCAGGAGAACCACCCCCAGAGGCCGGGCGGAGGGCATGCGCCGCGCGCAGCGCCGCCAACAAGGCGGCCGTCGCTAGCCGTCTCAAAACGGCCCGGGGAGACGCTTCACCGCCCAAGCTGAGAGCCGCCTGGCAATTTCAGTTGCTTATTTACGAGGCGCCGCGGCTTCCACGATTTCGAAAGGAATGGCCGGCAGTGTTCCCAGCGGCTGGCGCCGGCGCGGCTGTTTCCCGGCGGCGGGATTCGGCGCCACGTCCCGGAAGGCGTCCAGAATCAGGTTACCCTTCAGCCCTGGCTTCGCCTTTCCCGCCTGCACGCGCAACAGTACGGATACGCCGTCGCGCTGCGGGGTTACGCTCTGAATCGAAATCCCATCCGGCGGCTCGTTCAACGCCAGCGTCACTCCGCGCTGAAAGCGGGGAGGAACGAAGAGATCGAGGGGCGTAGCGCCACCGGACGCCAGTCTGACTGGCTTCTCGATGGGCCGCCAGCCGACTCCGCGCGCGCCCTCGCCGATGACGCGAACCATCCACGCATCCTCCGCCACCAGGTGATGGTAAGCGAATGCCTGCTCCATTTCTTCGGCCGGAACGGCGGTGCGCACGACTTCGTGGCCGTCGATGGTAGCCCTCCCGGTCAGGTGAATCGAAAGCGGCATCTCAACCGGAGTCCGCGGCACAGTCAGCGTAACCCGCACCTTGTCCTGCCCGGCGGGAACGGCCGCGCCGCTCAAGGTGAAATCGCCGGGGGCGTCCTTGAGATTCAGAGCGATTTCGCCCGAGAAGCCGTCACGGCGTATGGCACGCACGGTTATGGGAACGGTCGAGCCGGCGCGCAGATTGACGCTCGACGGCGCCACGCGCAGCTCGAAGTCCGGCCGCGGATGGCTGATGCGCAGCCGGTAGCCATAATCCGCGCCGCCCTTGCTCTGCGCATCCGCCAACCGGAGGTAATAAACCCCTTTCACAGGCAGTTTGCAGGCAATCAGCGAATCGGCCTGGTGCGTGATCAGGCCGGCGCCAGGGTCTCCGAAATCGTCGTTGAAGGCAATCTGCCTCCCGGCCGCGTCCGTCAGCCGGAGCGTCGAATCGAGCGGCGAACCGAGCCTGCGCGCCGACACTTCGGCAACGATTTCGTCACCGGCGCGGCCCTCGAAGCGGAAGTACGCCGCTTCGCCCGGCTGCGCAATGCGCCCGTTGACGACGATCGGCAGCTTCACCCGTTGCGCTTTTTCCCGGCGGCCGATTCCGTGGCGGGCCAACGCCTCCGGCAAGGAATCCAGCGCAAAAGGAACATTGTTGGAGGTCCAGCCATTGTTTCGTACCGAAACCGGATACACGCCGTTCGTCTTGCCCTTGAAATTCTCCGTGACCCGTGCCGTGGGCAGGTTCCAACCATGCATCTCGATCGCCGTGCGCGCCGCGGCCTTCCCTCCCAACGGGAAGATGCTGGCGATCACCGGCAGCTCGCCGATCGCGATGCGGTATACGAAGTCCTCCCGGCCGCGGTAAATCGAATCGTGGATCTCCGCGATGTACTCGCCGTCGCTCGGAACTTCGAAGTGGAGCAGCGGATCCGGATGGAAGAAGAAGTGATCCGCCGACGCGAGTTCCCTGCCCCGGGCGTCGCGCAGCGTCAACGCCGCTTGGAACCATCCGGGCACCGCGTCGGAAAGGTAGGGAATCAGTTCCCGGGCGCTGGCCTCGATCACCAGATGCTGTCCCTGTTTCGCCTGGAATCGATATTGGTCCGATGTTCCTGGCGTCATCTGTCCGTTCAGCACGGCCGGTATGGTGATCTCGGCCGGCGGCTCTGGCTGGCTCGCCACCGCGCGGTTCACCGGGCTCGCGCCGTTGACCACGTTGTACGCAGGCGCCACGCGGACCGGCTTGCGCGTGAATTCCGGCAGTTCGCCCACGCAGAATACGATGGGATTGGTCAGTCCGCCGGCCGTGTCCAGGCGCAGCTTGCGAAGGCGAGCCGCAGCGTCCGGCGCGATGTCGACCTGGAGAATCACGATTTCGGCAATGGCCGGAATCGAACGGCTGCGCTGTAGATCTTCCAATTCATGGCGAATCCCGGCCACCCGCTTCTCGTCCGCTTTCGTGAAGACAACGGCGGATGCCCCTTCCGGCGCCGGCTTCCGCGAAGCCGCCCGCTTTTCGCGCAACTGCTTTATCTCATCGCGCAGCTTCTGGGCTGCCGCTCCGGTTAGCGGTTTATCATATTGCGTTACTCTCGCCTGGACTCCGCGGCCGGAAACATACGCTGCGCTGGCGCCATTCAAAAACTGGCCGCCGATACGGACTTCGATGCTCGCTCCCTGCCGGCCTCCAGCGGGATAAACGTAACCCGCGTGGGGCGTCCGCTGCTGTGCCGCCAGGGCGGACGCCATGGCGGCCACCAGCGCCGCGGCCGAAAGCGCACGATTCACATGATCTCCTTCAAGCGTCCGGCTCGCGGCAATCCATCGGCCGCGGTGGGCGTCACGCGCGCCTTAATCCCCATCGGATGCGGTAAATTGGCCGCCGAATCGATCCCGACCAGCTCGTACATGCTGTCAATCAGGTCGGCGGGGTACACCGGCCGGTCCTTCACCTCTTCCCCTCTCGAATCGGAAGACCCCACCACCCGGCCGCCCTTGAAGCCGCCGCCTGCCACCAGGGCCGAGAACACGCCGCCCCAGTGGTTGCGGCCGCCGTTCCACGGCGCTTCCCAGTCCACCTTCGGTTTCCTGCCGAATTCGCCGTTCCACCAGACGAGCGTGCTATCGAGCAGCCCGCGCTGGGAAAGGTCTTCCAGCAGCGTCGCCAGCCCCTTGTCCATTTCCGGCAGCCTGCGACGCATCACCTGGAAGTTCTCCTTGTGCGTGTCCCAGCCGCCCTGGTAATTGATGGTGATATAGGGAACGCCGCACTCCACCAGCCGGCGCGCCACCAGGCACGATTGGCCGAAGGTGGTCCGTCCGTAGCGATCCCGCAAATCGTCCTTCTCCTGCGAAAGATCGAAAACCTTGCCGGCGTCGCCAAGGATCAACTCGTAGGCCATCTTCTCGGCATCGTCGCTGGCCTTCAACTGAGGATCGCCCTGCATAGCGTGTCCCAGCGTATTCAGTTGATGAAGGTACTCGCGGCGCTCCCGCTGGCGCTGATCAGTGATGCCCTGCGCCACGATGCCTTCCACCACGAATCGCGCCTGCGCCGGATCGCCGCCGGTGGCGAACGGTTTGTACCGCGATCCCAGGAAACCCTCCTCGGAAAAACGGCCCTGCGGCTCGGTCAGGACGATGTAGGGCGGAATCAGCCCCTTGTATCCAGCGTTGTAGCCCTTGAATAACGACACCACCGCGCCCACGCTGGGATACACGTCGTGCCCGCCTGCAATGCGGCCCGTCTGCACCGTGTATGACGCCGTCTCGTGCGCGTAGAGGCCGTGCGTCATGCCGCGGATCAGCGAGTACTTGTCCGCCTGCTTGGCCAGCAGCGGCAGCAACTCGCAGATGCGGATGCCGCTCACGTTGGTTTCGATGGGCGAGTTCAGCGGACCGCAGTAATCCTGGCCGGCCTCCGGCTTCGGGTCGAAGGTATCCAGATGAGCCGGCCCTCCCCACATCCAGATTTGGATCACCGACTTCGCCTTGGCCGGGGCCAGAACCGGGATCGTGTTGGCTGCACCGGCCAAGCGCCCCGCCAGCAATACTCCGGCCGCGCCGAAAAATCCCTCGCGCAGGGCTTCGCGCCGGTTGATCGGCAGCAAACGGTAATTGGGGTTCATCTTGATATGCCTCCTAATGCCGGTACATAAACTCATCACTGTTGATCAATGCCCATTCGAGATCGACCACCGCCGCCCGCCCGCGCGCGGCGCCGGATTGCGAATGCCCCGACACCACCTTCCACTCTTCGTCCGTCGGGTAGCGCGAAAGAATGGTCAGGTAGATTTGCGTCACCAGATCGCGCGGATTCTTGCTGTCGCGCATCAGCGCGGCCAGATTCAGCGACTGCTGGATCTTGCGCTGCACGTGGGTCGAATTGAGCATGTGCAGCCGTTGCTCGTCGCTGGTCCGGTTGTTGCGTTCGGACTCCAGTCCGCTATCGCGCGCCGGACGCCCGAACAGGTCCAGGAAAGAGCTGCCGATGCTGCCATCGGGCAGGCTGATGGCACGCTGGAAATCCGGCATGAAGGTGTACGGTTCGGGTATGGCGCTCGAATAGGCTTCGCTTGTCCCGGTGATTTGATCCAGGGCGTCGATTAGCACCTCCGCATCCAGCCGCCGCAGCGGATAAGCCGCGAAGTGAGCGGCCGCGACCGTCCGGCCGGCCCGTGGGATCGGCGAAAGCTGGTAAACGCTCGAGTTGAGGATTAGCCGGAAAACATGCTTCAGGTCATAATGCGACGTCACCAACTCGCGGTCCAGCCAGGCCAGCAGCTTCGGGTTTTCCGGCGGATTGTCGTCCCGATTGTCGTCCGGCTCCTGGACAATCCCGCGGCCCAAGAGCCAATACCAGATGCGATTGACGATCGAGCGCGCAAACCACGGATTACCCGGAGCGATGAGCCAATCGGCAAACACTTCTCGCGGATCCTGGTCAGGCTGAAGCCGGGCAGACGTCCCGTCCGGGAACGTGAGCGCGGCCGGCACCGCTTTGCCGCGATCGAAGAAGACAATCTCTTCTTTCCATTCGTCCGTATGTTTGTATCCGACTGCCGAAAAAAACGCGGCCATTTGGGCCAGCCGCGCCGCCGGCCACTTGTCGGACCGCGCACCCATGAACGTCAAGGCTACGGTTTGCGCGATTCCCGCCGGCTGGCGGTTCTCCATGGCGCGGTAAAAGTTGACCGGCGCCTCGCGGAAGTTGCTGCCGCTGGCAGTCAGCATCTCCCTGACGAATTGGTCGTAGGGCTTGTTTTCGCGCAGCGAATCGTGAATCCAGTGGTAATACGCCTGCGCGGCGTTGGGCCACAGCTCGATTGGAAACTCGGCTTTGACGCGCAGCAGGTCACTCCACTTCATCGCCCAGTAATCGGCGAACTCGTCGCGCTCCAGCAGTCGATCGATCAGTGCGGCGCGCTTATTGGGATCGTTGCTTGCCAGAAACTCGGTAGCTTGCTGGGCGGTGGGCAGGGTGCCGGCCGCGTCCAGCCATGCCCGCCTCAGGAACACACTATCCGAGCAAAGATGCGGCGGTTGAATGCCCAGTTCTTTCCAATGGGCGAAAACCAGCTCGTCGATCCTGTTGCGCGGTGCGGGCTCTCCCGCGGTTTCGAACGGAGTGGTGAAAATCGGCGGTGCATCGGCGCCGAACGCCGCCGCCGGGGCGAAGCAGGCGGCAATAAGCAAAAGGCCGGCCGTCGGGTGAAGATTTGGCACGCGACCCCTTAACCGTCCATTGTCTCGCAGTATCGGGCCTGCATGCCTATTTCAACCCGTTGGCGGGCCAGAAGTTGCTCTCGCCGAGGACCGGCTTGGGCCTACCGGCTCGCCTCGGTTGCCGACGCCGCCAGCGCGTTCCGCACCGCTTCCCATTGCGGACGCGCCGCCGGCAGATCCTGCGCCGCGCGCTCAAGATGGCGGGCAGCCTCGGCCAGCGTGCGCCGGTCGCGCGCCAGCAGCAGTCCCAACACCCAGTGCGGCTTTGGATCCTCCGGTGCGATGGCCAACCAGCGCCGCGCCGTCGCCGTGGCTTCGGCAATGCGCCCGGAACGGAACTGCGCCTGCGACAGGTTGCACAAATCCACCGGATTCGGTTGCGACAGCTCTATCGCCCGGTTGGCCTCGCTTTCGGCATCACGGAAGTTGCCGGTGTGCAGGTGGCTCGCCGCCAGGCCGGAATAAGCCTCGGCATAGTCGGGCGAAATGTCGATCGCTTTCTGAAATTGCTGCGCTGCCGGTTCGAATTCTCCCGCCCGGGCAAACCTCTCCGCCCGCATAGCCGCCTGCACGGCTTTTCTGGCCGGCGGATGGCGCAGTTGGGTCACCGAGACCGGGCCCGCCGGAGGCTGCGGCACATCCTTCTTGGGCAACCGGATGGTCACCTGTTGTTGAGAGTTGGCCGAGACGAACTCCTGGTGCACCGCCTCGCCATTCGCGTCGCGCACCACTACCAGGTATTCGCCGCAGGGAATCTGGCGAAACTCGAACGTATTGTCGAGCCCCAGATCCACCGCGGCCATTCTCCGGTGCAGCCCGTCGTATAGCTCACCGGAGTAGCGGCTCAACGATTCCCCCGACTCGCTTTGCAAGCTGACTCTCCAGACGGAAATTGCCGCCGATTGCGGCCGTGCCGGTGGCGCGAGGCTGATGACCATGCCGAGCACTGCCGCAAAACGGATATAGCTGCTTTTCACAGTTTTCCTCCGTGTGCGTTAGTTTTGGCTTGATCTCTGGCAGGGAGAGGAAACGAATACCGGTGGGGCGGACAGGGACAGTCCGCGCGTCCGCCACGGACGCTCCTGGGCCCATTGTCAGCTCATACGCGGGACAGGGCGGCGAGCGGCCGGCCGAATCCAGGGCAGGCCGCGTCGCAGGTGGTTTGCCGCAGAAATAGCGGTTAAAAAAAAGCTCGCCAGCGAGCGGGGCGGGCGCTTCCGTCTGCCAACGCCTTACGCGACTCGTTCGTCGCGCCCGGCGGCAGACTCGCGATCCAGATCCTCGGAGAGGATGATGGCCTCGGCCAGTTCCCGCATGGGACGCCGCAATCGGCGGCTCTGATTGCGCAGCCGGAAGTAGGCATCCTCCTCGCTCATGCCGAACTTTTGCTGGAGAATGCCCTTGGCGCGTTCCACGATCTTGCGGGTTTCCAGTTCGCGCTTCATCTCCGCCGTCTCTTCCATCAGCCGGGCATTTTCCTGTTCCAACTGAGACTTGGAAATGGTGACGCCAAGCTGCTCGCCGATGAATTTCATCACGCTGATTTCTTCGCGCACGTGCTCGTGCGGCAGGCGATGATGCACGTTGATCACGCCGATCAGGTCGCCGGCGCTCACCAGCGGCACCGAAAGAAATGCCTCATAAGTGTCCTCGATCAACGTCTGGAAACGCTTGAACCGCGGATCCGTGAAGGCGTTCTTCGCCAGCGCCACCACCGACTTGTGCTCCGCTACCCAGCCGGTTATTCCTTCTCCAACTTTGATCCGCAGCTTCCCCATATCTGCGGCGTGCGGCACTTGCGAAGCATGCAGCACCACTTCGTTAGATTCGTGGTCGAAAAGGTAGATCAGGCACGCGTCGCAAGACGTAGCCTGCGCCGCGAGGCCGAGTACCTCGCCCAATATTTCGTCGACTGACAACTCCGAGCTGACGATGCCGCTGATCCTGTGCAATAGGCCAGCCTCTGCATCCGCTACAGCCATCCTCATTGCTGTTCCCATGTTTCAAACTAAACCGAGGAAGAGTGCGCGTCCAATTGAAAATTTCTATGCGGACTATCGTTACCAGTGGTTTACAGCCGCTGCCGCAAGATAGGAAACAATTTGGTCTCCGCGGTTCGCGGTGCGTACTAGTACGGCGACTGACCTAATGCCGGAGAGGGCCAGCGTTCGGGCCGGGTTGCCACTCACCCCTAAGCCCCCGCCGCCCCCTGCCCGGCCAGCCTCAGCAACATTTCGGCGTTCAGCGCTCCCGCCGCCGTGTCTTCATGCTTGAACATCAGGTACAGGTCTCGCCCGGTGGCAAGCAACTCCTTTGACCGCGCCGCCATTGCGGTCACGTCGGCCTCGGTGTAATCCGGCTTGCGCAGCCGGTAGTAAACGAAATCCGCCGTGATCACTTCCGGCACTTCCAGCTTTTCGGATTCTGCCACGCACAGCGACACATTCCTCCGCCGTAATTCGCCGTACACTTCCTCGACCAGCCACGACGGGTGCCGGAACTCGAAGGCATAGCGCAGGTCTTTGGGCAGCGTCTCCAGGTATGCCGCCAGCAATGCATCGTCCCGCTTCATTTGTGGCGGCAGTTGAAACAGGATCGGCCCCAGCCGCCGCGCCGACCGCAGCGGGTCGATGGCTTTGAGAAACACCTCCGTCGCCTGGCCCGCGTTCTTCAGTCGCAGGATGTGCGTGATCCGCATGTTCGCCTTCACGGCGAACACGAACCCGGGCGGCGTCGCTTCCACCCACGCGGCCAGGGTTGTCGCGGCCGGCAGACGTCGAAACGTGTAATTGATCTCCACGGCGCGCAGCCGGGTGGCATAGTGCTTCAAAAACTCCTTTGCGGGCAGTTTGGCCGGATAGAAATCCGGCTTCCATGCTGCATATGCAAAACCGGACGTCCCGGCATATAGATTCGCCATGGCTTATCATTATCTTCTAGCCGGGCCCGAAAATGTTAGCCCGGCGTCCGCGCCGGTTTCGAACCGCATGTTGCACACCCCGGAGACCCACGACGATCTCGCCGAAGCGCTCAGCCGCGCCGCCCGTCACCTGCGTACCATTTGCCTGCAGGGCAACGGCAGCAAGCGCCAGATGGCGGGCCCGGTCGCCTGTGCCGACGAAACCATCGCTACCACCGCGCTCAACCGCGTGCTCGAATATGAGCCACGCGACCTTACCATCAGCGTGGAGGCCGGTCTCCCCTGGCGCGACTTCACCGCGCTGCTGCGCCAGAACCGCCAGATGGTGCCGCTCGATCCGCCGTTTGCCGCGCAGGCCACGGTGGGCGGCGTGGTGGCCGCTAACACAAGCGGCCCGCGCCGGCGCCTATACGGCACCGCGCGCGACATGGTCATCGGCATGCGCTTCATTACCCTCGCCCGTAAACTCGTTCAGTCCGGCGGCATGGTGGTGAAGAACGTGGCCGGCCTGGATATGGCCAAGCTCATGATCGGCTCCTTCGGCACGCTGGCCGCTATCGCGGTGGTCAATTTCAAGCTCCAGCCCATGCCCGAAGTCGAGCGCACCGTTCTGCTCTCTTTCGCCGATTCCAAAGCCGCTTTTGCGGCTCGTGCCCGCCTGCTGGCGAGCGTGCTGCAGCCTGCCGCCCTCGACCTGTTCAATCCGTCCGCCGCCGTTCAAGGCGGCCCCGCCTGGATTCTGGCCGTGCGCGCCGCCGGCAACCAAGCCGCTGTAGACCGATATCAGCGCGAGTTGGCCTCGCTCGGCGAACCGCAAACGCTCGAAGGCACGCCCCATGATGAGTTCTGGCGCCAAGTGGAAGATTTCACGCCCCGCTTTCTGGCTACGCACGCCGATGGCGCCGTGGTGCGCGTTTCCTCCAAGCTGACGGATCTTGAGAAGTTGATGGCGCCGCTGGCTGTCCCGGCCCTGGCACGCGCCGGCTCGGGCGTCTGTTATGTGTATTTTGACGAAACCGGATCCGCCGCGCGGTACCTAGCGGAGGCGGCAGCACAAGGCTGGAAGGCTGTCATCGAGTTTGCGCCTGAGGCGCGCAAGCCCCAGCTCGAATTGTGGCCCGCTCCGGGCGCCGATTTCGAAATCATGCAGCGGCTTAAAGCTCTGTTTGATCCGTCCAACGTGTTAAACCGTGGCCGACTCTACCATCGTCTCTGAACCCCGCGCCGCCGGGCCCAGCCAGTTCGATCTCGATAAGTGCGTCCACTGCGGCCTGTGCCTGAACGCCTGCCCCACCTACCGCGAGCTGGGCCTTGAGATGGATTCGCCGCGCGGCCGCGTTTATCAAATGGTGCAGGTCTCCGAGGGCGCGCCCATCACCCCGGCTTACCTCGAACATATCGGCCTCTGCCTGGCCTGCCGCGGCTGCGAATCCGCCTGCCCTTCCGGCGTGCCTTACGGCCGCATGGTGGAGCATGCCCGCGCCGAAATCGAAGCGCGCACTCCACGCGGCCGCTTCGCCCGCCGGCTGCGCGCGTTTCTGTTCGGTCACCTCATTCAATCGCGACTTCTGCTCTCCATCGCCGGCACTTTGCTCTACCTATATGAAGTCAGCGGCCTGAAAACCCTGGCGCGCGCCCTGGGCCTGATGAAGATGCTCGGGCGCATGGGCAACGTGGCGCAGCTCGCTCCCTCAGCCGAGCCTCCCTTCTTCTTCTCCCAGATCGGCAAAACATTTCCCGCTGAGCGCGTGCGCCGCCATCGCGTGGCCTTCCTCTCCGGCTGCGTCGCCAACATCTCCTTCGCCCGCCTCCATGAGGCCAGCCTGCGCGTGCTCCAGTACAACGGATGCGAAGTGGTGGTGCCCGCCGGCCAAGGCTGCTGCGGTGCGCTGCACCTCCATTCCGGCCTTCCCGAAGATGCCCGTGCGCTGGCCCGCCGCAACATCGAGGCCCTCCGCGGCAACTCGTTCGACGCCATCATCAGCAATTCCGCCGGCTGCGGCGCGATGCTCAAGGAATATGGCGAGCTGCTGGCCGGTGATCCGGCTTACGCGACCGCGGCGCAAAAGTTCGCTGCCCAGGTCCGCGACATCACCGAATTTCTCGCTTCCATCGAACTGAGCCCGCAGATGGGCACGGTAGAGGCGGTAGTGACCTATCAGGACGCGTGCCATCTGGCCCACGCTCAGCGCATCCGCAGCGCGCCCCGCAAACTGCTCGCCGCCATTCCCGGGCTCGTCCTGGAGGAAATGCCCGGCTCCGATATCTGCTGCGGCAGCGCCGGCTCTTACAACGTCGTCCAGAACGAAATGTCGTTGCAGATTCTGACGCATAAGATGGAGGCTATCAACGAAACGCGAGCCGAGATCATCGCCACCGCCAACCCCGGCTGCGAACTGCAGCTCGAAGCCGGCGTCCGCCTCCACGGCAAAGGCCAGCGCGTGATGCACGTGGTGGAACTGCTTGACCTGGCCTACCGCAACTACGCACCCCCGCCGCAACCGTAGGGGCCGGGCATGCCCGGCCCGGAGTTGGGCAACGCCCAATCGCGTCACCGCAATCAGCCGCTCCCCTCAGTAGCCGATCGCGGTGCGGTTGGCCTGCCACCAGGTCTTCCAGAAGTCCAAATAGTACGCTGGCCGCGCCTTGATGGCGGATTCGCTGAACACGGAATATGCGATCGTATCATCCGTGCGGTAGGGCCACGGACCCGCGGCTGGTTCGTGGGAACCGATGGGCACATTGTTGGCGAAGCTCGACAGCCCGCCAACCGCCGCCGCCTGCAGCGCGGTGTTGTCGTCGGCCAGCAGTCCCGCTAAGTACGGCAGGGTCTGTTGCGTGTGCATTCGGGCTAGTGCTCCCGCCGCGGCGACCCTCAGGTCCGTTGCGGCACTAGCGTCGGCGGCTGTCGTGCCGAGCGCTTGGATCGCCTGTGCCGAGGTGTTCACGTAGGAGGACCTGATGTCCCTCACCAGCGTGGACCACCCTGGGGCAGCGGAGA
>CAVXJY010000072.1:0-19375 GCA_963761855.1 Bryobacterales bacterium | reverse complement strand
CCTCGACGAGTTGGGCAGTCTTGCCGAAGTAGGTGTTGGTGCCGGTAGCGTACACCATCGCTTCGATTTCGCCCCGGCGCATAATCGATCCCGAAAACATCGCCTCGCCGGGCTTGCGCTCGACGGGCAAAGACTCGCCTGTCAACGCGGACTGATCCACCTCCACCGGGTCGCCCGCCAGCAACCGTGCATCCGCTGGCACAATGTCGCCAAGGCGCAGGCGGATGACGTCGCCCGGCACTACTTCCCACGCGGCCGGGTCGGTCCACTTCCCATCGCGTTTGACCTTGGCCTTGAGCGCCAGTTTCGCTTTGAGGGCAGCGATGGCGTCGCCCGCCTGGCGTTCTTCCCAGAATCCGACCACCGCGTTCGAAACCAGCAGAAGAAGGATGATGAAGAAATCCGGCCAGTGCCGGACGACGGCCGACAGAATCACCGCTACTTCGATCATCCATGGGATTGGGCCCCAAAAATAGCTGAGGAATTTCAGGAACGCATTGGTTTTCTTTTCCTGAATCTCGTTACGTCCATACTGAGCCAGCCGTTTCTGCGCTTCGGCTTGACTGAGGCCGTCCGTCGACGAGCCCAGCTTTGCCTCCAACTCCGGCATGGGAAGCGATTTCAGATCGTCCTTGGACGCGGGCCCGGAACGCTGCTTCGCCTTGGCCTTTTCCGCGCTTGTCGTCACGATGGCCGTCCCCCTGGTTTCGAATTCCAGGAATTAAGCGCGCCTGCTACGTCGGCGGATCTGCGGTGCACCTGGACCGAGAGCATTTGCCGTGCGCCCGGGAACTTCAACGGCAGCGGGAATCGCCGGGAGCGCACGAGCTTTCCGAGTACCTGTTCCGGAAACTGTGCCAGCAGTTGAGCGATGGTCCACCCTTTGAGCGGTCCGTTGGCAATGCGTTGGTGAGAACTGTGCTTACCGTCATTCATTGGCGCCGGACCCGGGGCCATTATCGCCAGCGACCAGCGCCCCCGCGGTATCTCTAAGCTGTTGCGTATTCACTTGGGGCTACTCCATCTCCAGTTCCGAATCTCCGGCAGGTCCTGGCCGTTCTTGTCGATATACTGTTTGTGCTCGATCGGCGTTTCACTCGCCGCGCCGGCTTCGAGAATGCGGCACACACTTAGCGTCATGACTGAATCTGGGTCCGTTTAATTGATGCGAACCATGGCCCGGCAGTTTCGGGTGACGCTGCCGGGATGTCTTGATCAGCTCGGTACGCTATCTAACAGCGGCTCCGGCCATTTCAGCTGAGCAGTGTCACAATGACTTGCCGTGTGCTTCCGGTATCGATAATGAGTGGGCGACCCACCTGCTCCGGCAAGGGGACGTCCAAGAAGTATTCACAGATGAAACCGCAGGATGAAGCGCGATGCGCTCCTCAAACTCAATCGGCAGGCTAACGGGTGTTTTGATACAGGCAGGCCAAACTGAAGGGGTTTTGATACAGTTTGGCCGAAGGAAACACGAAAGCAGCGAATGGCGAGATTGGAAAAATCCGGCAAAGTGTTTTAGAATGAACAGGTCAGGCAGTCGCGGGCCCGTAGCTCAGGTGGATAGAGCACCTGCCTTCTAAGCAGGGGGTCGCTGGTTCGAGTCCAGCCGGGCCTACCAAGACCGCGTCCGGAAACCTTCGGCAATACCCGTTGCGCTCCCGTTTGCCTGGCGCTTTTCAGTGTGGGCAGATTCTCACGACTTCATCCGCAACTCGTTTGCGCCCTCGTAAAGGCCTTGGCATCGCCCTGTCGGGAGCACGACTGACAATGAATACAACTTCCGCCAGTCTTAATCTGGCTGTGGAATAATGCACGGCACGTGGGCACGCGAGCGAATCCGGCCAAGGCAGAGTGCAGTCTAACTAAGTTGATGCGCATCCCGCTCGATGATCGCCAACCGCGGATGGGACCGGGAGCGGGGGTGGCGCCATGGACGCTCCCGTACGCATACAGTATGCTGCCGAACGTCCCCGGCTGCAGCCGAAGGCACTCGGCGCCGGCAGTGGGCGCAGGACACAGGCGACTGTCCGGCTGTCGAATGTGTGTGCAACCTAACAGAGTCCTCAAACCGTTTTTGCTGCGACGGGAGCTATAGAACTATAAAGGATAGAGAAGTTCTGGTTACGGAGGTTCGATCACGATGAAGGCGACACAATCGCTGCACAATCTGGGGCAGAGCATCTGGCTCGACAACATCACACGCGACCTGCTGGATAGCGGCACGCTGAAGCGCTACATTGATGAACTATCGGTCACGGGGCTTACGTCAAATCCGACGATCTTCGACCACGCGATGAAGGTCAGCACTGCCTACGATGCCGCAATCCGCGAGAAGGTGAGCAAGGGCAAATCGGGCGAGGCGCTGTTTTTCGAGTTGGCGCTGGAAGACCTTACGCGGGCCGCGACCTTGTTTCGGCCGGTTTACGACCGGACGGCTGGCGTGGACGGGTGGGTGTCTCTGGAAGTTTCGCCGCTGCTGGCCTACGACACGCCAAGCACCCTGGCCGCCGCTAAGGATCTCCACGCGCGCGCCGGACAACCCAACCTGTTCATCAAGATCCCCGGCACGAAGGAGGGTCTGCCCGCGATCGAGGAGGCGATCTTTGCGGGTGTGCCGATCAACGTGACCCTGCTGTTTTCCCGCGAGCAGTACCTGGCGGCTGCCGAGGCCTTCCTGCGCGGCGTTGAGAGGCGCGTCGATGCCGGGCTGAAGCCCCGCGTCGGCTCGGTCGCCTCGATCTTTATCAGCCGCTGGGATGTCGCGGTGATGGGCAAAGTGCCGGACTCGCTGCGTGACCGGCTCGGCATCGCCATCGCCAAGCGCACTTACAAGGCGTACCGTACGTTGCTTGACTCTCCCCGCTGGCAGCGCGCTCTCAATGCCGGGGCGCGTCCTCAACGGCTTCTGTGGGCCAGCACGGGGACCAAGGATCCCCAGGCGTCCGACGTCCTCTACATCAAGGCTCTCGCCGCTCCTTTCACGGTGAATACGATGCCGGAAGGCACCTTGAAAGCGCTCGCCGATCACGGCGAAGTGGATACGATCCTGCCGGCGGATGGTGGCGACTGCGAGGAGGTCCTGGCGCAGTTCGCTACAGCCGGGATCGATGTCGACGCTTTGGCCGCCCAGCTTCAGGATGAGGGAGCGGAGTCGTTCGACAAGTCCTGGAACGACCTGATGGCGGTGATTGCCGCCAAGAGTGCTGCGCTTAGAACGGCCGCAGCCCATTGACGGTAAGACCGAAAGGAGCACGAAATGTCGACACCTGCAACGCCGGACGCCACGGGGCAAGTCCAGGTCCTCGAACCGCTCACGGAACGGAGGGCCTGGAAAGCTCTTCGCACCCACTCGAAGAAGGTTCGAGAATTACAATTGCGAGAGCTCTTCGCCGACGACCCCGGCCGCGGTGAACGGATGACGGCCGAGGCTGCCGGCATCTTCCTGGACTACTCGAAGAACCGCATTACGGACGAAACCGTCAAGCTGCTCATCCGGCTGGCCGAGAAATCTGGATTGCGGGCGCGAATCGACGCGATGTTTCGAGGCGACAAAATCAACGTGACGGAGAAGCGTGCGGTCCTGCACGTGGCGCTGCGCGCACCCAAAGGAACGTCCATTCTGGTTGACGGCGAGGACGTGGTTCCACAGGTCCACGACGTCCTCGATAAGATGACCGGCTTCTCCAATCGCGTCCGCAGCGGCGAGTGGAAAGGACACGCTGGCAACCGCATTCGCAATGTCATCAACATCGGAATTGGCGGCTCCGACCTCGGACCGGTGATGGCTTACGAGGCCCTGAAGCATTATAGCGATCGGAACATGACCTTCCGTTTCGTTTCCAACGTCGATGGCACGGACTTCACTGAGGCTGTGCACGGTCTGGACCCGTCGGAGACGCTCTTCGTTGTCTCGTCGAAAACCTTCACAACGCTGGAGACTATGACAAACGCCCACTCTGCCCGCTCCTGGTCACTCGCCGGCTTGGGCGGCGACGAAAAGTCGGTCGCCCGGCACTTTGTGGCTGTGTCGACGAACGCGGCGGAAGTGGCGAAATTCGGAATCGATACCGCCAACATGTTCGGATTTTGGGACTGGGTTGGCGGACGCTACTCGATGGACTCGGCTATAGGACTTTCGACCATGCTGGCCATCGGGCCGGACAACTTCCGGGCCATGCTGGAGGGTTTCCACCAGATGGACGAGCATTTCCGCACCGCGCCGTTCGAACGCAACCTCCCCGTGCTGATGGGAATGCTGGCTGTTTGGTACACCGACTTTTTCGGCGCTGAGACGGCTGCCGTGCTGCCTTACGAGCAGTATCTGAAGCGATTTCCCGCCTATCTGCAGCAGTTGACGATGGAAAGCAACGGCAAACATGTCACGCTCGACGGGAGAGAAGTCACATACGCGACCGGCCCGATTTACTGGGGTGAGCCGGGGACCAACGGCCAACACTCCTTCTATCAGTTGATCCATCAGGGTACCCGGCTGATCCCTTGTGACTTCATCGCATTTGGACAACCGCTCGATCCGCTCGGCCGCCACCACGACATGCTGCTGGCGAACGTTTTCGCCCAGAGCGAGGCGCTGGCATTCGGCAAGACCCTGGAGCAAGTGAAAGGCGAGGGCACGCCGGACTGGCTCGCGCCCCACCGTGTCTTCGAGGGCAACCGCCCGTCGAACACGATCCTCGTCCAACGGCTCACGCCGGAGACTCTCGGCAAACTGGTGGCGCTGTACGAGCACAGCGTCTTCACTCAGGGCACCATCTGGCAGATTAACTCGTTCGATCAGTGGGGCGTGGAACTTGGCAAAGTGCTGGCTCAACGGATCATCCCGGAACTCGAGAGCCAGGAAGAACCCCAACTCGGACACGACAGTTCCACCAACAACGCGATCCGCCGCTACCGGAAGCTCAAGGAGACTTGATTAAGGGATGTGCACGTCCGGCGGGGCGTTGCCGGGGGATCGCAGCGCACGCAATTGGGGAAGAGCCCTTCTTCAGCCCCGCTAAGACGCTCAAAATCCAGGGGAGTTTGCCCCGTCTCCAGTACCGTCATGATCGATTTAGACCCTTCAGTATCAAAGCCTTGGTACCTCCCGTAAACTGCTGAAACATTAGCCTCTTTCTCGGAAGCCGCGGGGTCGACTCCGTAATAGTATCCATCGCTAACTATTCCTGCCTGTGTGCGCAGAGCGACCCTGAGATCGGTGAAGCACTTCTATTACGAACGGCGCCAAACAGGGATGGCCAACGGGCAGGTAATGAAAATGGCCAGCAACGCCGCAACGTGCAACGTTATCGATAAGAGGTCAATGCGATGAGAGTATTAGTTAGCAACAGCGGACCGAACCAGCCAGTGGCGACCGGGATGGTGCAACGCTCGGCGCACATGGCTCTGCTTCTGATTTTCTCCACTCTCGGGGTGGCGGGTGTTTGCTTCGGGGTTTTGTATCTGCTTGCTCCGTGAACCGAGGTTGGTCCCGAAGAGAACGACCTTTGCCTCCAGGACAGGAACGAATGCCCAGCTTAAAGATCGCCCACATTAGAGACCGGGGAGCTGATTTCATCATCGTTCCGCTGGCTTCGCGGTTCGAAAGCGCACCCCCGCAAGATAAAAGGGCCACCATCGCCGATCTGCAGGAACGAGCGGCTAGAGCGAATCTGGCCGGTAAGGTAATCCCAGTCTGGGACGCTGGAGGGGGCCGCATGGCATTCGTGGCGCCTCCGCTGTGCCAGCCATTCTTCGCGTGCATTGACCTCAACTGGGTCATGGCCAATATCAATCGCGAGCTTTTCTGGTAGCCGAGCGCCCGTCAGCCACTCTGCAATTGGAAGCTCTCAATCAAAAGCAAATCTGAGAGGTCAGTCCGAATCGCCAATGAGGGTGATTGAACCGATGCCGCCCTGCACATCCACGCGCACTTTGACTTTGGCCGTGGCGTAGGCGTCGTTCTCCCAGTGGTCGCCTTCCTTCTTGAGCCCGCGAGTCTTGATTTCACCGATGCCGCCACTCGCACTCGCGTAAACACCGGCGTCCGCGGGCAGCCGCACCACGGCCTCGCCAATGCCGCCCTGAATATGCACGTTGTAATCGTGTTGCGGCCGGCCGCGCAGGTCCAGGTTGAGACTGCCGACTCCCATCTGGACGCTGACGGCGCGCAGGTTGAGCGAACCCAAGTCGAGCTGCGCTTCGCCGGCGCCGAAATTCACGCCAAAATCGAGCGGCGTCTCCCGGCCGAAGCGGAGGTCCCATTCGTATTTTATTTGGCCGGGTTCGAAGTTGACATGGCCGGTCTTGCCCTGGTCGATCGTGAGCGCACCCGGAGCGTACTTTACGACTGGCTTCCAGGCCGGTATGTTGTAGGTGAAATAGGCCTGCAGTAGTTTTTCCGTGCCGCTGCCCACCTGCAGCTCGCCGGCGCCCATGTTGAGATCGACCTTCACCAACTCGGAACGGTCTCGATCGAGGTGGAACGAATCGTACTGCAGCGGCCCGGTGGGGGTGGTGTTGATGGCGCAGCCGGCCAGGCATAGCGCGCTACAGACGACCAGCAGGCTTTTCGCGATCATGGCGTCTCCTTGCACCGGCCGGGTGAGGCACGCCCCGTTCGGTTTTCGGCTAACAAACTCTTATGCTCTTATGCATACGATACGGTTTCAAGCCGCCGCATGTTCCTTCGCTTGCGCCGCCCGAACCACTCAAATGCAGGTAGGCCGTTCGTCCGGAGCAGGGGTACTTGTGGAGTGAAACTGGGACTGCTCAGTACCGCACACCGGCGCCGTGGTGGCTGGACAGGGGCCAGGCCTCAAACGTGCACGTCCGTAGCCGTCGAGCACAATCGGTTTTCAGCCTCATTGCGCAACTCGCAAGATCAATCAGTGCACCAGATATGGAGGGTAGACCAGGTGCGGTTCAGTGCGCCCCGAGGGTTCCGCATAACGCGCAATTCAAACCGCGTGGAAAAATCAAAAAACCCCTTGCAAGCGGGAGAGTAGTTCGGGTATTCTAGTTATGGATTGACTAGTACCAGTGTAGCGGCAGTTAGTTTTGGGATTTGAATGAAATGATTGGAAGCATAGTCATTATCGGATTGTTGTTCGTACTGGTGCTTTACTGGTTCCGTTACAGCTGTATCCTGATGCTGCGGAATTCCAGCCTGGAGGCCCGGCCGGCGGCGGCTATCGACTCCCAGTTCAGTTGCCGGCAAGTCAGGGAGCTGTTGCGTGGCGACACAGGTCTGGAGCGGCTCGAGCGCGCGCTTGAGTGCGATTACCGTCTGGTGACATACCTGACTGAGCACGCCGCTGGTTTGAACTTGAACTCACTCGAAGACCGGCTGCTGGTTCTGGATTACCGTGTCATGCAGTGGTGTTACCGCCTCACAAGAAGCGCTGCGCCGAACCGCGCACGTCGCGCTCTCGTCGAGATGGCGGACGTGCTGGGGATCCTGGCAGGCCGCCTGGATGAGCGGGCAGGCTTGCGATTCGAAGCCTGAGCTCCCACCGGATTCACTTCAGTTGCGCATCGTCTTCTTCAAAACGTAGTCGAAGAATCTTTCGGTAGTGTTGTCGCTGGACGTCCACTCTGCGCGAAGGGTTGTCCGCTTCTCCACTTTTCTTAGAAGAGAAAGCAACGCGCCATTCAGTTCCCGTGCGCTGGCTCCTTCCATCTTGCCTTCAACCAGAAAACCTTCGGCGGCTTTTTTGACGGCGCCCCTGGCCGCCAGTTGGTCAAGAGCACGCCGGATGGTGCGGGCACCGCAGCGGCTGACTCGTGCCTTGAGTGTGTACTCCATCTGAATCGCCACTCCGCCCTATCCTGGGCTGGCTTCGCGGCTAAATGACGACAACGCCCGAAATGATACCACCTCCCGGCGCCGAAGCGGCGGATCGACGATGCTGAATCGAGCCAGCAGCCAACTATGCGTGGCACCGGTGCCGGCTGAGCATATTCTCATCGAAGCTGGCATCCGCCTTTCCAGAAAGGCCTACAATTACCAGCAGGGCGTAATTTATGAAACGGATTTCTTCAACTTGTGTGATCGTCATTACCGCAGCGGTTGGACTCCAGGGGCAGGCAGTTCGGCAACTGAAGCCCTTACCTCCCGATCTCGCCGAAGCCAGCATTACGGTGACGGGCGTCGGCGACAAGAGTGTCATGCTCTCCCTGTCGGACCTGTCGAAACTGCCGCAGCACACGGTAAAGACGACGACAGAGAAGGGAGCCGAGGCCTCATTCGATGGTGTGCTGCTGACGGACGTGCTTGGCAAGGCCGACTTGCCGACTGGGCCGAAGTTTCGCCGCACGGCGGCGTCATACTACCTTGTAGTGGAAGCCCGGGACGGCTATCGGGCAGTCTTCGCGTGGCCGGAACTGGACGCGACGTTCATGGACAAAGCCGTGTACGTGGTCACGAAGCGGGATGGCAAGCCGCTTTCAGAGGAGGCTGGCCCGTTTCAGTTGGTGGTGCCTGGCGAGAAGAGACACGCGAGGTGGGTCCGGCAGGTGACGGCGTTCAGAATCCGGCAGGCGAACTGAGCATGTTCGGAGACGCCGCTCATGCCAAGGCAATGCGGCAGACGCCATAGATGGCGAATGCTGCGATGCTGAAGGTCCATAGCCGCGGCCGCCACCGGGCGTTCCAAAAGAGAGAGAGCAGCAGGACGAAGCCGAGCGGGCTGAGGGCGTTGAAGTGGATCGCCTGGCCCCATTGTCCTTTGGCGAGTGCGCAGAGCCCGCGCGTCAGCCCGCACAGCGGGCACGGTTTCCCGCTGAGCCAGTAGAAAGGACAAGCGTGAAACGCGGGCTGGGCCGGAGGCGAGGCCCAATACAGAAGGGCGAGCAGGAGTCCCGCGCCAAGCAGCCGCACGGCCTGAGAGGCGCCGAACCTGCTACACCGTGTCGATGGTTCGCTGGTCGAAGCCGACAATTTCTTTATACGCCACCGTAATGGCCGCAATCGTCAACGGCACCGTCAATAGCAGCCCGACGACGCAGCACAACAGGCCCAGCACGTTCACCAGGAACGCCAGTATCAGGAACATGGTGAAGCCGAAATAGTCCTGCTTCACAACGGCGTGACTGGCCTGCATAGCCGGCCAGAAATCCATCCTTTTGTCCATGATGAACAGGTAGGTGAACTTGAGCGACGCCGCCACCACCAAGCCTGGGATGATACAGAAGATTGTCCCAATAAACGTAAATACGCCGATGAGCAAAGTCGCCACCAGCGTCGGAATGAAATAATTGAAGCCCTTGAACAAATCGCCGAAATCGGTGCGGCGGCCCATCATCTTCTTCATGGTGTAGATGTGGAAGCCGGTGATGAGCGCCCCTTGGATAAACGGCACGCCATTGAGCAGGAAGAAAATCAGCGCGGCCAGGGCGTAGGTGCCCATGTCCGCCTTCACCAGATCCCAGCCTTCTCCAATCCACCGGCCGGCGCTTACGTGCACGTTTGTGGGCGGCGTCCATGCCGGCGGTGGCGGCAGAGGGCCGGCAGCGGCAGGAGTCCCCGTGAACGATTGGCCACAATTTGGACAGAACTGCTGGTCCGGGCGCACTTGCGTACCGCAGCGATCACAAAACATGAATATGCTCCGTAGTAAAGGATACACTATGCAGGCTTCCGCCTCGCGGGTGATTTAGTTGTTGTGTCGATGATCGGCTCGCGGGCCGGGCAACCGCGGGGCCTACGGGCGCACGCGGCGCTGGTGGGTGGAGGGGATCTTCATGTCTTCGCGGTACTTGGCGACGGTGCGGCGGGTGACGTCGATGCCTTCGGATTGCAGCATGGCGGTGATCTGCTCGTCGGTGAGCGGCTTGGTCTTATCCTCGGCCTCGATCATCTTCTTGACCTTGCGCTTGAGCAGCAGCAGCGGAGTGCCGCTACCGGAGGGGCCCTGCACGGCCTCGGAGAAGAAATAGCGCAGCTCGAAAACACCCTGTGGCGTGTGCACATACTTACTGGCGACGGCGCGGCTGACAGTGGACGGGTGGACGCCGACTTCTTCGGCCACTTCCTTGATCATCATCGGCTTGAGGAAGTCGAGACCGCGGTCCAGGAAATCCGTCTGGCGGCGCACGATGGCCTGGCAGACCTTGAGGATCGTCTGTTTGCGCTGTTCGATATTCTTCATCAATTGAATGGCGGAGGTGTAGCGTTCGCGGACATAATCGCGAACTTCCTTGGTGGCGCCCTGATCGCGGTCGAGCATGCGCCGGTACTGGGCGTTCAAGCGAAGCTGCGGCACGTCCTCGTCATTCATCTGGATGATGTAGTCGTCGCCGTCCTTGGTGAAGGTAACGTCCGGCTCGACCACCCGCGCGCCGGCTCCGGAATAGCGCAAACCCGGCCGCGGATTGAGGTGATGGATCATGTCGACGGCGATCTCGATGTGGTCGGGGGGCCGTCCCAGCAGGCGGGCCATCTCCTTGTACTGCCGGGTTTCGAGCAAGTGCATGTGGTTGGAGACGATCTGCCAGGCGACGCCACCCTTGCCGTTGATGCTCTCGATTTGCAGCAGCAGGCACTCGCGCAAATCGCGGGCGCCGACACCGGCCGGATCGAGCGACTGCACGGCGGCAAGGGCCGCCTCCACGGTTGCGGCCTGGTGCTCGCCGAGCGGGGCGATTTCATCCAGCGACGCCGAAAGATAGCCGTCTTCATTGAGGTTGCCGATGATGGCTTCCGCCGCGTCGCGCACCGCGTCCGGAATCACGACCACGGCCAACTGCGAGCGCAGATAATCACCGAGAGTGACGGGAGCGGAGAGGAAGGTTTCGAAGGAGGGCTTTTCGACAGGTTCGGCGGCCGGACTCTTGTAACCGGGATCCAGGTAGTCGTCGAAGAAAGTGCCAAAGTCGATCTCGTCGAAAGGGTCGGTCGCGGCCGGTTCGGTAGGCGGATCGCCAGCGGTCACGGCTTCGGGTTCGACGAGAGCGACGGCGGCCGTTTCCTCCGGATCGGGGAAAAGATTGCCGTTGATGGCCACGTTGACCGGCCCGTCATCGACGGTCGCGGTTTGGTTGCCGGGCGTGGCATCGAGGATCTGGCGGTCGGCAGGTTCGACGGTCGCTTCGGCCTCCAGCAGCGGCAACAATTCCTCGGGTGTGATCTCCTCGCCGGCCTCTTCGGTGGCCTCTTCGAGCACCGGGTTCTTGACGATCTCCTGTGTAATCATCTCCTTCAGTTCCAGCCGGTTAAGCTGAAGGACAGTGACCATCTGGACGAGACCCGGGGTAAGGATCTGCTTTTGCGATACCTTCAACTGCAGTCTTGGAGACAGGAAGCTCATCCGAATACCCATGATATCACCCTAACAATGCCGGTCCGCGCAGGTATTGCCGAAGATCGGACCATACCCGACGCGAAACGAGGCTGGCCGAGAGACTTATTTCACGGCGATGGTGAGATGGAAGAGCGAGCTAAGGTTGGCGCTGCCGACGCCATCGTACTGAATGCCGATGGGCACCTGAGCGCCAGGCAAAGTGACCATGGGTACGTAGACGTCGATTTGCCAGAGGCCGGCATAATCGGGCGCCAGTCCTGAATAAATGACCCACTGACCGTTGGTCGGGTCGCCACACTGGACCGGCCATTCGTCCACGAAACAGGTCCCGATGGCAACGCGGGGCGTTTGCGGCGTGGTGGCTAAGATTCGGGGGCCGGGTGCGGCGGCGCCATCGGCGGGCGCGTTGTTCAAGGCTCCCTGGCCAGTGCAAAAGACCTGGATGACGGATCCACGCGCAGCCGGATTGGTGGCGCTGTTGACTGAGTAGTCCTGGTTGAGCACGGCCGCCTGATAAAAACCGCCATTGGGGAGACATCCGCCGGAGGCGCCGCAGAAGATAGCTGGCGAAACCGGGGCCATGGCTACGGAGGCAGCGCCTAGAACCTGGCCGGTCGAGACCTGGACGATTTCGACGTCGGCGGTCCCGGTGACAGGAGCGCTCATGGGCACGAAGAAATTGACCTGTCCCGGCGACACAAAGTAAAGGGGCGCGGCAGCGCCATTGAAAATTACCTGCTCATCGGCAAGCGTGGTGGGCATAGGATACCCGGTCAGCGCGGGAAATGGCGGCGCTGTGGGCATCGAACTGGTCGCAAACTGGGTCTGAGAAGCGATCGGATACAGACTGGCGACGACGCCCGGCGCAAGCGGCTGGCCGGCGTAAGTAGCTTGGGCGTTCTAGCCCGCCAGGCCCTGGTAGTAAATGCCGACGCGGCTGAACAGGTCCGCCACGAACAGATCTCCGTATTGGTCCTGGGCAAGTGCCAGCGCGGCGCCGGCGACCTGCACGGAGCCGGTGGCCGCGGGATTCAATTCCAGAGTGTCGTACTTGGGAAAGCGGGTAGCGGTAGTGCCGGTGCCGACCCAGATCTCGCCGGTAGACTGGTTGACGAAAATGGCTTGCGGATGGCCTAGATTGGGCAGACTAAGAATGGCGTCGGCGGAAGCGAACGGCGTCAGCGAGTTATTGGGATCGCTGAAAATCTGCAACCGGCCGTTGCCATAATCGGTGACATAGACTTGGCCGTTGCTGTCGGTGGCGATATGGTGCGGCGAATTGAGCTGGTTGCTGGCTGAACCGGCGGCAATGGTGACGAAATTCGGCTGGCCGAACACCTTAGCGGCGGGTTTGCCATTGTCTGCGCCGGCGATGAAGGTGGTTTGGCCGCTCGAAAAGGGAATATAGAGCACGCGGTTGTCGGCAAGATCGGAAACCATCAGGCCGTTAGTGCCGCTAAATGCGAGGCCGTAAGGGAAAGCCATGTGGACCGCGCTGGGATCGGTGATGGGCTCGCCGGCGAGGCTGGTCTGGCCCAGCACCAGGTCGGCGGATTCCAGCACTTGCGTCTGCGGCCATGCGGCAAAGGGCGCCGGGAAACGGACCACGCGGCCGTTATAGGTGTCGGCCACGTAGAGGTTGCCGTTAGGATCGGTGAGCACGCCGCGCGGGAAGCAAAGGCCGGAAGCGGTGGTCTGGGTGGGATCGCCGGAAGGATAGTTGCAGAGCGCGGTGTTGAAATCCGGCTCGCCGATCACGATATCGGCGTGCTGGCCCTGTGGCACTCCGCTCGACTGGAGCTTACGGGCATCGTAAAAGCCGAGGACGCGATGGTTATACGGATCGGCCACGTAGAGATGAGGCACGGGGCCGGTCGTATCGAGCGCGATTCCGGCATCGGCGGCCTGGCCGTTATAAAACTGGAATTCGCGGCCTTCGATGAGATTGGGCGAATTCATCGTCATCGTATCTTGGCCGAACACGCGCGAGGCGTTGCCGAAAGGCACCGTACCGGACTGGTTCGGCATCACCACCACGCGGTTGTTGCCGGTGTCCACCACGAATAGTTCGCTGGTGGATGACAGGAACGCCGCGGTGATCGGAGCCAGAATACCGCCGCGCTGGCGGGCGGCGTAAGTACGGTGAGAACGGCGTTGCCGTTGGCGCCGAAGCTCTGGAACGATCCGTTCTGGCCGAGCACGCCGGTCGCCTGCGGGGAAACATAGGTGTTCGCGCTGGGCCAGGAAGAATAGGGCGGAAACACCAGAATGCGGCTATCGTTGGTGTCGACTACGCCCACGCTGCCGTCGGCGAGGAAAAAGATGCCGCCCGGATTGTTGAATTCGGTTTTACCGTAAATCGCCAGTTGCTGGGCCGCGGTGAGGCTTTGGATCTGCGATGGCTCGACGACACCCATGATGCGCGCAGCAGCCTCCCCGTTGGTGAACGCGGCAATCCCGCTGGCGGAGGTGGGAGTGAAGACCAGCACGCGGCTCAGAAGCTGCGGGTAGTTCGGGTCGGCGTCGGAAACGTAAAGGTTCCCGGACCCGTCGAAAGACAACTGCGAAGGCACCGCGAACTGGTTGGCGATGAGTTGGCCGCTGGACGGGTTCAACGCGGTTTGCACGCTGACGAAATCCAGTTGCCCCAACTCGACCACCGCCGTCAGCAGTCCGCCACCATTGGCAACATCGGCAGCTTTGAATTCCAGCACGCGGCGGTTGCCGGGATCGGTGACCCACATGTCTCCGCCGCTATCGAAGGCAATGCAGGCGAGAAAAACGCTGGAGCTGTTGGGGGGAAAATTCAGTCCCTGTGCGGTAGGAGCGCCGCTTGGGTAGTTCGCGGTTTTCGATTTTAGCGACGGCTGGCCGACATACAAATCCGGCGTCGGATACGATCCCGTTTGGGCGTACTGCGCGAAGGGCGCCTTATAGCGCAATACGCGGTTGTTTCCGCTGTCGGCAACGTAGAGGTCACCCTTGTAAACCGCAAGGCCGGTGGGATCGCTCAAGCCGGTGGTGAAGGTGGTCCCCGGGCCGGATGGGGTGGTCGTGTACTGGTCCGGCTGCCCAATCACCAGGTCGGCCGCCTGCCCGTTGGTAAAGCTGGTCGCGTTCTTCCATGCCAGGACGCGGTTGTTCAACGTGTCGGCCACATACACCATGGGCGGCGAGGTGGACGGATCGAGGGCGATGCCGTTGGGCCTCCAGAGCTCGCGGCCTTCCACGAGGTTGGGGTTGGAGGTTTTCGGGATTAGCAGAGGCTGGCCGATCTGACGCGACGGGCTCCCATTGAGAGTAACTGAGGTGGATTGCGCTTCGGCCGCCACGGCGGACGACAAGAGCACGATGGAAAAAGCAAGGTACTTATGGTTCATCGACTTTCCCGCGGCGCGGACACGGAGGTGCGCTCCCTATGAGAATAGCAGACCGGCCCGCGGGGTTGAACCCGCTCCCGCAGGCAGCGCAGGCAGCGCAGGCAGCGCTGGGAAAGCCCCGCGCGCGGTACGCTTTCTCATTCGACGCCGGCGGCCCATCGCACCCGGCCGTGCGCCTTGGACTTGTAAACTCTTGGCCCTTAGCCGGCGGCGTTAGCTGGACTTGTGCGGCCCATGCCATTGATCTCCGGCACAGCCCGTGATAGGCTAGAGCCGACGTGGAATGATTTAGGGCGTTTCGGCGCCCGGCTAATTGCAACCACGGAAAAAAATGCTAAAGGCGATTCGGTCGGTTCGAAAACGATTTCGACCCTGGCGCCACTGGCTCGAGGGCTTTTTGTTGTCGGACGTCCCCATCGCCGGATGTGAAGGGAGAAGTTGCCCATGAGCGTCTGGCTGAATCCGGCATCGTCCGGTTCCCATCTATCCACCAGCCAAGGCGAGCTGCTGGCGGTGTCCATCCGGGTGGACCCGCGCCGCCTCGAAGCCCTGCTCGAAGCGCTAGCCTTGGTGTCGTTCCCCATCAACCCGCAGATCCATCACGGAGCCGAGACGGTGGTCGAGTTTCCGGCGTACCAGGACCGGGTCGGCGAGGTCGAGCGTGTTCTGGAGTCATGCGGCTTTGCGCCGCAAAGCTTGCGCGCCACCAGCATGCTCGAGGAGATACACGCCGCCGCCGGTAGAGTGCAGTAGAGGAGGCAGCCGCGGGGCCGCCGAGCGAACCAGCTCCTAGAGCCCGGCCAACACTTCCGCCGCGTGGCCTTTGGCTTTCACCTTGGCATAGATCTTCTCGATCTTGCCGTCGGGGCCAATCACGAAGGTGCTGCGCACTATTCCCATCACCTTCTTGCCGTACATGTTCTTCTCTTTCCACACGCCATAGGCCTGGGCCGCCGCTTTTTCTTCATCGGCCAGCAGCGTGAAGGGCAGATCGAACTTGTCCTTGAATTTGGCTTGCGCGGCCGGCTTGTCGGGCGATACGCCCACCACCGCCGTGCCCTTCTTCGCGAACTTCTGGATGCCGTCGCGGAACTCGCAGGCTTCTATGGTGCAGCCAGGGGTATCGGCCTTCGGATAGAAATACAGCACCACGCGTTTGCCCTTGAGAGCGGACAGCTTGAACTCCGCGCCGCTATCGGTGCGCAGCGCGATCTCGGGAGCCTTGTCGCCAACCTGCAGCATGTGTCACCCCAACTTCTGCTTCAACAAATCGGTTACCACCGCGACGCTGGCCTGCCCGCGCGTGGCTTTCATCACCTGGCCCACCAGGTAGTTCATCACCGTGGTCTTGCCGCCGCGATACTGCTCCACCTGTTTGGCACTGGCCGCGACCACATCCGCAATCACCTTTTCCAGCGCACCCGTGTCGCGGATCTCCCTTAGGCCTTCCCGTTCGATGATTGCCGCCGCGGCGTCGCCGGTCGAAAACATCTTGGCGAAAACTTCCTTGGCCAGCTTGCCGGAAAGCTCGCCCGCGCCGATCAGCTTGGCCAATGCGCCCAGGTTCTCCGCACTTACCGGCGATTCTTCGATCTCCTTGCCCTGGGCCTTAAGCGCGCCCATCAGGTCGCCCATCACCCAATTCGCGGCGGTCTTGGGATCGCCGGAAACGCGCGCCACGGTTTCGTAGTATTCGCTGAACGCGGCGTCTGCGTGAGCACGCCAGCGTCGTAATCGCGCAGGCCATATCGGGAAGTGAAGCGTGCCCGCCGCGCGGCCGGCAATTCCGGCATCCCCGCCTTCACCTCGGCCAGCCAGGCCTCCCCAATCCGCAGCGGCACCAGGTCGGGGCTCGGGAAAATAGCGGTAATCGTGGGCGTGCTCCTTGCTGCGCATGCCGGCGGTCTCGCCCAGGTCCGGATCGTAGAGCCGCGTCTCCTGCTCCACCGTGCCGCCGCCATCGATGCTTGCGCTACATTCAGTGTGTGTACGAAAAGAATTATATTCCTGATTTTTTTAATAACAAAAATAGTGATTCATCTTGGTGAGCTTTGATAAACTTTCTGGAATGTTTGTTATTTGTGCAGAAGGTTTTGATCTCGGGCAGATTAATGGGATAGAAATGGACACGAGCAATTGGCAAGTTACCTCTTTACATGTAAGTTGTCAAAACCAGCATCTGAGGACCTTGGATTCAAAAAAAGATTCAGAAGCTCAGTTGTATGCGTGCCTACCTCGTTAGTTTCTAAAGTTGGAGACAATGTATTGTTAAACAAGTCTCTCGATGAATTGAGTAAACACACAGAAATTTCAGAATGCAAAGAGTGAGAGCTAACTACCCAGTTGACTGCTTTCTATTGCTTCTATTTTTTTTGCGCTAACTACTTTATCAAACTACTAAAATCTGCTACAATTTTGTTCGTTAAAGTGTTGAATTTCTCAGGTTCCTTTTCTTGAATTGCTCAAGATATAACGTGAACTTTAAGTAGTTCTTGGAAAATGACTTTTTTCAGGATGATTAATTTTTATTGTTTGTTCGAAAAAAGATATGAGGTAATTTCAGTTTCACGGATGTAGGGCAAGTTCAATTTGACCGATGTTTGAGACGACGACTTGAACTGAAAGCATACCTGCAAGTAAACAGTCAACAGTCAGAATCTTACTGACAAGCTTCAAACGTGCAGGCACATATTTCTTGATTCCATAATAGAATAAGATAAGCAACGCTCCAACGGCGGCCACAAAGCTGTATTTCCAAGCCATCAAACCCCAAAAGCCATAGTCACCTAAAACTCCCTTTGCATACGTTCCAACTTCAATAAGCCCTAAATCCAAACCAATCTTAGTTGTCAAGCCATCCAAAAATTGCCCAACAACCAGGAAAGTATAGGAGTAGGCAAGCCACTTTGAGCTGAAAATAGGTCTCTTAATCGTGCTTTCACTCTGAAACATCCTCATGATTGTAATCTCCTTTCCAATTCCCTCATCATTTTTCGGCAATATCTTTGATATTACCAATTTTGGAATATTCCGAAATTTGGAATATGAAGTCTGAATCTACTATGCACTTTCATTCATCTCCTAATCTCCCCACGGCTTTTGGAAAAATTTAATTAACTGAACTTAATCATATCTGTAAGGATAGCTTTGTCAACTTTAAAAAGCGCAATTTTTACATTAAATGGGTAATTTGATAGTTTTAGCAGAAAAATATATCAAGGTATTTGACTATCTAATGAGAAAACGCGTTCGGAGAAAAGGATTATTTGAAAAACATGATTGAGTTTAGATGGCATGGTAGAGGCGGTCAAGGCGCATGGACAGCCAGCGAATTATTGGCAAGAACAGCCCTTGATGAAGGCAAATACATTCAATCATTCCCTGAATTTGGGCCTGAACGAATGGGCGCGCCAGTGACTGCCTTTACAAGAATAAGCACTGAACCGATAAGATTACACTGCGCTATTTACGAACCAGATGTTGTTGTAGTTTTAGATAACACTCTGCTGAAAACAGTTCCAGTTACAGCTGGATTAAACCCTGATGAAGACATACTAATTATTAATTCCACTGAGGAACCAGCTGCCCTAAAAGAAAGCCTTAAAGTGACAAAAGGCAAAGTGTGGACAGTTCCAGCAACCGAAATTGCCATAAAAATTTTGGGAGCGCCAATAACTAACACGGCACTGCTGGGCTGTGTCGCTAAGGCAACTGGAATAGTCACTTTAGAAGGCATAGAGAAAACGTTGAAAGGACGTTTCAGACCAGACTTAGCAGAGAAAAACTTCGCGATTATCAAGGAAGCGTATGAGGAGGCAAAATCAGAATGAGCCAAGAAAAAAGCTGGAAAGAAATCTCAATAGCTGGAGTATGCTCAAAATCCAGCATCGAATTCATGACAGGCGACTGGAAAACTTACATGCCAGTACGAGACCTAGAGAAATGCACGAAGTGCTTAACATGCGTGATGTTTTGCCCTGAAGGAGCAATAAAGTGGCGTCCAGACATTGGCGATATCGAGTTTGACTTTAGCTTCTGCAAAGGATGCGGAATATGCGCCAACGAGTGCCCAACCAAAGCAATAACAATGAAGATAGAAGGAGGAGTAAAATGAATGGAAAAACAAGTTAAACAGGAAACCATTGCTTTAAACGGCGATGAAGCAGTTGCCTACGCGGTTAAACAATGCGACGTTGACGTTGTTGCTGCTTACCCAATTACACCTCAAACAATCATCGTTGAAAAATTCAGCGAATACGTCGCAAACGGAGAGGTTCAAACAGAATTTGTCTGTACTGAATCAGAACACAGTGCCATGACCGCTTGCCTTGCTGCTGCAGTTACAGGAGCAAGAACTTTCACTGCCAGCGCTTCTGCAGGTTTAGCGTTGATGCATGAGATGCTTTTTGTTACGTCTGGTTCTCGAGCGCCAGTTGTGATGGCTATTGCTAACCGCGCCTTGTCTTCGCCGCTTAACATTCATGGTGACCAATCAGACAGCATGGCTGAGAGGGATAGCGGATGGATCCAAATTTACGTTGAGAACGCTCAAGAGGCATACGACTCTACTATTCAAGCATTCAAAATTGCGGAAGATCTTGAGGTGTCTTTGCCCGTAATCGTTGGATTAGACGGGTTCACGTTAAGTCATACACTTGAAAATGTAGATGTGCTTCCAGAGGAAACAGTGAAAGA
>CAVXJY010000071.1:0-12257 GCA_963761855.1 Bryobacterales bacterium | reverse complement strand
GCCAACATTGATGAGACAGTTCTCCCGGTCGTAATTACTGAGCAGGGCGAGAACAGGAATCAATGTGAAGAACAACGGAATCTCTTCGGCTTCTCCCACGGTTTTGCCCGCCGCGGAACGTAGGGAGGACGAGCGAAGCGAGGCCGACCGAAGTGCAGCGGCGGGCAAAACCGTCGCGCCCGAGCCGCCCGCCCCGCCACGACCGGACCCGGAGGTTGTCGCCGACGCCAAGCGCCGGACTTTCACCGGCCGAGTACAAACTGCGCATTCTGGCCGAGGCCGATGCGGCCGCCGCTCAACCTGGCGCCATCGGCGCCTTGCTGCGTCGCGAGGGCCTGTACTCCTCGCACCTGGTCACCTGGCGTCGCGAGCGGCAGGCCGGCATCCTCAAGGGCTTGACCCCTCACAAGCGCGGCCCCAAGTCCAAACGCAATCCGCAGGAAGAGGAAATGCAGAAGCTCCGCCGGGAGAACCAGCGCCTGACCGAGGAACTGCGTAAAGCCGCGATCGTCATCGATGTTCAAAAAAAAGTGGGCGCTCTGTTGGGGTGGCCCCTGCCGAAGGCGGACCCCGAGGAGAAACCCTGATGGACGCCGTCACCCATCTGGCCCCCACCGTGGGGATCGTGGCCGCCTGCGATTTCCTTGCGGTGGCCCGTGCTTCCTTCTATCGGCAGCGTCCGGTCTTGGGCCCGTCCGCATCGCCGGCGCCCGAGCCGGCGACGCCGGCGGAGCGGCCGGCTCCCGCTCGCTCCCTCAGTGAGGCCGAACGCGCCAGCGGTGCTGGCCGTCTTACATGAAGAGCGATTCCAGGACCGCTCCCCGGCGGCCGTGCAGGCCACCCTGCTGGACGAAGGCCAGTACCTCTGCTCGATTCGCACCATGTACCGCATCCTCGAACAGGAGGGGGAGTCCGGCGAGCGCCGCGATCAACTCGTTCATCCGGCTTACCAAAAACCCGAGTTGCTGGCCACCGCGCCCAACCAGCTTTGGAGTTGGGACATCACCAAGCTGCGGGGTCCGGTCAAGTGGACCTACTTCTATCTCTACGTCATCCTCGACGTCTTCAGTCGCTACGTTACCGGCTGGATGATCGCGTACCGGGAAGGCGCCGAACTGGCCAAGCAGTTCATCGAGGAAGCCATCGGCAAGCACCAGGTTCCCGCCGGCCAACTCACCATTCACGCCGACCGCGGCCGGGTCATGAGGTCCAAGCCGGTCGCCTTTCTGATGGCCGACCTGGGTGTCACCAAGAGCCACAGCCGACCCTTATGTTTCCGACGACAACCCGTATTCGGAAAGCCAGTTCCGAACCATGAAGTACCGCCCGGAGTTCCCGGATCGCTTCGGCTGCATCCAAGACAGCCGCGCCTTCTGCCAGCAGTTTTTCCAGTGGTACAACGAAGAGCACCGCCACTCCGGCATCGCCTTACTCACCCCTGCCGTGGTTCATTTCGGCGAAGCCCAGACCGTCCTGGCCCGCCGCCAGGTGGTGCTCGATGCCGCTTACCAGGCGCACCCGGACCGCTTCGTTCGGCGGCCGCCCAAACCAATGCCGTTGCCCTCGGAGGTTTGGATCAACAAGCCGGTGTCCATCCGGCCAAAAGACAAAGGAAGGAAGTCAGTAAATTCCCATGCTGGGTGTCTCAAAGTGCTTGACACGCGCCGCGGGCTATCGAGTCTACCAGCATGAGATTGACGAACGGGCGAAGACCCTGAAGCTTTGGATTCGGCGCAAGCGCGGCAACCGAAAGCTGGTTTGCTCCGGATGCGGACGCAAGCTAGATAAGGCTCACGAAGTGAGCGAGCGCGAAGTTCGCGATTTGCCCTGTATGGAATTCCGCACACCGTGGTGGTGGAAGTATACCGGGTGTGCTGCCCGGATTGCGGAATCAAGATGGAGAAGGTACCGCAGTTGCCGAGCAAGGCGCCGTTCAGCAAGCGCTTTGAGGACGCGGTGGGGCAGGCATGCGAGAGTGCGGCGGCACGGCAAGTAACGCTTCGGTTCAGCCCTTCGCTGCTTCCAGAAGTGACCCAGTAACGCTCGGCTGAAGTGACCCACCTGGGGAACAGGATTGAGGACCCGGCGTCATCATCCACGCCGCAGGCGTGCAGTGGTGTCGATGCGTGGGTACGCGGCGATATCATCCGCGCCGAAGGCGCGCTGTGTGGGTGGGGGATTTCGTTCGGGGATGGGATCGGGGCTATCGCGCCGAGGCGGCACGTTGGAGTTTGTGGCGGAGGTGCTGAAAGTATTCCTGGCCGACCGGCAGTTGCAGGACTTCTTCGATGACCGGCGAGAAGTATGCCAGGGAGCGAATCGTCCCCAGAGGCGGGCGCCGGCGGGACGTGATAAGCCGCCGCGCGGCAGCCAGCACGAACGCGTTCTCGACTGCCTCCAGCGGCACGCCGCGTTCGTGCAGTTGAGCCGCAAGCAAGCGGTCCGGGCGGCGGACGGCGCCGCAAGTGCCCGGAGTCGCACGGTAGGCGTCGAGAAGCCGGCGGACATAGTCGCGCTGTTCCATGAGTTCAGCCCTGCGGCTCGCGCAACGAGGGACCGTTGATGGTCACCGTGTGGCAGTAATGCCGCACGCGGCTCAGCAGCGCATCCACCATCGATTTGTTGCCGAGAAAGTTATGCCACTCGTCATAGACCAAGTTGGTCGTAATGATTGTGGAGTGGCGAGTGATAGCGCTCCTCCATCAGCTTGAAGAAAGTGTTCGACTGTTCGGGCTTGAGATTCAGGTATCCGAATTCGTCGATCAACAAGACGTCCAGACGGGCCAGACGATTCAGTAACTGGCGCGTGGAACGGTCGGCCAGCGAGGCGTACATCTCGTCGAACAGATCCTGCGCGCGGATGAACTGGCAGCGGTGACCGTTCTGCAAAGCCTTCAACAGAAGGCCGCAAGCCAGTCCGGTTTTGCCGACGCCGGTTTGCCCCGACGAACACCAGATTCTCGTGCTTGGCGACGAAGTCGAGTTCGGCGAAAGCGCGGATCTGCTTGCGGTTGACGCCGGGCTGGCGCGCCCAGGGAAACGTTTCCAGCGACCAGCGTTCCGGCAGATTCGCTCTGCGGATGCGCCACTCCAGCGCACTCTCCTGCCGGTCGTGCCATTGCGCGCGCAACAGTCCGGCGACGAACTCCGAGTAGGAGACGTCTGCGCTTTCTCGGCCGCGCGCAACTGCTCGTCATAAACGCTCGAGCATGCGCCGCAGCTTGAGATTCTTCAGCAGTTGTTCCAGTTCTTCAGTCATGGTGATCGGTGTCCGTTCCAGCAGAGAAAGTAATCGCGCGCCACGCGGCGCAAAATCATGCGCTCCAAGCGGTCGAGATCGTAGAGCCCATACTGCGCGGCTTCGCTGCACCGCGGCCAGAAACGGCTCGCGCGGATATTCCCGCAGCAGCCGCAACAGTTGCCGCAGGGCAAGCGCCACCACCTTGCGGCCCTTTTGCTTCAGCGCCGCCACATACGAGCGCGATCTCCGGCGCGGCGTCGACGATGGCTTGCTCCTCCGGGTGCGGATCGCTGCGCTTGACGCCTTCGCCGCGCGGCGGCCGATGTTCGGCGAGCGTGATCGCGTTGCGACAGTGGCGTCACAGCGCGGACATGCGTGACGATGTGGCGCGCATCGAGTTCGATCTCGATCTTGTCCCGCGTCTCGCGCACTTCCACGCGCCGGCCGATCCAGGCGACCGGAACCGAGTAGCGAATGGAGTGCACCGAGACGTAGCCTTCCACGTCCACCGTGCGTTGATGCAGACGGTACACTTCCGGAATCCACGCCGGCAGTGGTTTCAGATGCAAGCGCTCGACCGCGAACAGTTCGCGCGGCACGGCGCGGATATGTTTCTTGTAAGTCGCGTTGACGCGGTCGCACCACTGGCGCGCCTGGTGGTTCAGATCCTCCCAACTGGCGAACGTGCGGCCGGCCAGAAAGTTGTTTTCGATGAAGGAGAACGGGCGCTCCACGCGCGCCGAGCGATTGGCATCGCCGATCTCGTGCGCCACAAAGCGGAACCCGAAGCGTTCCGCAAACGCCTCCATCTCCGGCACGGGAATCATTTCGCGCCCCGTGCCGCGCAACACCACCACATGCGTGTTGTCGATCATCACGCGTTCGGCGCACGCCGCCCATGTAGCGCAGCGCATCGGTGAGAAACACCTTGCAATCGAATCGCTGAAACGTGGGATTGATCTGGAAGAACAGCATGCGCGAATAACACAGCACCGCCGAGGCGGTCTGCGCTTTGTACTTCCTGCCGCCCACCTCGACTTGGTGCGGCGAAGTATCGTGCTGCATCTCCACGCCGGGCTCGAAGTGATACTGGCCCGCGGGCACGATCGGTGTTTGTCCGATGCCCTGCCGGCGGCAGAATGCCGTCAGCGCCGGATACGACAGTACCGCGCCGCCCGCCACCAGCTCCTCATGGACTCGCACGAGATTCCCCTTGCAGGCTGGTCAAAAGTTCGAGGATCTGTTGCCGGTAGGGCTCGGCTTTCTCCGCCCGCTGGATCTCCGGCACTTCGGTGGAGTTCGATCGCAGCACTTTGCGCACGGTCAGCCGCGACAGTTGCAACACGCGCGCGATCTCGCGTTTGCTCACTCCCTTCGCGCTCAGTTCCAGAATCGCGGTGCGTTGTGCTTGGCTCAGCATGTTTGGGCTCCTGTTCCTTTCCGATTCGTTCCGCCATCCGGTCCAGTTCCCGGCGCGCAGTTTCGATCTGGCCCTGCGCTTGTTCCTGTTGCGGGCCTGTCATCTCCGGCAGGGCTTCGGCCAGCCGCCGGCCGGCGCGACGCAGGATGGCCACCGCCATATCCAGATCGCGCTCCACTTGTCCGACCGCCGCCGGCTTGGCTGCCGGCGCCTGCCGCTGCGTTTTCAAAAACAGTTCCGGCTCGGCGAGAATGCGTTCGCGGACCACGCGCGTGCCTTGCGCGCCAGGCGGCATAGAGTTGCCCGGCTTGCCGCGTATCGCAACGATGCTGCGACGAAAGCGGCCGCCATGCGCACGCAGTCCTCGGCGTTGACTCGCGCCACCGGCACCAGATACTTCATCGCCACTTGCGCCGCGAGCTTCCCTTCGCGCACTTGCTGCTGGATCGCTTCCGGCAACAACTCCACCAGCGCCAACCGCCGCGACACCCAACTGACGCTGCGGTCGAAGCGGCGCGCCAGTTCGTCGAGCGAGTAGCCGAAGCGCTGCTCCATCTCCGCCAGCAGCCAACCTTGTTCGAGCGCGCTTTCCTGCGGGCTGAACCGCAGCGACCTCGACAGCAGCAGAGCTTCGGCTTCGCTCATCGCCCAGACCGTGGCTTCCACCGTGTCCCGGCCGAGTTGTTCCAGCGCGGCCACGCGCTTGTGGCCGTCGATCACCAGGTAACGGTCCGGCGGCCCGGCGGCCACCACGACGATGGGCGTCTGCTGGCCGCTGTCAGCCAGCGACGCCAGCAATCGGCGCTGCCGGTGCGGCTCACGGACTCGCAGATGTTCCCATCGCCGGTCCAGTTGGTGAAACTCCAGTTGCATCGTCGCCTGCTCGGGATTCAGTATGCGGGAGGCTGGAACTGGTCTTTTCCGGGGAAAGGGGAAGTCTGCTGGGAAGTCCCGTCGGATCAAGAAGATACGGGCGGATCTGGTCTTTCGCGGCGCGCAGGATTAGTGTGCCCATAACCCCAATGAAATCAGCGCCTTGCGCGCCGAACTGGTCTTTCGCGAACTCCCAGGGTAGTTGGTTCAATGGAGCTGGAAAACGGAGCGGCTCCGGCGGTGGTGTTTGCGCCGCGCGCTGGTCTAGCCGCCATTTCTCACAAGGGTCTAGCAAAAAGCCGTCTTTCATGGCATAACTGAGTTTCCACACAACAGTTAACGCCAAAGAAAAGACGGCCTTTGCTATGACAGAGTGTAGCCAATCCGAATTCGAATTTAAAGGGCATTTTTCGCGCCGCGTGGGCGCCGCTTTCGACGGCGGCACGATGACCAGCGACGGCGGCGCGCTCCTGCTGCGAGAGACGGACCGGCGCCTGAACCTGCTTGCCTCGCCTGGCGGAGTGCTTTCTCGACCGCCGGAACCCGGTTCTGGTCACCCATCCGGTCGCCGAGATGGTGGCGCAGCGCGTCTATGGGCTGGCGCTGGGCTATGAAGACCTCAACGATCACGAGCAACTGCGGCAGGATCCGTTGCTGCACGTTCTCGCCGGCAAGGTGAAGATGGACGAGCCGCTGGCCGGCAAGAGCACCTTGAACCGGCTGGAACTGGGCGATGGCAGCCCGGACCGCTACAAGAAGATCACTTACTGGAAAGACTGCTTGGACGCGCTGTTGGTATCGGTATTTCTGGAAGCCTTCCAGGCGCCGCCGGAAGAGATCGTGCTCGACCTGGACACCACCGACGTGGAGCTGAGCGGCCAGCAGGAGGGGCGCTTCTTCCACGGCTACTACGACGAATACTGCTACCTGCCGCTGTACATCTTCGCCGGCGAGCACCTGCTGTGCGTGCGGCTGCAGGGAAGCCGACAGGGACGCGGCGGACGGGTGCCTGGCCGAGGTCCAGCGGATCGTGGAACAGATTCGCGCCCGCTGGAGCCGGGTGCACATCATCCTGCGCGGCGACAGCGGCTTCTGCCGCGACGAGCTGATGGACTGGGCCGAGCAGCAGGCAGGGCATCGATTACGTCTTCGGGGTGCCGCGCAACGACCAGATTGCGGCGCTTGATCGCGCCGCAACTGGCCGAGGCGGCCGCCGAGCACGCGCGCACGGGGAAACCGGCGCGGGTCTTCACCGAGTTCCTGCACGACACCACGACGGGCAGTTGGAGCCGGGCGCGGCGCGTGGTGGCCAAGGCGGAACACCTCGACGGCAAGGAGAATCCGCGCTACGTGGTGACCTCGCTGCGCGCCCGAGCAGTGGCCGGCACGGCAGCTATACGAGGATCTGTACTGCGCGCGCGGGGACATGGAGAACCGCATCAAGGAGCAGTTTCACCTGTTTGCCGGCCGCGCCAGCACCGAGACGATGCGCGCCAACCAATTCCGGATGTACCTGTCCGGGATGGCGTACGTGCTGGTCAGCGGCCTGCGGCGGCTGGGGTTGAAGGCCACCGAACTGGCCACGGCGCAAGCGGCGACCATCCGCGAAAAGCTCTTCAAGATCGGCGCGCGAGTAACGGTGAGCGTGCGCCGGGTGTGGCTGTCGATGGCATCGAGCTACCCGCACCAGCGACTCTTCCAGCAGGTCTGGGCGAACCTGCGCTGCTGAAACGCGCGCGGCAGAGTGGCGATCACGGAGCGGACAGTCGGCGGGGCCACCCGCCTCGGGGGAGCGTGCCCGCGCGGCGATTCTCAGCCCAGCTATCGCGTCGTCGGACCGCCAAGATCCCCCACTACAGGCCCTAACCGACCATGATTTTTCTGCTTTCGCAAAATGGAGCCATCCCCCGCTGCGGTTTGCCTGCGAACGGGCATCTTCAGCCAGCCTGTGAGAAGTTCCGGCTAATCTCCAGGCGATGGCGTAGTCCGGACTCCGTTTTCGCCAGTCTGCCTGCGTCTTCTGCCGCCGAGCGGTTTGGCACTCCGGCTTGCCGCAAGCTCGCTGCCGCTCTCCTACTCGCGCGTCCGGATGAAACCACCGGCGGCAGATTCTACATGGCTTCTTCCGGGCCTTCGGCATCGTGATGTTCCATCGTGGTCATCACGCGCCGCAGCGGGTCAGTTCAGAATCCCTGGGTCACTTTTGGAGAGTATGGGTGGGTCAGTTTTGGAGAGCGCCGAAGTACTCGGTGGGCAACAACTCGGCGCGGCGCTGATCTAACCACTTTTCCCGTGCCTCCCCCTGGCACTTGGGGCAGTGAGTGGGCCTGCCAGTAGGCGGGACCGTGTCGAAAGATGTCGGCCAACTCCGGGGTTGGCGGTGCCATCAGCGTTGGGCGCGCTTGCCCTTGGCGGGTTTGCCGGGACGGGCTTGAGCAACAGGTCCAGCGGGCTTTTGGTGGCGCTGATGGTGGCCTGGGAAACCGCGGTGTAACGGGCGGTGGTATCGATGCGGCGGTGGCCCAGCAGGGCTTGAATGACGCGGGAATCCACCGCATCTCCAACAGATGCGTGGCGAAGGCGGGTAGGGCACCTCTGTGGCATGCGGCATAGGCGGCACTATGCCGCTTCCCGGACTATGCCGCGTGTTGGCGCGCGCGCCGCCATTCATGTTGGTTTGAGCTGCGCCGATGCGGCATAGTTCGGCTCCCTGCTTGGCACTCTGGGAGAGTGATAAACCAACTCTTCACTTTCTCAAGCACGATTGAACGACTTCGCCAGGGGCCTTTGAGTGAACACCTCGACGCCTATGCGGCCGCTGTAGCCGAACAGGGCTATGCTCAGCACTCGATCAGACAGCAAATCGTCGTGATCGCCGATTTCAGCCGATGGCTGAAGCAGAAACAGATCGCTGTCCAGGCTTTGGACAGCAAGGTTGTGGATCGATTCCTGCGACTTCCGCCGTCGGCAGCATCGGGTTCGCAGAGGCGATCCGAAGGCGTTGGAGCGACTGCTGGCCATGCTTCGCCAGACCGGCGTTGTGAAGCCGCACCAGCCACCGGTCGCGGACAACGCCCAGTCCAGGATCACCTCCGAGTTCCGGCGCTACTTGTTGCAGGAACGCGGACTGTCCCCATCAACGCTGCTCAACTACGTTCCCGTCATTGAGCAGTTCCTGTCCGAGCGATTTCACAACAGGGCGCCGAACTTCGCCATACTACGCGCACCGGATGTCACCGGATTCGTCATGCGCCACGCGCATCAGTTGAGTCCTGTACGGGCGGGGCTGATGGTAACGGCGCTTCGGTCATTCTTCCGCTATCTGCGACACCGCGGAGCAATCGCTACAGATCTGGCTGGTTGCGTACCCACGGTTCCCAACTGGTCGCTTTCCACGCTGCCAAGGTTTCTTCCGGCTGCCACGGTGGAACGTATTCTGAAGTGCTGCGATCGAAAGACGTCCGTCGGCCGGCGGAACCATGCGATCTTGTTGCTGCTCGCTAGGCTCGGCGTACGCGCCGGCGAAGTCGTTGGGCTGACCTTAGACGATATCGATTGGAGCACTGGTCAGATTGCCATTCGCGGAAAGGGCGGGAAATCGGCCCAACTGCCATTGGCCGCTGACGTGGGCGCGACCCTTGCCGCCTATTTACGTCACGACCGCCCGCGTTCGGCCACTCGCAGAGTGTTCCTTCGCCACCGGGCTCCGTTAGCTGGCTTTGCGAACTCGTCGACGATTTCCTCGATCGTCAGGCGGGCCCTGAAACATGCCGGCGTAGAGTCGGCGCACACAGGCGCCCATGTGCTTCGACACTCGCTAGCCACGAGCCTGCTTCGGCAGGGAGGCTCGCTGGATGAGATTGGCGAACTGCTGCGGCATCAAAGCCCAAACACGACGGCGATTTACGCCAAAGTAGACGTCACCGCCTTGCACACCTTGGCGTTGCCGTGGCCAGGAGGTGGTCGATGAATCGACTCCGAAAAGCTGTCCGAGACTACCTGACGATGCGCCGCGGCCTGGGGTTTAAGCTGGTTCGACATGAGGCCGGTCTGCAGGAGTTCGTGTCATTCCTGGCGCGAAAACGCAGCCCACACATCACCGTCAAGCTGGCACTGGAGTGGGCCACGCAAGATACGAATCACAAACCCTATGAGTGGGCGGCGCGGCTCAGCATCGTGCGCGGCTTCGCCCGGCACTGGAGTGCGACGGATCCCTCGACAGAAGTTCCGCCACTCGGTCTGCTGCCCTACCGGCCCCCGCGCGCTCAACCATACTTCTATTCCGATCACGAAATCCGAACACTGCTGAACGCCGCTAAAACCCGGCCTTCCATCGACCCGCTGCGTCCTTGGACCTACCACTGTCTGTTTGGGTTGCTGGCGGTCACAGGCCTGCGGTTGGGTGAGGCGCTCAACCTCCGACCTGGGGATATGGATTGGTCCGAAGGCATTCTCACGATTCGAGGGGCCAAGTTCGGAAAGTCCCGTCTGGTACCGCTGCATACCTCAACTCGCAAGGTCCTGGCCGACTACGCGAAACGCCGGGACGAGCGTTTTGGCGTGCGAGCCGAGGGATATTTCCTGGTAAACCTGAACGGCAACCGGCTGGACAAAGGCGAGGTCCATCGGGCGTTCTATATTCTGTCCCGACAGATTGGATTGCGTGCTGCGGATGCCAGCCGCGGCCCGCGATTGCACGATCTTCGACACCGTTTTGCGGTTCAGACTCTGCTGCGCTCGGTTTCGCGACGGCGAGGACCCTAAGAGTTCTCTGTCAAAGAATAAGAGCTCGTCCGCGAAATCTGTGGGTAGCGGCTGGCTCAGCGCTGGGGTTGAGCGAGGAAGCGGTGGAGTTTGCGGCAGGTGGCGTCGAAGGAGCGTTGCTGCCTCCTCCGAGCCGTTGTGAACCAGCGGGCCGCCGTCTTCGTGGATCGGCGTTCCGGAGCAGTTGGTCAGCAGGCCTCTTTCTGAGAGACGGGTCGTAGTGAAGTTCGCGGATGATCTCTCCGCCCAGGATCCAAAGATTGTCCACGTGCCGGCGAATGGTTTTCGGGGAGAGACTCGATGATGCCAGGTGCTCGATGAATGGCCGGAAACAGACCACCAAAGCTTCCCCTGGCGGCAGGTCTTTTTCCAGTCCCATCCATGAACGCGGCCAGCCATCCAGATCGTGACAGTAGGCGGAAGCATCGGCGGGCGGCGCCGACATGGCGGCGCGGTTTACTGTGGAGGTCTTCGCCTTCGCCATCATCCGTGCCATGGAACTGACTCACGATTCTAAACCACTGCTATCCTCATCGGGGATTCGTCTACCGAGCACGCCCGCTTCAGCCCCGACAAGAAGACCATCGAAGTGGACGTCCGGCCGCGCAGCGGGTTCGGCGGCGGTCTGCTCGGGGTGCCACCAGCCCGCGCCAGGTTATGATCATCTTCCGGAGCGGCGTTTTGAGTTCATCCCTTTCTGGGGAATTTCTGGTTTTCTTTCTGTACCGCATGCGGCGCGTCCAGTGCCGCGACTTGCGGCGTGGTGGTCGAGGAGCTTCCTTGGAGCGATGGCAAGCACCAGTCCACCAAAGCCCACATGCTGTTCCTGGCCCGCTGGGCGCGCAAGCTCTCCTGGAAGGAAACCGCCGAGTCGTTCCATACCTCTTGGGACAGGGTCTGCGACGCCGTCGAATATGTGGTCCACTGGGGCCTGGAGCATCGCACGCTGGAGTCGATCCGCGCCATCGGCGTGGATGAAATCCAATACGCCAAGGGCCACAAGTACCTGACGCTGGTCTACCAGATCGACCAGGGGTTCACTCGCCTGCTGTGGGTCGGCAAGGAGCGCACCATCGAATCCTTCCAAGGCTTCTTTACCGTGATCGGCGACCAGCTGGCCTCTCAGATCCAGTTTGTCTGCTCCGACATGTGGCAGCCCTACCTGGACGTGATCCGCGAGAAATGCTCCCAGGCGCTGCACATCCTGGACCGGTTCCACATCGTCGCCAAGATGAACAAGGCGCTGGACGAGGTTCGCGCCGCCGAAACGCGCAAGATGGCCCGGGACGGGCACGAGCCGCTGCTGAAGAAGTCGCGCTGGTGCGTGCTCAAGCGCAAAGAGAATCTCACCGCCAAGCAGCAGCTCCGCCTGCGCGATCTGCTCCGCTACAACCTGCAAACCGTCCGCGCCTATCTGCTCAAGGAAGACTTCCAGCAGTTCTGGAACTACAACTCGCCCACTTGGGCCGGCATGTTCCTGGACTTCTGGTGCTCGCAAACCATGCGCAGCCGCATCGAGCCGATGAAGAAGATCGCCCGCACGCTGCGCGCTCACCGCGCGCTGCTGCTGAACTATTTCAAGGCCAGAAAGGAGTTTTCCAGCGGCGTGGTCGAGGGGCTGAACAACAAGGCCAAAGTCACCATGAGAAGATCGTACGGCTTCCGCACCTTCCGCATCCTGGAACTCGCGCTCTATCACTCACTTGGCAAGCTACCCGAGCCAGAGCTTACCCACGAATTCTTCTGACGAGTCAAAAATAAAGTGACCGATTGGCGTCACGTTTTGCGTGGGAGGATTTGATAGTTCCAATCGCCATGGAACTTGTCTGGCCGAAGATTGACGCGAGCCAGTTCGGCATCGGACACCTTGACGCCGGACGGGTAGGTGCGTTCGTCCAGTTCAGAATGAACCCGGAGCCCTGTTCCTGTGGTCGTGGCGGCGATCAGGCTGACGATGAC
>CAVXJY010000070.1:0-48183 GCA_963761855.1 Bryobacterales bacterium | reverse complement strand
TCACAAACCTGCGTGGCCGCCGGTTGAACTTGCAGCGCGGTTCCCGCATGGAGGCCAGGTCGATTCGGGAGCTCAAGCCTCCGTAGCGCAGTCCGATGACGAATTGCACCAGAGAGTTTTTTTTTGCAAAACCTCTGACGATAGTCACGAGCCGGTGCCGATAGAGGCATTTCCATTTCGGATCCACGGGCGGGCATGAGCTGGCTCTTGCCTGGTGATTGATAGACCGGCGCACTCCTATGCGGCCTCTGCCCAACCGTACCTATAATGCAGCCCGCCCAGGCGCGGCATCGGAATTACGGTTGCTTTCGCCGAAGGCTTTGGCTCGACCGGTCTGCAGGTGAGGGCTGGGCTATCATACAGGCCAGATACTCCCCGACTTGGGTGAGGTTACCGCCCAAACGCAGCTCGACCCGGCGGGTAGTCTGGTTGCAACCGGAATGCCTCGAGTGTCGTCTATCAGGCTGAGATCGGCACGCGCCGGGCGCGCCGGTGGGGCCTAGTGGCTGGCGCCCGGATAGCGGTGGCTGCTCCGGGAGGCGGTTATGGTCCCCATAAGATCTGTATCCCGGCGGACGTCGAACCAGCCCTGCCTGGTTCTGAGCCCAGTCCCGGTCGGCAGAGCCACCCGTAATTACCCGGCAATCCCCCCCAGCCCCAATAGCAGTTATTGCCTTCCGTTTCCGCTTTTTAGGGTGAGGCCACCCGCAGGGTTGGCCTGAAGATCAAGGTAAAGGAGGCTCAGTCATGAAGTCGACGTGTTTTGCACTCTCGGGCTTTCTGATGCTCAGCCTGTCGGGGCCCTGTGTCGCAGCAGGACTGGCGGACGCAGAGGGGGGCGCCGGCGCATCCACGGTGCCATTGGAGGCCTGCTGGAGCCTGGCCCTCTTGCCGGCAGGAGATAGCTCCTTAGCGCTCAATGGTCAGGAGGCGGTTCCGGCAGCATCGCCGCGGCCCGCGTCAGAGCTCTCACTGGAAGAGCGCGCTGACATTTACATGGCGCGCAAGATGTTCCGCGAGGCGATCGACACATACAGCAAGATCGAACCGGCCACACCGGCGACAATGAACCTGATCGGAATCGCCTATCAGCAGCAGTTCGATCACGCGGCAGCGCGGCAGTACTTCGAACGCGCGATCAAAGCCAAACCGAATTATGCCGAAGCGATCAACAACCTGGGCACGCTGTACTATGTGCAGGGAAACTACCGGCGCGCCATCTCGCTTTACAACCGTGCACTCAGGCTGCGGCCGGAGGCGCCCACCATCCACATCAACCTGGGCATGGCTTGGCTGGCTCGGCACAACGAAACCAAATGGCAGCGCCAGTTGCAGAAGGCGCTGGAACTGGATCCCGAGGTTTTCGAGCGGCGCGGTACCCACGGCATACTGATCGAGGAGCAGAGCACCACCGACCGCGCCAAGTTCGACTTCTACCTGGCGCGGCTTTACGCCAGAAGCGGCAAGAACGAGCTGGCGCTGCAGTACATTCGCAAGGCCCTGGAGTGCGGCTTGAAGGAACGCAAGCAACTTCTGGAAGACGGGGACTTCGCCGCGGTGCGCGCGCTGCCCGAGTTCGACGAGCTGATGAAGCATCCGCCGAAGGTGCTGTAAGCCTCCACCGGGCGGATGCGCCCGCGGCGGCGGGCGGAGGACGATAGGCGGCTGTGGGGCAGGAACGCCCTGCACCGGGGGTCGGATGCAAGTTGCTGGCATGATTTGCACTATTCTTGTCGCAATGCCGCTGTTTGCCGGCGGACGGATGACCGTCTCTGTCTGCACCCGTGGACGCCTGGACCAGAGGGTCGAATTGGGAGCCGAAGCCGCGGCGGCAGCTCTGTTCGACTCCATGAATATCGAAGTCGTGTGGGCGAAGTGTGAGGCCGGACTGGAGGGGGACGAGGCGGTTCAGCAGCACTGGTTCACACTGCGGCTGCGTGACGGCCGGCCGTTCATCAAGCCGGGGCCGGCAGCGTTAGACACTCTGGGCGAGGCTTTTTTGCCGGCCGACAACGGAGGCTACATCGTGGAAGTGTACTATCAGGCCGTGCAGAGGCTGGCCAGTGCCAAGGAGGCGGAACTCACGACACTGCTGGGCTACGTAATCGCGCACGAGTTGGGCCATTTGCTGCTCGGCCCCGGGCACGCCGCCGAAGGGGTCATGCGTTCGACGTGGGATCGCAGGGATCTGGAGGCTATTCGCCAAAGATGTCTAAGATTCAGCCCTGTAGAGGCCGCCAGTATGCGCCGGGTGTTGCAAGGCACGGTCGAGGGCCCGGCCGCCGCCCGTTGAGGCCAACTCTTTTCGATTGCCTGATCGAGTTAGAGCGCCAAGCTTGGCCCCCATCGCAGCGTCGCTTCAGCCGTCGCAGGTAGCGCGATACGGTGGGCTCGGAAACCTCGCATCCTAGATTGGAGCAGTTCGCCATGGATGCGAGGCGCGCCCTAGCGCGCGGCTCGTCCTACGCGGTTTCCGTTGCCACTTCGCAGCGATCCCTCGCCCAGGGGCATGGCGCGTTGGAGTGCTGAGACATATACTCAAGCATGAATTCGACAGGACAACTCCGATTACATGCCCGAAGACGTCGTAAAACCTAGTGCTGGGCGACGGCAGATCACTCGTGCTGCCGCGCTCGGCGGAATGTGGCTGGCGATGAGGCCGGGGATGGCTGCCGCCCCAGTCGCAGCGGACATTGTCTTGAACGTTCATCAGTTCGGAGCCAAGGGCGATGGAAAGAGCGACGACACCAAGTCGATTCAAACCGCGATTGACGCCGCGGCTGCACGTGGTGGTGCCGTGTTTTTGCCGCCCGGCGTTTATCAAAGCTCAGAATTGCGAATGCGGCCCCACGTAGCGCTGACCGGCATTCCGGCCTGGGATTACGAGCGTGGATTCGGCTCGGTCATCCGGCTGGCGGATAAACATGCCCAGTGCCTGCTGAATATCACCGGCGCGTTTGGCGTGACCATCGACGGAGTCTGCCTCGATGGAGACAAACTCGGCGCGGGTGTTCACGGTGTCTGGCTTAACAAGCCGGATTATGGCAAGCAGGAAGATACCTTTCGCATCGAGCGGTCCCAGATCGCGAATTTCAGTGGCGATGGCGTGCACTTGGCGCGCGCTTGGTGTTTCTCGATCCGCCACTCGATGATCGCTTACAACGCCGGCGACGGCATCTCGCTACGAGGTTGGGACGGATTCTTCCTCGACAATTGGCTTTCCGGAAACCATGGCGCAGGATTTGCCGCGCGTGAAGAGAATTCCTCGTGCACCTTCACGGGGAACCGCATCGAGTGGAACCGCGAGGGAATTCTGATTGTCGGCGGAGACGGGTATAACATCACCGGAAATTACTTCGATCGCGCGGGAACTTGTGGATTGGCTGTGCTGGGCGGCGAGCAGATGAGTATCACCGGCAATTTCATTAAGCGCAGCGGGAAGACTGCGAAACCCGGCACATACGATTCATCGCAGGTCCGGCTGGAGCGCACGCGCGGGATCACCTGTTGCGCAAACTCCCTCCAAGTCGGGCGCGACGATAACAATGCCGGCGTTTGGTCGCCGTCTTACGGCATCGTTTACAAGGAGCTGCAAAACTGCGTCATCAGTAACAACGTCTTGCACAACGGCGCGCGCGAACAACTGATGGTGGATTTGGGTGGCCACGGCGAAGGAACGGTTGTGAAGGACAACCCCGGCTGCCTCTCGCCGCACGCCGGTTAAACTACCTATGGATTTCCGTAAACCGCATTTCGCGGCCGCCTGAACCGACCTTGGCGATGCCACACCCTGGACAGCCAAGCCCAGAGCAAGCGATCTGCGGAGTTGAGATTCGGGTGTTTGACGGAGCGCTGGAGCGCGGCGAGTTGTGGCGCAAGGCGAGGATCTTCAATTACAGAACTGCGCGGCGGCGGAGCGTGATTGGATGTGCTTTTCCCCACGGTGCCTCCTCCTACGCTGTTTCGTCAGATGCTATCCTTGCCGGCATCGGAGGCCGCATGTCCAGTAACCCGCCGAAACATCCGCACAAAACCGCGCACAATCACAAGGCAGCTAGCACGTCCGCTGCGGGACAGCCCGTTTTCGCGCAACCGCAGCCGTCGCCCGACCCCACCGGCTTCAAGAATCCGGTGACCGATCAGAGCGATAAGGAACTGGCCAACGTGGCGGCGGTGCCGCAGCCCGTGGGCGGCGCCGCGGAGCCGATTCTCACGCTGGCGCAGGTGTACGGCGGCGCGGGAGCGGACAAAACGGCAGCAATCCAGCAGGCGGGACAGATCGTTTTCCATTCGGTGGGCGATACCGGGAGCGCGGAAGGTCCGAGCACGCAATCGCTGGTGGCCGATAAGATGGTCAGCGACTTCACCGAAATGAACTCCGCCGACGTACCTTCGTTTTTTTACCACTTAGGAGACGTCGTCTATTACTTCGGCGAAGCTACCTACTATTACGATCAGTTTTACGAGCCGTATCGCAGTTATCCCGCGCCGATTGTGGCCATCCCGGGCAATCACGATGGCGTGGTCTACGCCGCCGATCCGGCACCGACACTCGCGGCCTTCCTGGCCAACTTCTGCGCCCCCAGCTTCGCGCCATCGCCCGATGCCGGAGGACTGTCGCGCACCACCATGATCCAGCCCGGCGTCTATTTCACCTTCGACGCGCCCTTCGTCCGCATTCTGGGCGTTTACAGCAACGTCCTGGAAGATCCCGGTGTGATTTCGAGCCAAAACGGGACATATCCCACGCTGGACAGCCGCCAGGTCGATTTCCTGCAGACGGCGCTCGCCCGTGTGAAGAGTCAGAATTACACCGGCGCGGTAATTATCGCGGTGCATCACCCGCCCTTTACCGGCGGATCCACGCATGGCGGCAGTCCCCTCATGCTGCAGGATGTTGATAATGCTTGCCTGGCGGCGGGAGTCTGGCCCCATGCGGTATTCTCCGGCCACTCGCACAACTATCAACGATTCACCCGCACGGTAAATGGCCTGCAGATTCCCTATCTGGTGGCCGGGTGCGGCGGACATGCGCCGCTCGCCAAGATGAGCGCAACTTACCGCACGCCTTTCCCGATCGATAGCACACTTACTCTGGAAAGTTACGACGATACCGATTACGGCTATCTGCGGGTAGTGGTGAATGCCACCACACTCACCATCGAATTCCATCCGGAAGGCGATGGCGGGACGACCAAGACTCCGGATGACGTCGTCACGGTCACGCTGGCGAATCGCACGGTGGCGTGAGCGCCGCACTTCGATACAATCGTCCGGAATCCTGCATTCGCGATGTGAATGCGCAAGCGCCGGCCGAAGTAAACGCTAGCCGGAACGCCGCGGCCAACAATGCCGGCAGAGAAGGTGCCGGCGACTGGCAGCCCTTCGGGCGGTTCTCATCCTGACGCTATGATAGTGGAGGGTAGCGCGGAGTTGACCGGCCGGCAATGAAAATCACCATCCCCGTTTCGGCACTTGTGACCGCGTCCTTGAGCCGTCGCTGGTGACGCAGCGGTTATCTTCACCCAGCGAGGCCGTGTTCAGGTTGATGGCAGGAGGTTTCTTCATGCGCTCAGTATTTAGGACTTCACAAGCTCTGCGGTGTCTTCTTGTGTTCGCGGTCCTTCTCGTTGTGCCCTGCCTTTGGGCTCAGACCAAACCCGTGAACGTCGCCATCGATGCGGCGAAGACGGGAGCGCCCATCTCGAAATACTTGTATGGACAGTTTCTGGAGCACGCCGGAAACCTCGTCAACGAGGGCGTCTGGGCCGAGATGCTGGAGGACCGGAAGTTCTACTATCCGGTGACCTCGAAACCGGCAGAGCAGCCCGCCGGTCCGGCGTGGAGACGTCGCGCGCCGCTCCGCCATTGGACGCCGGTTGGCGGCGACGAAGTTGTGGCGATGGATTCGAAAGACCCGTACACCGGCGATCACACGCCACTGATCAAGCTCAGCGGCGGCGAGGCGCATGGAATCCGGCAAACCGGTCTCGCAGTGCGCAAAGGGAAGGCATACACGGGGCGCGTCGTGCTGGCCGGCAGCCCTGGCGTGGTGGTGAAGGTGACCCTGGTCTGGGGCACAGAAGCGAGCGATCGGCAAACGGCGACGATTCGCGCCCTTGGCCCCGCGTATCGGAAGGTCCCGTTCCACTTCGAAGCCCAGGGCGATAGCGACGACGGGCAGCTCGAAATCACCGGAACCGGCACGGGGTCGTTTCACATCGGCGCGGTTTCGCTGATGCCGGCCGACAACATCGAGGGCTTCCGCGAGGAAGTCATCGCCGCGCTCAAGCAGTTGCACTCCGGCGTCTATCGCTTCCCCGGGGGCAACTTCGTCTCCGCCTACGAGTGGCGCAACGGGATCGGCGATCGGGACAAGCGCCCGCCCATCTATGATCCGGTCTGGCGCGCCGTTCAACCGAACGACGTGGGCACCGATGAGTTCCTCACGCTCTGCCGTCTGCTCGGCGTGGATCCCTACATCACGGTCAATGCCGGCTTTGGCGACGCTTGGTCCGCAAGGGAGCTGGTGGAATATACCAACGGCGCCATCACCACGCCGATGGGAAAATGGCGCGCCGCAAACGGTCACCCCCAGCCGTATAACGTCAAGCTGTGGGGCATCGGCAACGAGCCCTGGGGCGATTATCAGATGGGCGCCATGTCGACCGAACAATTCGAACTTAAGCACGACATGTTCGCCAAGGCCATGCGGAAGGTGGACCCATCGATCACGCTGATTGCCGCCGGAGCCATGCCCGATGTTATGACAGGAGCCAATCAGTCCAAACGCATCGGCGGCAAGTTCGTCCCGGATTATCTCTCTCCGGCGGACTGGAGCGGCCACCTGGTCGCCCACTGCCTGGACAACATCGACATGCTCAGTGAGCACTACTATTCCTCCAGCGACATGCACACCGATTTGAAGCTGGAGAAGAAGGTCAATATCGGTCCCCAGCCGCTCATCGAATGGGAACGTGCGCCCGCGACACAGGTCCGCGTAAAGTACGAGCACTACCAGGAGTACCTGAAGCGCATTCCCGGACTCAAAGCAAAACCGGTGCCGATCGCCATCGATGAATGGGCCTACATGGGTGGGGGACCGAATTCTTACAAGGTGGTACCCGCCTATGCCTGGGCGTTCCACGAGATGTTCCGCCATTCGGAGCTATTTCAACTCGGCGCCTTCACCTTCGCCACGGCCATGATGAGTCAGACCAGGACGGAGGCCGTTTTGAATCCAACCGGCCTCTTGTTCAAGATGTACCGGGATCACTTCGGCACCATCCCGGTCGAGGTCTCCGGCGACTCGCCCCAGCCCAAGCCCATTTATCCGGCCGGCGGCGACCAGCCCGCAGTCAATCCGGGTAGCGACACTTATCCGTTGGATGTGAGCGCCGCGCTTAGCGAGGATCGCAAGACGCTCACGTTCGCGGTGCTGAATCCCTCGGACTCCAGGCAAAGCATGAGGCTCTCGATCAACGGCGCGAAGCTCGCCAGTCAGGGACATCTCTGGCAGATGGCGCCCTCGTCGGTGGATGCGGTGGTTGCGGTCGGCAGGAAGCCGGAGGTCGCGGTGGACGAGCATTCGCTCGGCGCGATTCCGGATGCCATCGAGGCGCCTCCGTTCAGCGTTAGTATCTATTCCTACTCGCTGCAGTAGCTTCTATCGCAACAGAATCAATGCACGCGCGTGCCAGGCTTGGATGAAGACAACAAGTTCCGAATGAGGACGACGATGAGAACTACGAGGTTGTATTGGACAGTGGTGCTGGGGGCGGCCGTTTCACTCGCGCCCATGCTCTCGGCTCAGGTTCAGACCATCGTGCCGCCGGTGGTTCCGGGGGCAAAGCCGGTTTCGGTGGAGCACATCAAAATCCACGGCACTGCGCTCGAAGGCAATCTGGAAGGAGATGCCGTTGATCGTGACGTGATCGTCTTCCTGCCGCCCAGCTACGAGAAGGAACAGCATCGCCGGTACCCCGTGGTTTATGCGCTGCACGGCTATTCGATTGGCGCCGAGCAATGGACGCATGAGATCCATGTCCCGCAGACCGTTGAAGGCGCCTTCGCCCAAGGTGCCCAAGAGATGATCGTTGTGCTGCCGGATTCGAAGACAGTCCACAACGGGTCGATGTATTCGAGTTCGGTGACCACGGGGGACTTCGAGAAGTTCATTTCTCACGATGTGGTGGCGTACATCGATGCGCACTATCGAACGATCCCGAATCGGATGAGCCGCGGCCTGGTAGGCCATTCGATGGGCGGCTACGGCGCCTCCCGCATCGGCATGAAGCATCCGGATGTATTCGGGAGCCTGTACATCATGAGTCCGTGCTGCATGTCCGCTCGGCCAGCCGGCCCGCCAAACCCGGAACTCAAGAAGACCCTGGAAGCGGTGAAGACGCCGGAGGACTCGGCAAAGCTGCCGTTCTTCGCACGTGCTCAACTCGCCTCGGCAGCGGCATGGTCCCCCGATCCCCAGAATCCGCCGCTCTATCTCGACTTGCCGATGAAGGATGGCGTTCCCCAGCCGGACATTCTTGCGAAATGGGCGGCGAACGCGCCGCTCGCGTTTGTGGATCAGTACATCGGGAATCTCAAGCAGTATCGCGCCATCGCCATGGACGTCGGCGATCAGGACGGCCTACGCGTCGATACCGGCAAACTGCACGACATTCTGGACAGGTATGGAATCGCGAACAGCTTTGAAATCTATCCCGGCACGCACACCAGCGCCGTGGCTGACCGCTTTCAGAATCATGTGATGAAGTTCTTCAGCCAGAACCTCTGCTCTCAAGCCGGTTGCCGTTAGCCCGCGCACCGGCATTGGGTCGACAAGGTTGAGAGGCCCGAATATCCGGGCTGGGCAGTGTCGCGTGATCGGCCGCCCTATTGACACTTGAAGCTGCGAGCGTCGTTCGGGTCTCCCTGTCCTGTGTACTGGGCGTGTGTAGGATACGCGCACAGCGGCCGGCTTCGTCCCGGAAATGCCTGTCCCGTGGCGATAACCGACTCCGGCGCAATGCCTTTCTCGACCCAGTTCGACACTGCGCTGAGCATGTCGAACTGATCGAGTGCCGGCCCGCCGCCGCAGTGACGCATCCCCGGCACCAGAAACATCCGGCTCCATTCGGCCACCTTGTCCGCACCGCCGTTCGTTGCGGCGAGGGACTTGTAGTACTCAAGCGTATCCAGTGGCGAAAACCACGGATCGCTGTCGCCATGGAAGAAGAGGATTTTGCCGCCACTCGCGGAAAACGTCGACAGATTGGTTGACGCAGGCTCGACTAGCGGATCGGAGGCGTGCAGTGCCTCTTTGTCGACATCGATCTCAGTCGCGGTCAGATACGGTCCAAAGAGGCCGTTGGCGCCTAGGGCGAGCAGTCCCGGGACCGGACCGGTCTCCGCGATGCCTGCGTCATACAGGAACCCCGGGTACACCTGCGTGCCATACGCGTTCTTGGGTCCGGCAAAGGCCCTCTTGATGGCTGCAATCTTCTCAGGCGCAATGCAACCATCGCTCTGGCCGTTCTTGCAGGCCAGCACCGCGGGATCGAAATCGCAGCCCAGCGGATCAGAAATCATCCCGTCGGCCACCCCATCCTTTGCGTCGCATCGGTTCATCAGCGCAGCCATGAAGAGCTTGCGGTCGTCATCGCTGAGCAGCTTGCCAATAAGCGGCTTTCCCGACGCGTCTTTGGGCGCCGCCTGGTTGTACTCGACCGGAATCCATTTGCCGACGGCGAGATTGGAGAGGCCAGTCCGCATCGCCGGATCGCCGGATACGATTCCATTGAATACCGTGGGATACCGTTGCGACAGGATCATGCCTTCGCGCCCGCCCGTCGAGCAGCCGACAAAGTAGGAATACGCCGCGGGCTTGGCGTAGTACCGCGCGATGACCTTCTTCGCCACCCCCGCCACCTCGGCATTGGCGAGATATGCAAAATCAAGATACGCCTGCTGATCGCGCATAAAGGAGAAATCAAACGGACCCCTCTTCGCCTTGTGCCCAGTATCCGTGCTGGCCACCGCGAACCCGCGTACCAAAGCAGGTTTCTCCCCGGCGTATGACGCTCCCATCGGGTAGGACACCACGCCGTTGCCGCCCCCGCCGCCCTGCATCATGAAGTCCCCATTCCAGGCTCCCTTTTCAGGCAGCGCCAGCGCGAAGCCGATTCCGAACTCCTCGCCGCCGGCTCCTCTGCGCCGGTTGACGACGCCGTCCACGCGGCAATGCGCAGTCAATGGGCCGGAGCTTGGGGCGCCGGGATACGTCGGCGGAACGGTTGTGCCCGCGGGAACAGCCGCTGCCTTCGTAATCTCGACGCCTTCAATCTTGAGATCGGCGAGGTTTGCGCAGGAGAGCGCCGATTCAGACTGAGCCATTGCAGCCGCACAGGAGGCCGCCATCAGACAAATGAGAACCCTGGATTGCATCGTGTGTTGTCTCCTATCCACTTGCGAATCATGTTATAGAACAGCGGTATGGCGCCGCACTCATCGCACTAAGTTGTACCACATGTGCGCCTTCGTGGGTTCCTTTCGTCAGGAACGCGCGACGCAAGCGCGGAAACGTCTCCGGCAACTGCCCGCGGGCAGAGTCGACGGGCAGACGCGAAAACAACGCGCGCCAAGTCTGGGCATCGGGACACATGCACGGAACCTCACAGTGTGCAGGGTCACATTCCAGACTGCTTCAGGAAGTCGCGAGCTAGCTCAACTACGGGGCGATGCTCGGCGTCTACTTCATAGTTGAGGTGTTGCATGATCCGATTAGTGAATTTGTTGGACAGTTCCTGGAGCGCGGCCTCTAAATCGGGAATCCTGTCCAGACTGTCGCGACGGACGGCGATGCAAACCTGGTAGGGCGGAAAGGCATGGCGATCGTCGGTGAGCACCTTGAGATCCAGTTTCGAGAGCAGCCCATCGGTGGCATTGGCGGCGATCATGTCAACCTGACGCTGCTCGAGAGCTTGATAGAGAAGCCCAAGATCCATACTGACCGGGGCGGCGGGAAAGCGCAGGTGGTACGTATTCTTAAGCGCGGCCAGGCCGTCCGCGCGCTGTTCGAATTCGTATCCTGCGCCAAGCTTCCATCCTTCCGCAATGCGAGCGGCATCGCTTAAAGTGTTCAGGTGGAGGCTGCGCGCCTCAGGTCCGCGCACCACCATGGCAAAACTGTTGTCGATGCCGAGCGGAGCTAGCCATTCGATCTGGAAGCGCCGGCGATATTCGGCACGCACGCGCTCCAGCACGGGAGCCGCATCGGCGGCGCCAGTGGAGTCTTTCAGAATCGCCGTCAGGGCCGTGCCGGTGTATTCCGGATAGAGGTCGATTTCGCCGCTGATGAGAGCTTCATGGGCCAGCAGAGTTCCGCCAAGATTGAATTGCCGTTCGACCTTTCGGTGCAAGCGGTGCTCCAGATGCTGCGCGATGATTTCACCGAGTACGATCTGTTCGGTGAAGTTTTTCGAGCCGATCCGGATCGCGCGATCGGCATGCGAACAGGCGCACAATTGGAGCACCGCGATCAGACTGACGAAACTCTTCGTTCGATCCATCCCAACCCTCCATCCGCCAACAGGGCCAAGAGCGCCGCGGGCACGGCCCCTGCAAGAATTTGCGCGGAATCGACGGAGGCTAGGCCGCGAAAAATGAACACACCCAGCCCACCGCCGCCGATAGCAGCCGCAATGGTGGCGGTGCCGATGGTGGTGACCGTGGCAACGCGAATGCCGGCAAAAATGGTTGGCGTGGCCAGCGGCAATTGCACCTGGCGCAGAATCTGGACTTCCGTCATGCCCATACCGGTTGCCGCTTCGCAGACCGCCGGATCGATGGAGGCGATGCCTACGACGGTATTGCGAAGAATGGGCAAGAGCGCGTAGAGAGCGAGCGCCACGATGACGGTTCTGGGACCGATCCCACCTATGAAAGGGAGGGGAATCAGAAAGCCGAAAAGGGCCAGGCTGGGAATCGTTTGCACGATGCTGGCCAACCCAAGGAGCCAGTTGCGAAGAGAAGGCCGGCGAGTGAGAAGGATGCCGCCCGGAATGCCGATTAGAATTGCCACAGCCATCGCCATCACGACCAACACAAGGTGCTGAACGGAGAGACGAAGGATGTCATTTGCCAGGTCCCCGCGCATCAGGATCTAATCCTCCAAATCCTTCAGGAAGGCGCGGGCCTCCGTGGTTTGGGCGCTCCGGAAATCCTCGGAAGGGACCACCGTCTCGAGTTGCCCACCTGCCAGCATCGCAATGCGGGTGCCGAGCCGCAAGGCTTCGCGAACGTCGTGAGTGACGAAAACGGAGGCTGTACGGAAATCGCGGTTCAGGGCCAGAAATTCCTGTTGGAGCTCGCGGCGCGTGACGGGATCGAGGGCGGCGAAGGGCTCGTCGAAAAGCAGCAGAGTGGGTTTCGCAGCGAGGGCGCGAGCAACGCCTACGCGTTGTCTTTGGCCGCCGGAAAGTTGCCGCGGATAGCGGGCGCGGAATTCGGCGGGCGGCAGACCGACCTTCCGCAGGAGTTCATCCACGCGATCTTCGATGTCTGCCGGACTCCAGGCTTCCAGGGACGGTACGAGGCCGACGTTGCGGGCGACTGTGAAATGCGGGAAGAGTCCTGACTCCTGGATGACATAGCCGATACGTCGCCTTAGCTGGATGGGATCCCATTCTGCTGTGGAGCGGCCTTCCACCAAGACCTGTCCGGACGTGGGGAACAGCAGGCCGTTGATCATTTTGAGAGCGGTGGTCTTGCCCGAGCCGCTTCGGCCGAGGAAGACGAGCGTCTCGCCGGCCTCAACACTTAAGCTGAGGTGTGAGAGGATCGCCCTACCGGCCAATTGGTAACCAACGTCGCGAAATTCGACCAGGGGCATGCCGAAGCATTGTACAGCAGAAGGCGGACGCTTCGCTGGTCTCAATCCGCGGTCTCAATCCGCGACCAGGAGAGTTTCGGCGAAGGGCCATTCGACGTCCACCCATTGGGCCTGGCGGCGAAAGCCGGTCCGCCGCGCAAGCGAGTCCACCTCAGCGAGGGAATACTTGTGGCTGGTCTCCGTCCAGATAGTCTCGCCTTCACGGAACGTGACGGAGAAGCCGGGAAGACCGACGGTTACGCGCTGGACCCGCGTCGATCGCAGGTGCATCTCGATGCTCCTGGTTTCGGCATTAAAGAGAGCGACGTGCTCGAATCCGTCGAGCCGAAAATCAGCATAGAGCTCGGCATTGACTCGCGCCAGCAGATTCAGATTGAAAGCGGCAGTTACCCCGAGCGAATCGTCATACGCGCGAATCAGCCGATCCGCGGGTTTTTCGAGGTCGGTTCCCAGAAGCAGCGCGTCTCCGGAATTCAGGAGGCTACGAATGTCCCGCAGAAATACAAGATCGGCAGGACGGTCGAAATTGCCTATCGTACTTCCCAAGAACAGTAATAGGATGCGCTGCCCGGCGCGGCGGCGGGCCGTTACTTCGGAGAGGCCGTCGAGATACTCGCGTTCGAAGCCAACGATGCTGATGCAATCGATGTCGGCCAAGTCCCGGCGGCAGATAGCGAGAGCGGTGGGAGAAATCTCTATCGGGTAGTAAGAGGTGTGACGGCGTCGGCCGAAGGCTTCCAGGATCGACCGTGTCTTGCGTCCGTTGCCGCTTCCCAGTTCCGCGACAACGGTATCGCCGGGCAGGCGATCCGCGATCTCATGGGCGGACCGCTGCAGCACGCGCTCGTCGGCGCGGGTAAGGCCATATTCCGGCAGAACGCTGATGACTTCAAACAGCTTCGAGCCTACCTCGTCATAGAGGTATTTCGAGGCCAGTTCCTTTTGACCGGACTTGGTCAGACCGTCGCGAACGTCTCTCGCAAAGGCCGATGGTACATCGAGAACAAATGCTCTGCTAGCCAAGGGTCAAACTCCTCTCGCGCACCGGAATCCCGAGTAAACATATTCGTAGTGCGGTTGAAACCAGTTGCGGTCGCACCGATTCGGCCAACCGCACCGCCTGTTGAACTACCGGAAGTTCTGATTCGCACCCTTCGTCTTGAAGAATCTCCTGAACGGCGGCCGAGACATCTTCGTCCTCGCGTAAGACCAGGCGCGGCGACATCTCGACGACGGTCACCCGGCTCCCGAAAAGTCGGAACATCTGCGCAAACTCGATACCCACATAACTGCCGCCCACCACGATGAGATGCGAGGGTGCCAAATCGAGATTCAAAATGGAGCGGCGAGCGGCGGGCCGCCCTGGCCGGTGCCGATACCGATCGCGTCATCAGTGTCCATTAGGCAATTCCGTGTTGTCGCCCGCTGCGTTATTCCATCACCTGCGCATGTTTCGCCCCGCGGGACAGATCGTACTGAATCTCATCGACAAAGCACCAGCCCCAGTCCTCGCCCGGCTCGATGGATCGCATCATAGGATGACGGGACGAGTGAAAATGTTTCGTGGCGTGTTTGTTCTTGGAGGAATCGCAGCATCCGACATGTCCGCAGGCCAGGCAGATTCGCAAATGCACCCATGAGTCGCCCGTCTTCACGCACTCCTCGCAGACCCGCTTTGAAGGTTGCAGATCCTTGGCTTCTTTTACGTGCTCGCAGATTCCCATTCTTACCATCCTATGCGGCAGCGCCGGCTGCGACCAGAGGAGATCGGCGGCACAGCGGCCAGACTTGTGCGGATGAACCCCAAACTTTCCTGGGGCGGCTTGCCACGGGTGCGAAAATCGGGATTGTCCGTACGCAGACGTTTCTTGTACTGACGTCTCCCCAGAAAGGCCGCAATCGTGTGATAGGACGCGTTCGGCAAAGTCGAGCGGGGCGATGTACTCTTCGAGCCCGATGGCGCCGCTATAAGTTAAGTTCTTGCTCGATCAGTTTGGAAAAAGGGCACCTTCTACGGCGTTACATTCATTGAATCCCAGATGTGCGAGAACGATCACGTTGCCGTAGTGGGAGGCGGAGATTCCGCCTGGAAGGCTGCGGTATTCCTATCGCAGACCGCCCACAATGTACAATACGTGCGGTATGTCACGCACCGACACTTCCCCCTGCCTCTTATCCCGCCATGTCACCCGCTCCAGCCGGCCATCGTGTGGCAAGCTCTGAATGGACGCCCGTTCGGTAGTGAGTTTCCGGTGCGCTCCCGTACCGAATGGCTTAGACTTCGCCAGCTTTTTCATAATCCTAACCTCTGAAGTTTCCGCACCTGAGGTAGAATCCTACAATCAGATGTTTTCTCCAAGCCGCATCGGACGAGAAGTGGCTCCATTTAAGGGGCTTTGGCACCCTAATTCCCGATGCGGCCGCAAAGGTTCAAAGAAGTAGTGAAGACCGGCAGCCCGGGTTTCATTCCACAAGGGAGATGATCATGCAAGAAGAACAAATACGTGGAGCTCTGAATCAACACTGGCAGGCGTCGGCAGCCGGCGATGCAAACGCGGAACACGATATTTACGCTGACGATGCTATTTGCGATTATCCGCAGTCAGGCGAGCGAATCCTCGGGCGAAGCAATCTGCAGGCCTTGCGGAGTCATCATCCAGGCAAGCCGTCCGGTTTCAACGTCAAGCGAATTGTCGGAAACGGCGACCTCTGGATCACGGAATACATAATCACTTACCAGGTGCGACCGGCATACACGGTGAGCATTATGGAGTTCCGCAACGGTAAGGTCGTGCACGAGACACAGTATTTCGCCGATCCCTTCGAGGCGCCAGCGTGGCGGAGCCAATGGGTCCAGCGGATCGCGTGACGCCGCATCGAGGCGCGATTGCAGGTCCGCGGCAACTCGTATCGTATTGACAATCGGCAAACGCCGCAATATTCCGTGCCCCGGACCTTGCTGCCGCGGCGGCCCCGCACGTGCAATTGGATTTCCCGCGGTCAGCAGATGCCACCGAAAACGGCGGACACGGGTTTTTTGAGGCTTCGCCGTGGGGCGCCCAACCCGCCGAACAAGGAGTTCAATGACCAAGACCTACGACGCGATCATCATCGGAACCGGTCAGGCTGGTCCCTTCCTGGCGCAGCGCCTGGCGGGGACGGGGATGAAAGTTGCGATTATCGAGCGCAAATTGTTCGGCGGCACGTGTGTCAACACCGGCTGCACACCCACGAAGACTATGGTCGCAAGCGCGTATGCGGCCCACATGGTTCGTCGCGCAGCCGATTTCGGCGTAGTCAACAATGGCCCGGCGAGCGTCGATATGAAGCTAGTCAAATCGAGGAAAGACGCAATTTCGGGGCAGTCGAGAAGCGGCGTCGAGAGCTGGCTGAGAGGCATGACCAACTGCACCGTGTACCAGGGCCACGGTCGCTTCGAGTCCTCAAAAGAGGTGAGCGTCGGTGCCGAGAGGCTGACGGCGAATCGGATATTCATCAACGTAGGCGGTCGCGCAGTGTTGCCTCAGATGCCTGGTATCGAAGGAGTCCCATACCTTACCAATAGCTCGATTATGGACGTCGACTTTCTTCCGCGTCACCTGATCATCGTAGGCGGCGGCTACATCGGCCTGGAATTCGCGCAAATGTACCGCAGGTTTGGGAGTGAAGTTACCATTGTCGATACGGCGTCGCACCTGGCTCAGCACGAAGATGAGGATGTTTCGACCGCCATCCGGGGCATCCTCGAGCACGAAGGCGTCAACGTTCGGGCAAACGCAACTTGTATTGGCTTTTCGAGGCGCGGCGGGGACATTCTCGCTCACATTGACTGCACCAGTGGCGATCCCGAAGTAAGCGGGTCACACGTCCTGCTGGCGGTGGGACGCCGTCCAAATACCGATGACCTCGGTCTCACAGAGGCAGGCGTTGCCGTCGATAAACGCGGGTACATTGTCGTTGATGACCAGTTGCGCACCAGCGTCCCTGGAATCTTGGCGTTAGGGGATTGCAATGGGAAGGGCGCATTCACCCACACGGCCTTCAACGATGCTGAGATTGTCGCGGCGAATCTTCTGGACAATGACCCGCGCAAAGTCAGCGATCGCATTACCGCTTATGCTCTGTACATCGACCCCCCGCTCGGCCGTGCGGGCTTGACGGAGACAGAAGTTCGCAAAGGCGGCCGCCAGGCGCTGATTGGCCGGCGTCCTATGACGAAGGTCCTTCGCGCCGTTGAGAAGGGCGAGACGCAGGGCTTTATGAAGATCATCGTTGATGCCCAAACTCACCAGATCCTCGGAGCTGCCATCCTTGGAACCGGCGGCGACGAGGCCATTCACTCGATCCTTGACGTGATGTACGCCAGGGCGCCGTATACCGTCATTCAGCGGGCCGTGCACATTCACCCGACCGTTTCGGAACTCATCCCCACAATGCTCGGCGAACTCCAGCCGCTTTCAGACACAGCCGGCGCTCCGCAGTAGCGCAGATAAATGAAACGCGTAGGCCAGTCGATTCCGCTTTGTCGTCTTCGGCGTCTTCATCGAACAGAACTCCCGGTGGGTACCGTGGAGTTGGCGCGTTACCTGATTGGCAGAGTAGTGGTCCATGATACCGCTGATGGCAGGCTCAGCGGGCGCATCGTCGAAACGGAAGCTTATCCGGTCGGTGATTCGGCGGGGCACGCATTTCGCGGCGAGACGCGTCGCAATGCCTCACTATTTCTTGGGGCAGGATACGCTTACGTATACTTCACTTACGGTTCATCGTTCATGCTGAACGTAACGAGCGAGGCGGTCGGAGTCGGCGCGGGAGTCCTGTTGCGTGCTCTCGAACCACTCGATGGAATCGATCGGATGCAACGCTTCCGAGGCGGGGCAGGTCTGCTCGATCTAGCCCGGGGGCCAGGCCGGCTTGCCCAGGCGATGCAGATTGATTTCAGGCAGGATGGTCTGGACCTGTGCGCCCCCGGTCCACTCTGGCTCGCGACGAGCCGGCGGCAAACGGGCGCCATCGGCAGAAGTGTACGCATCGGTTTGACGCGCAACGTGGATCGCGAACTGCGCTTCTACGAGCGAGGCAATCCATACGTGAGTGGTCCAATGAGGTTACGCGAGTAGTTACGCCGGACGGGAATGAACGCCGGCCAGCGCCCGCGGCAGACAGCGTTGGGGCGTCGACCCGCTGAGTTGGTCCGCGAACAGCAGTGTGCCACCGACGCCACTTCAGCCTTTCGCTTCTGCACCCTCGTCGTGGTGCGCGACTTGCGCGCACAACTACGAGCAATCGCCGAACAGCGCTCGCAGTCGATCGTAATACCGAAACGAAGGAGAACGTAGGTGAAAATGCTGATGGTGCTGACCATCAAAGAATCCTGTCTGGAGCGGATGATCCTGTTTGGAGAGGAAATCGTTGCGGACGGCCATCCGAAATTTCGTGATCCATTATCACAGCGAGCGCAATCACCAGGGGCCGGCCCAACCTACTAATCAACTCCGAGCCCGATCATCGCGGCGTCGCTCTCTCTTCTTCGTGGTATTCGCGCAGCGAGAGCAGCGGCGGTTCGTTCGGCGCAAATGAACGCGCGGGTCCGAATCGATCAGCCCCGGGAGCGCCGTTCCCATAACGATCGCAGTGGGCGGCTTCGCTAGCCTGGCCGACCTTACGCTGACTGTTCAATGGCGCCGGACGCAGGTGTGCCCTCGCGCGCGCTTTCCAGCGCCGCCAGCATGGCGTGCCAGGCCAGCGTCGCGCACTTCTCCCTCACCGGATAAGCGCTCAGCGCCGACAACGCGCCCAGCCGTTCGACTTCGGCTTCCATTCCGTCCGCTGAGGGCTCCGCCCCGTCCGTCACCATCGCGTGGAAACGGTCGAACAGCGCCCGCGCCTGCGCGCGCGTCTTTCCTGGCAGCACCTCCGTCATCAGCGAGGCCGATGCGGTGGCAATCGCGCAACTCTTCGCTTCGAACGCGACGTCCTCGATGATTCCGCCCACATCCAGCACCAGGAAGACGCGAACCTCATCGCCGCACGCCGGGTTCTCACCGCTGGCGGCATGGGTGCAGCCGGATATCGTTCTGCGGTTACGAGGGTGGCGGCTGTGTTCGAGAACGGCCGCCGGATAAAGATTGCCGATGCCGGTCATCGCGCGAACAGGGCCTCCGCCATTTCCACTGCCTCAACCAACGCATCCACATCACGCGCCGTGGTGTACAACCCGAACGAGGCTCGCGCGGTGGCCGGAACACCGAAGCGCGCCATCACAGGCTGGGCGCAATGGTGCCCGGCGCGAATGGCGATACCCTGGCTGTCCAGCACCTGCCCGATATCATGCGGGTGGACGCCCTCCATCACGAACGAAATCACCGAAGCCTTGTCCGCCGCCGTCCCGATGATCGCCAGCGACTTCACTGCGGACAAACGACTGGTGGCATAGCGCAGCAATCCCGCCTCGTGGACGCCGACGCGTTCCAGCCCGGCGCGGGTCAAATAGTCGATCGCAGCGCCCAGCCCCACCGCTTGCGCGATGGCCGGCGTTCCTGCCTCGAATTTCGCCGGCAGCGCCGCAACCTTGGTCTTTTCGAACGTGACGCTGGCGATCATGTCGCCGCCGCCCTGGTATGGCGGCATGGCCTCCAGCAGCGCCTCTTTGCCATAGAGCACGCCGATACCGGTCGGTCCGTAGAGCTTGTGGCCGGAGAAGACCAGAAAGTCGCAATCCAGCTCCTGCACATCCGCACCCAGGTGCACCACGGACTGCGACCCGTCGATCAGCGCCTTGGCTCCCACCCGGTGCGCCGCGCGGATCATCGCGGCCACCGGGAGCACGGTTCCGAGCGCGTTCGAAACGTGCGCGAATGCCGCCAAACGTGTGCGCGGACTTAGCAGCGCCGTGAATTCCTCCAGCGGCGCCTCACCGCGATCGTTCAGGTGAACCACCTTCAGGACGATGCCCTTCTTCTCGCGCAGAAACTGCCACGGCACAATGTTCGAGTGATGCTCCAGGCCGGTGATCACCACCTCGTCGCCTGCATGCAAAAAAGCTTCCCCGAAGCTCGCGGCCACCAGGTTAATCCCCTCGGTGGCGCCGCGCGTGAATACGATCTCTTCCGGCCGGCGCGCATTCAGGAACGCCTGCACCTTCCGGCGGGCCGCATCGTAAAGTTCCGTCGCCCGCTGGCTGAGGAAATAGATGCCGCGATGAATGTTGGCGTATTCCGCGGAATAGAACGATCGCTCGGCCTCGATCACCTGCATTGGTTTCTGCGCCGACGCGGCCGTGTCGAGGTAAACCAGCGGACGCCCTCGAACCGGCCGGTGCAGAATGGGGAAGTCCGCGCGCACCGCTTCGACGTCGAACGCGCCGGCGTTGCTCTCGCGCTTCCCCACGAGCGACTGTGTGACTGCTTGGCCCCTATCCAGCATCTGTGCCCCCTTTTCAGCGCTCACGCCGCGCGCTTCGCCCTCGTCATGGCAAGCGATGGCTGCTTAAACACCACGGTCGTGAAGAACTCGATGAGCAAGCCGAATACTCCATTGACCATGGCGTTTATCGCCGGCAACGGTCCCGCCACGTTCATGAAGAGGTAGTAGGAGAATACCGAACCGGTCACCAAGCCGATGACGATTCCGTTCCAGGCCCAATGCACCTTCAACCCGGAGATGCCGATCGCGGCGCCCATCACGGTGCGATTGAGCAATACCCAACCCAGCATCATGGGCGTGAACTTCAGGATGCCCATGGAGAACCCAGCGGATGCGCACAGGCATCCCATCACCAATCCGAAAAAGCTGGCCACCAGGACGCGCTTCGTGGAATTCGTTTCCGCAATTTGTGTTGCAATAACTGCCGTGCTCATACTCGTTACCCTTTCAGCAAGAATCGAGGCGAAGACTGCCTGCGTCAGATCGGGCCGCGATAACGGCGCAAACGGGCCGCCGCGGCCAGGAAAATCGCCGCCATTACAAGCCCGGTCCACAGCCCGGGCGTGGTGAGGAATCGGCCGGCAGCGACAGCCGAGAGCGGATGCGGGATGCAGCAGGGCCGCCGCCCTCCGAAAGCTGCCCCGAACCAGCCGAAAGATCGATAACTGAGGAAGTCCGCGAAGTGGGACGTGTTGAGCGCGACCTTTTCGAGAATGCCGGCAATAATCAACGGCAGCGAAGCCCACAGGAGCGGCGCGCGCCGAGCCCAAGCCGAGACCACCAGAAGCCAGCCGTAAAGAGGCGCCAGCCAGAGCGCCATGGCCGCCAGCCCGTACAATAGCGCCACCCACAACTGGCCCAGCGGCATCGGCGACTGCAGCGCCGGCGCCGCGGCGCTCTTTGCGAGCCGCAGAACCAGATTCAGGACGAGCATCACCCCGTGCGTTGCCACAATAGTTCCGAAGATCGCCAGAGGAACCACGGCGAGCGGAATGCTAGCCTTCGCGAGTACGGTTGTCGAATCCGAGACCGGCAGCGATCTCCAGAACAGGACGCTCCGGTCGCGCCGGTCAACATACAGCGCATCCAGGCAATAGAGCGCGGCGGTCACTACGCCGACTATGGCGATCAGAACCGCGGCGATTCCGTAAGGCAGTTCGATCGGGGTTGCCTGGTTGGGAAGCTGGAGAGACACCGTCGCGCCGGCTCCGCGCAGCGAGCGAACGGCGTTGATGAAGAACCCTAGGATAACCACGCCGGCAGTCACCAACGGCGCCAGGTAGATCGCGCGGTTCTCCCAGAGTTCGCGCCGTACCGACCAGTAAAACGGACGCGTCCGCGAAGGCGTCGCGGGTGTGCGCTCCCCCGGCTCCGGCACAGCGCTGCGGTCAACATTCAATGCGGGATTCATTCCACCGCTCCTTGAGCCTCTCCGCCGATTCGAGCGATCTTGGCGGCGAATAAATCGGCGATGCCCGGCGTATGCGCCTCGCCAAGGGCGGCGAGCCGCGTCCGGTCCACACCGTCGAACAGCAGCACGACGCGTCCGAAGGTCCGCCGTTCGTCAATTGGCCCGAGCGCCCGCGCCGCGGCAAACTGGTCGGGGTTGACGGTGAGCTCGGTAAATCGCGCGTCAAATTCCTCCATGGTACAGCCAAGCACGATCCGGCCGGCATGGAGGAACAGTAGGTCGGTGATGACGTGCTGGACCTCTTCGATCTGGTGCGTCGACACGATGATGGTGCGGGCATGATCGAGATAGTCATTCAGCAGCGAATCGTAGAATTTCTTGCGATAGAGGATGTCGAGACCCAGCGTAGGCTCGTCGAGCACCAGCAGTTTCGCGTCGATGGCCATCACCAGTGCGAGGTGTAGTTGCGCCACCATGCCCTTGGAAAGTTCCTGGACCTTGCTGGCGCGCGCGATCCCGCTGTCTTGGAGAAAGGCTTCCGCCTTCACGCGGTCGAATCGCGGGTGAACGCCGGCCATATAGTCGAGCGCCTGGGCGACGCGCAGCCAGCGCGGCAGTATGGCGACGTCCGCAATGAACGCCACCTCGCGCGTGAGTTGTTCGCGCGCGGCCCATGGGTCGAGCCCGAGAACTTTGAGGTTGCCTTCGTGCTCCACCAGGCCGAGAATCGCGTGCAGCGCCGTCGTTTTGCCGGCGCCATTGGCACCGATAAGCCCGAGGATGCGGCCCTCGTCCAGCCGCAGGTCCACGCCGTCAAGGGCGACCGTGGTTCCGAACACTTTGCGGAGCCCGCGTGCTTCTATGCATGCCATAGGTTCAGCGCTCCTCCTTCAGCGATTTCGACCGCGATGGCGCCGCCGCATCGAGCAGTACCTCGCGTTTCAGCCCGAGTCGCTGGATGGCGGCCAGGATCCGGGGCCATTCGTCGGTCAGGAACCTCTCGCGTTCCAGTTTCAGGAGGCGATCACACGCCCCGGCCCGCACAAACAGGCCGAGGCCGCGCCTTTTTTCGACAAGCTCTTCGTCCATCAGCTCCTGATATCCCTTCAAAACGGTGATGGGATTGACCCTGAGGTCGGTGGCCACATTGCGCACGGACGGCAGCGCATCGCCTTCCTTGAGGACCCCGTCGAGAATCATCGCTACCACGCGGTCTCGAAGCTGGCGGTAAATCGGCTGGTTGTCGATCCATTCGCTCATCGTCAGTGCCGTACTGTTATACTATAGTACAACACGTAAGCAGATGCAAGAGGTCACCGATGCAAAGAATAGGCAAGAAATAGGCAAAGTGACGGGAGGGGTCGGAGTGGGGATCGCTAAACCATTGAAAAGATTTGGCTCCTTCGGTCCAGTTCAGTTCGCCACCTGGGCGTGAAGGGCCCCACGGACCGCCGACGTGCTGCCCCGGTGCTGCCCTGCGGCCAAGGATCTCTTAATCCGATCCGCGCCCCACGTCGTCGACGGATCGGGAGTTAGACGGCAATTGACCGGCAGCGGCTTACTGGACCGACACCGGAGGATAGGTGCACTTCCGCCGATAGATCTGATCAGGGAGTTTCAGCCCTCGTCACGGTCGCCGTGCGGCAACCAAGCCTGGAGCGCGCGCATCGTCGTCCATCGCTCCGCTTAAACGGGCTCTCAATTGGGGCAGCGCCACGTTCATGCGAGGAATCCAGACCGTGTTGACCGCCACTGCGATATAATTGCGAGGTCATTTTGCCGGCGGTTTGTCTGAATCTTTCGCTCCTGGATTCGCCTCTTCCTTGTCGTCAACGGGCTTGGAGAGATGGAGCTTGCGCATCTCTTTGGCTCCGACCTTGGGATCCACAGGCGTGACCTTAATCGCCGTTCCCATGGGTCCGGCGGTCCATTTGAAGTAATAGGTTTTGCCCGCCTCCGCCTCAAACCGGGTCCGCTCGTTTTCTTTCTGCAAGGCTTGATTGAGGGCCGCCCCAGCAGACATGATGGCGCTTCCATAGTACATCTTGGCCAATCCGGAGATCACAACAGTCCCCGGCGGCACCTCCAAAAACGTGTATTCGCTGTTGAGGAGTCTGGCGAGATGAGTGCCGTTGACATAGAGATCGTCGTGTGAGGCCGAGCCGGTAAACCTGTACACGCGGTAGATGCAGACGATGGCTTTGCCGCTGGATGGCGCGGGCAGTACGGCCGGAGTTTTGGAATCCTGTGCGATGGAGATGGACCCGGTGAACACAAACGCCATCGCACTGAACGCGAGCAGGAACCTTGCCCGTGACCTGCCAGCTTTCCTGGGGCAAAACGTTGTGACGCCATTGAAAACAGCGTTACGCATGGGAGCTCTCTTTCTTTAACTTCGGAATCTGGTGAATAGCATGGCAGGTTGCCGCTGCCATCGCCGTGAGCTGGACAAGCGAGTCCACCCGGGATTTCGATTATGGCTTCCCGAGCACAGTCGATTATCCGGGATTTCCATTTTGAGGTTCCCGGTAGGGCTGAGTATACATTCACTTAAGACTTTGTGATCTGCAAATTCTGGAACCGGCATGCCGCTTGATGTCAGCGCCACTGCTAAGTAAGGTCCACACGTTGGTTCCAGTTCCAGGCTCACACTGAAGACGCGATAAAGAGGGGCGAAATGCCTCATTAGGGTAGGTGCGCCGCGCCGCGGACTGGAGTTCGGATGTCCCAAGCTGGGGTCCTCAGCCCAAACCTCAATCACCGGCATCCAGGCTTACGGTTAGCTCGCAAATAGGGAGCTGAGCCCGTCGATCCAGGGTTATGGACAAAAGACGGCGTTTGTGGAGTTCATCCGTCGGGGCACTCCGGCCCGTGGTCATTTTCCACAAACCTTCCTGCCGCGCAGGCGGATTTTGGCGATTCCGCTGATTTCGCACGGACACGCCTGGCAGTCTGCGTTGCCTACCGCAAGCTACCGATATGAGGCGATAACGCTCGCCAAAGTCGGACCGCGACGCCCGACCGCGATGCCCTCAGCATTCTCCGAGTGGGCGACGATGCGACCGGAGCGCAAGTAGTAGAATTGTTGGTGCACCTCCTGCGGGAGGGGCCTCGGCGCCTCCGGTTCGCCGGGAAGCGCGAGATTCCGGCTGGAGATTCCGAAGGCCAACGGCATGGCGGGCGGGCGAGGTTTGCGGTGGGTTTGGGCGGCTTGGCTGGGAGTCGGGCCGAGCCTGTGGATGACTGCCCGCGGGGGCAGCAACAGTGTCACGGTTCCTCCCCCGGTAACGACCTATGTGCTGACGGTGAACTCGGCCAACCCGGCCAGCGGAGTGGCGGCGAGCGTCTCGGCAGCCGACATCGACGGCTCGACGAACGGGACAACGAGCTTTACGCGGACCTACGAGGCGGGCACATCCGTCACGCCGACCGCGCGAGCCAGCTCGGCCAGCAACAGCTTCTCGGCATGGAGCGGATGCACCAGCGCCGCCATCGTTACCTGCGACGCGACAATGAATGCCAATACGGCGGTGACAGCCAGCGACGCCGCGCCCGCGGTGGTCGTGACGCCCAATCCGGCGAGCGCCACGATCGGCAGCCAGATACAGTTCTCGGCCGCGATCAACGGCACGGCCAGTTCGGCGGTGACCTGGTCGGTGGCCGCGCCTTCGGGCAGCAGCCTGAACCCCGGCACCATCAGCACAAGCGGCCTCTACACCACGCCCTACCCGGCTCCGGCGACGGTGACGGTGACGGCCATCAGTACCTCGGGCGCCACCAACGGCATGAGCGGCAGCGCCACCGTGACTCTCACCCAGCCGGCTGCGGCGGCAGGACCTTCGCTTACAGTGGATGCCAGCACCTCCGGGCAAACCCATGCCATCAGCCCCTACATCTACGGCATGAATGCCGGCTCCAGCTACAAGGCCGCAGCCGCGGCCATCAGCCTTCCCATCGATCGCTGGGGTGGAAACGAAGCCACCAGCTACAACTACCTGTACGACCTTGATGCCAAAGGCAGCGATTGGTACTTCGAAAACTATATCGACAACAGCAACCCTCTCGACACGGCCAGCGGCGCTCCCAACACCAGCGGGTTCAACACTCAGGTCGAGAACGATGCCGCAGTCGGGGCCAAGACCCTGGGAACGGTTCCCCTCATCGGATGGGTGCCGGCGGACAACTCGGCATGCAGCTTCTCCGTGGCCAAGTACGGGGCGCAGCAGGCGGTCGACCCGTACCGGACGGACTGCGGCAACGGCATCCTGACCAATGGCAACAGGGTGGTGAACGATCCCACCGACACCTACTACCAGGTCGAGCCAGCTACCTTCGATGGCACCTGGGTGAGTTTCCTTGTGAACAAGTTCGGAAACGCGGCCCATGGCGGCGTGGACATCTACGAGCTGGACAACGAGCCGAGCTGGTGGGACGGGGTGCACATCGATGTGCATCCCCTGCCCTTCACCTACGACGAGCTGACAAACACAAGCATTGCCGCGGCAAAGGCCGTCAAGGAGGCGGATCCAACCGCCGGGGTGAGCGGTCCTGTAATGGATTACTGGTGGGATTACTTCTATTCCAAGAAGGATGTCGAGAGCGGTTGGGGCAGTGAGGGTGGCCCCTGCTGGCAGCCGTGGAGCAATCCGGTCGATCGCGAAGCGCACGGCGGCGTCCCGCTCGTCGAGTACTACTTGCAGCAATTCGCGGCAGCCTCGAACGCCTACGGCGCGCGCCTGCTCGATTACCTGGACCTGCACACCTACTATGCGGCCACGTACGACGGGAATGGCGTCGCCTTTAGCACGGCGGGCGACACCGGGGAGCAACAGGCGCGGCTGAACTCGACGCGCGTCTTCTGGGACCCAACCTATACCGATCCTAACGAACCGCAGCCGAACTACATCACCGACGCGAATTACACCTCGAGCTGCAATGTTCCGCCGCAGGCGCCGCAGTTGATTCCCATGGCGCAAGCCTGGGTTGCCAGGGACTACCCCGGCACGAAGGTAGCCTTTACCGAGTACAACTGGGGCGGACAGGAGCACATCAACGGCGCAGTGGCGCAGGCCGACATCCTGGGCATCTTCGGCATGTATGGCCTCGATATGGCAACCCTTTGGGGAGCGCCGGATCCAACCACGCAGGTTCCCGGCCTGATGGCATATGAGATCTATCGCAACTACGACGGGAACAAATCGATGTTTGGCGACACGGCGCTGGCCTCAGCGAGCGGCAACCAGGGGATTCTGTCGGTCTACGGAGCGCTGCGCAGCGCAGACAACGCAGTTACCGTGGTGGTGATCAACAAGACCTATGGCGACCTGACGAGCACGCTCTCGATCAAAGGCCTGGCAACGACGACTACTAGCGCGCAGGCCTACCTTTACAGCAACGCCAACCTGGCCGCCATCGTCGCCCAGCCGGCCGTGGCCGTGAGGCCGGGTTCGGAGCGGGCGGTGAGCACCATCGCCAACTACACCTTCCCGGCGCAGTCGGTCACCCTTTTCGTTGTTAAAACGACTGTGTGTCGGGATGTTCCTGGCCGACGTCCTTGTCGAGAGCGCCCTCGCCCAGCAACCGCTAGTTTTGGCGGAGCTTCGCAATAAGTTTGAAGCGGGCAATCCGACCTGACACGTCGCCCGGCGCTCAATCGGCCGTGATCTAGGTGGCTTCGGGAATCGGAACCAGCTTGAATCCTTTGGCCTTTGCTCTCGAGTCCAGATTCGCGAGTTCCGGCTAACTGGATGTTCATTTTCGTCAGCGCTTTCTGCATGTGCTGTACCGCTCGGCTGGCGTCTTTTGCACGGTTGGTATGTTCCACCAGTTCCCTGCGGACCAAGCGTCGCCAAAGCCGGCATTGAGTGATATAAGCATCCACGCCGAGCAGACGGCAGAGGGCGAGGAACTCATCGGTGCCCACATCGTTCGGTTGAACGGCGCAATACAACCCCCAGTTTTTGAGTCCGCTCCTGAATAAAGCGATCTATTTGTCTTGTCGCATCCTGTGTCTAGCCGCTTGTATTCGCTCGTCAGAATTGGCCCACTTTGATACTCTCGTCTGGCCCACCCCTTTTCCCTCGAAACTCGATCTTACAGAACGGTCCTCGCCGTCAAGGGTTCGCTTCGCCGCGCAACCCCAGCGCGCCCTGGACCGCTCCGGGCCGTTCTGAACGCGCTGCTGGGAAGAGGGAAAAGGGGGGATTCAGGCTCACCGGAACCCCAACCAAGAATCAATAGGTTAGAGGGGGCCAAGCTGAGTATCAAAGTGGGCCAGGCCCAGTGCACAAACACACCGCTATAGTCAAGAGTTCCAGATCGATATTATCGATACATTTTCACCCGCGTCGAACCACTCTGAAATCGCCTCCGATCGCGCTTGATTAAATCGTTTCCGGTTCGCGGTTCATCCCCAGCAACTCTGCCAGGGCATTGGCCTCGGAGTTGCTGAAGCTCAAGTCTCGGCAGACGAGATTCAGCCGGACTTCCCGAGTCTAGCCGGCAGGCAGAGGGAGTTCTACGAAATCGCCCCTGTCGATCTCGGACTGAATGCGGTACTTCGGTAGCCAGCCGAAGCAAAGCCCGCTCCGAACGGCTGCGATCGCCGATTCGATCGTTCCAACCGGAAGAACGCGCTGCGCGGGATGCCGCGGCTGGTGCTTCAGGCTCCCCGATGCTGCGCCTTCGATGGTCACCTGCATGTGCTGCATCAGGTCCGAGCGCGAAAGCCTGCGCCGGATCGAGAGCAGCGGATGATCGCACCGCGCGACTGCCGTCATTTCTATCACCAGGATGGGCTTCACAAACACCTCGCGCGACATCAGGCCGCTCACGCAAAGTTGAGCGTCGTGGAGAGAGAACTCCGCGTCCGCTGAGAGAAACGCGCCTTGCCGAAGCTTCGGCTTTACATGCGGAAAACCGCGCGAGAAATTGGCCAGGGCGCCGAACAGGCGGTCTTCGGGAAAGATGCTGTCCACGGAGAGCCGGACCTCCGAGGCGCCGCCGGACGCCATCGAACGGGCGCGCTGCTCGAGCTGATGGAACCCCGCCAGATGGGGCTCCGCATCCGCCAGAAGCACCCTCCCCACCTCAGTCAGATGCGCTTTCCTTCCCTGGATCTCAAATAACCGGACACCCAGTTGGTCCTGCAGGCGTCCGATAGCGTAGCTGATCGTCGATTGAGAGCGATTGAGCTTTCCGGCGGCAGGCGCAAATCCCCCCAATTGCACCACGGTCTGGAGGATCTCCCAGGCATCGAGGGTCGTGTCCATGATGCCAGAATACATCGAATAAATCGATGTAGCCAGTCGAGAAATGCGACTATTCTTCGAGAATCCTCATCGAGTACCATTCCAGTGATCGGGAGAGTCGGCTCCTCCGCCATAGACTGTCTGAGCCGGAGGACGATTCCCCATGAAGCGCTCGATCCAGGTTGGGCCCGCAGTTCGTACTATCTCCCGGCTGTGGGCCTTCCCTGGGACGGGATTCGGGATGGAGACCGTGAGATGAAGAGGATTGGAATCGCAATTCTTTTGCTGTCGGGCTTCTGCTGCGCACAGGACGCCGGCGGGTTCGAGCCAGCGTCCACCAATGTGTGGGGCGCGGCGTATCCGCGCGTCAACGCCAGCGGCCGAGCCGAATTCCGGGTGAAGGCCCCGGGCGCCACCAAGGTCCAGGTGAACTTCTGGAGCAGCCCTAAATTGGACATGGAGAAGCAACCGGACGGCTTCTGGACCGCGACCTCCGCGCCGCTCGTGCCGGGCTTCCATTACTACACCCTTTTGATCGACGGCGCGGAATTTAGCGATCCCGGAAGCCATTCGTTCTTCGGCGGGGGCAAAGACGCAAGCGGAATCGAAATCCCCGAACACGGGTCAACGTATTATCTCCCGCAGGACGTGCCCCACGGTGACGTCAGGGAGGTTTGGTATTTCTCGAAGGTTACCGGAAGTTGGAGGCACGCCCTCGTCTATACGCCTCCGAACTACGATACTCAGCCCAATGTGCGATATCCCGTGCTGTATCTCCAGCACGGCGGCGGCGAAGATGAAACTGGCTGGATCCGGCAGGGCCATGCGAACTTCATCCTCGACAATCTGATCGCAGATAGTAGCTCGAAGCCGATGATCGTCGTGATGGCTTACGGCTATGCACGGCACGCGGGCCATCCCGCTCCGGATCTGGCCGGGAAGCCGTTCGGATCGCCGGAGGCGATGAAAGCCATGCAAGAGATGGCAGCCGCCTTTGAAGACGATATGACGCAGGTGCTCATCCCCTACATCGATTCGAAGTTCAGAACCATTCCCGACCGCGATCATCGCGCCATGGCCGGTCTTTCGATGGGAGGAATGCAGACCTTCCAGGTCACCTTCGACCACCTCGATCTTTTCTCCTACATTGGCGGATTCAGCGGGGCGGCCGGGCCGCTCGTTCTTGGCAACGAAAAGCTCGATGCGAAGACTGCCTTCCATGGCGCGCTTGCCGATCCTTCAGCCTTCGCAAAGAGAGTGCACCTGCTGTGGATTGGCGTCGGCACCGAGGAGCCTGCCATGATGCATACCGGTCTGGTAAGACTGCATAACTCGTTGGTGGACGCGAACGTCGCACACGTCTTCTACGAATCGCCAGGCACGGCGCATGAGTGGCAGACATGGCGCCGCGATCTGAGAGACTTCGCGCCAAGACTCTTTCAGGAAGGCTCTTCGAAGCCATAGCTCTTTCACCGCAGATGTAAGAGCCGCTGTAGCATTAGTAGGGGAGACGTGTGAATGGCCAACATCCGGGTTCTAGTTCCAACCGTTGCTCTCTTGTGTGTGGGCAGGCTGTTGTCCCAGAGTGTCGAGCGCGCCCCGTATCTGAACCCCGCGCTGCCGGCCGAGCAGCGCGCCGCGGATCTGGTTCATCGCATGACCGTTGAAGAGAAGGTCTCCCAGCTCGTGAATCAGTCTCGCGCGGTGCCTCGGCTCAACGTGCCGGCTTATGACTGGTGGAGCGAGGCCCTGCATGGCGTGCAAAGGAGCGGAGTCACCGAGTTTCCCGAACCGATCGGTCTGGCCGCAACTTTCGATCCGGAGTCCATTCACCGCATGGCCGCGGCCATCGGGATCGAAGGAAGAATCAAGCACGTCCAGGCGATGCGCGAAGGGCATAGCAATGTTTTCGAAGGCCTGGACTTCTGGGCGCCGAATATGAACATCTTTCGCGACCCTCGCTGGGGACGCGGACAGGAGACCTATGGGGAAGATCCCTTCCTGTCGGCTCGCATGGGCGTCGCGTTTGTCACGGGCATGCAGGGGGACGATCCGAATTACTATCGCGCCATTTCAACTCCGAAACATTTCGCGGTGCACAGCGGACCCGAGCCGACGCGTCATACGGCGGACGTGAAAGTGAGCAAGCATGACGAAGTGGACACGTACCTGCCGGCGTTCCGCGCGGCCGTAACCGAGGGCAAGGCCGGTTCTGTGATGTGCGCCTACAACAGCATCAATGGGCAGCCCGCCTGTGTGAACGAGTTCCTGCTGCAGGACCAGTTGCGGGGAAAGTGGAGTTTTCAGGGCTATGTGGTCTCCGATTGCGATGCCGTGGTCAACATTTATCGCGATCATCATTTCACGAAGACTCAACCCGAAGCTTCGGCATTGGCTATTCAGCGGGGCATGGACAACGAGTGCATCGATTTCGCAAAGGTCGAAGACGACCACGATTACAAACCGTACTTCGATGCCTACAAGCAGGGCATTTTGAAGGAGAGCGAGATCGATACGGCATTAATCCGGCTGTTCACCGCGCGGATGAAACTGGGCATGTTCGATCCGCCCGAGATGGTACCGTATTCGAAGATCGATGAGAAACGGCTTGATAGCGCCGATCATCGCGCACTGGCGCTCACTCTTGCCGACGAGTCCATGGTGCTCCTCAAGAATGACGGCATTCTGCCGCTGAAGCGGGGCGCCATCAAAATCGCCGTGGTGGGGCCTCTGGCGGACCAGACGAGGTATCTGCTGGGCAACTACAACGGAACTCCGACACACACTGTATCTGTGCTGGAAGGGCTCAAGTCGGAGTTCCCTGACGCGAAGATTACGTTCGTGCCCGGAACACAGTTTCTGCGGACCGAGGGAGATACAGTTCCGGCGTCCGCACTGACAACGCCGGAGGGTCAGCCGGGCGTTACTGTCCAGTTCTCCACCGGAAATGAGTTCCCGGGCAAGGGCACCGTGCTGGCGACGCGGCAAGCGAGGAATATCGATTTGAAATCGGTGGACATTCCTCAAGAGGCCTCAGCCAAATATCCGCTGTCGGTCGAGTGGAGCGGTTTTCTTACCGCAAGCGAAACCGGTGAGTACAGCCTTGGTCTACGGGGAAAAGGCGACTTCGCAATGGTCCTGATCGACGGCAAACCACTCGCGATGCAATACCTGAACAGCGAGCAATCACAGGCAAAGACCGGACACGTTCACCTTGAGCAAGGGAAGAAAGTGTCTGTTAAGGTCAGGTATCGGCTGTCGAAAGCCGGTCCTGTCGAGGCCCAATTGATCTGGTCCAGGTACAATCCCAGGCCCAGCCCTGAAGCGGTTGCCGCAGCGAGGAACGCGGATGTTGTCGTCGCGGTTCTCGGCATTACCGGCGATCTCGAAGGGGAGGAGATGCCGGTCAACGAGGACGGATTCAAGGGCGGCGACCGCACCAGTATCGATCTTCCGAAACCCGAAGAGCAACTGCTGGAAGCCGTGACGGCGACGGGAAAACCCGTAGTCCTTGTGCTGGCGAACGGAAGTGCGCTTGCAGTGAACTGGGCCGGCGAACACGTGAACGCGATTCTCGAGTCCTGGTACGCGGGCGAGGAAGGTGGTGCAGCTATCGCCGGGACTCTCTCCGGGAAGAATGATCCTGCTGGCCGCCTGCCGGTAACGTTCTACACGGGTATAGATCAGTTGCCTGACTTCGCGGACTATTCCATGCAGGATCGCACCTATCGCTATTTCCACGGCAAGCCTCTGTACCCGTTTGGCTATGGCCTAAGCTACACGACTTTCTCGTACTCGAATTTGACGCTCCCGAAGGCTGCGATTAGTTCTGGTGACCCACTTACGGCAGAAGTGACGGTTACAAATACGGGAAAGCGCGAGGGCCAGGAAGTAGCTCAGCTTTACCTCAGCTTCCCGAGTGTGCCTGGAGCTCCGCTGCGCGCCCTGCGCGGCTTCAAGCGCGTGTCCCTGAAGCCAGGCGAATCGCAGAAGGTGCGCTTCGAGCTTAAGGACCGTGATCTGAGTATGGTGAGCGAAGCAGGCAAGCCGATCGTTGCGGAAGGCACCTATGGGGTATCAATTGGTGGGGGGCAACCGAATACGCGGGCGCCAACAGTGACTGGGAACTTCCGCGTGATGGGTACGAAAACACTACCTGAGTAGAATCGCCAAGACCTTGGAAGCCGTTGCAGATTCAGGACCAGGTATCAGGCCGGACCAATGGGTCCAAACTGAATCCAGATCGGAGCTGCGTTTCAAGGTCGCCGGAGAAGACGCCCAATACCAACTTATGTCGATGCATTAAATTCGCGATCCGCGGTTCGCGGTTTATTGTCAAATAGGGAATCCCAAAGAGCGGCCCTAGCGTGGAATCCTCGCGGGATTTCTAAGGGAAGAGTGCGAGATCTCCTACATTATAGAACGCTGAAGTTGTGGCGATTGACTCTCACTCTACTCCGATTCGACCGGCTGGGTGAGCTGCTTTCGCACGATGGATCCGAGGGCGGCGCGCTTGGCCTTGCTTGCGAATGTGGCTGTAATGGCCGCCCTACTTCTGTGGCTCCCTGACCTTGACCACCTGATCTGCGGGTACGTTCCTGAGTTGCTGCACGATGCCCGAGGGCCAGCGGATCTCGACCTGGTCCGCCGACTTGTTAGGACCCAATCCGAAGTGCGTGGGACCGGCGCTCGAAGAAGCGTAGCCGGCAGCGAACGAGACGTGATTGTATTGCACGGTCCCACCCGCCGTCACCTTGATTCGCGCTCCAATGCCGTCGCGATTGCTCTTCGTTCCCTGCAACTGGAACGCGATCCAGTGCCCGCCGCCTGGGCTGTCGTTGAGCCAGATCTCCGCCGGCGCGCTCAGGGCCGTCACCACGACGTCCAGTCGCCCGTCGCCATTCAGGTCGCCGACCGCCGAGCCGCGATGCCGCCTGGGTGGTTGCGCAGTCAAACCGGCCTCCTCGGTGAGAGCCTGAAACCTGGCGCCACCCAGGTTCCGGAAGACAGTGTTCGGCTGCTCCACCTGCAAATGGGACGCATATCCCAGCGATTGAACGTGGCCGCGCGTCACAAATATATCCTTCCAGCCGTCGTTGTCGAAGTCGGCAATGGTGGGTGAATACCCTGCCATTGGCGTAGTTAGCCGGGCCATGCCGCTTGTCCCGGTGATATCGGCGAAGCCGCGCTTCCCCAGGTTGCGGAACAGCGGAAACGTCTCATTGTCGAGCGCGGCGAAAGCAATATCCGGTAAGCCATCGTTATCGACATCTCGGAAGTCTACCCCCATTCCCGAAATAAACTTCCCATCTTCCGTCAGGGCTACACCGGCATCGAACGCAACCTCCTCGAATTTCGAGCCGCCTTTATTGTGAAACAGCGAATTCTCCATCTTGTCGTTGGTGACGAAGATATCCATCAGACCGTCCAGGTCGTAGTCCGCAATTCCCGCCCCCATTCCTTTCCCGGGATGCGCGCGGATGCCGGATTCCGCCGAAATATCGCGGAAGGTCCCGTCACCATTGTTCAGGAATAACTGATTCGCGGTCGGCCTATAGAATTTCGGATGGCAGTAATCGAGCACGCCCGGTCCTGCCTCGCACGCCGGTTCGGTCTTGATATCCCAGGCCAGATAGTTGACCACGAAGAGGTCCAGCAGTCCGTCATTGTTCACATCCACCCACGCCCCGCCGACCGACCACAAAGGTCCATACTGGCTGTCCGGCCGGTCGAGCCCCGCCTTCGCAGTGACATCCGTGAACGTGCCGTCGCCGTTGTTATGGTAGAGCCGGTTTCCATGAACCCCGCCAACGAAGATGTCCTCGTAACCGTCGTTATCGTAATCGCCGATTGCCACGCCGGTGTCAAAGCCGGTGCCCGCCAGGCCGGCCTTGGCGGTGACATCCTTAAAATTACCCTTTCCATCGTTTTCAAAGAGCCGGTCGTAGTACTTCGGTGACGTCTTCTTCAAGGTCTGAATATCAGCCCCGTTGGTGAAGAAGATATCCAGGTTGCCGTCGTTGTTATAGTCGAACACCGCAACACCGCCGGCCATGGTTTCCGGCGCGTGGCGCCGCGGCGTCTCGCAACTGTTCAGCCTGAAATCGATGGGGCGGTAAACGAAGTGAATCGGCGCCTTCGCACTCTGGCCGGAGGCAATTGTCCAAACCAAGGCCAAGACACCGGCTGTCGCCAAGACGAAGCGGCCCGGCGCCGGCATATCGCTCACGGGAGTTGCTTCCTCGCGATTCCCGGCAACGCGATGAGCGGCGTCTGCGGCTCTTCTGTTGCCAGCTCTTTCACCTTGGCGAACTCCGCGTCGGCTTCCCGCTCGCGGCCCACGGAACGTAACAGCCTGCCCAACCGGTAATGCGCATCCGGCTTCTTCGAATCCAGCCGGATCGCGTCTCGAAAATGACTGGCGGCGTCGTCAAAGTCGTTCCTGCCGGCCAGCAGAATGCCGAGATCCAGGTGCGCGCGCCTGATATTCGCGTCCAGGCTCAACGCTCGCCGCAGATGTTCCTCGGCGGGTTTTTCAGCATTCAAGCGCATCTCCGCGTCACCCAAATAGGTCAAGGCCTGTGTATGCCGCGGCTGATCGGCGAGTTCCGCCTGGAACTCGCGCCGGGCCTCCTCGAAACGCTTCTGTTTCCAGTAGAGGTACCCCAGACCAAAGTGGACGTCGGGCTCCCGGGGTGACGCCTTCGCCGCAGATTCGAACTCCGCGGTCGCCTGCTCCTGCTGGTTGGCGGCGTCGAGCACCTCGCCCAGCAGCACGTGAACGGGCGCGGAGTCCGGGTCCTTGGCTAGCAGAAACCGAAATTCGGTAATGGCCTCCGGATACTGTCTGGACCACAGGTAGCTCTGGGCTAGCTTGTACCGTAGCTCGACGTTGTCGGGCTGCTGCGCGGAGGCGAGCTTCAGGTTGGCAGCGGCGGCGGCGAACCTTTGGCTTCCGTAATAACTCATGCCCAGGAGCACGCGGGCCTGAAAGCCGGCGGGGTCGGCTTTCGTAGCCCGCTCGAAGGCGGCGGCGGCCTCGCGGAATCGGTTCAGCTTGAAATACGCCAGGCCGAGGTTCATGTCCATACCGGGCAGATGCGGGTCCAGCGCGATGGCCACGCGGTAGTGGACGACAGCCAGTTCGTACTTGCCTTGGCGGGCCAGGGCGAGGCCCTCGCCGGCTTCGGCCGCGGCCTTGGGATCGGTTGCCGCCCACAGGTCGGCGGCCACCAGCAACCCGAGAACGAGCTTCATCATGCCGGTGCCTTGGTCATAATTCAGTTGCATGTTACCACAGCCTCGCCGAACCGCATCGTGCGCTTCCGGTGGGACGTGCTTCAGCCTGTCCTGGTCCGAAAGCCCAACCGCCCGGCAGCCTTCGCTCACACAAAAACCCCTCCCGCAAGGGTGCGAGAGGGGGGTCCGCGACGCTTTCAGGCTTTTCGGACCAGGATTAGTATCTCCGGCGACACTGCGTGTTCCCGCGCACCCTTCCCGAATCTGGAAAAACTACCGACTAATGTCGGAACAGGTTTCGCTGGGCCCTGGCGCGCGGGCTGGTAACTTCCGTGCGCCAGGGAAGCAGATCTGACGTCCGCTCGGTCAACTCAGAATAGGAACTTCATTCCAAACTGGAAGATGCGAGGTTCGTAAGTGTTGGTTATTTGCCCGAATTGGGTGCTGCCCAGCGAGGTGTTGGGGTTTTGCCACTGTGTGTGGTTGAACGTGTTGAAGGTCTCGACTCGGAACTCGAACCTGGCCCTCTCCGTGAACTGGAAAGCCTTGAACAGGGCCACGTTCCAATTGTTGCGTCCCGGGCCGACCACGTCGTTCTTGGCCGCGGACCCCCACTGGAGCGCTACCGGTTCAGTGAACGACGAGGTGCTGAACCAGTCCAAACGGTTCTTGTCATAGGTAATCGGAGCGACTATGTTCGCCCGGTTGGAGGTCCCGCCGCCGAATCCAAGGTTGTCGCTTTCGGAGCCGATACTCAGCGGAGTTCCCGACTCGAGGGTGAGGATGCCGGACAGCGTCCATCCTCCCGCCAGTGACTTGGCGGCACGATTAGCTGAAGCGCTGAAGAACGGGAGTTTGTACACGAAGTTCGTGATGGATATCTGCCGCCTGTCCCAACCGGCCGGACCGTAGTCCCAACTGGCGTTGAATGGATTGTCGATGGCGGCGAAAAGCTCGCCATCGATAATGTCGAAGGCGTGCGACCAGGTGTAGGACTCCTGGAACGTCAGGCCCTTCCACTCCGTAGTCCGGAAGCTGACCTGCAACGAGTTGTAGTTGGAGGTTGCGCCCATTTCCATGTCGTCAATGGTTCCCCAGCCATAATACGGCCGGGAGAGGTTAGGATTTGCGGGAACGCCGCTGTAACCGCAAACACTGCCGCAAACAGCCATGCGGATTGCTGTATTGGCCGGGTTTATCGGGTTGATATTGACGCCTTCCGACTGGTGGAAGTTCGAGTTGCCCACATAGGACACCGACAGAACCATGTTTTGTGCCAACTGTTGCTGGATTCCCAAACTCCACTGAAGCGAGGTGGGCACTTTGTAGCTCTGGCCTAAGGTCCAGATGTTGTCGGGGAAGTACGGACTTGCACCCGCCGCTTGTCCGGTTGTCCAGCTCTGGGCGGGATTGTCCAGATACACGTTGTTCGGAGAGGACGAATAAGCGAACGGAACGCTGTTCTGGATCAGGTTGTACATCTCGTTGCCTCCCAGGCGCTCGTAGAACAGCCCGCTTCCAGCGCGCAGAATGGTCTTCTGGTGTCCGGTCAAATCATAAGCGAATCCGATGCGGGGGGCGAAGGTGTCCCAACTGTTGTTCACCAGACCCGGCGGAACTCCGTTCTTTCCGGCTAGGCCGACTCCATTCATGTAGAACGGAACGTTCGGCAGAGGACTAGAAGGAACCAGTGTGAATCCGGGACCGGACGTGTTCAGAGCGCCGCTCGGCAGGAACTGCGCCGCGTTGGCTGGGTTGTATTGGTTGGGATAGAAATCCGAAGCATCGTTCTTGGTATCGTAAGCGTGGGGAATGCCTTCCCAGCGGATACCCAGATTGAGTGTCAGCCGGTCGTTGACTCGCCAGTCATCCATGCCATAGATGGAAAAGGTGTTGTTGGAGATCTGCACGAAACCGACATTGGCTGGTTCGCTGTACGAAGAGGCTAGGCCGAGCATGAAATCCGCAAAGCTGTTGCCGGTCAGTTGTCCGAAATTGACGCTCCCGCCGGCGTTTAACTGATACTGCTGCCACTTGTGGGTGTACATGTACGAGCCGCCGAACTTCAGATTGTGCCGGCCGTGAATCCAGGAGAGATCGTCTTTCCCCTGCCAGCTACGCCAGGTGTTGTACCAAGGCCACCACCCCGGCGAGTAACCGATGTTGTACGGAGCTCCGATGTTAAACGACGGCAGCTTGTTGGCCGTGTTTGCATCGAAAAGGTTCGGCACGGTGTATCCGCTCGGTTTGGCCCACAGGCCCTTGTCAGTGATGTTGAGGTTGTTGCCGTTCAGGTTGAACGCCGCCTCATTCAGTACGCTCGGGCTAATGGTGTAGGTGGCATGCACGACGCCGGCCCAGGAAGGGACGGCCATGACCGAACCGGCGGTGGCATAAGTTCCTCCGGCCCACAACGGGGGATAATCCGTCTCAACACCGCTGTCATAGATCAGGGAAGCCATCAGGGCCAGTTTGTCCCCAATCTGGTGATCGATCCTCACGTTTTCCTCGCGGTAGTCGACGAGTTGATTAGTCGACGCGTAGTAAGTGCCACTGGAGTTGGTAGGCCCCGGGAACAGTCCCGCCGCCAGCAGCGCAGTGGCGTTAGAGTCGAGCAGTCCCGTCGGAATCTTGTTATTCGGGAATGCTTCGCCGGGGGTGAGCCCATACTGAGCGAACTTGGCGATCTCGGCCGGGTCCCCGACGTTAGGAACCGTGATTACCCCGCAGGCGCTGCCTGTGCAGCCATTGGATGGCAGGAGCGCACTGAAGTCGCCGGTGGTCTCGGCACGTGGAACGGCGGTAGTGCTGATCGCTTGTCCGTTGACCAGTCTGCGCCACTCCATGTTATAGAAGAAAAAGGTCTTCTGCTGATGGCCGATCTTCGGAACGGGCCCGCCCAGGTTGAACCCGAAGGTGTTGTAACGGAGTTCCGGTTGGCCCTGGTTATAAAGATTGGAGAAATAGGGATTTGCGTCAAGATCGTTGTTGCGGACGTACTCGTAGAGCGTGCCGTGGAACTGCTTCGTGCCGCTCTTGGTGGACATGACGATCATGCCGCCGGAGGCCTGGCCAAGGTCGGCTGCGTAATTGCTGGTCAGCACTTTGAATTCTGCGATCGAATCCTGGGACGGGGAAACGAGCATAATGCCGCCGCCGCCCCGGTCGTAGGCTTCTCCACCGTTAATGATCCAGTCGTTGTGGTCGGACCGCTGGCCGTTGAACTCGATAGATCGATTCTGGGTTTGAGCCATTGGGGTGTCAAAATCCGGAATCCCAGCTGAGGCGCCGGGTACCAAGGTGGTAAGCTGGATGATATTGCGCCCGTTTGTGGCGAGATCCGTAATCTCCCTGTCGGAAATAGTTTGGCTGACTTCGTTCGTCTCCGCCTGGACCGCAATGGCGTCGGCTTCGACGGTAACACTTTCCTTGGACTCACCGACTTGGAGCTGCGCGTCGGCGCGAACGGTATCGCCTACGTTGAGCGTAATGCCGACCTGTTCAAACGCCTTAAAGCCCGCTGCCTCCACCCGAACCTTATACTTTCCAACCGTGAGCTCGGGAGCGTTATAGCTGCCCGTGCTGTTGCTTGTGGTGGAACGGACAATACCGGTGTCCATGTTCGTGATCGTGACCTTGGCGCCTGGCACTGCGGCGCCGCTCTGATCCGTCACGGTTCCCACTATGCTGGCGGTTTCCTGGCTATACGCGACTGTGCTCAGCAGAACGAGGCTGAGCACCAGCAGCAAGCACATCCATGACATGGGATATGCGAAAAGCACTTTGCGCATCTCTAGTTCTCCTTTTCTAAGTCCGTCTCGCAAAACAATGCAGGGGCCGTCCGCACGAACCCGCGCCGTCCGAGACGGTGCGGACTAGCCTAGCGGCGCAGATGTAAGGCTCGAACTATCCTTAAGTTCTCCGAAATACACTGACGCTCTTCGCGCCTTTAGACCCCAGATCAACGTAATTCTAGTTAGTTTTGGTCATTCCTTCTAGGGGTGTTACGAGTGGAGAACACGGTGAAGTCACGGAAATATCACGGTGCAAGCAAGGCCGACACCCTTCAGATAGTGCACCAGTAACAGTTCAAATTCGCTCCATGGAGCGTCAGAGCTCGCATAACCGCGGCCAAGAACATGTCTGGAGATACCCGTAGACTCTCGGGAATCGACGCGCACTTCGAACCGGCGGATAGGTACACTACCGCGCTCAATGCCTGCTGGTGTACGGAATAGCACGATTCCGCAGGTGCCGATCGCATAACGATCCCGCACGAGGCCGGAACGTGCTCCCTCTACTTCGCCTCGTCGATGACTTCTATGGCCCTGACCTCGGCGTAATTCGCCTTCGGCGAGAAAGACAGCAGGAGTTTGCCTTGACCGTTGGGATGCAGGCCATGAAATTCGCGGACCACTGGCCGGAACGCCCCAGGGGCGGCCTGAAGAATATCGAAGTCCTGAAGCAGCAGGACGCCATTGCAGGTGACATCGAAGACTCTACACCCTGCACCCCCGCAGCCTGCTTCTGGAATCAAAGGGCTGAAGAACGATTCGAGGAAATGGAGCTTAACGGTGTAGCTTCCTGGCGCAACGGGGATGGCATAGCTGAAATTACCGTACCGCTCTCCGGTGTAAAGGGCCGGGATCTTCGGCCCCGAAGACGGATTCCTATAATGGGTGGGGCGACCCTCGATGAAATAATTGTCGCCGCTCCAGTATGTGCCGTCGGCATCTACAAAACCCGACTGATGGGCGCAAAGCCGGATCGGCTTCAGCTTTCCCGCCGTGCCCGGGGTAAGTTCGAGCGCACTCACGAATGCCGGCGTCCCCCAACTCGAAAGGAACTCGAGGTGAAGCTCGCCGTCGTCCGATACCGGGTACACGTCCTTGAAAACACGTACGTCGACCGCAGCGGAACCGGCGTCGGCAACCGGATCGAAGTCCACCAGCAACGGATGCCCGTTCAGGTTCACTTGGAAATGGCGGTGATTCTGGGCGTCCTCTTTCTGGTCCACATCCGGCTGCCTTAGAGAATCGGCGAAATAGAGCCTCAACTCGTAGACGTTTGAGCGAACTGGGATGTCGTAACGAAACTGCCGTTGCGATTGCGGGACCGACATATCGGCGAAGATGGCTTCCCGCATGGTTCTGAACGGGCCCTCATCGGCCACGGGGGGAAAAAAATGCCGCGGACCAGGGTGGGCAGCGCCTCCTTCGTAGTAACGGTCGGCTTCCCAACGGTGCCCCCACACGTCCACATAAGGAGAGCCCGTATGACCGGCGGCGATACGGACGTCGCCGACTTCAGGCGTCAAAGCGACCCGTTGACGCGTCGCTGGCGGCCCTGGCTCGTTCAGCCCCGAGCGGGGAGGTGCGCCCACTGAAACGGCAAAGGACCGCGATCTGGAAGATCTTGACTCGAACAACTGGTAGCCAAGCCAGACGATCACGAGTCCGAACAACACGGCCACTCCAACCAGGATCTGGAGCAAACGGCGGGATTCGCGCCGCGGCGGTACGTCGACACCGGGCGGCGTTACCGCCTCTTCGGAACGAGTCTCGAAGACGGGTAAATACCTGCCTTTCGGGATGGTGATGCCGACCGCCTCGTCCTTGCCCTCATTAGCGAAGTAGTGTTCCAGTTTCATCCGCAGCAGCCGGGCCTGCGAGCGGACAATGTTATCTTCGTTGGGGTTGTAGCCGGGCGGCCGTTCATACACGCAAATCCCAATTTGGTGTTCCGTTGCCGCCTCAGGCTTGTTGTCGAGGGCGCACCGGCACACGTGAAGGAAAAAGGCTCTTAGCCGCGGCGACCTTTCAAAGGCGCTGCTGGAAGCCACGCGACGCACCAATTCTTCGCGCTGCCCCACCGCCTCGGCAGGAGCTTCTTTGGAATGCGGCACCGGTACATCGGTTGAGCCCATCTGATGATCAAACCCCGTTGTTGGACGGTTCAGTTAACGTTTTAGACAACATAACACACGGTGCGAATCCGAAAAAGGGGCAGGTTGGGTTCGGACCCGCCGGACCCCGGCCTGCCGTGTATACACCGTGCAATTACCGTGGAAGCGGCATTCCGGAAGAGATTTAACTTCACACTCGGACCAAGGCGGCGAAATTAAAGAGTTTACGACCCTTTGTGTAAGTTTACGTCAAACAGTGGAAAAAAGTATTGACAGGCAGGGTACGCCATGAAATAGTTGGTCAGGTTAACCTTTGACCGGGGTAATCACATTACCCGGAACCCGGGGTGGGCCGGCACTACGGGGCGTATAGGACCTGACAGGAGCGAAAGCTCATGGCACAGCCGGCCAATGGTGGGGAAGGCGCCTTTCTCGCCCACCTGCGGACTGTCTCTCCCAACGCCTGTTTCCAATGCAACCGCTGCACGGCAGGGTGTCCACTGGCGACGGCCATGGACCTCACTCCCGCGCAAGTCGTACACTACCTGCTGCTGGGTGACTGGGAGCCGGCTCTACGGTCGCAGTCGATCTGGGCGTGCGTGCATTGCGAGACGTGCACTGCGCGCTGCCCGCAGCAAGTGGACATTTCCAAATTGTTCCACCTCGCGCGCGCTATGGCTTGGCGCAGCGGCCGGGTGGCGCCGGACCAGGCAATTGCCACCTATTTCGCTTCTTTCATCGAGAACCTCTACGTCTACGGCCGTGCGGCGGAATTGCCTCTCACGGTCATCTGCAAGCTGAAAAGCGAAAAGTACCTCCAGGATTTCACGCTGGGTCTGCGCTTGATCTCACGCGGGCGCTTGAACTTCCTGAACATCCCACGCGGTGCGGCGCGTTACCGGCGGCTGTACGAGAGGGTTCGGCAGCAGGAGGCACAGACCGCATGAATCGCTACGCCTACTATCCGGGCTGCTCGCTCGAGACCATGGCTTGCGAATACGATGCTTCGTTTCGCAACCTCTGCGGCCAACTGGGCATTGCGGTGGAAGAGATGCAGGACTGGTTCTGCTGCGGTGCGGGTATGTTGGGGAACCTCTCGCCCCTGCTCGGCCTGGCGACGCCGCTGAAAAACCTGGCATTGGCCCACGAGCGCGGCTTCGCGGAAGTGGTGGCGCCATGCAGCGCCTGCTACAGCCAGTTCAAACGCGCGGGCCACGAGTTGCAAGAACACCCGGAATTGCGGGGCCAGCTCGAAGCAGTTATCGAATATCCATTGGACAATTGCGTGGAAGTGCTTCATCCGCTGGAGATGCTGGAACGGGAGTTGGAGGGGAGGCCATTAAAAGTCGAAGCCGATCTCGGTCACCTGCGCATTGCCTGTTACTACGGCTGCCTGCTCACGCGCCCGCCTAAGGTGGTGAACTTCGACGATTGCGAAGACCCGCGGAGCATGGACCGTTTACTGGAGCGGGTAGGCATCACCACGGTGAACTGGGCGCGGAAGACGTTTTGCTGCGGCGCGTTCTATGCCATGGTGAATCCATCGAAAGTGCTGGAACTGACGCGCGAGATCCTGGCGGATGCCGCTGAGGCCGGGGCCAACGCACTGGCGGTGGCTTGCCCGGTGTGCCACCTGAATCTGGATGCGCGGCAGTCCGAGGTCAACCAAGCCTACGGAACGGACTTCTCACTGCCGGTCTTCTACTTCACGCAGCTTCTTGGCTAATCTCAGGCACTCCTAAGGCATAGCCAACTACGTGAGAAGTAAACCAGCAGGAGATGAGAAGTCCGTTCCCGTAGGCTTGGTTGACCTCGGACTGCCGCGCCGTCAGATTCCGGTGGCACACCGGGCAAGCCACAGCCAGTGCGTTGGCCCCGGCCTCAGCGGCATCCGCCGGTGCTTTCGCGCGCTAGTTGCCAGCACTTTCGATGGATTCACCATGGCATAGAACGCGCCGCAGCAAAACGTCTTCCGCACCCAGTTCACCGTGGTGATGCCTACCCGCTCCAGTAAACGGTCCATACTCCGCGGGTACTCACAAGAGATGGTCGAATTTCACCACCTTAGGCGGGCGCGTGAGCAGGCAGCCGTAGTAACAGGCAATGCGCAGGTGACCCGAGATAGGCTTGCGACTTTTAATGGCCTCCCCTCCAACTCCCGTTCCAGCATCTCCAGCGGATGAAGCACTTTCCACGCAATTGTCCAATGGATATTCGATGTTTGCTTCGAGCTGGCCCGCATTCCGGGTGTTCTTGCAACTCGTGGCCCGCGCGTTTGAACTGGCTGTAGCAGGCGCTGCATGGCGCCACCACTTCCGCGAAGCCGCGCTCGTGGGCCAATGCCAGGTTTTTCAGCGGCGTCGCCAGGCCGAGCAGGGGCGAGAGGTTCCCCAACATACCCGCACCGCAGCAGAACCAGTCCTGCATCTCTTCCACCGCAATGCCCAGTTGGCCGCAGGTGTTGCGAAACGAAGCATCGTATTCGCAGCCATGGTCTTGGACGGCAGCCCGGATAGTAGGCGTAGCGATTCCTGCGGTCTGTCCTCCTGCTGCCGAACCCTCTCGCTGCCGCCGGTAACGCGCCGCACCGCGTGGGATGTTCAGGAAGTTCAAGCGCCCGCGTGAGATCAAGCGCAGACCCAGCGTGAAATCCTGGAGGTACTTTTCGCTTTTCAGCTTGCAGATGACCGTGAGAAGCAAGTCCGCCGCACGGCCGTGAGAACGTAGAGGTTCTCGATGAAAGAAGAGAAGATAGGTGGCAATTGCCTGGTACGGCGCCACCGGCCGCTGCGCCAAGCCATAGGCACCACGCAAGAAGTGGAGACAATTTGGAATGCTTTACTTACTGGTTCAGTTAGGTATTGTTCAAGCTCTTTGATCCTGAATACCGCATAAACTCCATCAAGCCAAAGCGTTACCATCGAAGAAATGATTTTTTCAAGCATAGTGAAGCTCATAAGCTATTGCTGGATATTATCAGAGAAGCCGGAAAACCCATAAATACCATAGAAGATTCAGAAGAAGCCCAGCGCCGAAAAGGGTTAGAACTGGATACCGATCAATTATCAGCATTCAAGGCAACTATTGGCACAGCATTAAGCCGTCAACGTAAAGTAGGGTTAATAACTGAGGTTGGTAAGGATAAAGGGACTTCGGTTTGGGTGATTGCATAAGTGCGATTAGTCATTGATAATTTGGCTTTTAGAAACTAGACCTATTATTAAATCAATGACTAAATATGCACTTTTACAAATTTTAGAACCAAAAAAAGATTCTCAAGGGAGTATTTCATATGATGCTAGCCAGGCTTTAGGCAAAATTTCAAGTGCCTGTAGATGCCTATCAAAAAATGGCGAAAATACATGCGTACTTGGTGAATATGCATGGATATTTGATCTAAGCACTGATATGCATACGTTAAGTCGTCTGATTTTTTTTGCAGAATCTGGAAAGCTTTCATACCGAGTCGCCTTTTTAGATGAAAAGTTGCCTTGGATGTCATACGATAAGGCAGAAGTTAATTCATGATATTACGATACTGAACCATTCATAGGTGACTTTTTCCTATTTAAGCCGCCAGCTTCTCGACAGCCTTATTCCCTTGCCAGTAGCCGCACCAGTTGCGTGAAGTCGGTTTTTTGGCGCAGCGGCTTGTAATATCGGCAAATATTTCACCGGTTGAAGTACGGCGCGTGTCTTCACGATAGGCAATTTCATTGGCGTAAGCCGCAAGGTTCTGGTGACCCATTTTATGAACTTGTCCATGTTGCATTCGACGAAACCGTGAGAAATAAGACTCGGCTTGGTTGGTGCATTCCCCCTTTTTGCCTTTGTAGCGTTCCTGGTGATTAACGCGCTTCATTTCGAATTTGGCATGTAACGGATCGTAAGCTTTGGCTTCGTCGGCATGGATCGTGGCATCACCATCAATATTTTCATCTGCAAGCTTTTTCATATCGGCTTGATTCTCTGACTTCACCACGAATACTTTAGTTTTTACTGCGCCTTCGCCTTTCTCGCCACGCTTACGAATCGTAATGATGCAGCGTTTATTGGGATTCTGGTTTGCAGCAAGGCGTAAATCTACCCGGTCTGTTTTTTCATTGCGTGGGCGCACATGGCCGTTCACATAAGCGCCATCAATCTCTACCTCACCATTCAATTTATCGGCCATTGTCATATCAATCAGTGATTCACGTATTTTGTGCATCATGACGAAAGCCGTCTTGTACTGCACATCCAGATCACGAGAAAGCTGTAAGGCGGAAAATCCTTTCGCTGTATTGGTATAGAGCGCAACGGCTCCCAGGTAAATACGCAGCGGTAGCTTGTGATTGGCAAATAAGGTGCCCGATGTAACGCTGAATGTATGATTGCAGCCTTTACAACGCCATTGCTTGCGGGTTTTGATGAAATAGTGATTGTCGATACAGCCACAATCAGGGCAAACCGGATCGCCATCGCCCCAACGGGATTCTTTGAACAGGTTAAAGGCGTCGTCATCGGACATTGTAAAAATTTGTATCAATGACATTGATCTGGCTTTAGCTGAAAGTAAAAAATGTAGCGGCATGTTTGCTGCTCTATGAGTGTCAAATATGACATTAATATAACATATACAAAATAAATTACAACACTTTTTGTTTTATGTGAAATATAAAGTTCTTTTATGCTACCTTTGAACAGAATTATTAATATAGGAGTTTTACAATGGAAGAACAAGACTGGAAATCAACCGCTAAGAACATACTTAAAGCAGAGTTGGCACGTAAAGGCGTGGATTATGAAACACTTGCTACCAGACTTAAAAGCCTTGGTATTGATGAAAGCTATAACAGCGTTAACACCAAGATAAACAGAGGGGCGTTTGCCTTTTCCAGTTCTTTTTGCAGTGTATGAAAGCTATTGGTGTAGACGTGGTAAGGATTTAATTGTAATGACAGAACTTGAAGATTTAAAAATACAGGTTAGTCGAATGCAAGCGATGCATGAGGCCAATCTACACCTTTTGGCTGCTTTGTTTAAGCATTCTAGCAATATGAAAGAAGTTATTGATACTTTTGATCAACTTTACTCAGCAAGTCATGATTTATCTTATTTTCATCCATTTTCTGATCAAGAGATAAATGATTCATCAGTTGCTCATAATTTTCTTCGCGATTACCTAACCAAAGTCGAATCCTGGCAGAGCTTAAAGTAACAAGATTTTTTTTGTAATAGCATTGCTCATATCTTTCTCTTGGTTATAACCCATGCCAATATACTATGACTAAAAACAACAGATACTTGTCTGGTTTTCCAAATCCCAAAGGCGATTCCAAAAAAGAATCTGTTGTGACGGCATCTTCCCAATGCCATATTTTCCAGGAGTAGATATTGAAATTCCTGAAATACCGCCATGCCCAGAGATTAAAGAACCGGAATTTATTCGCTTGACTGTCGAACAGATCAAGGAAATGACTGATGACATACTTAAAGGTATTTTATCTGGCGAGATTGAATTGGATAAGCTTTTATCATCGTCAATGCGATCATTGATCGAGATTGAATTGAGCAACAGGTCCGATAAAAATAATCGAAAAATAGCCTATGCCGCATTAATTGTAGCTATATTTGCTATGGCAATCGGGTATGTATTTCAGCCTTCAATTCAGTCGTGGCTATCTAAAATATGCGTCAACTTTTTTTACCAAACCATCAAACTGATATTTCACCCCAATTAGTCCAACCGAATGAGACATTACCGCCACAACAAGCAACACAACCGCTACCCTCAGATTCTTCATCTCGTGATAATTCATATCGGGAGGCATCATCAGTTCACGCAGACAAAGAATCAAAACAACAGGGAAACATAAATAAGAAACCGTTAGAAGAAAATCCATCAACCACTCCGCCACCAAAAAATTAAGTTAACTAATGGTATCCTCCCGGCGCTGCACGTTACGTCCTATTTTCCGTCCTTGTGCAACTGCCGCAATGATTAAATTGATAATGAAAAATAGTAAAAATATCTCAAGAAGCTTTAGGCTCTGGTGGCGTCGTAACTTATATAGAGCGATGC
>CAVXJY010000069.1:0-16040 GCA_963761855.1 Bryobacterales bacterium | reverse complement strand
GACTAGCGCCGGACTGCTCCAGCAACTGGCTGCAGGCCCTCGCGACGCCCCGGGGATGCCTTTCTGAAAGGCACATGGATGAACCATTCGAAATACTCCGGCTGGTAAAATAGGCCGTGCTGCGTGAAAGGATCATTCTCCCGCAGAAGCCGGGCCATCTCGATCGATCCCACGGAGAGGATCGTCAGATCGTAAACGGAATCCGCGGATGGCCCGCCCTCCCAGTCGTATCCCATCGCCGCGGTACCGCCCGGCCCCAAGCGGTTAAACGCGTGCTGTACCAGAAAGGACGGTATCGGCCTGCCCTCTTTATGGTTCTTTTCGAGCCGCTTGAGGCGAGAGACGTCCGCCCGGGCAAGACACACGACGAGTTTCGGTGGCGTAACGATTTCCACGTTGACCACTGCAATCGTCGGATTCACCCCCGGCGGGTAAGAAGGCAATACCCCGGTGCCCCGTTTCAGTCCCTCGGTTTCACTCCGGGCGACTGGGCCCGTCTTCCAGTCGGGTGTGTGGACCGACCATTCCATCCACAAGTCATGAGTAAAGATTCCTGCCTGGTAAAGCGGGTCGTCGCCCATCAGTTGTTTGGCGGATTCCATATCTGGAGTGGCATAGATATAGAGGATTCGGGTAAAGTCGGCCGAGGGCCCCGCTTCCCAGATGGAGCCGTTTTCCCCCAGCCGGTGGGTGTACAAGAGGTGTTGCCGATAGAGGCTGGCCAAATCATCGGGGAGAATCTTCCCCGATTCATAGGTCGCGTTCAGCGCTGCGCCCGCTTCCGGGCTAACTTGGGCAAAGCAGACGAACAGCCGGGCGGGGATTATCTCATTTGGAACGATCCTAGTTTCCATGGAGGTATGCCGCTCCTGCCGCATCGCTCACCTGCAAATAATCGGATTGCATCTGCCGGCCCCATTGGCTGTGTTGCCGGCCCGTGGCCGAAGCCGCGGGCCGGTAACCCCAGCCCAGCCCGGCTAAAATTGAAACTTGAAGCTAAGCTGAATGAGGCGCGGGTTGACCGACGTCGCGGTAATGATCCCCTGGCCGCTGGTCGCCGGCGGGCCGCCGGGGTACTGGTCCGTTAGGCTAGGGTAATTGGAATACGACGGAGTTGCGAACTGTGTGTGATTAAACAGGTTGTAGAATTCTGGGCGGAACACAAAAGACTTCGTTTCCGTTATCTTGAACTCCTTATTCAGTGACATATCCCAGTTGAACTGGGCGGGGCCAAGTATGGCGCCGACCGGCGAATTACCGAAACCGGTGCCGTCACCTATCGTCGGCTCAGCACAAAATGCAGCCGCGTTGAAATAGCCAGTCTCGACCCGGTGCATCATGCTACCCCCCGCAAGCATCTGGTGAGGCGATACCCCGGAACACAGTTGCGCCGTGGAAGTGTTGATACCGTAGATCGAAGCGCCGCTCGAGTCCAACACGGTTAGCGGAAAGCCTTTCTGGGCTACAGTAACGCCGGACAGATTCCAGCCATTGGCTAGTTCGCCCAGCGCGCCGGAGTGGTGCCCAAAGGGCAAGTCGTACTGATAGTTCACAACGAAGCGTTGCGGTATATTTTGGGGCGCCGGTCCGTACGAATCGGACAAGACGACGGGATTGTTGATGTCGGAACCAAACTCGAAGTTGGACGACGAGTGCTGCAGATCGGTGAGGGACTTGCTAAAGGTGTAGGCCGCCTGCATTTGCAAACCGTGGGAGAAGCGCTTCCTCAGTGTGAGTTGCAGGCTGTTGTAGTTCATGATGCCATCGAAAACACAGCCTGTCAGGCCACCCGCCGAATAGCCGAGGATTGGCAACCGGAGCGGAATATTGGCCTGGGTATTGGCGGTCTGCCCGTTGATGGGATTCGTTGGGCTTGCCAATCCCGGAATGTCCTCGTCTTGGTACTGGTTTATCCCGTTAATTTCGCTCGATCCGACGTATGCAGCCTCCAGTACAAACGTGGACGCAAACTCGTACTGGATATCCAGGTTGTACTGCCGGACCAGAGGCGTTTCCGTTTTCGCGTCAAGATAGGGAGCACCCAAAGCGGAATAACCCGACCCAGGAGCGACCGCTTCCCCCGCAATCTCCCCCGGCTCGCCGTTGGTAGTGAGGTAGGTGCAATCTGTCCCATCAGGCGCACACGTCATGTTGGACCACCGAGACGGCCATTGTCCATAACTAAAGGTCGAGGCGAAAGGGGCCTCCAGGGTATGGCCGTTGCCGGGGCCCATGTAGTCGAGCGTCGACGAGTAGGGCGGACCCTGTTCGAGGCCGTGAACTATCTCATCCTCGCTCACCCGGTCATAGAAGATGCCAAATCCCGCCCGCACCACCAGCTTATCCGAGCTCGTGGGCCGCCACGCAAATCCAATTCGCGGACCGAAGTTGGATTTTGGCGGATTTCCGTAGGAGTAGTTGGTGCTCGTCTGCTGAACGCCCGCCGGGACAGGCCCATAGATTGACGTTGGGTAGTTGGCGGGCACCACATATCCGACCAGCCCTGCACCCGAGGTCTCCGGCGCCGTCGGTGTGGCTACCGTGTTGAACAGCGCCGGATTGATATCGGTTAGCTCCCCGCGTTTGTCAGTGGGCTGTCCGAAATACTCCCAGCGCACCCCCATGTTTACCGTTAACCGCGAATTGACCCTCCAGTCGTCCTGGACGAACACGCTATCGCCGTTGAGGCGGTAGTAGTGCGTCACCCCCTCCGGAGGGCCGGTCGAGCAGAACTCACACGCGAAGGGTTGGCCGGTGATGAAGTCACTCAAACCGAGGAACCAGAGCCAGCCGCGCTCCAGTCCCAGAAAGTCGAAGTTATGCTGGATTTTTTCCGCTTCAAATCCGGCGCGAAGGGTGTGCGCGTGATGCGACCAGGCAATCTGGTCGGCGGCCTGGTATTGGTTCACCGGGCTTACGGCGGGGACGAACCCGGAAAAAAGGCTTGCAGTCGTGCCGCCGATTCCAAGCCAAAAAAGCGGCGGGTCTGTTATCCCTGGAGCGATCGGCGTGAAGCCCAGGTCCGCCGGCGAACTTCCGGCGACCGGCTTGCCGGCGCCGTCGCCATTCATCCTCTGGAAGGAAGCACGCGCCTCGTTCGTAAAGGTGCTGCTCAACACCGAGGTGAGCTTCACCACGTCGTTGTCGTTGAAATACTTCAAGGTTACTGGCTCGCCCAGGCCCGAGTTGGCCGAGTTCGGAAAGTTCGGAAAAGGTTGGAACTGCGGATCCCGGCTATAAAAAAAGCGGGTCTGCAGGGTGTTCTTGGGCGTGAGCAGGAAATCGACATTGCCGATCACCTGATCCTCGGTAAAGGTGGCCGGATTGAGGAAAGATTGTGGCGCCGTATTGGAGGGAAGGAGATAGCCGCCCCCCGGGCCGCCCTTCAAGTTTAGGATATTCAAAGCCACCGGGTCGACGCCCCCCCCACTGCAAGTGATGCCGATATTCTCCTCGCAATACTCGATTCCTGAGTCCGGGTCCACGGCCGTTGCTACGCCGGCCGCGGTGCGATTGTCCGTCAGGTCAGTCACGCCAACCCCGCCGTGACCGTATATCGCAATTCCGTTGCTCTGCCGCGTTCCCTGATAGCCGCCGAAGAAGAAGATCTTGTCCTTTTTGATAGGACCGCCAATGACCCCGCCGAACTGGTTCTGGTTCATGAGATTCGACTTCGAGAAGTACTCGGCGGCGTTGAGGTCCGCATTGCGGAAGAACTCGAACGCCGTCCCGTGCAATTGGTTGGTGCCGGACTTGGTCACCACGTTGATGTTTGCGCCCGGGTTGCGCCCGAAGCTGGCGTCGTAAGTGGACGTCTGCACCATGAATTCCTGAATCGCGTCCGGTTGGGGGATCCCCACACCGGCAGCATAGAAACCGTCATCGTTGGTGTCGGTATGAATCCAGTTGTTGATCGGTGCGCCGTCCATCTGGAGGTTGTTGCTGCCGGTGTCATTGCCATTCACGCTCATGTTATTGGTGCCCCTCCCCAGGACCGCGGCATTGTTGACGCTGCCGCTGGCTCCAGCGGAAAGGGAGAGGATTTGCGTGTAGTTGCGGTTCGTGAGCGGCAGCGAAGTAATGGTTTGCCCTCCAATTAACGTGCCGAGGGTGGAGGTTGCCGTTTGGATCTCTTCAGCGCCGGCTTGGACGATAACCTGCTCGGTCTGCGTCCCGATTTGCAGCTTTTGGTTCACCACGGGAATTTCGGTAACGTTGACCGTCACCGACGGAACCTCGGCCGTCTTGAATCCCGTCACGCTGAACGTTAACTTATAGTTGCCGGGCGGCAGCAGCGAAAACCTGTAGGCTCCAGCCGTGCCGGTCGTGGCCGTTCGTGCTTGGCCGGTAGCAAGATCGGTCGCGGTGACCGTCACTTTGGGCAGCACCGCGCCCGAAGGATCGGTCACAGTTCCGGTGAGTCCGCCCGTTCCGGCCGACTGGGCCAGAAGGAGCGACGTTCCCAATATTGTCACCAGCCCGGTAACGAGCAGTGAAGCGGCCAAGAACCTCAGACACCCTGTCTTTTTCATACCATCTCCTCTTTCTCCATGAACCTTGCGCCCCCAACTTTCGACAAGCTGGAACAAAAGGTAGGAGAATTTAGCGAACTATAGCGCCGCGATCTGCGCCAGTCTGTCGTTACAGAGAACAATGACTTACTCCACAGAGAACAACGCGGCCGTCGTTCCGTCGGACGCCCTTTGCTGCCGGCTGGCCGTCCAACGATCGGGAACGACACTGAAACCGTTCTCGACGCCTACGCATGGGACCCCCCTCTTTACTGGATTGGGCGCTGCGTAAAGAATGTAACGGCACACTGTGTTTAAGTCTCGCATTTCGCTGGTATTTCAGCCTACGGTTCGTCACATTCTTTATGCAGTTCTCTCTAGTCACTGCACGTGGTCACGATCATGGGTTGCGGCGCCTTTTTCACTGGGGCCTTCATGAGTAGGAGTATGCCGAAACCAACAAAGCAAAGCACGGAGGATGCATAGAAGGCAAGTGAGTAGCTGCCGAAGTGGTCGAACACATAACCGGCTCCATACGATGCGCCCGCTCCAACCGTACAGCCGACTGCCGCGAACAATCCAATTACGGAGGCAAAGGCCTTTTCCCCAAAGAAGTCGGCCCCAATGGTCATCATGCTAGAAAGAAAACTCCCGAAACCCAGTCCGAGGACAGCGGCGCTTAAGTAGAGACTCGTCGTGCCGGTTGCCTTCAGCGCGATCATCATGCCCACTCCCGAGGCGAGCATGGACATTGCCATGATGAGCCGCGGCTCAATGCGGTCGCCCAGTCCGGCCATCAGCAGCATGCCAAGCAACTGAGTCAGCCCCAGAACCGAAAAGGCAGCCGCGGCTTGCGCCGGCGAATGTCCCAAATCACGATAATGCATTACGCCGTGCGCGAAAAAGAGATAGTACGCTGCACTAACTCCGAGGGCAGAGATTAGGATCAACCACAAGGCTGGAGTGCGCAGCACTTCGGCAAACGTCCATTCTTCCGTGGTCCGATAGACCTTCCGCTTGACGGCCGGAGCCGCCGCCGCGCAGTGAGGCTCGCGGCAGATGCGCCATCGGGAAGCTGGCCTACATCGGCGGGCGATTCCTTCACAAACAACGCCACGATCAGAGCTGATACAGCCCCCAGCGCCGCCATCAGCCACCATGCCACATGCCAGTTGCCGTGCGCTCCCTCAATGCACCATGTCAGCACAGCCGGCGCGACAAAAGTGCCGATGGGGCCGCCGGTAAGAAGCAGTGAAATGGCGAGCGCCCTGCGGTTTACGAACCAGCGCGCAATACACGGCTGGGCGGCCATAGGACCACCCATGATGAAACCCAAACCGAGAACCAGGCCGAAGGCAATCACCACCCCTGCGCCGGTGTGGACGAACTGCGCCATCAAGATGGAACCCGCAACCAGCAGCAAGCTCCCAAGCAATAGGGTAAAGCGCACCCCCTTCTTGTTGATGACGAGCGCCATCAGAGGTCCGGGCAGCCCGGACATCCATTGGAAGACGGCAAAGGCGAATCCTAAGGTGCTGCGGCTGAAGTGCAAATCAACCGCCATATAGGCATTGGCAACACTGGCGCCCACCAGGGGAAAACCGCAATTGAAGAGCACGATGATCCACATCGCAGCCAGCAGCTTCCACCCGTAAAACCCGCCTCGAGCCTTCATTCTGGTCTCCTTGCGCCCGCTTAACCCTCACGATCTAGCACGCTGGGATCACGCCATTTTCTGCCGATCAATGCGTATACGAGAAAGCTTGCCGATAGAGGCACGCTACATCGCCGGAGAGATTCTCCCCGGTTCCATAGGCCGTATTCAGCGCTACTGCAGTACCGGCGAACAGCCCGGTCAGGGTTGGGACGATCCTAGCTCCCATGGGGCCCGCCCGGTTCTGGGGCTCATCGGTCTTCTGGTCTTATCTATCTCATCGGACCAGTTCCAGGTCGCGTTCGCCGACGGTGGGCATGATCACCATGATCAGCACCGGCCGCGTTACGTTTCTCCAAATTTGCGGGAAATGGGCTACGTTCGGCGGAACGTACACAGCCGACGATGTGGTCAAGACCACTTTATCCCGGTCCTCTCCTTCGCCCAGCCAGAACTCCACTTCGGCTCCCAGCTTGGCCGTGTCTTGCGGGTCGGTCCCCAGGAAAAGAAATATCTCTTCGTAGTCGTGCTTGTGGACCTGGACTAAATCGTCGCCGCCCCCGACGACCTGATCACCCAAGACATAGCCGTATTCGACCTTTGTTTTCGCATTGGCCATGAGGTCGTTGGAGAAAATTACCTTCGGGCCGGTATCCGTGGCACTGACGGGGGCATAGACGTCGGATTCCGGGATTTTATCGACGTAATCGTCGCCCACGCGGACGACCACACCCGCCTTCCTTACAACGTATTTTTCGTATTTCGATTTTGCCATTGTCGCTTCGGCCATTTTTGTTACCTCCGGATTCTTCATTTCGGTTGTTGATTCAGACATACGCAGATTTCCGCAGATTCGCGATACGAGCAAGAACGAGCTTGAATATAGACCGGAGAACGGAGCCAGTCTTTCGTTACAGAGAACAATGACTTACTCCACAGAGAACAACGCAGTGGCCCCGACCGGCGCCTTGTTGATGGCTGGCCGTCGAAAAAGTTGTTGGCTGCTCACGTGGGTGGGTTTCCGCGATGAAGTGAATAGTGATCGGATGGTGGGCCCCAATGCTGGAATACTCGTGAGACGAGGCCCCATCACAAGGGTATGTGATGTCCGTCACAGATTTCAACAAGACGGTGGATTGCAATAGCGTCATTCTTCCGTGACCTATTATCACGTTCGCTAGTACTGCTCGTCACATGAAATCGGGCGGGGAGGCTCGAAGGCATTTCCGTGTTGGAGCTTTTCCTCACCCCGAGAATGCCAAAGAGGTGGGTTGTGGAGTTTTTTCTTCCCGGGAAGCACGCGACTGTCCTGAGTTGTTATCCCGTCAGCTGTGATCACACCCAAGACAACCTATAGGGCTCCTCGTCCGCTGATGCCTTCAAATCTTGTGCTGGAGGATTTCGGAGCCAACGTCTTGTTGCCGGCTTCTTAGGGAATTCTGAGCCGTGTTGAGTGTTGAGCGAAAGGGGCTGGGTATGGGGACTTTGCAGCTGATTTCTAACGAAAGCGCGAAGCCATCGGACAGAATCCGTCTGTTCAAAGATATGGTGTGGAACGTGTTTCACGTTGAGCCCAAGGTCATCAGTAGTACCCCTCTGACGGTGGACATGGAGTACGGGAACCTTGGCGATATCGGACTTTGCAGAGTTAGAGCGAGCGGTCAAAACCAGCTTGCACGATCCGGTGCAAAGCGAAGTGAGGCGTACCTCAAAATTGTCCTTCAAGTAAAGGGAACGTCGTATTACCAGCAGAGGGGCCGTAATGTGCTAATGGCGCCTCGCCAATGGAGTATTTATGAATTGGCGGAACCGGACTTCGCATCTCGTCGGACAACACAGAGACTCTGTCCTTGACGCTTCCGCAAGAGAAGGTCCTCAACTGGCGCTATAACCTCGGCGATATGACGGCGCGTGCTTATTCTGGACATATCGGGACGGGTAAGTTAGTCTGGGATTTCATCTCCTCTGTCTTCGATGCGTTCCCAAACTTGGATCCGCAGTCCGAGCCTGATCTCTTGGAGCCGATTTCTCATCTCCTGCGCCTCGCCTTGGCCGAGTTGTCCGGCTACCCCACGGTTCGCTCCTGCGAAAGGGTGCTTCGCGACCGGATCAGGTCTTACGTGCTGAACCATCTGCGCGACTCGGAGCTGAGCATTGATCGGATGGCTACAGCGATGAATTGCACGAAAAGGTATTTGCACAGGGCCTTTGAAGAGGAGGGGGTCTCGATCTCTGACTACATCTGGCAGTTGCGGCTGGATCGTTGTCGCAGTGAGATCGTTGACCCGAGGTATCAGAGCAAGTCGATCACGGAAATCGCGTTTTCCTGGGGATTCAATACTTCGCCTCATTTCAGTGCTGCTTTCAAGGAGCGGTTTGGAACCTCTCCCAGGGTTTGCCGCAGAGAGCGACAGCAGTGATTGGCTTTGCTAAAGCACCGCATGTGACCGGGACGGCTTACGAAAATTTACCCTAGCGAATTGTCGTCCCAGTACCATGCGGGCCGAGACTCCATTTCTAAGAATAAAAGGACAGACGTTATCCATCTCTGGAGGTGATAATACTGTCGTGATGAAGATCAAGGCTGCCGTTGTGCGGGTACCGCGGGCTCCGATTTCCCTGAAAGAAATAGAAATCGAAACGCCTCGCGAAATGGAGATTCTGGGCAAGGTCTTCGCCACGGAGATTTGCCATACCAAAGTCGTTGTGCTGGGACGCGACGGCGCCAGCACCGTGCAGCAGGTTGGCCGCGCCGGCTGTGGCGTTTGCTGGAAGCACAACAGGTGCTCACTCAAGCGACGAACTTGAAGCTGCGACCTGGCCCGTTGGAACGATACCAATGCCGTCGTTACGGATCCAGGCGGAAATCCGGACGTATCTGGGAAGCTTCTTCGTGCAGCAGCACGTCCACTGAGAGCAGCGTGCCGCAGGTCGGGCACCCGTATTCCACAAGCGCATACGCGGGCGACGGCACCAGCGTGTTGACCGCCGACAGGAAGTCGGCGGCATGGGGCGCCGACCGCGCCAGGTAGTCCCGGAGATTGGCATCGGCGGGGGCCAGCCGCGCTCCGCAGGTGCGGCAGAACAGCCATCGCCGGCCTTTTCCCTCCCGCAATTCCAGGCAGTCCGCCACAGCGTGGACGAGGGTGAAATCCGCGGAGTTTTCCTCCTGCGGCAACTTGGCGGGCAGCGGCCGGCTGGTTCCAGGTGGTCTTTCCGCTCGGCCAGCAACTGACGTCGTCGCTCCGCGGTCCGGGCCTCGTTCGTGGTGGGCGGTTCCTGTTCCAGAACGACCCCGTACACGAGGTCCGCCGCCTGCGGCGATACCGTGCCGTCCGCTACGTCCCGCCGGACCAGTTTCGGGTCTCGTTGCAGGGGGTCGCCGTAGCCGCCGCCGCCGTTAATGATGACGGCGTGCACGTCGCCGGGGAGCAGGCGGGAGACGGCCTTGGCCGGGAGGAACTCTCGGCTGGCCGACTGGAGCTGTTCCAGGTCTGTGGGCAGCCGGCCTTCCCGGAACTGGGACAGGATATCGGTGCCCCGCAGAAGCAGGCTGGCATTCACGGAAGACGGATACCCCCCGAAGATGCCGCGCCCGCTGGGCACGGCCACGCCGGCGGAAATGGAGACGGCGGTCAAAGGCTTGGAGGTACCGTAGGGAGTGTAAGCGAACTCGATGCCCGCGCCTCCCCGGTACCGCCCGTGTCCGCCGGTGTCCGCGCTGAACCGGCGGTAGATCTCGATGACGGGCTGGACGTATTCGTTGATTTCGACGTTGGGGATGGCCGCCCGCAGGGAGTGGATGGACCCGCCGGCGTCGATGCCGTCAGTGAAGGTGCGCGCGCCTCCGCCGCCGGCGCCTCCGTCAGGGAACCCGTCCACGAAGTGCTGGCCGCGCTGGTCCTCCCCAGAGGTGAAGATGCCGGTCAGGTACGGCTGCCAGCAGGCCTGCGCCTCTTCCTTGAAATCAGGGCTGCAGCACAGCATCTTGGCAATGGCATTGTTGGCCACGTGCTGGGTGGCGTGCGTGGCCTGCAGCGAGGCCATGCTGCACCCGGCCGGGAAGGTGGCGTTGTTGAGCGTCCCCTCCTCGGCGATGATTTCGACGATGTCTGCCAGCGCGCCGGTGCTCCACGGCAGGTCGTAGCAGAGCATGGCGAGCAGCGGGCCGAGCGTCCCGCCGCGCAGACCGGCGGCGGTGCAGTTGATGGAGCCCGGCGCCTGGCGGTCAGTGCCGGTGTAATCAAAGGTGAGGCGGCTGCCGCGCTTGGTGAGCTTGACGACAAGCTTGTAGATACGGTCCGTCACGCCATCATGATCCAGGTAGCCGTGTTCCCACCAGGTGCCGTCCGGGATGCGGGAAAGCTTATCTTTCAGGACGAAGTTGGTATAGTCGATTATCTGGTCGAGCAGGTCGGTAAAGGTCTGCTTGCCGTAGGCGTCGATGATCTCGTTGATGCGGCGCCGGCTCATCAGCTGCGAGCTGATACGGGCCTTCATATTGAGATAGTTCTTCTCCGGAGCGCGGCAGTTGCGCTGGAGAATGGAGTAAGTATCCGGGCGGATAGAATCGCCGCGGACCAGTTTCACGGGAGGGTAGAGCGGCGCCTCGCCGAAGGCGTCTTCCGCCCCGACAACCCAGCTGCCGGCCACCGGCCCGCCGACATCCATATCGTGCATGACGACGGCCGTCCAGCAGACGATTTCCCCGTCCCGGAACACCGGCGCAGCGAGGGCGCCATCATTGGCATGGATGGCGCCGCACCACGGGTCGTTGGTGAAGAACATGTCACCCGGCTCAATATTTCCCGCGAACCGCTCCCGCACCGCGGCAACGACCAATTCCAGCGGGATGGCGTGGTGGCCGATGTACACGCCGGTAAATACCCCTTTGCCGGCGGCGGTGAGGATGCCGATGTTGAAGTCAAACGCTTCGTAGATGGCGGGCGACCCGGAGATGCGCGCCGCCATGGCGCCTTGCTCATCATTGATGGCCCAGAGGCGATGCCTCAGCACCTCGAAAGTGACCGGATCCACCTTGCCGGTATATGCAGCTAGGCATCAAGCGCCTCCTCCGATCTGGTTGCCGGGCCAGGCGGATAGTCCCGTGGACATCCATGTCGCCGCGGTAGCCGGGCGGGACGACGACGGCATCACCGTAGCGCTCCACGATGCAAGGACCGTCGAAGACATTCCCGGCAGCCAGGTCTTCGCCGCGGATGATGGCCGTTTCGAGACCCCGCAGTTCGCCGCCGACCTCGAAGTAGGCGACCCTCTTCGCCGCGACGATCGGTTCGCAGGCGGCCAGCGCCAGTTGCTGAGCGCCGGCGTTATCCTCAAGGGCGAACTGGCGGCGGAGGAGGCCGGTCACCTTGCAGGTAATGATTTCCGTGCCGGCTTCGGCGGCTTCCGTCCCGGCCCCGAAGATGTCACGGTAGCGGGCTTCGAACCGCGGCACCAAGGCGGTTTCGAGGTTCTCCGGCGTGAGGTGGTCCTCGGTGACAGGAACCTCCACCTCGTGGACCTGCATGATGTAACGCATGGTCACAGAATTGACGATTTCCACCTTGTCCTGGGCGACGCCTTCCCGTGCGAACCGGCCGACAATATCATCGGTGAGGGAGCTGGATGATGGCGTTGAGCTGGCCGCACTTCTCCGCGGTGTAGGGGCTCTGTGTGCGGCGGGACATGACGGCGTAGTGGGTGATGGGGCTCGTCAGCATCCCGAAGGCGGAGAACACCGTGGCGTTGGGGAGGACGTAGATAGCCCGTGCGCCGACGTCGACCCCATAATGAAGGGCATGCGTGGGGCCAGCCCCGCCGTAGGCAACGAGCGCGAAATCGCGCGGGTCGAAGCCTCGCTCCACGGTGCATTTCCGGATGAGGTCGGCCATCTGGGCGTTCATGATTTTATTGATGGCGTGGGCGGTCGCGATGACGCTGCGGCCAATTTTTCCCGCCAGGGGAGCAATCGCGGCTTCGGCACGGCCTTTGTCCAAGCGCAGCGCCCCGCCGAGGAAATTGTCCGGGTTGAGGTACCCGAGGACGAAATCAGCGTCCGTGGCGGTGGGGGATTCGCCACCGCGGCCGTAGCAGGCCGGGCCGGGGAAGGCGCGGGCGCTCTGCGGCCCCACCCGGAGCATCCCGGCGACGTCCAGCCAGGCGATGCTGCCGCCGCCGGCGCCGATGGACCGGATGTCCACCTTGGGAATCCTGAACCGGTACTTGGCGATTACCGGCTCGTCTTGGCGCTGCGGCTCGCCGCGGTAGATGAGGCCGACATCGAAGGACGTGCCGCCGACGTCGGTGCAGATGAGGTTCGGTTCGCCGTACCGCTCGCCGAGCCAGCGGCAGCCTGCCACCCCTCCGACGGGCCCCGAATCGATGGTGAGCACGGCCCGGTCGGCGGTATCCTCCGAGTAGGCGGTGCCGCCCTCGCTCTGCATGGCGAGCAGCGGGCGGGCATAGCCGGCTGCGCGGACGCTCGTTTCCAGGGTTTCCAGGTAGCGCCTGACCTTAGGGCCGACGTAGGCGTTGATGGCGGCGGCGGTGGCGCGCTCGTACTCGCCGAGGGTGGGACTGACCTCCGAGGACAGCGAGCAGTAGACGCCGGGCAGCTTCTTAGCAAGGATTTCTTTCACCGCCCGCTCATGGGCGGGGTTGACAAACGACCACAGCAGGCAGACGGCCACGCTCTCGATATCGCGCCCGACCAAGATCGTCCGCGATTGCGGCCACCTCCTCCTCGCGCAGGGGCACCAGCACCTCGCCGTTCCAGGTGACCCGCTCGGTAACCCCGAAGGTGCGGTCCCGGGGAACAAGGGGCGGCTCGGCGCGGTTCAGACGCGAGGTATGGATGATTTCCAGCTCGGAAAGGCCGGCGACCTTCTGGTTGGCCTTGCCGATGAGGAGCAGGTCCTCGTGTCCGCGGGTGGTGATGAAGGCGGTGCGGGCCCCAGTACGCTCGATCATGGCGTTGGTGGCGATGGTGCAGCCGTGAATGAAGGTATCGCAGCGGGCAAGGACGTCAGTCGTCGCCAAGCCGAGAGAGAGGCACCCGGCGGCCAGGGCTTCCATGACGCCGCCGGCCGGGTCGGCGGCGTTGGAAGGCGCCTTGGCGATGGTGCTCCGGCCGCGGTCGTCGATGATGATGCAGTCCGTGAACGTGCCGCCGATATCGATACCGATCTTATACAAGCGATGGAACTCCGGTGGCAGGTCAGGCGCCGGTAACGGCGGCGTGCTCCAGGTAGTAGTGGGCGAAGAGGTTGGCCTGGTTCGAGATGTGGTTGTTGGCGGCGTATTCGTAAACCGCCTCGCCGCGCGCCGCGCGCAGCTTGAGCAGTTCCACCATGATGACCTGGTAGACCTCGTCATAGATGCGATCTGGTTCCCCGGCCCGAACGCAGGCGGCGCCGATATCGAGCAGACTGCTGAATCTTGGCGATGGACGTCCGCAGGATTTCCCCGGCATCGTCCTGTATGCCATAGTGGCCCAGGTACAGGTGATTCACTCGGCGTGAACAGCGCCTTCTCCAGCGAATTTATCTGGAGGCGCGGGTCGCTGTTAGGCGGATTGAGGGCGTAGTGGGCGCCTGCGTCCGGAAAGTAGTTGCCCACCAGGTCGTTGATGAACAGGCCGTTGTTCTTCGCCTCATAGAAGATGATGCCGTCCGGCTGGTGCCCCGGGGCGTAAACGGCGCGAAGCACTTCCCCGTCGCCGAGGTCGAACGTATCGCCGTCCCGGATAGTATGAATGCGATCCGGCGCCACCGGCTCCATTATGCCGATGCCGGCGTGCATACGTTCCGGCAGGGCTCTTTTTCGCACTTCGAGCTCGATGGAGGGGTCAACCAATTGCGTAACCCCCAGGGGATGGATATACACGGTGGTCCGGGGGTTCTCTCGCAGGATGGTGCCCACGTTGCCGCTGTGGTCCGGATGGGAGTGGGAGATGAAAATCCGGGAGATATCGGCGATGTCGAAGCCGTGGGCCCGGACGGCGGCGCGGACGGTCTCCATCTGGGCCGGGAACCCTGTATCCACGAGGGCAACTTCCTTGCCCTGCACGATATAGGCAGACATATAGTGCTCGAAGCCGAACATACGGGTATCGATAACGTAGATGTTGTTCAATCTCTCAGCGTAGGTCATGGCGCCGCTTCCTTAAACTCTGGTACTGCCCTGCCACCGAACAGTGTTAACAGCGAACGGACAGCACAGGATAGACTACAGGCCGGAGAGCAAGGGCAGTCTGTCGTGACAGAGAACAATGACTTATTCCACAGAGAACAGTAATTGATTCTTGGAACAAGCTCTGGTACCGTGACTTGGTGATTTCGTAATCGCTGCCATAAACTTGGATTTTCCAGGTCTCGATCTTGAGACCTGGAAAACCACGAAGTCTCACGGTCGCGGTACTGGCAAGGGAGTCCAGATGAAACTGGCTGGAAAAGTAGCGTTAATCACCGGCGGAGGAACTGGGATTGGCGCCGCAATTGCCGCAAGGTTTGTGACTGATGGCGCGAGAGTTTGCATTAGCGGCCGCCGCCAGGAAGTGCTGGATCAGTTTGCCGGAACCCAGCTTCCGGGAGCCGTAGCTACGTGCGCTGGCGACACCTCGAAGCCGCAAGACATCCAGCGCATGGTAAACACGGCGGTGTCATGGGGCGGAAGACTGGATATCCTGGTGAACAATGCGGCCATCGAATCCGGCGGAACGACAATTCTCGAGACCGATCTTGCGCTGTGGCAAAAGTCTCTTGACACCAACCTAACCGGCCCCTTTCTACTCATGAAAGAATCTATTCCGCACATGATCAAAGCCGGTGGCGGCTCAATCATCAACATCGCCTCAGTGGCCGCGATTCGCAGCATTCCTGCGAGCCCTGCCTACAGCGCTTCCAAAGCGGGACTGATTCAACTGACGCGACAGGCCGCCTTAGATTACGGCCCGCACAAAGTCCGCTGCAACGCGGTCTGCCCTGGCGCGGTAAGAACGCCGCTGTTGGAGAGAATATTAGGCACATTTGCCCAGATGGCCGGCCGGGATTTAGAAACGTTCCTGGCCCATTTCTCGAAACACGTTCCTCTCCGCCGGGTCGCTGAACCAGAGGAAATCTCCGGCATTTGCAGTTACCTGGCCAGTGATGATGCATCCTTTATGACCGGATCGGTTCTGGTGATCGATGGCGGAGCGGCAATTGTGGACGTTTCCGGAGCGGCATCATTAGACGCTTGATTCTCTGATTCCACCGGCTCGTGCCGCCGTTTCGATGTGGAAGCGGTGCTCACCAATAACACCTGTTTTTGGAAGGACTGAACCGGCCGATTTCTACGCCGCGATTTAGGCGCTTGCAAGGGGCATTCTGGCAGGTATTTGGAACGGCTCTGAAGGACACGGCAGACAGATACAACATCAACGCCTGGTGCTTTGGACCCGTCACGTGGAGCCGGAGGTTCGAAGCTGGCTAATGGGCTGCGGAGTATTCCGACAGCGTTTCCCCTTGTCTGAGAAGCTATACCTTTTGAAACGGCCGGATTGGTGAGATCTGGCCGATTGTTTTGTTGAGGTTAGCGGGTGGGATTTTGGACCCCTTTTGTTACAGGGCAAAACGGGACCAGCTCAGGCGGTTTTAGCAAGTTCCTGGACGGGGACTTGGGCCGGGTGCTCCCGCAGCACACGTTGCACAGTGGCCGCTGAGATGCGATGACCTTTAGCGATCTGCCTTAGGCTCTGTCCCTGGCAGCGTTCACGCCGGATAGCGTCGTGGTCCAGGATTAATGGGTTGCGACCGATGTGCGTGCCTTCGAGCCGGGCGCGCCGCATGCCGGCGCGCACTCGTTCGATGATCAGGTTTCTTTCTAGTTCGGCG
>CAVXJY010000068.1:0-4820 GCA_963761855.1 Bryobacterales bacterium | reverse complement strand
CTCTGTCGCAGTGATAAAGCTCGCGGGCGGGCGCAAAGATGCTCTTGCGCCGCTTCATAAGGCAAGCGTTCTTGGCGATCCGGAATACCCACTGCCGGACTCGCTCCGGCTCACGAAGCTGATCGAAACTTTCAAACACCTTGAGCAGAGTATCCTGTGCCACTTCTTCAGCGTCCTCGCGGTGCCCGCACATAAGCCAGCTATATTGAAAAACCTTGGCGCGAAAGTGCTCGACAAAACGGTCGAATGCTTCGGCATCGCCGTTCATCAAGCGCCGCGCCAGTTGGGTCTCGAGTTCGTGTTCCAAATCCGGATGCCCGCTATTGATTGTAACGGGCCCCGGGCTGCCGGTTCAGCGCATCATTCCGCCCAAACCTGAAGATGCAGAAGCTGGCAAAATGTGACAGGCCTTCAGGCTTCGCGGCCGGTCTGCAGGTCGATCCAATGGAAGCAACGGCGGGGCTCCAGGTGGCGGCGCGGATCTGATATGATCGCTCTACACTGGAGTTCTGCAAGCCTATTCCATTCAGGTCATAAGAGTTGGAGGGATCCTCTATGTCAAAACATGAAGAAGCCGATTTGATCGTCAAGCTTTACGAACTGCGCCGCGAAGCGACCATGCGCAAAGCGCGCGACTGGTACTTTCGCGACTTCAATCCCGAATCGATGGAAGACATCACCAAGGCGCTGTTCGGCGAACAAAGCAACTATGTGCGCATGGTATGGACCTATTGGGACATGGCCGCCGCGCTGGTCAACCACGGCGCCATCAGTCCCGACCTGTTCAACGACACCAACGGAGAACACATCGGCACTTTCGCCAAAGTGGAACCGTTCCTGGCGGAGCTGCGAACCAACTTCGGGCCGAACTACCTGGTCCACCTGGAGCGGCTGATCGACGCACTCCCGGATGGCCGCCAGCGGGTCGCCGCCATGCGCGAGCGCATTAAGAACGTCCGCGCCCGGCTCGCCGCCGGCGCCAAGTGAACGGAGGCTTCTCGCCTAAGCGCGAGGGCTGCTCAAACAGAACTGGCGAGCCCGGGTCTACCGCGATGCGGTGTCTTTCGGCGTTGACAGGTAGCCGATGATCTGGTCTTTATTGATCTGGTTGATGACCAGTTCGTAAGGAGTGTGGCCGCTCTTGGCGGTGTAAAACTGCACCGGTTCGTTGGCGTTCTTGTCCTTCTTTTCGTATAGCTTGTCGTCCGCCAACACGTTGATGGTGTATTTGTTGCGCTTGCGGTCGGCGCTCTTCAACTGCAGCGATATGTCGGCGATACGCACCGGCTTTTTGGTCTTGCCCAGCTTGATGTCGAAATAGTTGCGTTCGCCCTTGAGCTTCAGCGCCTGCAGTTCGCGGCCGTTGGTGGCGATCAGACCGCTTTGCACGCCCATGTCGCCAGTGACGGATTTGAGATCGGCGATGGTCTTGTCAAGCTGGCTCTGCGTCATAGCGGCTTGCGACTTCACGCTGCCGAGGTCCGTGGAAACGTCGGCGATTTTGGCATTGGCCTGGGTCACCGACTGGTTGACATCGCTGATCTGGCCCGTTACCTGCTGCTGCATTTTGCTTTCTTCCGCTTCAAGCTGCCTGGCCAACTGGTCGGCGTGCGCTTGCGCTTCCACCTTTGCCTGGCTGGACATGCTCCGCGCTTGACTGCTGGCTGACGCCAACTCCTCTTTCAAGGCTTCGATGTGTCGCGCCTGGGCCGCGATACTCACCGAGGAGGCATCGCGCATGCTGGCCACCGTCGCCGTCAGCTTATCCAGCCTTTGCGCGGCGTCGGTTCGAAAGTGATCCAGTTGTATGTAAACGAAAATGTTGGCCGCTACCATCGCGATCAGGCCCCCGGTCAGCAGTGGAATTGCCATGCTCGAACGCTTGGGCGGCAGTGGCGAATAGATTGAGTTTGGGCTCACGTAATGGAACTCCTTGATCCTTACAGTATAGATGGGATTGACTCGGGGTGCGTTTCGTGAGTCGGGGCTGGGTGTGCGACGCAGAAATGGCGGGCCTCTCCATTCCTGGTGGATTCGCATGAATCCGAGTCTAGGGTACACAGGGCTTTGCTTTGTCGGGAGGCTGTGTATCAGGGCATGGCTTTTAGCCGTGCCGAAGGATCGGGGGAAAGGTCTGGGCTTCAGCCCCTGCGGACTCAGGAAAGGCTCAGCGGCTAAAGCCTTTGGTTACCGATCTGTTGCGGCACGAATGAATCCGTGCCCTGATACAAAGCCACCCGCCCGGTTTCCACTCCCATGTCGTGCACCCGTCGGGGCTGGTCACTTAGCCTTAGCCAGCGCCCTAATTCAGGTAACCGAATTCACGTAGAGTGCAGAGGACTCGCTGGGCCAGGATGCGGGACGGCCTGCGGACGCGCTGATACTGCCCATAAAGTGAGTTCCAGCAACCGCCGATAAGAGAGGTGCATGCAGGATCAGCGTAGGGAAGTTCGGATGATGTGCGCCGACATGGTGGAGGTGCGTTGGCTGGATGAAAAAAGAAGGCCCCAGAACGGCATGGCGCTGCTTGAGGACATCTGCCCCTCCGGCGCCTGTCTGCAACTGGACGGCGCTGTTCCTGTGGGAGCTGAAGTCCAGTGGGATTGCCCGAAACAGAGCTTCGCCGGCATCGTGCGTTATTGCGTCTACCGCGAAATCGGCTTCTTCGTGGGAGTCGAATTCTCGGACTCTTGCCGGTGGTCGAAGCGGGCCTTTAAGCCACTGCATTTGTTGGATTTGGAAAGGTTGGTGGCAAAGACGCCGAAGTAGTTGAAGTAGTTACGGATGTCCCGGACTGAGCGGTTTGAAGACCGTAAATTCCCCGATGGCTGGTCCGTATGGGCGGCACGGCGAAGGAGGCGCGTACGGTTATGGCTCGCCGGCCAGTGGCCCCGGCAGGGCCGGTAGAGAAAACTGTGCTCGCACTTCCGAGCTGACGCTGGCCGGCTTGCCGGTGGACGGATCGATGGGACACCACAGTGTCAATGCCTTGGCGAGCAGAGCCCGATCCGACGCCCGCAGCAATTCGGTGTGCCGCTCAAACCGGACTCGGGTCGCGTGGCCCACCCAGGTCCGCGCAACAATCCGATCGCCCAGGCGCGCCGGTTGCTTGTAATCGATCTCGTGGCGCAGCACCACCCAGACCAGCTTCGCCTGGTCGGCGGCCGGCGCGAACGCCGTCCAGTGGGCGACCGCCACATCTTGCACCCAGCGCAGGTAGGTCACGTTGTTGACATGGCCCAGCGCGTCGATATCGCCGGGCTCAACCGCCATCGCCATTTCGAACGCCGGCAAGGGCTCGTTCATTCCCTATCAGTATCGCTCGGCCGCCGCGCCTGTATCATATAAGATGACCGCCCGCATGAGTGCCACTTCGCTGGACAAAGACAAAATCAAGATCCTGCTGCTCGAGGGCATTCACCCGAGCGCGGTGGAGACATTGCGCCACAGCGGCTACACCAACCTCGAATGCCACGCCAAGCCACTGGCCGGAGCAGACCTGCTGGCAGCGGCCGGCGACGCTTATTTCATCGGCATTCGCTCCGGCACACAGTTGACCGAGCGCTTTTTCGATTGCGCTCCGCGCATGGTGGGCGTGGGATGCTTCTGCATCGGCACCAACCAGGTGGATTTGGAGGCGGCGCAGGCGCGCGGCATTCCGGTGTTCAACGCGCCGTTTTCCAATACGCGCAGTGTGGCCGAGTTGGTGCTGGCAGAGGCTATCCTGCTGCTGCGCGGCATTCCCCAGCGCGGTGGCGCGGCACGGCACGGCAAATGGGTAAAGACAGCCGCCGGCGCGCACGAAGCACGGGGGCGCACGCTTGGCATAGTGGGTTACGGGCACATCGGATCGCAGGTGAGCGTGCTGGCGGAAGCGTTCGGCATGCAGGTGGTCTTTTACGATATCGAAACCAAACTGGCGATGGGCAACGCGCGGCCGCTGCCGTCGCTCGACGCGTTGCTGGAAGCGGCGGACGTGGTGACGCTGCACGTCCCGGAAACGGCGCAGACCGCCGGCATGATGGGCGCCGCCGAGCTGGCGCGCATGAAGCCCGGCGCGCACCTGATCAACGCCTCGCGCGGCACGGTGGTGGATATCGAGGCGCTGGCCGGAGCGTTGCGCAGCGGGCACCTGGGAGGCGCCGCCATCGACGTGTTCCCGAAAGAGCCAAAAGGCGCGGCTGAAGAGTTTCTTTCCCCATTGCGCGAGTTCGACAACGTGCTGCTCACGCCGCACATTGGCGGATCGACCGAAGAAGCGCAGGAGAGTATCGGCCTGGAAGTCGCCGGCAAGCTGATCAAGTACAGCGACAACGGCTCGACCCTGAGCGCGGTGAACTTCCCGCAGGTTTCCCTGCCCGAGCACCCCGGCCTGCATCGCCTGCTGCACGTTCACCGCAACCAGCCCGGCGTGCTGAGCGGCATCAACGCAGTGTTCTCGGCGTTGCGCATCAACGTGGCCGGCCAATACCTGCAGACCAACATGCAGATTGGCTACGTAGTGATCGACGTGGAAGCGGAAGACCGCGCCCAAACCCTGGCGCTGCGCCGCGGGCTGGAGCAGGTAGATGGCACCATCCGCACGCGGGTGCTGTACTGAACGATGCTTGCGAGCTTGCAGTCCAGTGAGGCAGGCACTTTCACGCGGCTGAGCCGGCGGGGCGGAACCCATCCGCGCTGGCTTGAGGCGGGGTTCTCTCTGTCAGCCGTCACTCTCTCATCCATCGCGAACCAGCCAACCACTGATCGGAAGTTCCTACTGACGCGACCAGGATTTTCGGGGGATTGGGTGTGCACTTCTGCGGGTCGGGCGTTATATG
>CAVXJY010000067.1:0-14725 GCA_963761855.1 Bryobacterales bacterium | reverse complement strand
ACTTAACTGTTCGGTCGGCGGCATGCGCTTGAAATCCAGTGGGACATGCTTGTAGGGATTCATGGCGAATCAGTCCGATAGGTTAACAACATTCTGCCGACTGCGATTCACTTCCAAGCGGGCTACGTCCGGCCTCGAGTAATGGCCGGATGGATCGAAGTTCTGCCGTTCTTCGAAAACACACCGGTATCGATCATGGTCACGAACAGCTCTTCCACCGCCCCTGAAAGCACCACCATCCACTCTCCGTCCGGCCCCGTATGGTCCGAAAACCAAACCTGGCGGTTTTCGGGCCCTTATTTCAGGATTGTCCGACTCTTGCGGACGGAAGCAGCGAGCGGGCGCCTGGGACTTCGCTCCTTCATTCCAGGTTGCTTCGACGTTTCCCAGAAGGCCGCCGAAGTCATAACCAACGAGGCGGAGGGTCTTCACCGTATCTGTTCGCGACGGCCCGGGATTCCCGCGGCGCTCAGGCCGCGCTGCGGTAGTAATAGTTCAGCATGCCGCCCAGGCGTTGGCGCCGTTGAACAGCGCCCGGGTTTCCCAGATGATCAGGCTCGGGGTTGATTAGTCGGTTGGACAGGCCCTGGTGATTGCGCTCGCTGTGATAATGGACCACGAAATTTTGGATGGCCGTCCGCAACGACTTCTCTCCAAACAGGATCAGCCGTTCCAGACAGGATTCTTTGATGGTCCGCACGAATCTTTCGGCGTACGCATTGAGATTCGGCGATCGTGGCGGTATCGGACGAGCAGGTAAGTGTGAATCGCGCCAACGTGCTGCTACCTGCAGCGATGCCCGATCTTCGGCCCGACCAGCAAAAGATCAGGAGTTCGACGCACGTGTGGGCGCTCCAAAGATTCAATAGCTTACAGGCACTCGCTCCAGAAACAGCCCACCCTGTCAAGGGCGGAGGAAACGATCACCGCACTTGCCTTCTACGTGGATGTGACAGGAGCAGCGCCGGTACGTCCGGTCGTGTTTCGATTTCTTCCCGGAACAGCGCGGCCCGTGGAGGCGGAAGATGTTGAGCACTCTCCCATCGTACCGGAACGAGGCACGAATTTATTACGAATTTTTGTAGGCCATCTGCTAAGCTATTGAACATTAAGCAGATATTCTGGCGGTGAGGGTGGGATTCGAACCCACGGAACCCGCAAAGGTTCAACGGTTTTCGAGACCGCCCGATTCAACCGCTCTCGCACCTCACCGCGTGGTTAAAGAAGAGTGGACAAGGCCATTGTACCAAAGCCGCCGGCCGTCGAACCTGATCGGCACGCGATCGGCACGCGACCCAGCGCGCTAGTTGCGGCGCTTGGTGGATGACTAGCCGGTCCCGCATGGCGAAGCCTGGCAGGCGCGGCCGGCCACGGAAATCTGCACCGCCCGGCTGGAATCCGAAACCTATATCCTTATATTCCATGGATGACCTTAAGGGAAGAGTCGCTCTGGTTACCGGTTCGAGTCGGGGGATTGGTCGCGCGATCGCTTTGGCGCTTGCCGAAGCCGGAGCCGATATAGTGCTCAACTATCTTAGCCGCTCCGTGGAAGCGCAGGCCGTGGAATCGCAGATCCTTCAGTTGGAGCGCCGCTGTATCGCCGTCCGGGCTGACGTTTCCGTAGCCAAAGATGTCGCCCGACTTGTCGGAAACGCCAAAGATCGGCTGGGGTCCGTCGACATTCTCGTGAACAATGCAGGCATTTCCCGTCCCCAGCTTATTGAGGAGATTACGGAGCGGGATTGGGACGATCTGATAACCGCGAACCTGAAATCCTGTTTCCTGGTGACGCAAGCCGTTCTGCCCGGCATGCGGGCTCGCAAATGGGGTCGCATCGTCAATTTATCCTCGGTGGCAGCCCAGTTAGGAGGAGTCGTCGGACCGCACTACGCGGCCTCGAAGGCCGGCATTCTCGGCCTGTCGCACTTCTACGCCCAGCGATTGGCTAAGGAAGGCATCACGGTCAACGCCATAGCTCCGGCGCTTGTGGAGACCGAGATGGTGACGTCCAATCCCAACGCGCGGCGGGACCACATCCCGGTGGGTCGATATGGAGTGCCAGGCGAGGTCGCGGCAGTAGCTGTCATGCTTGCCCGGAATGGGTATATGAACGGACAGACCATCAACGTCAACGGCGGTTGGTTCATGAGCTGATATCGCCCTTGTCTAACAACGCTGGGTTTCTTGTCATAAGGGGTATTAGTGCCAAAGCTGAGATGTTCACCGATAGGTTTGACCGCCCAATAGCGTGCCTGCAGCGAATGCTCAGCGCCTGGCAATGTCTATCAAATTGTCATCCGAGTCGCGGTCGATGAGCTTGTTGTAGGGATCGATGCCGGCCCGGGTGGGTGGTTGGTCGACGACAATCTCGAAGGTCCGCGTGGGCTCGCTGAACCACACTTTCTGGAGATAGAGGGGCTTTTCTTCGTCCTTCTTGCCGGTGAAAACGCCGATGTCGATCAGGTCGTGGAGGGGCATCGGGAACTCGTTGCCACTGCCGTCGGACCGGATCTTACGCGCCTGAACGGTGAGGCTGACTTTGTACTTGTGGTCGGGCGTAGCGGTGACCGTAGCCGAGACAGCCTTATTGTCATAGAGAACGATATTCTCGAAGGCATCGCTGATGTAGTACTGCAGGTCGGCGGGCGTTTGGGCACGGAGTGCTTCGACGAACTCGCGGGTGTCGGGGTACGGGCCCGACTGAGAGTCGCTGGCATTGGCATAGCGATACTGCATCAGGAAGTTATGCAAGGCAAGATTGACTTTGTCCTCCCCTATGTAATCGGAAAGCGTGTACATAACTTGCCCGCCCTTCTGATACCAGACGTAAGGCTCGTCTTGGACTAAAACGACGGGACGTTCGCGGCGGGTTTCGCCGGCGCGGCCGCGTAAGTAGCGATCGAGCTCGTGTTTGAGGAAGCGGTGCATGTTATCCCGGCCGTACTTCTGCTGCATGACCATCAGCGCGGAGTACTCGGCCAGTGTCTCGGCTAGCATATTGGAGCCTTCCACACGTGCTCCGATGAGCTGGTGCGCCCACCACTGATGCCCGAGCTCATGCGCGGTGACGAAGTAGGCAAAATCGATGTCGGTTGGCTTTTCGACGCGGCCGATAAAGCCGATGCCTTCGGAGAAAGGGACCGTGTTGGGAAAAGACTGCGCGAAAGTGCGGTAACGGGGATACTCCAGAATGCGGTATTGGCGAAACTGATAGGGGCTGAAATTCTTCTCGTAATAGGCGAGGCCCGCTTTGGATGCGTTGATCATGTCGTCGACGTCGTAGATATGAGAGGGGGTGTGATAGACCTCGATCGAAATCGGGTTGGCGGCGCCCTGGTACATTTCGCGCTTGACATCGTACCGGGCGGAGACATAAACGCAGAAGTCGAGGATCTTGACGTTCCCCATGTCATAAGAGAAGTAGTGACGGCCGTTGGCGTGCCAGTCGCGCGTCAGGTAACCGGGGGAAAGCTCGATCTGGTCGTCGGAGGTGCTGACAGTTGTGCGGTAACTGATCCAATCGGACTGCGGGCTGAAGAGGTTAGTGACGGAGCCGGCGGGATCGCCGCGGTGGGGGAGCAGTTCCTGCTCAGGAAGGTGCTCTTCGCGGCGCCGGCGCGGATCCTCGATCTCCTGGCCCATGTCATAACCGATGGTGGGGAAGTAACTGCTGTCGAAAAAAGTGCCCGAGTAGGCAAGCTCCGGACGTTCGTTGCCATCCCTGAAGCCACGGCTGGTGTAGCCGACGTCGCAGGTAAGGTCCAGCTTGTCGCCCGGAGCTAGCGGAGTCTCTAGCTGGTAGATCGTGTATAGTGCGCGGGGGCTGCTGGACACGACGTGGAAGGGACGGTCGAAGCGCACCTTTGAGACAGACTGCTGCGAATTGGTGATGTGGATCTGGCTGATCGGCTGCGCCGTCTTGTTCTGAAGCACGAAGTGGCCGCTGCCGGAAAAGGAGCGCCGCTCGGGGAAGATGTCGATGTTGGCGTCGACGGCGATCACTTTGGGTTGGGCCAGGTGCTCGTACTTCTTGAAGTCGCGTTCGTAGTTGGCGCTGATATCGCGGCGGTTCTGGGCAGTGAGGTATTCGTTGAGGACGTGAGCGTTGTAGAAGTACCATGCGCCGCTTCCGGCGGCGATGAACATGAAGAGCGCTGCTGCGGGGATGAGGCGCGGGGCGCGCTGCGCGGCGAGACGGAAGCGCGCCCGCCAGGCGTCGTCGGCTCCGCGGCGGGCAAGCGCGATGGAGACCGTCGCCAGAAGGCACGCGATGGAAAGCCAGTAAGTAATGGACCAGAAGAGCGCGGGCACGAAGTGGCCATAGCCGTTCATGTCCGAGTAGATGTAAGGCGGCGTGCTGCCGAAAAGATAGAGGGTATTCTCCCAGCCGAAGCTGAACAGGATCGGTATGATAACGAAAATGCCGATAACAATGCCGTGGCCCAGGAACTTATTGGAGACAATGGTCTGGATGAAAAGGGCGAGCAGGGCGAAGATGAGCACCTGTGGGAAGGTCACCAGATATAGTTCCTTGGCGTACTCGGCGATCTCATAGTTGTAATAGCCTGCGACCGTTTGCATAAGGATGCCGCAGAGGCCAGTGACGGTGAGTAGGATGAACTCGACGAAGCAGAGGGCGAAGAGTTTGGAGAACCAGTCGGTCATTTCGGCGATTGGCAGTGCGTCGTGGATGCCGGCGAAGTGCGTGTCGCGTTCGCGCCAAATGAGCTCCGCGGCGTAGAGGGTGGCGACAATGTAAAAGAAAAGTTCGGCCCCCCCTTCCACGGACTGGAGCATCAGGTAGGTGACCGGCCAGACATTCTGGTCGGCGACGCGGCCTGCGTAATGGCCGTTGTTGATGGCGATGCCGGCCATCAGGATGACGATGCCCCAGAAGGGGACTTCGTGCACGATATTGGCGATGCGCAGACGGGTGAGCGAGGCGAACTGCCTTAAGCTTGTTGCGGAGCCGAAGACCTGGTGCGCGGCAGGCAGCTTTGCTGCAACCAGGCTGCGCCGTGGCGACACCGCGGCGAGGTCCTGCTCGCGGGCCAGAGTGGCGCGCTTGCCGCTGGAGCGGGCGGTCAGCGCCTCAACCGACATAGGGAAGAGCCTCCAAAGTGCGATCAGCGAGAGCAAACCGACGGAACCCCAAAGCAGGCGGTTATACAGGAAGACGCCGGAGGCGGAGCCGAGCGACCAGGAGAAAAGGAGCGTATTGCGTTCGACTACGGTCCAGTAACGAGTGATGGCGTCGTGACACTGGAAACCAATCGGATCGAGGATGGCGGACCAGAAGTGCTCCAGCGAGCGGGTGGCACTGAAAATGGCCAGACCGATGAGGTAGAGCATGAAAATCGTCACGCCCTGCAGATAGACGATGAAGATCTTACGCGTTAGGGCGGCGACGAGGAAGAAAAGGGCGCCAAGAAAGAAGATCTGAAAAACCACGATCGAGAAGAAGGGCTGCAGATACCAGGATAGGTGGTTGGGGCCGATGCGGGCGTGATCGGCCCAGGGTGCCAGGGTGCCGAAGAACTCGCCGAAGAGCAGGCCGGAGAAAGCGAAGACGGTGGCGACGAACGACCCGGCCCAGCGGCCCCCAAGGTAGGCGACTTTCGAGATGGGCTTGGTGAAGAGGATCTGGACGGTGTCACGCTGGAAGTCGCGCAGGATAGAAGTGCCAAAAATCGCGGCGATCACGATGATGCCGAAAAAGCTGATGGCAATATCGTTGAAGATATTGGCATAGGGACCGTTGAGCAGCACCTTGCCGTTGGAACTGCCGATGGGGCCAAAACCCTCGGCCGCGATGTCGAGGAAGCTGTAGACGAACCAGAGGGCGAAGTAAACATAAGTGGACAGGCTCTTGAAGCGGAACTTCAGCTCGAAGGTGAAGAACTCCCGAAACATAGTCACGTCGCAAGTCTCCTTTGCCGATTAGTTCTTCGCCTGCCGTGCGAGGCTTAGGAAGTAGACATCGTCGAGGCCGGACTCGACGCTGCGGAAGCCATCGCCGGGACTGGAGTCGGCGTAGACGCGGACCTCATGCAAGCCGCCGATCAGATGAGTGGAGATGACGTTGAAGGCGGTCTCCAGAGCGCGGAGCTCGTCGTCCGTAGCGACCACCTTGGACCAGATCTTGCCGCGCAGGGACTCGAGCGCCTCGGCCGGAGCGCCTTCGAGAAGAAGTTCGCCGTTGGAAATGATAGCCATGCGCGGGCAGAGCTCGCGCACGTCGTCGACAATGTGGGTGGAGAGAATCACCGTGACGTTGGATCCGATGGCGCTGAGCAGGTTCAGAAACCGGTTGCGCTCCGTCGGGTCGAGACCGGCGGTTGGCTCGTCGACGATAATCAACTTCGGGCTCGCCAGCAGGGCCTGGGCAATGCCGAAGCGCTGCTTCATTCCACCCGAGTAAGTGCCGAGGGCCTTCTTGCGCTCATCCCACAGATTGGTTTGGTTCAGTATGGCATCCACCATCTGCTTGCGCTCCGTCTTGTTAGTGACCCCTTTCATCACCGCAAGATGTTGCAGCATGTCATAGGCCGAGAGCTTCGGATATACCCCGAACTCCTGCGGCAGATAGCCGAGGATCTTGCGGACCTCGTCCTTCTGGGTAAGCACGTTAAGCCCGTCAAGGTCGATCGATCCGGAGTCCGGATCCTGAAGCGTTGCGACAGTACGCATGAGCGAGCTCTTGCCCGCGCCATTCGGGCCTAATAGGCCGAACATGAGGTTGCCAATAGTGAGCGAGAGGTTCTTCAGCGCCTTCACGCCGTTCGGATAGGTCTTGGATAGACCGGTTATGGTGAGTGCCAAGGAAACTGTCCTCCGATTCCAAGATTTGCCGCACTTCTCTCAGGCGACTCCGTCGTGCCGCAGCGCGCGGCCGAGGTTCCTGGAATCTTCCGATGATACCTCGGTTGCCGGCCGCTTCAGTTACCATGATCCTGAGCTGCCGTTTGGCGGCGTTCAAGCGTTTTAACCTGCCCCATGCTTTCCCGCGGGAAAAACTCGATGCTGCGTGCCATCGTGACGGACGTGCAGTTCTGGGTCTGCGTCGTTGTACTCATGTTGGGAACCGCGCTCCTGTTGGTGTTGAGGTGACGCCGTGAGCCAGCAGAACGGGAATGGCGGCGGCGCTCCCCCTCATTCTCTTCATCGCTTGGGCGTAGCCTGCGGCTTGGCTGCCGGCGCATGGCTCGGGGGAGCTGAAGCCCCCATCAAGCTGGTGACGGTCGGCTTTTCGCCCTTCATCATCTCGTTGGGCATGGTGGCGGGCGTGTTCGTCGCTCGTTGGACCGTACCCATGGTGCTCAAGGGCACAAGCTACGTGTGGCTGGACCTGAAGGAGAAGGCGCACCTGATCGTGTGGGCCATTCTGGCGGGAATGTTGTGGGCCGTCGCCAACACGCTCACAGTGTTCGCAGTTCGCAACGTGGGACTGTCGATCGCTTTCCCTTTGTGGAACACCAATAGTCTGGTAGGGCTGTTTTGGGGCTGGCTGCTGTTTAACGAACTGCGTGGGTCCAACGCGCGCGAGCGGGCCAAGGTGCTGGGCGGCGCGGCGGCGGTTGTCGCAGGCGCGTGCTTGCTGGCCTATGCGACTGAGCGCCATTCCGGTGCCGCGCAGCAACGGGCCACGCTCGGGATCCTTGCCGCCCTGGGAGCCGGCATCCTCTGGGGCACCATGTACATTCCGTACCGCAAGGCATACATCAGCGGCATGAACCCACTCTCGTTCGTCACCGTGTTCACATTTGGCGAGCTCGGGTCTACATTCGCGCTCGCGGCCGTGTACCACGGGGGCTTCGGCCCACTCGCGCGCGAACTCGGCCGCGTGCAGCCGGCTTTCTTCTGGCTCTTCCTCGGCGGCTTTTGTTGGGTGTTGGGCGATCTGTTCCAACAATACGCGGCCAAGTACATTGGCATCGGCCGCGGCATCCCGCTTTCCAACACCAATCAGCTTTGGGGGCTCGCCTGGGGCGCGCTGGTGTTCGGCGAGTTGGCCGGGTTGGGGTTCGCGGCGCAGGTGCAGGTCGTCGCCGGCAGCTTGATCATGATCGCCGGCGCGGCTTCAATCGGTTTTGCCGAAGCACAGGGCGCGGAAAAACTTTCCTGGAACAAGGCGGTGCAGCGCGAGTGCGACCGCTACGGCCTGAATTCTGCGCGGGTGCAATCGACCCTGCAGGGTCACGATCCCCTCGCAGACCAAAACCCGAAGCGGCACTGGTGGGAGGCGCTCGTGGTGCTGGCTGCGATCGGCGTATTCGTTTATCTGGGTGCCGGCGCCAGGCGCCAGGCGATTGAAGTCCATACAGGATGGATGGCGGTGCTGGGAGGATGCTCGATAGTCTTGCTGGTGGCTTGCGGTCTCCTGCTTTGGAAGCGCACGCGTTTTTCGTAAACGCCAGTCCGGTCGGGTCCTAATTTCCTCCTGGCCGTCTGCGCGGCGTGCGCCCGAGCCTTGCCATTCGCTCCTATGCGTCCTCAATGCGCGCCGAACAGCCATAGCCTGATCGGCTGATATATGAGGTAGATCGCCCCCGCCGCCAGCCAGATCATCGAACTGACGGAGAATGCTCGCGCCGTGATTCGGACCTCTGGCGTGCGGTCTAGCTGCAGCAACGGGCCCTTTTCATTGGCAGCCGTCCGGTCATACAGATACAGCGGAGCCCCCGCGAAGAGCGCAAACACAGGAAACCAGGATGCCGTGAAAACCTCATTCGCCTGAGCGATCCCACTGTGCAAAAGAAAGGCGATGGCTTTGACCGCGTCTGCTATGGCGAATGCCGCCAGTGCCAAATGGCGGATCGCGAGGGCACGTCCGGCGGACCGCAAGCCGGTCATCAGATCGCGCGAGCGCTGAACGGCCGCCTTCCCCGATAGCTTTTCAACTACACAAATCACCGGCCAAAGACAATCGCCGACTACCCAACCGGGCCCGAAGAACCACAGAGAACGGGCCTGCGTCTCCATCAGAACCGGCATCGCCCTAACCAGCTTCCAAAAGACCCGGAACCATAGGAATCTCCTCAGGCGAGTCTGTTCGTCAAGCGCCATTAGTGCGGCCGCCGCGCGAAGTGAGTTGTCGGCAAAAATGAAAAGAACCGCCGCTACCAACGGGACCAGCACGATTCGCGCACCGGCAACCGGCAGCAGTTTCCTGCTGAATGCAACCAGCAGGCCCGTCACCGTCAAGATCGCCGTGTAGATGGGAATCAGCAAAAAAGCATACGCCGTGAGATGTTGCAGCAGAAATGCTTTCGATCTCCGCAGCGCGAGAAACTCGGCGTCCACTGCATTATGGAACCTTTGTGTAAATACGATTGCCGAAGCCGGGCGATCTGCGGGATTGCGCGCCAGTCCCGCAAGAATCGCGTCCGATACGTCGCGCGGAATCTTCTGGCCGCTCGGGGACGGAAGAGCGCTGCGGCTCAGGTGACTCTCGAATAACTCGCCCGGCTTTCCGGTAAAGGGCAGTTCGCCGTATACGAGCGAGTAGGCCACCACGGCCAAGCTATAGATGTCCGAACGGAAATCGATTTCCTCTCCCGACGCTTGCTCCGGGGACATATACGCCGGCGTACCGACCAAACTGCCCGGCATGGTTTGCGCGCTCGGGTCGCTGTCGAAGGATCCGGAAGATGGGCCGGACGGAGTTTGCGCGATAGCCACGGTCTCCGCCTCCTCGGCTCGGCTGCGCGCTCTCGACGGCCGCGGCTCATCCGTCATGTCGATCACGGCCGTTTCCAATTCATCGCTGGGCGGCATGGGCCTGGAACCGGTCTCTGCGGCGCTCACCTCCGGCATTTCTTTCAAGCGGGGTACCCAGTCGGCCAGCAGATTCACTTTGGCCACTCCGAAGTCGAGCACCTTCACCGTGTATCCACCGCGGCCGTTCGGTTCCAACCAGATGTTGTCAGGCTTCAGATCGCGATGGACGATTCCATGGCGGTGCGCTTCGGCAAGCGCCAGCCCAATCTGGTCCAGAAGGTCCGCGATCAGCGGCAGCGTCATCTTGGGATTGGCTTTCTGGAAACTCGAAAGCGTCTGTCCGTCGAGAAACTCCATCACCAGGTACGGCATGTCGCCGCGGGCGGCTCTCGCGATTCCGAAATCCGTGACGTTCACGATGTTCGGGTGGCGCAGCCGCCCGCATGCCTGTGCTTCGCGCTGGAAACGCCCGAGGAATTGCGGTTCAGCCGCCCACCGCGGAGCGATCACTTTGACCGCGACGACGCGGGTTGTTCCGAGATGTGTCGCCAAATAGACATTACCCATCCCGCCCGCGCCGAGCTGCTTGTCAATGCGGTATTTGCCGTCGAGGATTTCGCCGATCATCGAGTAATCCAACAGATCCAGCCGCCATCATAACAACCGTCAGAACGCGTCAAACGAACTACTCCCACCGGACGGCCCTACACTGCCTGATTGAGTGGTTCTGACGCGCCGACTGAGTCGATGCGGGCGTCACCGCTAGAACACGAACGGCACCACGCGACGCGTACGAGCGGCGTAGCCGGCGTATTCCGGGTACTTGCCGACGATGAGCATCTCTTCGGCGCGTATCCGGACCCCGAGGCCGGCCGTGGCGGCCAGAGCGACCATCGCGTGCGCTACGGATAGGTGAGCGGCGATGCCGGCCCACAGGAAATACAGCACCGCCGCGTAAATCGGGTGGCGAAGGTAGCGGTACGGGCCATCTGTGACCAGCCCGCCTTCAGTGGGGTTTGCGACGGCGTGAAAGCTGCGCTTTCCAAATGTCACACGCGCCCAGACCATCAGGGCCGCGGCCGCCACCTGGATGCCGATTGTAACCGGCCCGGTGCCCAGGATCGCGCTCTGGTAAAACAGCCAGACGAGACATAGAACAGCCGTGACAAAGCCGAAAACAGATGCCCGCTTCCAGGTCATTCTCATATTAGGGCACAGGCGGCGCCTCTTTGCACTGAGAGTCCAGGACTGGGCGCGGGATCTGAAAATGGCGGCGTCTTGTATTCCGAGGAAATCCGCTGGTATCGAGCGTATAGGTACGCCAGGCGGCGGCGCCAGCCCGCAGGGCGAAAGAAAACAGCCCACGGCGCAAGCCGTGTGGAATCTGGCTGCTCCCTGCCAGTCCCGGAACGGGGCGGAAGACCGCTGTTATGTCGCGCACCCCCCGGAGCTTCGGGGCGGGTGTTGCTCTAAAATCAGAGTAGTGCTCGCCGGGTTCGATCCTCTCGTCGCGGAATGGTTCGCCACGCGTTTCGGCGCACCCACCGAACCCCAAGTGCGCGGGTGGCCTGAAATCCGCGCCGGACATGATGTCCTGATCTCAGCCCCCACCGGCTCCGGCAAAACGCTCGCGGCCTTTCTGACGGCTATCGAAGGCCTGGTGCGGCGCGCCCGGCTTGGGCCGCTGCCGGACGAAACCGAAATCGTCTACGTTTCCCCGCTCAAGGCGCTCAGCAACGATGTCCACAAGAACCTGGAACTGCCGCTGGCCGAAATCGGCGCGCTGGCGGCGGAGCGCGGCGTGGTGCTGGCGCCCATCCGCACCGCGCTACGCACTGGCGATACGCCGCAGGCGGAGCGCCAGAAAATGACGCGGCGCCGGCCGCACATTCTGGTCACGACTCCTGAGTCGCTCTATATTCTGCTCACCTCCGCCAAACCGCGCGAGATGCTGGGCCGCGTGCGAACCGTGATCGTAGATGAGATCCACGCCGTGGCCGACGACAAGCGTGGCTCGCACCTGGCGCTCACGCTGGCGCGCCTCGACCGGCTGGTGCGGCAGAATGGCGGAGCCGCGCCGCAGCGCATCGGCCTTTCCGCGACGGTGAAGCCGATCGAGGATGTGGCGCGATTCCTCAGCGAGCGCGCCCGCGTGATCCACGTGGGGCACCGTCGTGAGATGGATCTGGCCGTGGAGGTGCCGCGCGACGAGCTCGGGGCCGTAGCGACCAACGAGATGTGGGACGAGATCTACGACCGCATCGCCGAGCTGATCCGCGCCCACCGCACTACCCTGGTCTTCGTCAACACGCGGCGCCTGGCGGAGCGGGTGGCCCATCACCTGGGTGAGCGTCTCGGCGGCAATGTTGTGCTGCCGCATCACGGCAGCCTCTCCCGCGCCCTGCGCCTGGATGCGGAGCAGAAACTCAAGAATGGCCAATTGCGCGCAGTGGTGGCCACGGCGTCGCTCGAACTGGGAATCGATATCGGCACCATCGACCTGGTTTGCCAGATCGGCTCGCCCCGCTCCATTGCGGTGGGGTTGCAGCGCATCGGGCGCGCGGGCCACTGGGTAGGTGCGCTGCCCAAGGGCCGGCTCTTCGCCACCACCCGCGACGAGCTGGTCGAGTGCGCCGCGCTGGCGCGCGCGATTCACGCTGGGCAACTCGACCGCCTCGAGATTCCCCGCAACTCGCTCGACATCCTGGCGCAACAGATGGTGGCCGCTTGCGCTTGCGAAGATTTCGCCGATGACGAACTCTTCGCCCTGATGCGCGCCGCCCGTCCTTACGCCGACCTGGATCGCGCCGATTTTGACGCCGTTCTGGAGATGCTCTCCGAAGGGATCGCCACTTCGCGCGGACACAGCCGCGCCTACCTGCATCGCGACGCCGTCAACCGCCGCGTCCACGCGCGCCGCGGGGCGCGCATGACGGCCATCACCTCCGGCGGAGCCATTCCGGAAACGGCGCAGTATCTGGTGGTGGCGGAGCCCGAGGGCGTCACCGTGGGAACGGTGGATGAGGACTTCGCCGTGGAGAGCATGGCCGGCGACATTTTTCTTCTCGGCACCACTTCCTGGCGCATTCGCCGCGTGGAAGCGGGCCGTCTGCGGGTGGAAGACGCCCACGGCGCCGCTCCCGGCATCCCCTTCTGGCGCGGCGAAGCGCCTGGACGCACGCTCGAGCTTTCGCGCGAAGTAGCCCGCCTGCGCGAAGAGATTTGCCGCTCCGGAGCCTGCCCCGTCGAATGCGGGCTCGACCGCGCCGGCGCCGAACAGGTTCTCGCCCACGTGCAGGCCGGCCAAGCCGCGCTGGGCGCCATCCCCACCGATACCTGCGTCATTGCCGAACGCTTCTTCGATGAGGGCGGCGGCATGCAACTGGTGATTCACGCTCCCTTCGGCGCGCGCATCAACCGCGCTTGGGGCCTGGCACTGCGCAAGCGCTTCTGCCGCTCCTTCAACTTCGAACTGCAGGCTGCCGCCACTGATAACGGCATCCTCATCTCGCTCGGCGAGCAGCATTCCTTCCCGCTCGAAATCGTCTTCGAATTCCTGCGCCCCGCCACGGTGGAAGAAGTGCTCACGCAGGCTGTGCTGCCGGCGCCCATGTTTACGGCCCGCTGGCGCTGGAATGCATCGCGGGCGCTCACCATTCCGCGCTTTCAGGGCGGGCGCAAAGTGCCGCCTCCGATTCAGCGCATGCGGTCCGACGACCTGATGGCCGCCGTTTTCCCCGATCAGGCTGCATGCCCCGAGAACCTCGCCGGCGACGTGCGCGTCCCCGATCATCCGCTGGTCAAGGAGACCATCTCCAATTGTCTTTACGAAGCCATGGACCTGGACGGGCTTCGCTCCGTCTTGACCGCAATCCACGATGGCGCCATTCGCACCATGGCTATCGACACGCCCGAGCCTTCCCCCTTCTCTCATGAGATCCTCAACTCGAACCCGTACGCCTACCTCGATGACGCTCCCCTCGAAGAGCGCCGCGCCCGCATGGTGCAAATGCGCCGCACCCTGCCGGACGATTCCCAAGGCGCCGGCGCGCTGGATGCTTCCGCCATCGCCCAGGTTGCTGCCGAGGCCTGGCCGCCCACGCGCGACCCCGAGGAACTCCACGAAGCGCTGTGCGGCTGGAGTCTGATTCCGGTGGGGCAGGTCGCCGCACGTACGGACGTCGAAACATTAACCGCCGCTCGCCGCGCCACCACGTTCACCATAGACGGCCGCGATTTCTGGGTCCCTGCCGAGCGCCTCCATCTGGTTCTTCGCGTCTACCCGGATGCCACCTTTGACCCGCCCATCGCGCCGCCGCAGGGCCTCCGGGCCATCCCTGAGTCTCCGGAGGCCTGCGCCGCGGAAATTGTGCGCGGCTGGTTCGAATGCTCCGGTCCGCTGCGCGCCTCCCATTTGGCGCAAACGCTCTCCATGCCCCGCGAGTTGGTGGACCACGCGTTCGCCCAGTTGGAAGTGGAGGGGCAGATACTGCGCGGGCGATTCACGCCGAATTCCGACGATGCGGAAATCGAATGGTGCCACCGCAACCTTTTAGCGCGGATTCACCGGCTGACTATCGGCCGGCTGCGCCGCGAGATCGAGCCGGTTACCACGGCGGCTTTCTTCGCCTTCCTGAATCGCTGGCAGCATCGGGCGCCCGGTACCCAGTTGTATGGTGTGGACGGCACCTTGCAAATCATCCGCCAATGGCAGGGCGCGGAATTTCCCGCAGCCGCGTGGGAATCGGAAGTGCTGCCGCGCCACGTGGCGTCCTATCAGCCGGAATATCTTGACGATCTCTGCCTGGCCGGCGAAGTCACCTGGGGCCGGCTCTCGCCGCATCCGGCTTTCGGACGGGAGCCGGAAGAGAACAAGGGCCGTCGCGTGCGCCCCACACGCGTGGCGCCGCTCGCCATTTTTCTGCGCGAAGATTCATCCTGGCTGCTGGCCGCTCCGCAACCCTCGCAGCAATACGTAGTCGTTGAGCAGATGCGAAGGGGATGA
>CAVXJY010000066.1:0-11802 GCA_963761855.1 Bryobacterales bacterium | reverse complement strand
TATGTTGTATGCTGCTACCTGAACGCTTCATGTCATTTGCTGATCACGTTGACCGGATTCGCGCGTGATGAAGGACAACGCGCGAAAATGCTTTGTCCAAGCCTACAATGCACAGATCGCAACTGACTCGCACGCGCAGGTGATCGTGGCGGCTGAGTTGACACAACAGACCACGGATCGTCAACAGCTACTCCCCATGGTGCACGCGGTGCGCGAGGCGACCGGCAGCGCGCCGGAGACTGTCACTGCCGATGCCGGTTACTGGGACACCATCAGTCTGCGCGACCCGGCGATGCGAGACATTCAGGTGTTGGTTTCTCCTGACTCCCAGCCGCAACCGCCCGGTGGGCCGCTGCCTCCCAACGCACCGCAAAACGACGAGGCCCTGCACATGCGAGAGCGGCTCGCCACCGAAGATGGCAAGGCTCTATATGCGAAGCGAAAGGCAACCGTCGAACCCGTGTTCGGTCAAATCAAAGAGGCACGGAGCATCCGTAGATTCAGATTACGGAGTCTGAAAAAGGTGACGTGCGAGTGGAAACTCATCTGCGCGACTCACAACCTACTGAAGCTCTTCCGTCATCGAATCGCACTTGCGCCAAACTGGAATCCAATCACTGTCGGATAAGACCAGTTTGCCGCCCGCAAAACGGTCGCTCCATGGCCCTCGGCAGCCAGACACTCGCTGTGTACGGCCCGCACCGAACGGAGAGGTCACCCGCAAACAATTTCTCTCCGACAGGCTCTCAGGCTGTCCCCGTTTTCCCCGGTTCCTATACCGCGAGACCAAAACTGCGGGCCACGGAACCGGCTACGACCCCACGCGCCCACAAAAGACCTGGCGCACCGCATGGCGTGCCCTAGTCAAAGCTGCGGCCCGCCGTGCGGGCAGCGAAGCCGCACGCGAAGCCGTCCAAGCCGGCCGCGGATGGCGCGCCGCCCGTGCCGATTGGAAGCGCGCCGCGGCGCCGTTCCGCGGCTTGCGATTCCATGATCTTCGCCACTGTGCCATCACGAAGCTTGCGGAGTCCGAGGCCTCGGACCAAACCATCATGAGCATTGCCGGCCACTTGGACCGATCGATGCTCGAACACTACAGCCACATCCGCGTGGCCGCTAGGCGTAAGGCTGTCGAGGCAATCACGTCCTGGGTCCCGCCGGAAGAGCGCGAAGCGCCGGCGGCCACGAAGAGAGTGCAATGAGCCGCCGCGTGTACACTGGCGTGTACGCGGCCGTTTTCCCTCCGCGGCTTGGGGTCCTAAGTGCTTTGCTTTGTTGGTCGGGGCGGGGCGATTTGAACGCCCGACCCCCTGCGCCCAAGGCAGGTGCGCTACCAGGCTGCGCTACGCCCCGACATGTGAAGCTCTCTTGATTCTAAACCACTTTTGAACTGAACATCCATCTCCAAACGTGCTCTTCTGCCTCAAAACGTATCAAAACTGTATCAAAACCCCTTTCACTGCACCTTGACCGTATCAAAACCCTTCCCTTCGCTGGCCTGCCGGTTGATCTTTTCCAAAGCCTCGCGCTTCATCTGGAGCTTCATCTGCGAGTACTTCTTGAAAACCTTCGCGTCACCTTGCCGAAGCATCTGGGTCACCCACTCATCGGCGACGCCTCCGGCGCTGAGCCGGGTGGCGTACGTTGATCGCAGGTCGTAAATCCGAAAATACGGAATCTTTGCGCGCTTCAGGGTCTTGTGCCAGACAGTTTTGAGCGTCACCTGGTGCCCTGATGAATTCTTATCGCTCGGGAGCAAGTAAAGACCTGGCCCCGCGATGCGAAGTTGGTCCTGAAACGCCGTCGCCGCAAGCGGTGTCAGCGGGACTTCTGCCACACCGTTGGGCGTTTTTGAATCGGGAATCCAGACCATCGCGTTCGCCAGATCCACTTGGTCTTTTCTCATCAGCGTGAGTTCTTTGTATACGCGCAAGCCGGTTTCGGTGATGATCCGAACTACATTCCGTAAATAGTCTGGGGCGTGGAATTCGATCATCTGCTGCTCCGACCAGGTAACGTAGTGCGGCCGGAACAGCCCACGAATTGAAACCGGGAACTCGACGCCGCCGCAGGGATTGGCGGGCAGCAATTTCTTCCTCACAGCCACGTTCAAGGACCTCCGCAGGACGCGGAACTCCTGATGCACGGTGGTTGCCTTGAGTAAGCCTAGCTCTCGATAGCCCTCTCGCGTTTTCACGCGGGCTCGCTTCTTAAGCCGATTCCTGAGGTATTGCTCGATATCGTCGGCGGTTACGTCAACCAGGCGCCACGATCCGAATGCTGTCTGAAGATGCTTCATCGCCCGCTCGTTGGCCTCGTGAGTTTTCGCCGTTCTAATCGGCGGCTTGGAATAGTTCTCCATAAAGACCGCCGCCCACTCCCGGAAAAAGAGCTGTTCGCCCCGGCGCACGACCTCCAGCGTGCGATTGTCGCGGGCCTGGAGACGTTCGCGCAACCGGCGCTGCGCCTCGTCCCAGTCTTCGGTACCTGTCGATTCCAAGCGGCGGCTATCGGACGCATCCCGGTAGCGCATCCACCAGATCTTGCTGTCAGTTCGTCGATAAACGACACCATCATGCTTGCTAGGTCTCGCCATTCTCCATCTCCTGTTTAAACTGCGCGCGGAACGGGACGAGATCCGACTTCAAAAAACGGATGTTGCGTCCCATCACGCGGAGATGGGGAATCTGCTTTCGCTCAACCCAAAGATACACCGTTTGCGGGCTGACGCCAAGGAAAACCGCGGCATCGCGCACACGGATGGGTAGTTCGTCACCGATGACAGCGGGTAGCGATTCGAATGTTGCATCCATGGAATCCTCGTAGGGCCGGGAGTAGTTCTTAACCGCTGAAGAAACGGCACAGCAGGCTAAGGGGATCCTGCCGCTGCGCATAGCCGCTTGCGACGCCAGAGTCGCCTGGACCGCTGCCCTGTTTCTCCCTGTCTCTGCCATAACGCTCCTCTTAATCGATAAGGTTCTTGTTGATCGAAAACGGATCGTACTCGAATGTCGTTTGTTTCTTCTTCTCCCGCTGCTCCCGTAGATTGCGAAAAGGATCGTGCACGGGCGCCGCTGGCGGACCGGGCTCACCGTTAGCGACAGCCGGCGGCGGTTGCGTGGAGATTACCGTCGGGCGCTGTCGGCGGCGCCGAATCCTGGATATGTAGACGCGGAATTGCGAGTATGACATCTCCAGTCCGTCAAGGCGCGCAGCCTCCCAGACCTCCTTGAGCTTCATTCCTGCGGCCAAGCCAGCCTCGATTTCGGCCCAGGCCCAAATTACTTGCCCGATCTTGGTGGCAGGCTGGGTCGAGGGGAGGGAATGAAGGTGAATCATGTCCGATCTTGATTTCCTGCCGCGCGGCTGTGGAGTAGTGCCTATCGACATTACCTGAAATTGCCCCCTCACCTATATAGGTAATGGCGAGGGCTGGCCGGGACATAAATTTGCATTTGGCCACAAAGCGCATTTTCTGGCGAGGTGCAACCGTCTGCAAACAGTTTGTGAACGGTCTGTAACTCCATTCGCTTGGCGCGAGGGCGGGCAACAGTTTGTGAACGAAGTGCAACAGATTGTGATAGTGACCACCAGCGACGACGGCTCCCAGGCAACCAAAAACCCGGTAGTGGAACATAAAGGAAGTGTCGAACGGCCGGGTGTCTTCTTCATTGCAACCGGCGCACCATAAGTGGCTTCCGCGGTGGGACAAAATCGGTCGCGTGTTCGACAAATGTTCGACGCTCAGAATTCAGTGAGAAATCATCCCGATTCCCGACCCTCCGCGAAGATTTCTTGTCCCGGAGTGCCGCTCCCATTGCCTTACTAATTGAGGGGGCAATTCATGCGGCAACACGCGGGCGCAGCCCGAAGCGCCAGAATCGGGGTCCGGCTCAGCAGCGAAGAGCAACATCAAATCGAGGCGGCAGCGAAGACGAGGGGCTACGCAAATCCCAGTGCGTTCATCCGTGCGGCGATCCGAAACGAGTTGAAGGGGCGAACGGAGCTGACCGGCACCGAGGAGCGGATTGCAGGAGGCTTCGATGGTGTCTCGCGGAATATCTTCCGCGTGGACCGTGGACAACAGGCGCTTTTCGCGCTGGTGGACGCTTTTGCCAAGGTGGTCTTGACCTGTGTGGCGGAACCGCCGCCCGATGCCAGGCCACAGGCCACCGCTCGAGCCAGAGAGCGATACGACCGGCTCATGAAGGCTGCCGGTCAGGCGATGTCGGGCGATGCGCGCACAGCCATGGAGGATCTGGTAAGCCATGGCACGAAATGACGGGGAGAGGAGAATCCGGCTCCGGCCACCAAAGCCTCAGATTCCGCGCAACGAACGAGCGGCGTGGTCGAGCGGTTTCAGGCTGCTCATGCACTACGCCCGCATGAGTCGCAAGACCGGCAACCGCCGCACAGCCGGGAAAGGAAAAGCCGCTCGTCCGTACCTTCAGCGTTGCGCTGTCCGAGTGACCTATCTGAATAACAAGACGCGAGGGCAGTGGCAGGCGCATGGGCGCTACCTTGCACGCGAAAGCGCCACCTTCGAGAACGACGTGAAGGCCGTGGGCTTCAATCGAGAGAGCGACGGAATCGACGTTGCCCGGCAACTCGATGGCTGGCAGGGCGCCGGAGACGAGCGCGTGTTTAAACTGATTGTCTCGCCGGAGTTTGGTGACCGCGTAGACCTCTCTCGCCTGACGCGCCAATTGATCGAACAGATGGAGGAGGATCTGGGAACGGATCTGGAATGGGTTGCGGTGGAGCACCACAACACGGAGCACCCGCATGTTCACGTCGTGGTCCGCGGCGTCAGAGGTGATGGTCAGTCCTTGGGTTTGAGTCGGGACTACGTGCAGCAAGGGATCCGAAGCATTGCCCAGGACTTGTGTACCCGCCAACTCGGGTACCGGACCCAGCGCGATGCAGCGGAGGCGGAACGGCGTGAAATCACCGAAGAGCGGTTTACGTCCCTGGACCGCCGGCTGCTGAGAGACGCGCAGGACATCCTCTCAGACCTCGGGACGTCATACTTCGCCGTCACGCGTAACCCGATTCAGGCTGGTTCGAGCGAAACGGTGCGCCTTCGAATGAACCACGAGGTGGCGCGCCTCGGAGTGCTTTGCCGCATGGGTCTGGCGGAATCCATGGGACCAAACCGATGGCGTGTGCGCAGGGATTTCGACCAAATACTGCGGGCCATGCAGAGAACCAGCGACAGGCAAAGAACGCTCGCGGCACACGGAGCGCTGATGTCAGACGAGCGCTTGGCTGTGGAAGTACTCGATTTGAGACACGCCACGTCCGTCGAGGGCCGGGTGCTGGTTCACGGCCAGGACGAGCAATCCGGGCGCAACTACTTGATGCTGGAAGGAACGGACGCGAGAGTGTATTTCATCAACTACAGCCGAGAGATGGAGGATGCCCGCAGCCGCGGCGAACTACGGACCAACTCCTTCGTGAGGTTGCGGGAGCTGTCCGTGAATGGGACCCCGACACTCGATGTCAACGATCTGGGCGATGCGGAAAGACTATTGACCAATCGGAGCCATCTCGGTGAGAAGGCGCGCGAGCAAATCAAGCGGGGAACCACGCCGACCGAGGACGGCTGGGGAGGCTGGCTGGGAAAGTATCAGGCAGCTCTGTGCAAGACCACTCGTGAGATCGAGGAGCGGAAGGAACGGAACCTGCCTCGCGCGCAGGATCGGAAACGGAGCCGCTCGGTCGGACGATGACGGAATCACGCCGCCCTGCAAGACCTGCGCGTTGCCGGAAGTCGATCCGATGGCAACTATGGCGACGATGTGGGTTACGTCCCCTGGTTTTTCCAGCGGAAAACTGTGACATCGGCGGCGGCGGCGGCCGGCGCAGTGCCGGCAATGATGGTGACGTGTCCGGCAGCGAGGGCCGTGAGAACCGGCGGGTCATCCGTCGACAGGCTCACGACGTCCGGATTGCGAGAGGACCAAGTCAACCCTGTTACCGGTAGCCCATTTGCGCTGGCGCCTTTGAAAAGTGTGCAATTGGTTTGCTGTCCCGCCTTCTCCATTCCTCTTCCGCCGGTGTCCCCCGCGTCGTCAATGTACGCGGCGAAGGGTGGCTATTGATTTGTCCGCGTTCTTTTTTATGGTTTCGCTACTCGACCCGTCGCGCAGGCGGGTTAAGTAGCGGATTGCCGTTTCGATTGTGACCCACGGCTCAATTTCGAAGGCCTCGATTCTCCACTCCAGCGATCCCTTCACTTCTCGGGGGTCCTCAAGGTTTGGCCCGAACTCCCAGTGGGTGTCCGTTAGTACTAGGTCGTACGGCCTCACGGTAGGCGCGGGGCCATGACTCTGCGAGCCCCTTGGCCGGGGTGGATAGGCCAAGCCCGGAGACAAAAGCGACGTGAAAAGTCCTGAAGAGTCTATTTGTCCCTCCGCCGAGCACACTAGCTCGATCTCTGTCTTCTTGTCTCCTTCAATCCAGGGATTGGGGCCGGTGATCCTTTCGCCATCCGTAACGTACATGACGATCTTCTGCGGCGGCCGTTCGGGCTTGATGAAAAACTTGGATGCCCGATACCAGCCTTCAGGAGTTAGGCGCTCGCCTTCTGAGTCCATCTTGCGATAGGCCTTTAGCACGTCCATGGGGGACTTGGGGTAGTCAGCGCCCTGTGCTGGGATACGCGTTGGACCGACGAAAAAAAGGCTCAGCATCAAAACCACGCCCGTCGGCGTGTGGCCGACACTTTCGCGCCCGAGTGGTAACCTCATGTTTCCTTCCTCACAACGTTGACATCGGATGAACTGTATCTAGTTAGTCCTCGCCCTGCGGACTACATTATTGCAGGCCAGAAAGTGCTAGGTGGAACGCCGTTGTCCTGCAATTGATAGATAGGCTTTTGAACATTGTCCGGCAACTTCGGCGCCGTCGCACCGTTAAGATGCGAATTGGGATCCACGCTAAAGAAGGTACCGGCTGTCGGAGCATACACCCTTCTCTGCAATCGGTTCGCGATCAGCTGGGCGATGGAGTAACGCCCGCTGCCAAAGCCGGCGAAGCAAGCGTGAAGAGTCACGGTGGCGGCCGTGTCCATCTCAGTATTCTTGAGCAGATTGACGTTCTGTGGCGATACGTTTGTATTCGGGCCCGCTTGCTCGCCAGGGGCCAGGACGGAACTCCACGTGCCGTCCGTGTACGGCTGCTGTGCGCCGTGCCCAAAGTAGATAACGCCCCCTGTGATGGGACCATTTCCGATCAGTTGCGCCTCAATGTCCTGAACAGACGACACCCTTCGTGGACTTCCCGCCGAGTTGCCCAGGGCGTTGAGGGCATCCTCCTGGGTTCCGGCGGCCAGGTGGAAAAGGTTGCCCACGTTGTGCGGAACATGACCTGGAAGGTTGAGGCCCGGGTCCCCCTCCAAAATGACGTACGTCTTGGCAGGAGAGCCGGAAGCCTCCGGCTGGGGAGTCCTGCGGCCCGCGGCCATTGTGATCGCAGGCTCGGCGGGCGGGCCCGTCGACCCTGTACCCGCTGACTGCAATAGACACGGGCACTGAGGGAATGCGGTTCCGTTGCCGGACGGGTTCCCGCCTACCTGCGGCCAAAAGTCCGCCCCGTCGGAGAATACTGGCGGCACACTTATAGAGGAAACCACGCCAGAGCTGGCATACTCGTTGCCGGTCCACGACTGAGTTGGCAACCTCGCCATCATTCCCGTGGCATTCCCGTTTTGGTCGTAGGTGATGCCGGACTGGCCGATTACGCCGCCATCGGCGGTGGCGATCTGCGGCGTCTCGTTGGGCACGATCCAGCGTGTGCTCCCGGTTGCGTCGAAGGCAACCATGTAGTTGGTGCCCGTGTCCGCGTCCAAGTAAGTGCCGACAAACGAACCGTCCTGAGCTTGCAGCATCGGGAAGACAGACTCGACGCCGGGTGGCTGTGGCGCGCTCACAAGGGTCGCGCTGGCGCCCATGGTTAGCGCCATCTTCGGACTCCAGAAATCGTTGTCGAGCTCCTGGTCGGCCCAGGTGAACAGGATCCCCTGGTCGGCATTCGTGATCATGCTGAGATCGACCAACGGAAACAGGTCGGAAGTGACGCCAGTCCAGTCGTAGACGTTCATGTTGTCATAGGCTCCGCTGCTGTCTACGCGCAGCAGCCGGAGGTGGTTAGTCTCGGGGATCTCCATCTCCCGAATTCCGTACGGCACGTAAGCGTAGCCGTCGCCCGCAATGATGATGCCGTAGATTTGCGTGGCCCCATCGCCCCAAAGCGGCGGGCCGGGAGCTTCCATCGGTAGCTGTATGCTGAATTTCTGCGCGCCCGTGGTGGGATCGATGCCAATCACCGACTCAGGCACGGCGTACTCATCGGGGCTTTGAATGGCGAAGATAGTGCCATCGGGATGCACGCCACCCCTCCGAGACCCGGCGAGGTTCCATCCGGGTTGGGGGGTGGTGTATACGCGGGATAAGGCTGCCCGGTAATCCCATCCAACTTGTAGATCGAGCTTACGTCATATTGGGGTCGGAGCTTACTACGACCAGTCCGCCTTGGAAGTCCGGCACAGCATTGGCAGCAGTATCCCCCCTGGCTCAGGTCCGCGGTCCACGCCACGGTGCCGTCGCTGGTGATGGCTTGGACGGTGCCGTCAGCCTGGAACGCGAAGACGTCGGCTACGCCGCTGGTGCTGGGCACGGCTGGCACAATAGATTGGACACCGGATCCGTCGCCGGGGTTTGACCAAATCACGGTGCCGATGGGCAGGCCGCCAGCGTAAACCGTGATATCGGCGGACGCAGTGCCGGCGATGATGGTGACGTGTCCGGCGGCGAGGGCGGTGAGAATCGGCGGGTCATCGGGCGACAGGTTCACTATGGTCGGATTGCTCGAGGTCCAAGTCAGCCCCGTTACCGGTAGCCCGTTCGCACCTAACGCCTGAATGGTGGCTGTGTCGCCCAGCGACATGTTGAGCAGGCTGGGCTCCAGCGTCATGGTGTTGCCGCCCGGCACCTGGTCACGCCTGAGGGTAATCGCTGGCATGGCGTTCCTGCCCGGCACGTTGCGTCCCGCGAACAGGCTGCGCCGCCGCTGCACCTGGGTCGCGGCGTAGCGGGCCGGTACCGGATTGCGCCGGCTGGTTATCTGCGCCACGGGGTTACTGCCGGGTGGCATCACCCAAAAACCAAACGCATTGCTCCACGCGTCGTTCTGTTCAATTCGCGCGATGCCGGTCACCGAGCCAGAGGCAACTGTGGCGACTACCTGCGTATCGCTCCAACTGACGACCTGGCCGGCGGTGCTGCCCAACCAAACCACGCCATTGCCCTGCGTGGCTCCGAAACCGCCGCCGGTAAACGTGACTTGAGTTCCGGGCACCCCCGAATTCGGGCTCATGCTCGCGATCTGCAACGCATCCACGGTAAAAGGGATCGCATTGCTCATCACGCCGCTCTGCAAGACCTGCGCGTTGCCGGAAGTCGATCCGATGGCAACTATGGCGACGATTTGGGTTATGTCCCGTCCCCTGGTTTTTCTCTGTCAAGTACTTCACGGTTACAAATCATGCTTCCCGAATTCTATCTCCGACAGGCTCTCAGGCTGACGGGTCTTTTCCTACCAACTGTGCAATTGGTTACTGTCCCGGCTTCTCCATGCAATTGATTACTGTCCCGGCTCCTTTACGTCACTTCTCACCCGAGCACTCCGGCTCAGCGTCGTATGGATAATAGCGTTTCAGGGCCCCGCAAGCTCGCTCACGGAGAGCAGCGTCAGTGCCTAGAAGTATCGTTTCAAGTTCCTCGTGGATGCGGTGTTGGCTGTCACCGTAGATGCTCAGGTAAGTGGACACTGCCGGATCGTTGAGGGTTTCTAGGAGCCGCTGCCTGGGGACGGTCTTTTCTTTCAGCTCTTTCAGCTCTCTTAGCGCCTCCTGCCGGTTATTGGGCGATTCAGCCGCATCATCCGCTATCGCTTGCAGACAGTCATCCTGCCCCATGTAAGAGACCACTAACACGCCGCAAGCCTCGAGGCGCATCGGCTCCGGAAGTGAGGTAAGATGCCGGAGGAGCTTCGCCGTAAGAAGGCGGGACCCCCACAGATCCGCGATCCTGGCGTAGCTGAACAGCTGCTTCGCCAGCAGGTTGAGGTCTGCGCCATCCCCTGGTGTCAACAAGACGTCGGACACAAGCGGGCCAATATCCGTGCCCTTAGTCGACGCCTCCGGGCGGGTGCCAGTCGAGACCAGGATCGAGTAATCGCCAACGTCTCCAAGCGATCTCAGAACGCCTCGGTCGTGGGTCAGAAAGAACAAATACCGCGCCCCGGGCTCGGCACTAAACAATCGCGCGTAGTGCGGGTTTGGCTTAGAGCCGGGATACCTGCCGTCGGCGAAGTAGAAGAACCGCAGCTCCGGTTCGGTCAGACCACCCTTCAGCGAGTTCTCGCGTTTGCAGCTAACGGCATGAAGGTCCAAGTAGACTCCCGGATATCGTGCCGCCTCTATATGCTTTGCGACGACGGTGTTCTTTTCGACAGAGGCCACCACAATGATGGGAGCGAGTTCTCGCGCGTCGTGGCCCCAAATGTAGAACTGTGGGTCGCCTATCGTCGCGCCCAGAGTGTCGACCAGGTCGGCGTGCCTCTGGCAACCTGCTACAACCAAGCTGGTCAGGCAGAGGATGACCTGAGCCGGCAGTGTGAATCTAGTGCGAATATTAATCTTAGTCATAAGCATTGGCCAACGGCGCGGATGAGTTGCCAAGCTACTGGCACCTCCGGATCGGTGTCACCCCGTCGGGTTTCATCCCCGTATTACCGTTCACGTTTATCACAAACCGCGTTTCGGTCAGCGAATTTGACGAGGGGGAGTTCGACGAGGACGGGCAGGACTGATATGCAGCTATACACGGGATCGGACCATAGAATGCTTGATAGCCCGGATGGTGTTCCGGTGTGGACACCAGGAACGTCTGCGTGTACTGAGTCTGGCGCGTCATCGTATTAGCAAAGAGGGTATCCGGGAAAAACCCGGTGGTGATCCACGACCCCACACAGAGGCTGCCCTGCGGCGTTGTGCCGACGGCGCAGGTGGTCCCCTGCGCGGGCAGCAATTGTTCTTGGATCTTCATCTCCGGCATTTGCCTTTGGTACTGGTCCCTCACCTCGTACGTGATGTCGCGCTGCGCATATGAGCCGGTCTCGGTATTCCCCACGGTTTCATAGCAGTCCTGCGGCGTTCCGCCGGCCGATACCTGAATCGCCATGGTTTTGGGGACAGACAGGACGTAACCGTTGTGGGAGTTATCTCCCCCAGGGAACGGTGCGGCGCTCGCCGCTAAGGGGTGGGGACTGGCCGCATGCCGCTCGACCTGGCCGTCTGTGTACATATAACCTCTCCATGATTGCGTGTAGAGGCTGACCTGTCCCGTGGCATTCCCGCTTTGGTCGTAGGTGATGCCGGACTGGCCGATTACGCCGCCATCGGCGGTGGCGATTTGCGGCGTCTCGTTGGGCACGATCCAGTGTACGCTCCCGCTCGCGTCGAAGGCAGTCATGTCGTTATTACCGGTGTTCGGGTCCCAGTAAGTGCCGACAAACGAGCCGTCCTGAGCTTGCAGTACCGGGAAGACAGACTCGGCGCCGGGTGGCTGTGGCGCGCTCACAAGGGTCGCGCCGGCGCCCGTGGTGAGCGCCATCTTCGGACTCCAGAAATCGTTGTCAAGCTCCTGGTCGGCCCAGGTGAGCAAGATCCCCTGGTCCGCGTTCGTGATCATGCTGAGATCGACCAACGGAAACAGGTCGCCGCCGCCGGACGTGGAC
>CAVXJY010000065.1:0-12750 GCA_963761855.1 Bryobacterales bacterium | reverse complement strand
CAAACTGCTCGAATCGACGCGAAGACATAAACTTGCGCTGCGCGCGCGAGTTGCCGGCGCCAATCGGCAGGAGGCGATTGCGGCCACCCGCCAGTTGACGCGCAACTTGTTTACTCAAACCAGGTAATCAAGGAGGGAGCGGGATGGCTTTACTTGCAACTCAGTTGGGAATCGAAGAAGTAAGGGCGCATCGCACCTGGTTTCTCTGCCTGGGAGCGGTGCTGATCGTCATAGGCACCATCGCGATAGGCAGCGTCGAACTCATGACGATGGTTTCCGTGATATTCCTCGGATGGCTGCTGATCTTCGGCGGACTGTTCGAAATCATTCACGGGTTTGCGCGACGCGCGTGGGGCGGTTTCTTCATTAACCTCATGGGTGGCGCGCTATACGCGGTGACCGGCATCCTGATGGTCACGCATCCGGAGGTGGCTGCCGTGACGCTGACCTTGATGATTGCGATGCTGCTGATCGTCGCCGGCACTTTTAGAATTTTCGTAGCCTTTTCGATTCCGATGCATCATCGGGGATGGCTGATCTTGAACGGCGCAATTTCGCTGTTGCTCGGATTTTCGATCATGAGCTGGTGGCCGGCTTCAGGACTGTGGGTCATCGGACTGTTCATCGGCATCGATATGATTTTCGACGGCTGGACTGAAGTGATGCTTGCGTTGAGCAGCGGGCGCAGCGGAGGATCTGCAACCGCTCAAACCGCGGGTGCGTGACCCTGCCGCAGATTATCCATCGGGGGCGCGCATATGGCTCGATCGATAGGCTTCCAGCGCGGCGCGGACTCGTTGCGTCTCCGCGACCATGGAATCGATCGCCGTTTGAAGGCCGTCGGTCTGTTGGCGCCTGACCCGGCCTTCGATCTCACGCGACAACTCCGTCAGGCGCGCCGCGCCAAAATAGCCGCAGCTGCCCGTGACCGCGTGTGCGGTCATGGCAATTCCGGCGCGGTCGCCGTGGCTCATCTGCAAGCCGATTGCGCGAACGTATTCGCTCAACTCGCCAAGGAACACGTCGATGATATCGGCGACAAATTGCTCGCCCGGTCCACCGCCTTCGGCGAGTTGAGTAATCGCGCGCATGTCAATCGCCGGAACACTAGCGGTTTCGATGCTCACTCTTTTTCATCCGGTAGCTGGTTCACTCCGACCCGCCGGGCACGAAGAACATGCCTTCGCGCTTGATCGATCCAAGTTGCGTGCCGAGGCAACGCAACGGCCCGCAAAGCGTGGCTTACGCCGCCAATGATTGGCTGTGGCGGGCAGTCGCGTTCCTGATGAACTCGCGGGAATTTTGAGCGGCGATAAACTGGCCGATGCGCGCGCCTGGAGCGCCGTCAGAATCGCACCGCAGTGTCATTTGTTTGCCGCTCCGCGATTCGGAGATGTTTCACTTTGCGCGCGCTACTCCGCGCGGTTCGATCAGCGCCATCAGCCGGCTTGGCATACCGCTGCGGAAATCCATCGCGGCGCCCGATACTGGATGGCAAAACTTCAGCTCGCACGAATGGAGCGCGAGACGCCGGGCGGGATCGATCGTCGCGCCATATTTACGATCGCCGGCGATAGGATGACCCAGGCCAGCCATCTGAACGCGAATCTGGTTCTTGCGGCCGGTTTCGAGCGTAAGCTCGACGAGCGACCTGCCCTGGCATGTTCGAAGCACGCGGTAGTGCGTGACTGCCGGCTCTCCACCCCGCTCGACACGATGCATCCGCAATGACCTGCTCTCTACAAGATTGTCGCGGATGGTTCCCTCCGCCTTGGAGGGCACGCCTTCCACCACGGCAAGGTATCTTTTGGTAACATTCTTCCAATTCTGTTGAAGGGCCGCCTGGATCGGGCGGCTTCTTGCGAACATCATCAAGCCTGAAGTCTCGCGGTCGAGTCGATGTACGATGAAGGCCTGTTGATTCGGCGATTTTGCGAGCGCCTTCAGATGCTCGTTGAGGATTCGATGCGCCGTTCTCTCTTTCTCGCCCTCCGATCCCATCGAAAGCAGCCCCGCTCGTTTATCGACTACGACGATAGCATCGTCGAGATAAATAATTTTCAGGCCCTGGCGCTCGAGCGACGCGGCGGGGATTTGCCTGCCCACGGCGATAGTCACAACGTCGCCCGGCTCCAACTGAGTGTCATGCCTCACGGCGGCCAATCGCTTTACGGTCACCGCGCGGAAGCGCAGAAGATCCTTCGCCTGTTTGCGCGACAGTCCGAGCGGAGCGCTGAGCAGATACGGCAGCAGTTCGCATCGCGACGAGACGCTAAACTGATGGTCACGCGTGGGCATTGCGGTAATATGGTCGTCCACTATTGATGAAGCGGCAAGATGCGTAGCTCGAATCACATCCGCATCGTCGTCGCTATCGCGGATCGAGCCCCGGATGGCTCAAAATTTGTACTTCAGGGTTATGAACCCGACATTGGCGTCGTAGGGAGCCATATCGCTGTTGCCGAGAAATGTCGAGTTCTTGCTGGCGCCCGGCATATAGGTCTGCATCTGGTCGGTCAAGAAATTGCGCTCGCCGAAGTTGTTGAAGTAGTAGCCGACGTTGATCGCCAGGTTGTTGCGCACCTCGTACTCGTACTGAACCATCAACTCGTGGAACTGGGTGCCGGTATTGGGATAATCGATCGCCGGTGTTGCCGACGCGGTATCGCCCGCCTGGTGGGTGCTGTTGTTGCCATCGGTGTAGGTGTACTGGATTTTCAGATGCGACGGCCGCGGCAGGATGCGATTCGCCGGTATTGCGATGTCCAGGCCGAGATCGACATTGTTGGCCTGGTTGCGGCCCTGGGCCGTCCAAACCGACGTTTTCCCCGCCGGAGGCCTCGGCGCAGGGATTGTGCTCTCATCAAGTGACCGCAGGTTCCAATCGTACGCCTGCCATGTGTAGTCGCTGAAAAGGTGCACGCCCGGAAGCGGATCCCAACTGGCCCCCACCGACGGCGAATAGCTCGAAGTGTGCTGCAGGCCGAAGTCCGACGAGGGATAGTTATAGTTGTCGTAATTGAAGGCGCTGAACAGCGTCAGGGTTTCGATCGGCTGCGCGGACGCATAGAGCGAAGTCTGGTTCACATCGAGCGTGGCCTCGTCGAACCGCCGCAGGTTCTGAAGCTCCTCGATCGCTCCCGGGACCCCTCCAAGCACTGCGACCAGGTCGGCGCGGTTGTTGTTGTATCCCGGCGAGTCGCGATGCGCGTGCTGGTAATCCGCCCGAAAAGTCAGCCACGGGTATGGGTTCCAATCGAGCGCGGGACCGTAGCTGAGTTGATCCTGCTGCAGCACCTCCAGCCCAGCGTTGTGGTTGGTCTGCCACTTCATGGCAAAGTGCGCGGCGATCGTATCAGTCACGCGGTAGGTCGGCTCGAGGCTGACGTCCTGCTCCGAGAATGAAAAGGGATAAGCGGTGAAAGGCGTCTGCGGGTCCGACACGTCATTCAGCGACTTAACCCCTGTGAAGGTGATCGCCGGCGTCTGGTTGTCGTAGTCGAAATAGGAATAGGTCGCCTTTAGATCCAGCGGTTCGATCGGATTGCTGTCGATCGTGAGGTTGGCGAAGAAAGGACGCACGTCGCCGCCGAGGCTATTGGGCGCTCCCACCGAACTTAATGACTGCTGCAGCTTGCTGTTGCTCGTAAGCGGGATGAAGGACGCGTTCTGAAGCCAGAATCCGTACTCGAGGCTGCCCATCACGTGCGTATTGAATGGAAGTTCCCCACCTCCGTTCAGGATGAAGTTGTGAGCCTGGTTGCTCGGGTACACGGCTGCCCGCCCCTGGCAGGGACCGGTAAGCGAGGTGGAGCTGAAGCTGGCGGAATCAACGCATTTGCCCCCTACTCCGCTGGTATTGAGGGGGTTGTCCCAAGTCAGGGTGCTGTAGTCATCGACAAAGAAGGAGCCCTGGTACTGGAACCCCACCAACCACCCGTTTTTCTGGTATTCCATGCCGGTGCCGAAGTTATAGGTGTAGTACTGAACTGGCGTCCAGAGTTCGTTCACTTTGTAAGTACCCGGGCTGGCGCCGAACATAAAGCTGCTGCCGAACGGCTGTTGGCCGGTCGGATTTTGAAAATTCATGTTCGCACTGAAGCTCAGCGACGGCGTCGGCGTATAGCGCACGTTGATGTCCGCGACACCTTCGAGCAGGCTCATATCGAACGGTTTGTCGTTCGCTTCCAGCCAGGAATGCAGCGCGGCGCCGGTGCCAGTGGGCTTCGAGGATAGAGTGAAGTCGCCGCCGTTTTCGTCGTACGGCGTGCTCGCGACGTGGTCGCTGAAGAAGTGCGGGATCTCGAAGAATTTTGCCTGGACATCGAGCAGGCCGTACGCGCCGAAGCGCAGCGAATACATCTGGTTCTTTTGCGCGACGTTGACTGCGTCGAACTGGGCGTAGTAGTTCTCCGCCTTGTCGCCGAGGATCAACTGGAGTTTCGGGACGATGAACTGCTGCGCCAGGTCGCGGTACTCCTGATACTTCGCCGCAGCGTCGTCATAGGGGACGGGCTGGGCAATGGCGCCGGCCTCGACCGAACCCTGTGCCGTGATTTGTCCAAAATCGACCTGTGCCGGCGCCGGCGAGACCATCGACAACACGAGCGCCATCGTTCCACATCCGGCTAACAACCGCTTCAGGTTCATGACGTTTCCTCCCGGGCCGGCTGCACGACGCGGTGCGGCCCAGCGATGCCGTGCTTTCCCCTGTCTCCCGCTTCAGCGCGTGAAATATCTCCCGCCCGGCGAGTTCGAGCCGTGTATCTGCGAATGGCAATTGGCGCATTGCTGGTTGATCACGAAAATCTGGCCCTTCGCATGGGGCGAACTCGGATGATGGGTGCCGATGTGGCAGCGCTGGCAGAGCACCGGCATGTTGATCACCAGCATGTGCTGGTTCACGCTGCCGTGGGGGACGTGGCAGTTGGTGCAGTTCATCGCCACCGGCGCGTGCATCCAGAGAAACGGCCCGCGCTTTTCGGCGTGACAGCGGTAGCAGACCTCATTGATCATCGCCGCCCGCAATTGCTTCCGATACGGACCGCCGTGCGGATTGTGGCAGTCGGTGCAGGTCATCGAGCCCTCGCGCAGCGGCATGTGCGAGGGCAGATTGATTTCCATCTTTTTGTCGAGATGGCATCGCAGGCAAACCTGCGTTTCGGGGCGCGTGACCATGAACGGATTGATGAATTCGGCGCCGAGCGGCGACTTCTTGAGTTGCGCCTGGGGCAGCGCGCTCGCCGTCACCGGACACATCACGGCGTGGCAATCGACGCATCGGATGCCGCGCGAGGCGTGGGCGCCGGCGCGCCAGAACCCGCGCTCGCCGTTCTGATGGCAGTCGAGGCATCGGTCGTTCTCAATCTTGATCTCGGTGAAGGAGGTCTCGCGGAAACTCACAAATCCCGGCGCCCGCTTGCTCGGATGGCGTACGTGCTCGCGGCCGGGGCCGTGACAGGTCTGGCAGGCCATGCTTTCCCGGTCGTCGCGCGGCCGGGCCAGCATAAGATGGCCCATCATTGTATTGCGGAAGGACTTGACCGACACATCATGGCAACCGGTGCAAGTTTCGTTATGGACGTAGCCGGGCGCCAGGGGGGCGCCCGACGGCGCGGCTTGGGAAAGCAAGGCGCCTTGCGCGCCGATTGCGGGGGCCGATGAAATCAGGGAGGCGATTCCAAACGCGGCCAGCGCCACCAAAAGACCTGCCCGAAACGTTCGCGAGCTGGGTTCCCCCTCCATCTTGCCGTCTCCATTTCGGGCGCCTGCCGTGGGCAAACGCGCCCGTTTAGCGGACTCAGCACGCTGAAGTGTGAGGCGAATTCCATCAAGGCTTGCTGGCAGCAGTGCGCTTCGCGATTTCATTTGAATCTATCCGCGCTAACAACAGATCGATCCTGGTGCGAGCTGCCTCTCCAGGTGCAAGCGCGCGCGCGCGCGAAAGTGCCTCACGTGCATTGGGGTTGTCATTGAGCGTCAGGTACGCCACCGCAAGGTTAAACTGAGCTGGAAAGAATCCCGGCTCGAGCGCGAGCGCCGCAGCGTAGCGTGCGATCGCCTCGTGCGAGTTGTGCTGGGCCAAATATATCGTGCCGAGATCGGTGACTACCTGCACGTCTCTGGGTTTACGGCCCAAGTAGTGCTGGTACGCCGCGATCGCTTTGTCGAATCGTCGTTGATCAAAACATACGTTTCCGAGCCCGCGCAGGGCGTCGAGATTGTCGGGATCGAGTTCGAGCACGTGAGTGAACGCTTCACGCGCCTTGTCATCGTTCGTGGGGTCGAACGCCGCGGACCGGAAGGCCACGTCGCCGAGGCGGTTCCAAGCTGCGATGTCCCTGGGACGGGCCTGGGCCTGTTTATCCGCCTTGGCGACAAGGATGCTGACGGCGCGGGCCTGACCACGAGCCATCGGATGCCCGGCAGGTAAAGAGGTCGGCGAGTGTCCGGGCGGTACGCCAGATGCTTCGGCGTTCAAAATCGGTGCATGCCGCTGGACAGCTAGCTGCACGGCAACCTGCGAACGGTCGTGGTTCCCGGCAGCCATAAACACCCATGTCAAGGCTCCGCCAAGCAAAAACGCACCACTGACTGCGGCAAACCATGGAACTGAGAACCCACCGCGACGCGGCCGACTGTCGCTTGGCCGCCAGAATTCGTCCGCGCCTGCCGCATCGACGCGATTGCCGCACGCAGCGCAGAACTTCGCGCCCGTCGGGAACGGTGTCTGGCACTGTGAGCAATCGGCCATCTGGGGCTCGTCGCCCTACGGCAGCGCCGTACCGTCCTGCGACGAGCGCTGCACTTGCATGCTCCCGGTCGCGGAGAACTTGCCGGTTTTCGGATTGAACAGCTCAGCCGTACTGAGCGTCTTGCCCGCGTTGTCGATCCCGCCGGCGATCAGGACATAGCCCTGCTTGGGTCCCGAGGTAATCAGCACGGCCGTATGGAGCGCGCGCGCGGTGGTCATGGCGCCAACCTGGGTGAAGGTTAAGGCAACAGGATCGTACATCTCGGCGGTCGCCAGCACGGTTCCGGTTCCATCTTCGCCGCCGGTGATGAGGATGTTTCCGGGGTGGCGACCGCCACCTTTGACATAAGTGGGATCAAGCTGGGTCGCGGTATGCAGATAGCGGGCATGGGTCATGCTGGTGGTTGCGGCAAAATTGCCGGCCGTCGGACTGTAGAGCTCGGCGGTTTGCTGCACGTTGCCCGTGCCGTCGAGGCCGCCAGCGATGAGCACGTCGCCTGCCCGAGGCCCGGTTACGATCAGCGTGGCAGTGTGGTTTTCGCGGCTGTCGGTCATCGTGTTGTTGCAAAAACCCGTGGTCGGGTCCGACCCGCCAAGGCTTGAGCAGCCGAAGGTCCCCGCGACGGGGTCGAAAAGCTCCGCCGTATTGACGATCGAACCATCGAAGCCGCCCGCGATCAGCACGCGGCCATCCTTTAACAGGGTTGCGGTGTCGTGGAAGCGGGCATCGGTCAGCGTGCTTTGGCAGTAGCCGGTAGTCGGATCGGCTCCTCCAAGCCCTGAGCAATCGAATTTGCCAGTGGCCGGATTGTACATATCCGCGGTATTGACCAGGTTTCCGGTTTCGTCCTCTCCGCCGGTGATTAGAACCTCGCCATTGTGCAGCACGGTGGTGGTGTGCGCGAAACAGTGGGCGTCGGTCATGCTACCGGTCGCGGTGAACTTGCCGGTTGACGAATTGTAAATCTCCGCCGAGTTGAGGCATGTCGTGCCGATGGCGTTGCCGCCCGCAACCAGCACTGCGCCGCCTGATAGCGGGGCCACCGACGCGAAGAAACGGGCCTGCGCCAAGGTGTTGTTGCACGCTCTGGTAGCAGAATTTACTCCTCCCAAAAACTTGCAGGAGAAGGCTTCAGTCTTAAAGTTGTAAAACTCCGCGGCGGCCATCGGGCCGTTGAACTGATCCACGCCTCCCGCAAGCAGCATGCCTTGGTGCGATGGGTCGCTCGAGGCAGCTTGCTCGCCTGCCGCAGGCAGCACCGCAAGGAGCCCAAAAAACAAAAGCGACAACGACCACACGGCAGGTGGCCAACTGCGCTTACCTTGCTTCGACGCTCCAGTCATCATCGCGTTGCGACCGCGGTCTACAGCCGCGCCCCTTCCTTAGATCTGATCTTTTTACCGTTCGCTCGCCCGTAAACGGCCTGTATCTCGCGCCACAGCACGAGCTGGTCGGAGGTCGCGTTGAGTTCATGCGCTGATACCGCCTCCGTCTCGGTCGAAAACGGCGGCAGGCTCCACCAATCGCTGTGTTGACCAGTCATGAAAGGGATAAAAGCCCGAGCGGAGTCGGCGGTGAAATTCGAATGGCAGGAGAATCCACTTACGGAACCCTGTGCGCCGCACGAGTACGGTAAATTTTCGGCGACTTTCCAGTCATGGAATCGCTCCGCAAGCGCCGCTGCCGGTTTGGCCGGCGTGCCGGTAAAGATCTGATAAGGGGCCATGTGACAATCGATACACGTCACACCGGCATCGTACATCGTCTGAAAGACCCCATTGGCCAGCGCGTTATGCGGATCCTGTTCGTGACAGGTCAGGCAGAATTGGCTTTCCTGACCCGGCAGTACCGGAATCCACGAGCTTGCCAGAGCCGGATTCGCGCCGCGGATGAGCGTAGCCGTTTCGCCACCCGATAGCCCGCCGATCTGGCTGGCGATTTTGCTGCTCGGATGACACGAGCCGCACACCACGGCCTGAAAGCTCGAAACTGTGACCGGGTTGATCACGGCGCCGAGGCCGAACATTCCCGGCTCGGTCGCGCCGGCCTGGAGCGGCGAGTGGCAGAAGGCGCAGAAAGTATTGTCGTTCTCGCCGTATGGCCCGCTCGGCTGCGTCCAGCCGTAATTGATAGCCGTACTTGACCAGCCGTTCTGTGACTGGGCGTGCCGCGAGTCCCACCAACCATGGCCCGTTCGCTCCCACAGGTTCGTGGTGCTGTTAAACTGAAGACCGGCGCAGCGCGCCGTGTGGTCGTATCCCTCGGCAAAGTGGCAGGAGGTACAAGTGACGTTGGAGTAATCATAGTCGGGACGGGCCAGGTTCGTTTGAGTCGTGGGAGAGGGGTTTGCACATGAACCCTGAGTATTCCACGCCAGGATCAACGTACAGAGGATCGCAGCGACCAGAGCCGGTCTCGGGATTGGCAGGCGCCCGTAGACCCCGGCCGGACAAGCAAAAGCCTCCGGACGTAGCTGCGTTCGTCGCCTCGAGCTGGCGGCGTTGATATTCATCATCTTCCTACCGCGCTCACATGGCATCAATCTTCGATATCTCTCGCTCTAGTATCTTGTACTCCACGAGCGTAGGCGCCCCGTGTGCCGGCATTGCGGCCTGTGCCACCCCATTGAACGGTGGCAGGTTCCACCAACCGATGTGCTGCTCTTTAATAAACGGGATGAGGTTCTGCGCGTCGGCTACAGTAAACTGGGTATATTGGTTGTTATGACACCCCGACACTGATCCTACCGCGCCGCAGGAGTAAGGAAGGTCCGCGCCAACGTTCCAGTCGTGGAACGCTTCCTCGAGCAGCGGCAGGCCGGTGCCGGGGCCGCCGATGGACTGATAGGTCGCCATATGGCAATCCATGCACCGGACAGGACCACCGCCAGGGATCAGATGATTGTGCGTGGTCGTCATCATAGCCCACATGGCCGAGTTGTCGGTGTTGTGACGCTGCTCATGGCAGTTGAGGCAGAGCAGGTCTTCCTGCGAAGTGCCATCGGCGTTCACTCCGGGGTTCAGAGTCTGATAGGAGGCAGGATTATTGACGCCCTTCCAGAGATAGATTGCGATCGCTCCGCCGTCTATCGCATTCGGATTTAACGCGCCGATCTGCGCGGTGATGTTGTCCGGAGGATGACACGTTCCACAGGTTACAGCTTGGAATCTCTGCTGCGGAACAGGGCCGGCATGGGCAAAGGTTCCATTGTTGAAGCCTGCACTCGCGGAAGCTTGAAGCGGCGAATGACACTTTGCGCAGAACCCGTTCTCGGTCGAGCCATGATCGGACTGCGCGTGCCGCGAGGCGAGCCATCCGCTGCCCGTCAATTGCCAAGTCTGAGTCGTATCATTCCAGATTACGCCCAATACGCGCGAAGTGTGGTCGAGGCCCTGCAGAAAATGGCACGCGGCGCAGGTCTCGGCCGCGCCATAGTCGTAGGTGGGCACCGACATGTTGGTGGGGAGAGGAGGATAGAGTATGCCGGGCGCGACCGCCGCGGCCTCGGGTGACGTCGCTGGCGCTTCAGAGGAGCCATTGACCGCCGACCGTCCCTGCGCCCAAGCGGGCACCCCGAGCAGCAGCACTACTAGCGCAGCCGAAATCGACGAACACATTCGCCCCTCCGTCTGCCGTCGACTCCTCTGGCTAACTAGTGTCATGGGGTGCCTGCCGTTGGCAAAAGCGCCCGTTTAGCGGCTCACCGCTGGGGGTTACACATGCTCGTCACAACGATGGAATTTCCGAAAACTGGGACAATTGTATCCAAAAGGCAATACGATCGTATCCGGAAGAGCCATAATGATTTTGGGCCCTTCGGCGGCGGCCCTGTGAACCTTGGGGAAATTCGCTCTCATTAATATTTCTAAAAACATGCGTCCGTCAGATAAGCAGGTTTTATACCAGTCACAATTCTCGCGATCGCATTAACTTTCGAAATTAAAACGCCATTTACTCCACCCGGCATCCCGCTGCAAGAGCCTTTGGTGGGTTTTGTTCACAAGATGTTTCCAGCAGTGGCGCTTACGGATGTATGCCCACTGGATGCACCGAGGCCAGCAAAAGAGTAAGGATCAAGAGTCGCTCAGGAAACACGCTCGGCCTTCGATGAGAACCTCGGGTCGAGACGGGAGCGTAGGCCGGGCTTTTGTTTTCTATCGCCTTTTGCCGGGAACAGAATAACCGGGGGTGCGAACAATGAAATACACAACCAATTCCGCACTGGCTATATGCGCCGGTATTGCGATGCTGTGGATCGCAGGATGTGCTTCCGCCGGTCATGGCGCGGAAAGCACGGCGTCCGCCGAATCCAACACGGCGAATGCGCCGGCGCCCGCGTCGGCCGCGAATTCAAACACGAGCACGACCACACTGCACGACAACACCCTCGACCAGGGGACGTATAAGGCTCCGGATAAGAACACGCCGTACCGGTGGTCCGGTTCAAACGCTTTCTACGTTCAGTGACGCCGCAACCGAGGGGAATAACTTCTTAGACGCCGTTGGCGTGATACGCTCTCTTAACGCGATTTTGCCAGGTCCATCTGCGTGAGTTCGGCCACGTCGAGGGCGACGACGCGGTCACGTGCGGTATTGCGTACGCCGACCGCGTCGCCCCACCCTAAGAATCAAGCACCTTCGCTAGTGTAGCTTCCCGAACGCGGGACCGAACGTAATTCCCCACGAATCTGCGGCTGCAGCACCGGTCAAGAGAACCTTCGGAGCAGGCGACCCAGTCTTCTTAATCTGACTGGGAATAAATTCCTGGCCGTTGCCACCAATGTAGTCCAACACCCACAAGTCGCTCCCGTGAAAAGCGAGGCCCCATGGCCCGTCCAGACTTGAGCTACTAATCGTTACAGTCGGCGCGTCGTTGTTCGAGCTGCTGAGTTGGCGCTTCGGGAATTCCACGACGGTATTGTCGTCGTAATTTGGCACCCAGAGATTGCCATGGCCGTCGAATCCGATCTGACCCGGATCATCCAAACTCCCGCCGCCCCCCAGGACAACTGCCGCGGTCTTGTCGCCGCCGGAGGTGAGCTGAGAAGCGGAGAATTCGAAGAGCTCCTCGTCATCCCGGCCGTCCGTCCACAGATTTCCCGATTTGTCGAACGTTACGAAGCCCGGAGCAGCGGACGACATCTCCGCGGAATCCGTAATGATGACGGCCGGGGTGATGCTGCCGCCGGCTTTCAATTGCGCCGCAGAGATCTCATCCAGACTGTTATTGTCGAGGTCCGCCAGCCAGAGATTGCCGTGCTTGTCAAAGGCGCAGCCAACAATGTCGGTGAACGACGAGCTGGTGATCGTTACTGTTGGACTGGGAGCGGTTGGGAGTTTCTTAAGCTCCGAGGCGGTAAAGCCGAGGATCTGTTCATCGCGATCGATGACCCAGAGATTATTCGATTTGTCGAAGCACACCCCATAAGGCGCAGCGCCAATCGAAACAGTGAGCGGAGTTGGCGTGTGGCTGCTCTTAAGCTGACTGGGCAAGTACTCGTCAACCCGGTCATTGACCGCGTCTGCGATCCAGAGAGCGCCTGACGCGGCCCGTGCGGCTGGCGCGGCAACACCCACCAACGCCGAACAGATCAGAAGCGCCCCTAACCCGCGCCGAAGCGCGCGCGACCTTGCCGGTTCAGATTTTCTCGAGCATTGCATTTGAACGATTCCCCTCTCCGGCCTTCCAGCCATATTTTGGTTCAGGCAAACCATCCCTGGGTTAACCTCGGGCGGCGCAGGCGCGCGCCCACCGAGCAAGTGAGAGGCGCAATAGCGCCTCAGCCGGAATTCCGATTTTTGACTTTGCAGACATGCGGTTTTTAACCCGATGGCCGCTCCAGCGTCAAGTCGGCGCCAGATTGGCGGTAGCGGCCCGCTCGCGATTGCGAGCCTGGGGCTGATCACCGGCTCCGTTCGTTAGCCCGTCCAGCTGTGTCCGTATGCATCAGCGCTGCCGCCCGGTGGTGCTATGGGGGACAGCTTCGGATCTATG
>CAVXJY010000064.1:0-12811 GCA_963761855.1 Bryobacterales bacterium | reverse complement strand
CCTGCGTCATCAGCGCCATGTATTGCGCCTGCAAATCGGTGGCGAAACCGGGATATTCTTCCGTGGTCATATCCACCGAGCGCAGTTTGCCGCCCGCGCGAACGCGCACGCTATCGGCGGCAGGTTGTGTCACTTCCAGCCCGGCCTGTTGCAATTTCGCCACGAGCGCGCCCACATGCTCCGGATTGCATTCCGTCACCGTCACGTCGCCGCCCGTGATAGCGCCGGCCACAAGAAAGGTTCCGGCCTCGATGCGATCGGGGATGATGGTGTGGTCGGCGCCGCCGACTTGCTCGACGCCCTGAATCCGAATGGTGGAAGTGCCGGCGCCCTCGATTTTGGCGCCCATCTTGCTCAACAGTGTTGCGAGGTCCACCACCTCGGGCTCGCGCGCCGCGTTGCGCAGTACAGTTTCGCCCTTGGCCAGCACCGCCGCCATCATCAGGTCTTCCGTGCCGGTGACGGTGATGCGGTCGAAATGCACGGTGGCGCCGCGCAGTCCCTCCGGCGCAACGGCTTCAATATAGCCGTGCGATTGGTTGATGCGCGCGCCCAGTTGTTCCAGGCCGAAGATGTGCAGGTTGATAGGCCGCGCGCCGATAGCGCAGCCGCCCGGCAGCGATACACGAGCCCTGCCCGCGCGGGCCACCAGCGGTCCCAGCACCAGGCTGGACGCGCGCATGGTCTTCACCAGCTCATATGGCGCTTCCGGCGAGACAATCTTCGCCGCCTCCAGCCGCACCGCGCTGTCTTCGACATCCACCTTGGCGCCGACGTCCACCAGCAGCCGCTGCATGGTGCGGATGTCGCGCACGCGCGGGATGCGGCGCAGCGTCACCGGCTCCGCGGTGAGCAGCGCCGCCGCCAGCGCGGGTAGCGCCGAATTCTTCGAACCGTTGACCGCGATCTCGCCCCGCAGGGCCTTCCCGCCGGTAATTACGAATTTATCCATGCCATCTCTTTCGGTGGGGCATGCTTTAGCTTGCCCTCAAGTGAACATACCGCCAGCGACCGCTCCCTCACGGTCGCGGCTCCGATGCGTTCTTTTGGGAGCCGCGACCGTAAGGGAGCGGTGTCGCGGTGACGTCGATTTTCCTACTCATCCCGCCAGCGCCGCCGAAACCCGGCCGCCGGCTTTCGCCAGCCGCCGTTCCGCCTCCTCGCGTCCGCAACCTCTCCGGCTCATCACGATGGCTGCGGCAACCCGGCCGCCGCTCGCCTCCAGCAACTCAGCGGCGCGCTCCGGGCTCACCTGAGCGGCCACAGCGATGATCCGCCGCGCCCGATCGGCGAGCTTGCGATTCCTCGGCTGCACATTCACCATCAGGTTGCCGTAAACGTAGCCCAGCCGGATGCACACCACCGTGGAGAGCATGTTGAGCACCAACTTCTCTGCCGTTCCCGCCTTCAGGCGCGTCGAACCGGCAATCACCTCCGGCCCCACCAGCGGCGTGATAGCGATATCGGCCGAGCTCGCCAGTTCCGAATCCAAGGTGCAACTGACGCCGATCGTCACTGCACCCAGCCGCCGCGCCTCGGCGATGGCGCCCAGCACGTAAGGCGTCCGGCCGCTAGCGGCCAAGCCCACCAGCACGTCGTGCGCGGTGAATCCACGCCCGGCCAGGTCACGCGCGCCCGTGGCCGGATCGTCTTCGCTGGCTTCGGTCGCACGGCTCAGGGCCGCGTCGCCTCCAGCGATGATGCCCGTCACCAACTCCGGCAATGCGCCGAATGTAGGCGGAATCTCAGCGGCGTCCAACACGCCCAGCCGCCCGCTGCTTCCGGCGCCGATATAAAACAACCTGCCGCCGCGTTCGATCGCGCCCGCAATGGCATCCACCGCGCGCGCAATCGCCGGAATCTCCCGTTCCACCGCCTCCGCCACCTTCGCGTCCTCGCGATTGACGATGCGCAGGGCTGCCTCCGTGCTGACGGTATCGATCGCCGCCGAAGCCGGATTCAATTGTTCGGTGAGAAGCCGTTCCAGCATTACTGTATGAAGCAGGTAGGGCATGCTTTAGCTTGCCCGCCGTCCTTCAAAACACCAGCCTAGCACCCGCGCTATAGTCGGAACAGTGCGTTACCTGTTGAGCGGCCGCCTCCCCGACGCGACTTCTATTCTGTTGGTGGAAAGCGGCTCGCGCGGCATTCTGGAAAACGTCATCGCAGGGTTGCGCCACTCCTGGGGCGCTGATGTTCCCATCGATCTGGTCTCGTGTTTCGCCAACCTGCCGCGCGGCCTCGATCCGGCCACGACGCGCGTATATCGCGTTTCGGACTATCGCGGCCGGCAGGCGCGCTCACGTCTGTACCAAGAGCTACGCGCGCGGCATTACCCGTTTATGGGCATTGTGTGCTCCGAAGAGCCGCTCATGATGAAGTGGAAGTGGGCGCTCGCACTGCGCGTGCCGGCCAAGATTTTTATCATCAATGAAAACGCGGACTACTTCTGGCTGGACCGCAAGCACCTGAAGACCATCCGCCAGTTTGCTGTGGCGCGTGCCGGCCTGGCCGGGGCGGGCGCCGTGCGCACGCTGGGCCGCGTGTTTTCGTTCCCGTTTGCGTTATTCTATTTGCTGCTCTATGCGGCGGCTGTGCACGGCCGCCGAGCGCTGCGAATGCGCTTCCGGCGCGTCAGCCCGGCGTCATAGAAGGGCCGCGCCGTGAAGCTTTTGCTTGGGATAGAGTCGAATCATGAAGGCTATTCAAGTTAACCAACCCGGCGGTCCGGAAAAAATGGAGCTGGTGGACATTCCCGTTCCGCGGCCCGCCGCCCACCAGGCGCTAGTGCGCATCGCCGCCGCCGGCGTCAACTTTATCGATGTCTATTTCCGCACGGGGTTGTACAAGGCCGATTTCCCCATGATCCTCGGCCAGGAGGCTGCCGGCACAGTCGAGGCTGTAGGTCCCGAAGTGACCGAGGTGGTCCGGGGCGACCGCGTGGCCTATTGCATGGCCCGCAGCGCTTATGCCGAATATGCCGCCGTGCCCGCGGCGCAGCTCGTCAAGATCCCCGATCATGTGGACTTCTCGACCGCCGCCGCGGCCCTGCTGCAAGGCATGACCGCCCATTACCTCACTCACTCCACGTTTCCATTGAAGAGCCGCGACACCTGCCTGGTACACGCGGCGGCCGGCGGCGCCGGAGGACTGATCGCCCAGATGGCGAAGATGCTCGGCGCGCGCGTTTTCGGCACCGTATCCACCGAAGAGAAAGCGCGCCTCGCCCGCGAAAACGGCTGCGACGAAGCCATCCTTTATACCCAGCGGGATTTCGCCGCCGAGATCAAGCGTCTCACTGCCGGCCGCGGTGTGGACGTGGTCTACGATTCGGTGGCCCGCACGACCTTCGAGCAAAGCCTCGATTCGCTCCGCCCGCGCGGCCTGCTGGCGCTGTTCGGGCAATCGAGCGGGCCGATTCCGCCCTTCGATCCCTCCATCCTCAACGCCAAGGGCTCGCTCTTCCTTACCCGGCCCAGCCTCGGACATCACGTGGCGACCCGTGACGAACTGCTCTGGCGCGCCGGTGACGTGCTCGGTTGGATTGAAGCCGGCAAACTGCGACTCCGCATCGGCGGCGCCTATCCACTCGCCCAGGCCGCCCAAGCCCACCGCGACCTGGAAGGCCGCAAGACCACTGGCAAGCTCGTTCTCACCGTGCCGTGACGCATCCATGAACCTGAAGGCGCGGCTGACCCTCTCATTCGTACTGCTGGCTGTTCTGTTGGCCGGCACCATCTCCTGCGTCGACCTCACCGCCGAAATCGACGAGCAATTCGCCGCCACGCTCGAGCGCGCCGAAAATCTGCGCACGCTGGCCGCCGATCTGGTGGGCCTCTCTTTGAATCGCCAGCTCACCAAGCCGCTGAATGAGGCCGTCGGCGATCCCGAGGTTTCCATCCTGTTGCGCGACACCATGCTGGCTTCAGGTGCTATCGAGGAAATCGCCGTGCTCAGCCCCGAAAACGAAATTCTCGCCGATTCCATCCCCGACGAGGTCGGCAAAGTGCTGCTCCCCTATGACGATTTCTCGGCGGTGGTCACGGATAATGGCTGGTACGGCAAATGGCGCGTGTTGCGCGAGAAAAAATACTACCAATTGCAACAACCTCTGGGGCCGCAAAACGGACCGCCGGCGCTGTTCGTACGCGTGGTGGTGGCCCCGGCGCTGATTTCTCACTCTATCCTGCCGCGGCTCGAGGAAAACGCCATCGTAGCTTTGTTCTCCGTCCTGGGCGCTGCCCTGGTAACCATGCTGGTTTCCGCCGTCGCTTTTCGCCCCCTGAGCCGCTTGCGCCGGCAAGTCGAGTCCATGACCAGCGGCGAGAATCCATCCGAAGAAGCCGCCGATTCCAAGGCCGCCACCGACGACCTGTCCGTCATCTCTTCCCGCGTCGCCCAGCTCGGCCTTCAGTTGCGCGGTGCGCAGTTCGAAGTTTCCGACCTGCGCGGCAATCTCGGCCGCCTGTTGCGGGATCTGGAAGACGCCGTCTTCCTCTTCAACCGCGAAGGCAGGCTGGTATTCGCTTCCGGCACAGTCGAGAAGTTCACCGGCCTGGATTCCGCCGCGCTCACCGGCAAGACCATCGCCCAGATCTTTTCGCCCGAGACCCTGTTGGGACAGGTGATCGCACAGGCCACCGCTGCCGGCTTGCCGATCAACAAACGCCGCGTTCCCGCCGGCGCGGACGACTCGCCTTCCGCCGTCGCCTGGGCGCTGCTCTCGGTGGACCCACTCACCGCGCCCGGCGGCGCCGCTTCGGGCACGCTGGTCCGCTTGCGCGATCCGGAAGCGCAGCGCAAGCTGGGCCGTGAGTTGCAAACCGCCGAACGCCTGGCCGCGCTCAGCCGCATCTCCGGCGGCGTGGCCCACGAGGTGAAGAATCCGCTAAATGCCATTCTCCTGCACGTGGAGGTGGCGCGCGCTAAGCTCGCCCACGGCGATACCGCACTGGAACCGCAGATGGACATCATATCGAGCGAGATTCTGCGCCTCGACCGGGTGGTCAAAACCTTCCTCGATTTCACCCGGCCCGTGGAGTTGAATCTGACCAACATGCCGCTGGATGAATTCGTGCGCGACATACTGGATCTGTCCCGTCCGCAAGCCGACGCTTCCCAAATCCGCGTGCGGGCGGAGCGGAAGGCCGAGGATGTGGAGGTGCGCATCGACCGCGATTTGCTCAAGCAGGCCGTGCTCAACATCGTGGTCAACGCAATCGAAGCCATGCCCGCCGGCGGCGAATTGCGGCTGGAATCTTCGGCTACCGGCGATACCGCCGAAATCCGTATTTCCGATACCGGACCTGGTATCCCGCCCGATCTGAAAGAAAAGATTTTCCGCCTCTACTTCACCACCAAGCAGAGAGGCTCTGGCATCGGCCTGGCGATGGCTTTCCGGATCGTGCAACTCCACGATGGTACAATCGATTTCACCAGCGAACCCGGGAAAGGCACGGCGTTTTTCATCCGCCTGCCCATAGCGGCCTGAGTGCAGGTATCCGAAATGGCGATCTATCTGAGCCCAGCATCCCCCGACGGTGTGAGCGGCCCTTTTGGTGGCGCAGCCGTCAACCTGCCAACGACCGCTCGAGAGCGCAGTTTGTCAAAGCTCTTCGGGAAGCGGTCCGTCCGTTGCGGGGAGTTTATTCTGGTGCTGGCTTCGGCGGCCCTTCTGGCAGGTTGCTTCCTGCAAGGGAAACAGCCGGTGGCTCAAACTACGCCGGCGGCCCCGGCCCCAGCTACCAAGACGGCTTCTGCGCCGCAGCCGCTCTCGGTTCCTCAGACGCAAGTTGAGATCCCTCCGTCGCAGCCGGTTACGGATGCAGCCATCGCCGCGGGGCAGGCGCCCCAGGATGAAGTTGAGCCGGCTACGGCGCCGCATCCCGCGCGGCGAAGCCCTGGGCCTCCGGCTATCACCCCGGTTCGCCCCGAGACTCCTGCGCCCCCCGCCGCCACTGAAGAGCCTGCCCGCCCTCCCATTCAGGAGATGCTCCCCGCCGACGAGCGCAAACGCCTGCAGGATTCCGCCGCCGAAAGCAAACGGGAGATCCGCCGGCTGGTGGAATTGTTGCGCGGCCGCCACCTGGACGCCCATGAGGCCAGCGTCGTCACCCGCATCGAGGGCCTGGTCAAGCTCTCCGACGATGCCGAAGCCAAGGGCGACATGCGCGAAGCCGATGCGCTGGCCGAGCGCGCACTGGTGCTCGCCAAGGATCTTGAAAGTGGGCGCTAGACGAACCTGGGGCAGCCTGATACCGCGGGGCACTTGCGATTACGCATGACCCAGCACGCTAGCGAGTACCGCGTCCGACAGCACCGGCTGGCCGCCGTTCTGGCTGCGCGTGGCAGCGGCGCCCTGTTGGTTTCGGCCGCTCCCAATGTGCGCTACCTCTCCGGCTTTACCGGCGACAACGCCACCCTGCTGGTACTTCCCGGCAAGGCCCTTCTTTTTACCGATCCGCGCTACGCCATCCAGGCCGCACAGCAAGTCTCCTGCCAGGTGAAGATCTGCCAAGGTCCGCTGGTCGAGGGTGTGGCGGCGGCGCTGCGCAGATTGGGCGCGATGCGCATTGGCTATGAGCCGGCACGGATCACCGCCGCGGCGCTTCAGGCGCTCCAGTCCCGTTTGCCGATGAGAGGCTCGCTCGAGCCGTTTCCCGCCGTGGTGGAGGAGTTGCGCATGATCAAGTCGCCGGCCGAGCTCGAGCTGATCCGCCGATCCGTCGAACTCAACTCGCGGGCCTTCGAACTGGCCATCCGCCGCGCGCGCCTCGGCATGACGGAGCGGGACCTGGCGGCGGAAATCGAATACCGCATGCGCCGTCTCGGCGCCGAAAAGCCCAGCTTTGAAACCATCGTCGCCGCCGGCCGCCGTTCCGCCCTTCCCCATGCCCAGCCCAGCGCCGCCCGCCTGCGCCACGGCGATCTGGTGGTCGTCGACATGGGCGCGTTTTGCGATGGCTATGCCAGCGACATGACGCGCATGCTGTTTCTCGGCACGCCCGGCGCCCGCGTCAAATGCGTTTACCGCGCGGTACTCGAAGCGCAACTGGCCGCGATTGATCGAGTGCGCGCCGGCGTGGCCGCTTCGAGCGTCGATGCCGCCGCCCGCCGCGTGCTCCGTGCTTACGGCTATGATCGCGCCTTCGTCCATTCCACCGGCCACGGCCTGGGCCTCGAAATCCACGAACCTCCGCGCCTGGGCAAGCGCGACAAGACCATCCTCCAACCCGGCATGGCCGTCACCATCGAGCCCGGTGTCTACCTCGAAGACTTCGGCGGCATCCGCATTGAAGACACAGTGGAAGTGACCGCGGCCGGCTGCAAGATCCTCACACCAACACCGAAAGAATTGCGGATAATCTGAGCGCCTCGCGAGTGGACGCCGGATTTTCCTACAGGGCAATTCGAGCGCCGACTGGTGCAGCTTACGCGGGTACCCACTTTCAGGATCGCGCATGGGATGAAGGTAGCCGCCGGGCCCGGCGGCATTCTCACTTAACTCGTTGATCGGTTTGGGAAAGGTTTTTTCGAGGGAATTTGTGAACGAGCGTCAGGCAACCGCCTGAAGTCCATTTTTCGAGACCGGGAGGCGATACGCTGGAGCTCGCGTCACGGCACCGCGACGGGACTTACCACGCTCACGTCGCCGTTCTTTACCGTGATCCTGGCCGATCCGCTGTAGACCGCCGTTACCATTCCGTCTTTGTTCACAGTCACGACACCTGGTGGTTTATGCGGCGAGCGATGCAACAAGCAGGCAGAGGAACTGTAACGCGACAACATTCTTCAAAAGGCCCTTCATACCGGTCATCGCCCGCCCCCTTCACCCCACTTCGTAATGCTCCAGTATCTCCTGCCACAACCCGCGCGCTTTCAGCAGCAACTCCACCACTTCGCGAACGGCGCCTTCGCCGCCTACTGCGCGCGTCACGTAATGGGCGGCACGCTTCACTTCTTCGCGCGCGTTGGCGGTGGCAACAGCCAGGCCTACCCGCCGCATGATGACGATGTCGGTGAAATCGTCGCCGATGTACGCCACCTGGCTCGAATCGATCTTGGCATCGGCCAGAATCTCCTGCAAAATCGGGATCTTCTCGATGTGGCCCTGGTAGACATAGGCCATCTTGCACTGCCGCGCGCGCTCTTCGGTGGCCGGCGAAAGCCGCCCGCTGATCACGCCCGTCTTGATGCCCTTCCAGCTCAGCCATTGCAGGCCGATCCCATCCTGCGAATCGAATCCCTTGGTTTCGACCATCTTGCCATCGGGGTTGGGCACGTTGTAGAGCCTGCCGTTGGTGAGGACGCCATCCACGTCCATCAGCAGCAACTGGACTTTGCCGGCCAGCGCCAGCACTTCATCGGGTATAGAGTCTGTCATGAATCAACGTCGCGCGTTGGCAAATCCGCTCCCTTACGCTCGCGGCTCCGGTACGCCTTCTGTGCGCCGCAGGGCCGGGCATGCCCGGCCCCTACAGCGGCCGATAACCACCCGGCGGCTTAGGCATTGTAAGTGCCGGCCGAAACGGTGCCGCCCTTGCCTGTCCAATTGGTGTGGAAGAACTGGCCGCGTGGGCGGTCGATGCGCTCGTAGGTGTGCGCGCCAAAATAGTCGCGCAGCGCCTGCAGCAGGTTGGCCGGCAGGCGTTCGCAGCGGTAGCCGTCGTAGAAGGATAACGCCGTGGTGAACGCCGGCACCGGCACGCCCGCTTCCACCGCCCGCGACACCACGCGCCGCCAGGACCCCTGGCACCGCTCGATTACGCCGTGGAAATATTCGTCCAGCAAAAGGTTGATCAGCTTCGGATTGCGGTCGAACGCTTCCTTGATCTTGCCCAGGAACGCGGAGCGAATAATGCATCCGGCGCGCCACACCATGGCAATGCCGCCGTAATTCAAATCCCACTTGTACTGCTTGGCGGCTTCCTCCAGCAGCATGAAGCCCTGCGCGTAGGAAACCAGTTTGGAGGCCAGCAGCGCCTGGCGCACGTCCTCGACGAACGCCTTCCGGTCGCCGCTAAAATGGAACGGCGGGCCGCTGAGGATTTTCGACGCCGCCACGCGGTCTTCCTTCATCGCGCTCAGGCAGCGCGCAAACACCGCCTCGCCGATCAGCGTCACCGGGACGCCCAGATCGAGCGAGCTGTCGCTGGTCCACTTGCCGGTGCCTTTCTGGCCGGCGGTGTCGAGGATTTTATCCACCACGTAGTCGCCGTTTTCATCCTTGTAGCCGAGAACGTCGCGCGTGATTTCGATCAGGTAGCTATCCAGTTCGGTCCGGTTCCATTGGTCGAAGACCGCATGCATCTCTTCGTTGCTCATGCCCAGCCCTTGCTTCAACATTTGGTAGGCTTCGCAGATGAGCTGAATGTCGCCGTACTCGATGCCGTTGTGCACCATCTTCACGAAATGGCCGGCGCCGTCGCTGCCCATCCAGTCGCAGCAGGGTTCGCCGGTCGGCGTCTTGGCGCAGATGGCCTGGAAGATGCCTTTGACCAGCGGCCATGCCTTAGGGCTGCCGCCGGGCATCATGGAAGGCCCGAAACGCGCACCTTCCTCGCCGCCCGAAACGCCGGTGCCGACGAACAACATGCCCTTGCTCTCCAGGTAGCGGGTGCGGCGGATGGTGTCGGGGAAATGCGAGTTGCCGCCGTCGATGATGAGGTCGCCGGGCTCCAGGTGCGGCAGCAGAGTTTCGATGAAATCGTCCACCGGTTGGCCCGCTTTCACCATCAGCATTACTTTGCGCGGCCGCTTCAGCAGGCTTGTCAGTTGCTCAATCGAATGGGCCCCGATGATGGTCTGGCGTCCTTTGGCCGCGTCGTTCAGGAATTCGTCGACCTTGGACACTGTGCGGTTGTACGCCACCACGGTATATCCATGGTCGTTCATGTTCATAATCAGGTTCTGGCCCATCACGGCCAGACCGATGAGGGCGATGTCGGCGGTCGGTTCCATAACAGTTGACTCGTAAGAGGAGGGTTGATTCAGATGAATCTCCTTATATACCACGCGGCGCCGTCATAGTGGGAGCCGCGGCGGCATCTGCCCTTGGGCGGTCCAATGCTACTATCGCTTTGACGTGCAGATACGCACATCGAGCGACCGGTCTCTGCTGGTCAGCTTTGGCGAAGAGATTTCTCCGCAGGCGAGTGACGCGGTGCGACGGCTCACGGGGGCGCTGGCGGGTGCGCGCGGCATCCGGAATTTGCATCCCGCGTTCGCGTCGGTGCTGGTGGAATTCGACCCGCGCCTGCATACTCACGCGCAAATCGAAAGCCTGGTGCGTTTGGCGCTGGAGCGGGCGCCGGCTGAGGAGCTGCCGGCGTCCCGGCTGGTGGAGATTCCGGTGCGCTACGGCGGCGCGTACGGCCCCGACCTCGACGATGTGGCGCGCCATCACGATCTCACACCGCGCCGCGTAGTCGAGTTGCACGCAAGCGCGGAATACGCGGTTTGCTTCGTCGGGTTCTCGACCTGTTTCCCCTATCTGGCCGGCTTGCCGTTGGAATTGGCGACGCCGCGCCTGGCGGCGCCGCGCAAGCACGTGGCCGCGGGCAGCGTGGCCATTGCCGGCGGCCAGGCGGGCGTGTATCCGCTTGAATCGCCGGGCGGATGGCGGGTGATTGGCCGCACGGCGCTCCGTCTTTTCGATCCGGCCGGCGAGCCTCCGCCGCTGCTGCGTATGGGTGACCGGGTCCGCTTCGTGCCGCTTGCGGAGGGCGAATGCTGAACCAGATCCGCGTGCTCGAAAGCGGCGCGCAGACCACGGTGCAGGACCTGGGGCGCTTCGGCTGGGCGCATTTCGGCGTTTCGGCATCGGGGGCGGCCGACCCGCTGGCGCTGCGCGCCGGCAACCTGCTGGTAGGCAACGCGGAAAATGCGGCGGCACTGGAGATGACGCTGGTGGGCGGCGCTTTCGAATTCGAAAACGATGCCGTGATTGCGCTCGCCGGATCGGACTTTGGCGCCGGGCTGCCGCTGTGGACGCCGCTTCCAGTGAAAGCCGGCGCCGTCATCCGCTGCGGGGCCACGCGCTCCGGCGCACGCTGCTATTTGTGCGTGCGCGGAGGCCTTGCCGTGCCGCGGGTGATGGGCAGCGCATCGGTGCATCTGATAACCGGCGTGGGTGGGCGCGCCCTGCGCCGGGGCGATCTTCTGCCGGTTGGCGACGACGCCGTGCGCCGGCCGCGACGGGCGGTCGAGCCCCCGCCCTTTCTGCGCGCCGCTCCATTGCGCGTCACGCGCGGGCTGCAGGCGGAGTGGTTCGGCGAAGAACTCTACCGCGGCTCCTGGACGGTGAGCGAGGAATCCAACCGCATGGGGTTGCGGTTGCGTGGCGAGCCGATCCGCAGCCCCGCCGGCCACATGCTCACCGAGGGCGTGGCGCTGGGCGCAGTGCAATTGCCGCCCGACGGCCAGCCGATCGTCCTCTTCGTGGAGCACCAGACCACCGGCGGCTATCCCAAGCCGGCGAACGTGATTTCCGCCGATTTCTGGCGCCTCGGCCAGTTGCGGCCGCGCGACCGGACCGCATTCGAATCCGTTACCATCGAACAGGCGCTCACCGAGTTGCGCGCAACCGAAGAGTGGCTACATTCGCTGTGACGATCGATCTTAATTGCGACTTAGGGGAACTGGACGATGCGGCGCTCGAAGCCAGTCTGATGGAACATATCACTTCGGCCAACATCGCCTGCGGCGGCCACGCCGGCGACGAAACCGTAATGGAACGCACCATCCGTATGGCCCTCGAGTGCGGCGTGAGCATCGGAGCGCATCCCGGTTATCCCGACCGCGCCAATTTCGGCCGCCTCGAAATCGCCATGAGCGAAGCCGAGATTGAGGACACGGTGGCGTGGCAGATCGGGCGGTTGGAGGCGGTGGCGGGACGGCTGGGCGCAACCATCGTCCATGTCAAACCGCACGGCGCCTTGTACAACGTAGCGGTACACAACCGCGCAGTGGCGGGGGCGATTGGCGCGGCAGTCCGGCAATGGAACCAGGAGGTGCGGCTGTTTGGACTGGCCGGGTCGCCCATGCTGGACGTGTGGCGCGGCATGGGATTGCGCGTGGCGGCGGAGGGGTTTGCCGACCGGCGCTATGAGGCCGACGGGACGTTGCGCTCGCGCCGGCTTCCCGATGCCTTGATTACCGATCCCGACCTGGCGGCGGCGCAAGCCGTGCGGCTTGCCCAGGAAGGCGGCGTGCAAACCATCTGCGTACATGGAGATACGCCGGGCGCGGCGAACATTCTGCAAGCGTGCCGACGGGCGCTACAATCGTGTGGATGAGGCTCATCCTGCTGTTGGCGGCCCTGGCCGCTCCGCTGGCCGCGCAGCAGTGCGCCTGGATCTTTTCACCGAAACCCATCCCCACGGTTCCGGCCGGCGGCGGCAGCGGCACACTGACGTTGACCTCAACCCCGTATGCGTGCCCGTTTACTTACAGCACGGATTCTCCCTCCTGGATCACGCTCTCGGCCGGGCCGGCGGGGCCCGGATTCGGGGAAAACAGCTTGAACTGGACCGCGGCGCCGAACCTGACGGCGGCGCAGCTTATCGGTAACATTCTGATCTTCGACGGTTACACCAGCTACCAGGAGCCGAACAATACGACGAGTCAAGAAGGAGACGCGCGCACACACAACAACAAAAACAAAAAAAAAACAACAGCACACACACACACACACACACACACACACACACACACACACACACACACACACACACACACACACACACACACACACACACACACACACACACACACACACAAAAAAAAAAAAAAAAAAAAAAAAAAAAAAAAA
>CAVXJY010000063.1:0-57078 GCA_963761855.1 Bryobacterales bacterium | reverse complement strand
CTCTGGTCACCACCGGAACCGGGTTTTTCACCTTGCCGGAGACGTTGTTCGACGCCGACTATCCCGGCCACTTCATGCGCCGCATCAAGTACGCCGGCGTAACTTTCACGTTCAGCACCAAAACGCGGCCCGTGTTCGTGAATTGCACCCTCACGTTGATGAGCAGTTCCATCCGCATCAGCGCCACACCAGCCACGCCCTACGGCCGCACGGGTCCCGGCGACGCGCGCTTCCACGACCTGAATCAGGTGCAGCAGATCGTCACCAGCAACGGTGGAATCGTGTCCAGCAGCAGCACCACACCCGACAACGGCATGTTCGAGACCACCGTCCACTACATGATTACCGACGACCGGCTGCTGACCTTCGAGCACTCGGGCGTCATCGGCACCTGGCAGATCGAGTTCTCTAAGCAGAACCCGGGCTTCGATCCCACCACCGTCACGGACATCGTCCTGCAGCTTGAATACAACGCGCGTTACGGAGGCGACGCACTGAAAACAGCCGCTGGCGGGTAAGCCACACACCCAGGGCAGGAGCGCACTCCAACAAATTGTCTTCAGTGCCTCAATTGGGAACTACGCGACTTTCAGCGCCAAGACGGTTGGACGCGGCCGCATGGAGTGGGGATAGACCGGGAACGCAGGTGCAACGGCCGCATCCTCGACAGCGACAATTTCACTGGGCGCGGTACGGGCCGGCGCGTTTCGTGCGCGGAAAAGACCGCGCACGGTCGATTTCCGGCAACGCCGGTTCACTGCTTGATGGCCGCAACGGCGGCGGCGTATTTGGCCTCTTTCCGCAAGCCGTCGAACAGCGGATCATGCTCGATCCGGTCGCGGCCGTCGAATCCGTTGGCGATGGCCCGCTCCAGCGCGTCCAGAGCGCCGCGCTTATCATGGGTTCCTGCGCGCGATTCCGCGACGGCATACCACGCCTCGGCATTCTTGGGACGGGCCATCACCGCCAGTTCCCATTCCTGGGTCGCCTTCATGTACTGCTTGGCGTCGAGCAGCGCGCTGCCTTGCTGCGCGGCGTCGACAAAGACTCCCAGCAAAACCCGCCGCGCGACGCGCCGGTTCGGACTGTCCTCGGGGCGCTCGGAATCCCTTGTCAGTTGGGTCATTGTGGAACGCCGCGCTCCACTGTCCTCAAGGGTCAGTTCCTGCCGCAACCGCAGGTAGCCCTGCGCTGCCTTTTTCTGCTGCGGCGACTCCGGGGGCATCGGTTCCTGCGGCAAGCGCCCCGACAGAAAGTCGAGAGCTTCTCCGGTGAGCGTCTCTGGAAGCCACTCGTGGCCGCCGGCGAACTCCGCGAACCGCTGCGGAACTCCGCGGCGGCTCAGTTCGCGGCTCATCGCATTGACTTCGTCGTAGTTGAAGTCGTCAACACCCGCCGTTGCGTAGACTCGGAACGGGACGTCCTTCGGGATCGCAACGCCGAAGCCGGCGCCGCAAGCGATCACGCCGGTGACGTGACCGTTGCCCGCCCAGGCCAGTGCCAGGCGCGCCCCGCCGGAAAATCCCGCGACAAAGGTGCGAGATTCGTCAATGGCGAAGCGCTCGTGCGTGTCTGCGAGCAGCCAGTGAATCGCTTCGCGTGCGACATCCACCGAGCCGTTGCGCGAGTTGTTCGAGCCGGCTACGATGAAGCCGGCCCGCTCGGCTGCTATGTGAAAACGCTCCACGGGAGCACGGCCGTGCGCGCCGGGGTCGAGACAGTACAGAATTGGCCATGTATGCGCCCGCGAGTACGCCGCGGGAAGATAGAGCGCATAGGTCTGGCTCTGGTTGCCGCTGCACACCACTCGCTCGACCACGCGGCCTTTCGGAATCGCGTCGTCCGCCAGGGCGATGCCGGCCAGCGCCGCGACACAGAGGCATCGTCTCACGAACATCATCTGCCGATCCGTTTCCTCACCTGCGCCATAGACATCCTGCCGACATCAACCAGCATTTTCATTCTTGCCTCCCGGGACTGTTCCAGTCTACTCCCCGGCCGCTGGCCTTCTGGCGCTGCTCACGAAAACACAGAGTCCGCTGCTTCGAGGTTCTCAATGAGTACCTCGCTCAGCCCTCGAAGCACCATAGTCCCATGCGTGTCGAGAGCGGGCGGGTTGTGGATTTGGTGGAACGGGATTGATAGAGTCTGCCGTTGCTGGTCCTTATGACTGGACAGCCAGCGCAGCCCTTTCCGGCTTGCGTGGAAGCCATTTTTGCAGAGCAGATGAAACATCCGCTTTCTTGAACGGCTTTGCGATATAGTCGTCCATGCCGGCAGCAATGCACTGGTCGCGGGCGCCGGCGAGCGCTTCAGCCGTAATGGCGATAATCACCGTGTGCTGGCCGGCTTTTTCCAGGCGGCGAATCTCTCGGGTAGCTTCGTAGCCATCCATTTCTGGCATTTGACAGTCCATGAAAACCAAATCGAAAGGCAGAGCTCTCAACATCTGCACCGCCTCATGACCGTTGGCGACCACGTCCACTCGAACCCCGAACTTGGATAACAGTGCGGCACCCACCTTCTGGTTAACGACATTGTCTTCGGCCAGCAGGACGCGAAGGCCCTTGCCGGCAAACGTGATAGAACTCGCGACAGTTCCACCAGAGTTGCTTTGGGCACTGATGGGAACGCTGTTGCCCACACCCAGCCGCTTAGCGCGGGTTGTAACCAACGCGTTCAGCAATTGGGACTGCCGGACGGGCTTGACTAAGAAGGCATCCAGCCGTGCGCTCTTCATGTGTTTGAGTTCGCTCCAGCGGCCGATGGACGTCAACATGATGACGATCGCGTCCCGGAAAGCGGGGTCGGAACGCACCGCTTCCGCGACCATGGCTCCGTCCATTTCGGGCATCTGATAGTCCAGCAACACAAAGTGGTACGGGTCGCCGGCGTGTGCGGCCCGGCGCAGGGTTGAGACAACCTCCGTGCCGGATTCCAGAAGTGTATTTCGCATCTCCCAATCGGTGAGCTGCTGCTCCAGGACGCGCCGGTTGACCGCGTTGTCGTCCACAACCAGCGCGCGCAAGCCGCGTAAGTCAGAAAGGGGAACTGGCGCCGCACAGGGGTGTGGATCGAGCAGGAGCGGCAATGTGAACCAGAATGTGGAACCCTCACCGGGGCGACTCTCGACTCCCATGGAGCCGCCCATCAGGTCGACGAGCTGTTTGGAGATCGCGAGGCCCAATCCAGTGCCGCCGTATTTGCGGGTTGTGGAGGCGTCTACCTGGCTGAATTTCTGGAAAAGCAGATTGGCTTTGTCTGCGGGGATACCGACGCCCGTGTCCTGCACGGATATGCGCAGGTTTGCTCGCGCCGCGTCCATGGATTCGCACTCGACCGTAATCAGGACATAACCTGCCGACGTGAATTTCAGCGCATTGCCGACGAGATTGGTCACAACCTGGCGAATCCGGCTGGCGTCCCCGACGAACTGATGCGGAACGCCGGGCGGATACGCCAGCACCAGATCGAGCCGCCGTTCCTCCGCTTTGGGTGCCAATAGTTCATTGACCTCTTCAATCACCAGGCGAAGGTCGAACGGAAACCGTTCCAGATTCATCTTGCCCGCCTCGATTTTGGAGAAGTCGAGAACGTCGTTGATGACGGTTAACAAAGCTTCGGTTGACCGGCGCACGGTTTCAGCGCAATCGCGCTGTTCCGGTGTCAGGTCCATGTCGAGCAGGAGGCCCGTCATGCCAATGACTCCGTTCATCGGGGTGCGAATCTCGTGGCTCATGTTGGCCAGAAACGCCGATTTGGCAACGGTCGCTTGTACCGCCGCCCGGCCGGCGATGCGCAGCCTCAACGCCATCCAGAGCAACAGGATGGCCCCGATGGAAACGAGCGCCAGCCAATAGTCAAGCCGACGGGCCTCAGTGTGGGCTGCACTTACGCTCTCCACCATGGCTGTTTCGTTCGTTGGGTAACCGTACCATTTGAGAGAGATTGTCGAAAACGTCCCATCGTTCACCATGTTTCCGATTTCGCGGCGCAGCAGGTCCGCCACTTGCGCCGCGCCGCGATTCTTCGGCGAGGCTGCGATGCCGGACCACAACTTCGCCCCGGGGATGGGCGCCATCCGCAGCTCACAGTCGGCTGGCTTGTGGAAGAGTGAAGAATGCGTGGGGCTCTCCGCGACAACTCCCGCGAACACTCCGTGATTACAAAGGTTCGCCAGCAAGGCGGGGACGGAATTGAAAGGCTGCAACCGCGCCTCTGGCAGGTGTTCTTGCGCCATCCTTCTGGCGAGTCCTTCGTTGAAGCCTACTGTGCGACCGTTAACGGCCTGGCGGTTGAGCGCCGGTGCGTCGGCCCTGGATATGAGCCAATACGTGACTTGGGCATAGGGCTCCGAGAAATGAAGGTGGTGCCGTTCCGGCAACTCGTTCACGGTTGGCCAGAGATCGATCGTGCCATCGGAGAGAGCGCGATCGGGGCCTCCAGGAACGTAGACCCAGTCCAGCGTGACGTGTGCCCGGCGTGCAGCCTCGCGAAGGATGTCGATGATGGAACCGTATGGCTGACCGTGAGCGTCGACGAACTGCCGGGGCGGAGAATACTGAAAGCCAATACGGTAGGTCCGGGCGGGCGGACGAGCGGTCACGGCCAGGAGCGCGAGCACACCTCCGCAGAGGAGTACTGCGGCCGGAATGAGGAGCATCCAACGGCTCACCTTGCCGAAGCTTTTGGCATCCAGTGTACGCATGCCACGACAGCTTAGCCCAGACAACCGCGGGACCGATTCTCCTTGGCGCTGTTCGCGCATGGCAGGCGAACGTGACAATTCCGACGACGCAGAGCGACCCGACAGACTCGCTTGCCCCCACGTACAAGTCCTAATGGTTTTGCGGTCATGGTTTCACCGTCGACACCTTCATATTGGACATATCGGCTGCTGTGGCCAGAATCTGGAGTGGGATTTTCACAACTCGGAATGGATTTACACATAGTCCTGCGTCAGCGTTGGTTTCAAACGTTGCCATATGTTATGGCCCCGTCCGCTTAGGGGGTTCGCGGGCAACTTTACAATTCGGATTTTGAAATACCCCAGAGCCCTCCAGTTTTCGGCCAAAATCGGACTTTGCACCTCTAAGTCTCGTGTTTGCAATGCGAGGTAGCAATAGGCCGCTCGGCTGTTAACCGTAGCGTTGTAGACAGGAGTGTAAGAGGCGTACGGGCTGGAGAACAACAAGCGTATCCTTCTCTAGGAGTTTGCTGAAAAACGCTAAGACATGATCAGCCGCAGATAAACGCAGATGAACGCAGATTGAGAGGAATCGGCTTATCCGCGTTCATCTGCGCTTATCTGCGGCTTCCAGGTTTTCTTTCGGACTCTTTCAGCAAGCTCCTGCGGCGGCGCTGGAGCGGCGGCTCGCACGATGGCTGCCAAAGCGGATTCGGTGCCAACGCCGGGGCTAAAATAGGTTGACCATGGGCAAACGACGGCGCCAGCCCGAGAGTCGCAGTTCCAAACGCGTCGAACCGGCGATTCCTTTTCGAGCACCGTTGCTGCCGAGTCTCCATCCACTGCTTTCGACTTTCGCTCTGTTTCTCCTTGTGTTGGGGGCGCACTGGTGGCTGATCGGCAGATACAGCACCGATGTCCCCTGGCTTGACCAATGGGACGCCGAGGCTCAAGGACTCTATCAACCTTGGCACGCGGGAACACTGAATATCCATAACTTGTTTGCCCCGCATAACGAACACCGCATCTTCTTCACGCGCGTTCTGGCGCTGGGTCTTTTGTGGTTAAACCGGCAATGGGACCCCCGGCTTCAAATGGTCGTAAACGCGGGTCTTTACGCAATTATTGCTTCTGCGCTCTTTCTTGTCCTCCAAAGGCGCCGGACGACGGGGTTTCAAGTATTTTGCTGGGTGTTGCTCGCGGTGCTTGGCAGTCTTCCTTACGCCGCCACCAATACTCTCCTCGGCTTTCAATCGTCGTTTTACTTCCTCACAGGCTTCTCCCTCCTTTCGATTTACACATTGCTGAACAGCCGCCCCGGCTCCCTGTCGTGGACTGCCGGATTGATCAGCGGCGGTGCCGCCCTTGTATCGATGGCTTCCGGATATGCGGCCGCTTTCGCCGTCCTGGCGGTGCTTTTTTGTTCGACGCTCCGCTCGGCAAAGGATTTCCGACAAGAGCTGGGACGAAACTGGATGACCGTTATTGCGGCCTGCGGGCTCATCGCAGCCGGAGTCTTTTTGCGCTACAGCCCCCCTGAAAGCGCATCTCTGGCGGCGAAATCCGCCGGTGACTTTGCCGGATTTCTTCTGGCGTGTCTGTCGTGGCCGGGCAAGCCGATGATCGTGGTCGCCCTGATCTCCTGGATGCCGTTTTCGGTTTTTCTGGTGAACTACTTTCTAAAACGGACCCGGGACGATCCTGCCGAACGCTTCATTCTTGGGGTCGGTTTCTGGGTGCTCCTGCAAGCTGGAGCGCTGGCGATGTATCGGGCTAATTCTGGTGAAGGTCTCGAATCCCGTTATACGGATATACTCGCCTTCGGACTTCTGGCGAATGCCCTCTGCGCGGTCTGGCTTCCCGGCAGTGCGGGCAACTTCCGGCGATGGATGCCGGTGCTCGCCGTGGTCTGGTTTGCGGTGAACGGGATTGGTCTCTACACCACGATCTCCGATGAGGTGCCCTTCTCGTGGAAGCGCAACATGGAAATCCGGCGAGCCGCGATAGCCGGGTTCTTCGCGACCGAAGATCAACGCTATCTGGACCGCGCCCCGCCCTATCCCGACGCAAAGCGAATCGCCGCTCTCCTGCTGGACCCGGCGATTGGTCCAATACTGCCGGCAGGTATCAGAAAACCACTCGCCCTGTCGCCCCGCCAAGGTTCGCCCGCGCCCGAGTTTCTAAACGGCTTGAGCACGCCGGATCTGGATAACGTGACGCCCGATGTTTGGACGCTGCCAGGCATGTTTTCCCGCTTTGCCGTCATACCGCCGTCGACCCGATTTGAATACCGCATTGAAAAAACGAGCGCTCTGCCTTTCCTGTTGCTGTATTTTGTCGGGGGGAACTACAATGCCGCGATCACTGACGCTCACGAGGCGCGACATAGGATCGTTGCGCTGCCGCCGGGCCATGATGACCAGGGCCGTCATGCCTTCGTTTACTGTCCGACTGAGGAGTGCGTTTTGAAAGGCTCCAGCGGAACATCGCAGTTGGCGGTCATGGAGCCGAAGGCAATCGGGCCACTGTCCATCGTGGCGTTGACCGCTGCGCTGTGGGGACACTTCGTAACGGCGGCGGGAGTCATTCTGTTTCTCGCTCTCGTTCTGGTGCCGATTGCTCGTGGCCGCAAACGTACCGCCGTTCGCAGCCCGGTCCCCGCCCCAGCAAAGGCGCACCAGGTTGGATCAGATTGATCAGCGACGGGGAGCGCAACGTCGATTGCCGGCAAAAGACGAGCACGGAGCGATCGGCTCCGAAGCGGGTGGAGTGCCCGGAGCAGAGCATTCGGCACTGAATTCCCGAAGGCGGCGACGTGCGGATAAATCAGAAAAAGAGCTCCTAAATTAGCCTACGGATGACTCGAGACCGCCGTCGGAGAGGCAATGAAACCCGGAGTGTTGGATGCCATTTGGAGATGGGGAGGATTCAGGTTAACGCTCTCAAGAATGACGCTTCATGCGAGATGCGGGTCGGCAGCGCCCGTGGCGATTCGGAGCTCCCGGCGTCCAGCACCAGCAGAAAACCGAACTGAACCGGTTGATTGCGTTCGTCAATCCAATCCAATCCGAAACGTCGCAGTTCGACCACCTCACTAAGGCCGACCGCGGCCAGTCGTATCCGTGATCGCGTGATGTCCAGTACAACAGCCTCCACAATGCTCCCGTCGGGCTGCCGAATCACTGTGTACATTCTTGACTTCTCCTTGGGAGGGCGAACTGATTTGCGGGCAAAAAAATCAGTCTTATCTTCTATACAGCCGCGCATAAGTAAAGGGACATTAGCGTCAACAAAAAGGAAGCAGGTATGAGCGGATGAGCGCAGGGTGGCACTGCATCTCGCCAAAGACGCGAGTCAGAGTGGTTTCGAGTTCTGCGCGGCTCGCAAAGTAGCGGTTGTGAGTTCCCGTCCGCCGTGTGTGTTGCCACAACCGTTCGGTGGGATTGAACTCCGGCGAGTAAGGCGGCAGTTGATGAACCTCCAGCCAGTGGCGGTTGGAGCGAAACCACCCCCAGACTTCCGCATCCTTGTGATAGGAGGCGTTGTCCTGGATGAGGATGGCTCCCTGCCGGCGGTAGGATCGCGCCAACTGCTCCAAAAACGACAGGTAGCTGGAGGCGTTGAAGACTGTGTCCTCCCGGTAATGAAAACGAGTTCGCCAGAGTTCGATGGCGCCCAGAATCTTGACGTTCTTGCGTTCGCCGGTGACGGGGACTTCCGGCGGATGGCCCACCCGGCTCCAGGTGGCGTGCAAGGTCGAGTCCTGACGAAAGCTGGCTTCGTCGGTAAAGATCAAGGCCCAGTTTTGCGAGTGGGCTTTTTTTTAATCTGGGGATAGGTGCGTCGATGCCATCGGTCCTGCTCGACGGGATTGGCCCGCGCCAGTATGCGCCGTGGCCGCTGCACCGAGAAGTCGAGCGTGTGAAGCAGTTTGCGCACATGCCCCGGATGGTAGGTGACGCCGAACTCCTCCTCGATCACCCAGGCAATCATGGGGGAGGTCCACACGCCGTTGTCCAATCCGTAAGCCACCGGCCCACTGTCCAGAATGTCTCCCAGTTGCTGGCGCTGCTCTCGTGCCAACTCTGGCGGTCTTCCGGATCGGTATCCTTCCAACAGACCCTCGATGCCATGGGCCTGATATTGAGCCAACCATTCGGAAATCTTGGAGCGAGGCGCCTTGAGAATCGCAGCCAAATCACCACTAGTGCGACCTTCGGCATTGAGAACCACGGCTTGCAATCGCTTGGCAACACGATAGGCACCATCGCGTTCCGCCTCTTTACTCAAGCGAGTCAAGCGGCGGCGAGTTGCTGGATGCAGATGCAGGAGGCGCGGCAACATGGCAGTCCGTACCGACAGTATGCCACATTTCCCCGCTATATGTCCCTTTATTTATGCGCGGCTGTATAGATGTTCACAAGCTATGTCGAGTGTGGAGCAGAAGCGTGACCGAGAGCCTGGCGAGTATTTCGTGAATTCTTCGTGACAGTTGTGCGTGGCACGAAAATCCATGACTTTTTCCGCGGAAACCACTCCGCTCATGTCGTGATTTGCGCGCCTTTGTCGCAGTTGCCGCCGTGCGACAAGCCCTACGTAAACCGGGAGATCTATCGTTAGCGCGAAGAGCGCATGGGTGACGCGATACTCATGTCCGCGTGATGCGCGCCAGCCAGGCCAGAATTCCGTCGGAGTCCATCCTGCTATCGAGTTTGACGGGCTCGATAGAGTCTACCCGCCATCCCTTGTCGAAGCTGGCCTTGATTTCGTTTCGGCTTATCCGGCGGGGGCCGAAGGACCCCGGTTGACGGTCGCTGAAACACAGCATGAAATAGCGGCCTCTTGGCCGGATAACCGCCCGGAGGTTATCGACGAACGAACGGCGGCTATCGTCATCGAGAATATGGAACAGGCCGCAATCCAGCACAGTGTCGAATTGTTTGCCGAGAGACGCCAACCGAAGTGCGTCATGGACCAGAAAGTGCACAGTCAAGCCCCGGTCGCGGGCTTTGGCTTCGGCAAGAGCGATTGCGGCCGGAGCCGAATCGATGCCAGTCGCCTCCAGCCCCATGCCGGAAGCCATGAGAGCGTGCTCGCCGGTTCCGCAACCCACGTCCAGGACCCGGCCTCGAATGGCACCTGCTTCTGCCAGCGCCAGGAATGCCGGCTGCGGCCGCCCGATATCCCAAGGGGGCGTGCCGGCATAGGAGGCGTTAAAATCCTCTGGCCGTCTTGGCCGCACCAGGTCAGGCAGTTCCTCGGCGGAGGTGGCCGGCGGCTCATTTTGTCTAGGGGTTTTCATGCCAAGGCGTCTGATGCTATTTTATGCCCGTATAAAACAGTTCAGCCAGGCTATCATCCGGCGCCGTGCTTCCTGCTGGCCTAAATGGCGGGCGGTCGCTTTCAAAGGTTGCCCGCGGCTTTGATTTTCAATATAGTTGTGGTCTGAGACAAAATCGCTGCTCCGTGAAGGTCCTCCTCGCATTGAACGCCAAGCAGGACGCTGGTGTGAAACGGTCATACGCAGAAGCGCCACTGCGCCGACCCGCCATCTACCTCGCGCTTATTCGCCGGAGGCTGGTATTGGCGGCAGCCTGTGGTCTTTTCTTGCCGGCATGCCTCCTTGCTTTAGGTCAACAGCGTTATGTGTCGACCACCCCGGTGCCTGGCGGCTTTGCAATCGTCCATGGCAAATCTGTCGCGGCGGTGTACGTGGACCCGGGCGACTTCCCAGGCGTCGCCAGAGCCGCGGATGCCCTCCGCGGCGACATCGCCCGCGTCACCGGTTTGACGCCGGCGCGGGCGCTTGCGGCGCGCGAGACCATCATAGCCGGCACCATCGGCAAGAGCGCGATCGTCGATCGCCTGATTCGCGAACGGAGAATCGATGTCTCCGGGGTAGTGGGTAAGTGGGAATCGTTCCTGATTCAACTTGTGCCGTACCCGCAACCCGGCATTGGCTCTGCGCTGGTGATTGCGGGTAGCGATAAGCGCGGAACCATCTATGGGATTTACGATGTCTCGGAACAGATCGGTGTTTCGCCCTGGTTTTTTTGGGCCGATGTACCCGTAGTGCACCGAGACGCGCTGTTCGTGAAACCGGGGCGCTACGTCGAGGGCGAGCCGGCGGTCCGTTACCGCGGCATCTTCCTAAATGACGAAGCGCCATCTCTCACCGGTTGGGTCAAGGCCACTTACGGGAATTACAACCACGAGTTCTATGAGAAAGTGTTCGAACTCCTTCTGCGTTTGAAGGCGAACTACCTTTGGCCTGCGATGTGGAACAACGCCTTCAACGAGGACGATCCTCTCAACCCCAAACTCGCGGACGAATACGGGATTGTGATGGGCACCTCGCATCATGAGCCGATGCTGCGCGCCCAACAAGAGTGGAAGCGGCACGGCAAAGGGCCTTGGGACTACACCAAAAATGCGGATGTCCTGCGAGCCTTCTGGGAAGAGGGCCTTAGCCGCAACAAGCACTACGAGAGCATCATCACGCTCGGCATGCGCGGCGACGGCGACATGCCCATGTCACGAGAGGCTAACACCTCGTTGCTGGAGCGCATCGTTGAAGATCAGCGCAAGATTATCGCCGCGGAAGTGAACCCCGATGTCACCAAGGTTCCGCAAGACTGGGCCCTCTATAAGGAGGTCCAGGAATATTACGAGAAGGGCATGCGCGTCCCCGATGACGTGACCCTTTTATGGTGCGACGATAATTGGGGTAACATCCGCCGTCTGCCGACACCCGAAGAACGCAAGCGCAGCGGTGGCGCAGGCATTTATTATCACTTCGATTACGTCGGCGGCCCGCGCAACTATAAGTGGATTGATACGAATCCGATTCCCAAGGTCTGGGAACAAATGCATCTTGCCTTGGGATATGGCGCCAATCGCATCTGGATCGTCAATGTCGGCGACCTGAAGCCAATGGAGTTTCCGACTGAGTTTTTCTTGAACCTGGCTCGCGATCCGGCACGCTGGCCCAAGGAGAAGCTGGGCGAGTTCACCCAGTTGTGGGCCGCCAGAGAGTTCGGCCCGGCGCACGCCGCGGAGATTGCCGATCTGGTTGCTAAGACCTTGAAGTACAATGGCCGCCGCAAGCCCGAGCTTCTTGAACCTGGCACTTATAGCGTCATCGATTATCAGGAAGCGGATCGTGTCGTCGCCGAATATGACGCTGTGGTGTCTAAAGCGGAAGCCATCGAGCGGGAGTTGCCGGCCGAGGCGCGGGATGCATTTTTCGAACTGGTTTTGCATCCGGCAAAAGCCAATGCAATCGTTGCCGCGATGTACGTGGCCGCAGCCAAGAACCATCTCTACGCGGCTCAGGGTCGCGCCGGCGCGAATGACATGGCGGCGCAAACGCGCCAGCTCTTTCAGGCCGATGCAGACCTTACCACCTATTTCAATCACGCGTTGGCGCACGGCAAGTGGGTCCACATGATGGACCAAACGCACATCGGTTACACCTACTGGCAGGAGCCGCCGAAGAATACGATGCCGCCGGTTACCGAGCTTACTCTGCCCACCGCGGCGTCGATGGGCGTCGCTGTCGAAGGATCGAGTGCTGCCTGGCCGGGTAGTGCGGCGCCGGCAGTGTTGCCAGCGTTCGACGTATACAACCAGCCACGGCATTTCATCGATGTGTTCAATCGCGGGCGCGCGCCCTTCGAATTTACCGCCGCGGCGAGCGCCCCCTGGATCGTGCTGAGCGCGACGCGCGGCTCCGTTCAGAAAGAAACGCGCCTGTGGGTGAGCGTCGATTGGGACAAGGTTCCGCCAGGAGGGGACAAAGGCGCCGTCACTATCTTAGGCGCCGGAGCCGGTCCTATCGCCGTGGAAGTCAACATCTTCAACCCGAAACAGCCCTCGCGGGTGTCGATTAAAGGCTTCGTCGAAACATCCGGGTATGTCTCGATGGAGGCGGAACATTACACCCGCAAGGTCGATACGGGAGGAGTAATGTGGCAACGCATCCCTGACTACGGCCGCACCCTGTCCGCCATGTCGGTGTTCCCGGTCACGGCGGAAAGCGTGATGCCGCCCACCGCGTCGCCGCATCTCGAGTACCGGATGTATCTCTTCCATGCCGGACCGGTCGGGATCGAAGCGATTCTCTCACCCTCGCTCAACTTCACCCCTGGGCGCGGACTGCGCTACGCAATCTCGTTCGACGATGAGCCGCCGCAGATCATCGACGCCCTGTCGCACAACGCGCAAGGCGACTGGGAGACCTCAGTCAAGGACAACGTACGCAAAGTGCGCTCCAGCCACACATTGGTCCATCCCGGGTTTCATACATTGAAGTTCTGGATGGTGGATCCTGGCATAGTGCTCGAAAAACTGGTGGTCGACTTGGGCGGCGTCAAGCCGAGCTACCTGGGGCCTCCGGAGAGTTTTCGCCGATAAGCAAAGACGTTCTTACGGCCTCATCCCGATTGCGCGGAACAGGTCTTCGCTGCGATACACCACGCCGTCTTTGATAATAATGCGCGGCTTTCGAATATCGGAGATCGCGCGCGCCGGGTTACCGTCGAACAGCGCGAGGTCGGCCAGCTTTCCCGGCGCAACGGAGCCCCGGTCGTGATCGGCACGCGCGATCCGAGCCGCTCCGATTGTCGCAATCTGTAGCACCTTTTCGGGCGGAATCCCGGCCTGCACCCACAACTCGAGCTCGCGATCGAGCATCAGGCCTTCGACGCTGTCGGTGCCGATCACCAGCGGAACGCCAGCGCGGTATAGCCGCGCCGTCATGTCGAGCATCGATTGAAACGATGCACGATAGATCCGGTCCTCATCGTCCGTCACCGGCAGCCCTCCGCCCAACGCCGCGCGCCGGACCTGAGCCGGCAGACGGTCGATAATCGCCGCGTAACCGGGGCTTGCCACACCCGGCCGCGCCGTATATTCCTCCTCGAAAACGCCCAGCGTCGGATCGACGACGATCTGCCTGTCCTTCAGTTTCGCGATGAACTTCGTGACGGCGGGAGATTGTGGATTCAGCTCGGCCGCATGCTCGGCGGGCAGCGTCAATCGAGCCCGCGTGTTGGTCTTCGACGCCTCCTCCGGCAGGAAATTCAGAAAGAAGAAATTGATGTGCTGAAATTCGTCCACGCCCGCATCCACAAACTGGTCGGCGATCATCCCCGCCGGGACGTGACCGCTCACGCGCATCCCGTTTTCGTGCGCAACGCGGACAATGTACGGAACCAACTCGGGCTTGATCGAGCTGTAGATTTTAATCTGAATGTATCCGGCGGCTTTGTATTTCTCGATGGCCGCACGGGCTTCGGGCTCGGTATCGACCAAAACGTTGGTGGGCCCGGAGTAGGGCCCGCGGCCGTCCATGATACCCGCCAGCACAACTCGCGGGCCGATCATTTGATTCGCGTCCATCTGCTGCTTCCAGCGCAGCAGCCGATCCATATCGTTGCCGAGGTCGCGAATGTCGGTAACGCCGCACGCGATATTGAGCAGCCCTTCGAAGGCCTCGAAATGGGCGTGCATGTCGAACAGGCCGGGCAGGAGCGTCTTGCCCTCGCCGTCGATCGATTCGGTTCCGGAGGGAACCGCCGCGCCGCCGTCAGCCGCAACCGATTCGATGCGATCCCCGTCGACAATCACCATCTGGTCTTCGCGGAGAGTAGCGGTCTCCGCATCGAAAACGCGGACATGGCGGATAGCAAGTGCATGCGCGGGCCTGTGTCCCAGCCGCAACGCGAGATCGTGAAAATGGTTTTCGGTGGTTGCGCGCTCGGCGGCTTCGAGCCTCGGCAAAGAATCTTCGAAGCCTTGGCGAATGGTCGCGAATCCGCCGGAGGCGGCAAAGAATTCGTTGTCATCGTCAAGCCATATCGATACCGGCGCGAACTCGAGTCCGCCGATACTGTACATCGTGACGCGCTGTTCTTTCAGTTCAACCGACGGGCCGCGTTCGAGAGTTGCATTCCCGCCCGGCAGCAGGCGCATCGACGTTCTCCCGGATCGAAGCATGGCGCGAGCCAGCCACGCCGTCTGGGCCGCCGGCCCGTTCGCCGCAACGTACCATCCTCCCGATTTCGATTCGCTCGATTCCGCGCGGCTCTTCCATTGTGCGGTTCCGCCGTGAGCCGTGAATCGCTCATCGATGGGCGCGTGGTTATAGTCCTGACCGGTCAGTTCGATCGCCAGCAGCCTGTCGTCGCGATCGAAAACATAACGACCCTGAATATCCGGACCACGGCCGCGGTCGTTATAAGCATAGGCGACATGAACTGAACCGTCGCCGCCGGGCGTATGCGTCTCGTGACCGGCCGTTCTTCCCGCAGCTACAATACTGTAGTTCCGCACCTGCCCTAACGCGCCCAGTGCGCAAATCATTAAGAGGAATGTCACTCGCCGCATCCCTACATTATCGCCGCGCGGCGAGGTGGGCTACTATGATTCGTTATGCGACCATCTCCAACTACCCGGCGAACGGTGCTCGAAGCCGCGGCTGCGGCGATCGCTGCGCCATTTTTCAACCGCGATCGTTATGCCCTGTTCGCGCAAACCTCGCACGAATACTCTGAGCGGTCGGTGCGGCTGGTGCGCGAATCGCTGGTGATCGATATGCTCAACCAGTTTCTCTACCGCCGCGACATGCAGCCGAAGCTGCGGCAGTGGCTCGCCCAGCCGGGCGCATTCACGCGCGCCGATTTCGAACAGTTCCGCGACTCCGGGATCAACGCGATCAACTTCGGCGACGCCGCCGACAACTACGAGGACGGTATCGAATTGTTCGCCCATTGGAACAGCTTTCTAGCCGCATATCCGGATTGGCTTCTTCGCATCGACTCGGCCGGCGATTTCATGCGCGCGAAGACATCGGGCCGCTACGGAATAATGTTTGGGCTGCAGAATGCGGCGCATTTCCGCAAGGTGGACGATGTCGATACCTTTTACGGTCTCGGACAGCGATCCAGTCAGTTGACCTACAATTACCGAACCCTGTTCGGCAACGGCGCTTTCGAGCGGCGTGACGACGGCATCAGCGAGTTCGGAATCCGCATCGTCGAGCGCATGAATCGCATCGGTATGGCCGTCGATTGCGGGCACGCCGGGGATCGAACCATGCTCGATGCCTTCGAGTTATCGAAAAAACCGGTGATCATTTCTCACGGCAACTGCCGCGCGCTTTATCCGGGCTATCCTCGCTGCGTCACCGACGAGGCGATTAAGGCCATGGCCAAAACCGGCGGAGTCATGGGGATCAACTTTATCAGCTCCATGGTCAAGCCGCACGAGCCGACCACCGTGGACGATGTTATAGATCATTTCGACCACGTTAAGAACCTGGTTGGCATCGAGCATGTCGGCGTTGGCAGCGACATCGGGTTAGAAAGTAATGACTTCATGCCGCCGGACCAACTCGCGCAAATGCTGGCCGGAGTGGACGCGAAGTACCACGCCCATCACCGCGAAGCGGTTGAACACCTGGACCACCCAAAGCGAATCTACGATCTTACCGACGCGCTGATTCGTCGAAAATATACCGACGAGCACATCCGGCTGATTCTCGGCGAAAACTGGCGGCGGGTCCTGTCCGATATCTGGACGCCGATTGCGTAAATCCGGAGGACGCTGCCTTTGGATTGGCTGCTTCAGCGATAGGCGAAGAGCATGGCGTAGACGATCAGGCCGATTAGAACCAGGCCGATGGTCAGGGCGGTGAAGCCGAGGCGCCGCCAGAATCTCACATCGCGCGGTGCGGGCGCCGGCATCAGCATCTGGTCCAACTCGCCGCTCTCCACCAACTGACGGTACTCGCGTGGACGGTCGCGCTGGAACTCCTCGAGCGGCATGCCCTCCGTGAAGATCACGGTATCCATAGGAAATTTTTCGGGCCGGAAGTGCGTGTTGAAAAAGTGCACCACGAAAATGAAACTCACCGCCAGAAGGGCCTCATCGCTATGGATGGTGGTGGCGACATTGACGGCCCAGCCGGGGAACACGTGCGTGAAGATCTCCGGGAACCACAGCATAAGGCCCGTGCCACCGATCACGGCTACGCCCCAGAACACCGCGAAATAGTCGAATTTCTCCCAATAGGTCCAGCGGCCATACTCGGGACGGGGGCCGCGCTTGAAAAACCATTTTAGGGAACCGGCCAGTTCATGCCAGTCGCGCCGATTGAAGACCATGCTTTCTTCGCCGCCGATGAACTGGCGCCAGCTTTTGCCGCTGGCCCGCTTCTGCTTCACCAGGTCATACAGGTGCAGCCCGAAGTAAGTGAAGGTCAGGCAGGCGCAGAACCGGTGGATCAAGCCGGCCGCTTCAAAGCCGCCCAGCAGGTGGGCCAGCGCCTTGGCCCAGCCCGCGTAAGAGAACTTGAGAATCATGCCCGTCAAAGCCAGCCCGAGAAAGCTCGATACGACCATCAGGTGCAGGTTGCGATGGAATCGCCGGAAGCGGCGCACATACATTCCGGCTTCCGGCTGTCCGTTCTTGATCTGTTTCCGGTATTCGAACGATCGCGGCAGCCAGAGTACGGTGTGCACCCCGGAGATAACCAGCGTGCCGATTAGCAGCGTGGTCATGCCCCAGAAAGTGACGAAAAGAAAAGGATACTTTTTCGGATCGTGGTGGGTAGCGTGCGTCAGATAGCCGGCGAACTGGCGGTGAGAACCCGTATGGCACTTGCCGCAGGTGGCGACTATGTTATTGCGGCTAAGATGCGAGCGCGGATCGTTAACCGGCAGAATGTCGTGCGCTCCATGGCAGTCGTAACACTTGGCTGTTTTCAGGTAGCCCAGCTTGGAGACCTTCCCATGAAACGTTTCGAAGTATGCCTCGGTGATCTGCTGGTGACAGCGGCCGCATTGATCCATGATGCTCAGCCGGAACTCGGCGAGGTCAGTGCGCTGGATGCTGTGGGCGGAGTGGCAATCGGCGCAAACCGGCAGCGGTTTCGCTGTGTGAGTCACGGTCGGACTGTGGACGCTGGCCGTGAACAGCTCGTAGATGCCGCGGTGGCATTGTGCGCAGGTTTGGGCGATGTTGGCCCGGTTTACGCTGGAGCGCGGATCGCTGCCGGGCAGTTCGTGGTGTGGAGTATGGCAGTCGGCGCAATTGGCGGTGACGGTCAGGCCCGCTTCCAGCAGCCCCTTGCCGTGGATGCTCTCGCGGTATCGCTCCACGATGTGGTCCTGCTTGCCGGTATAACGAACCGCGGCCTTGTGCCCTGCCTGGTGGCAATTTGCGCACAGCGCGGGAACATTGCGCGAATAGGTAGGCGAGGTGGAATCGAGTTTGCCTTTGGTGCCATGCGGGCTGTGGCAGTCCTGGCAGAGCGGCGCGTCCGGACTGCCTTTCGCGGCCAGTGTGCCGTGCGTGCTTTCGCGGTACTGGTTCACGACGTTCTCGTGGCAGATGGAGCAATCCACCTTATCCTTAATGGTGTCGCAGGATCGCACGTCAGACGGCGTCCCGCCCGTATGGCACTGCACGCAGGCCTCGCGGGAATGGCGCGAGTGGGCCAGTTCGTCGGCATTAACATATAGCGACCTTCCGGTTCCCGTCGCTTTGAGGTTAGGATTCGAGTGGCAGCTCAGGCAATCGCCGTTGGACATCCCTTCCGTGTAGTAAACCTTGCGGATTTGGTGAGGCGCATGGCAGTCGACACACGCCGGAATCATGTGCGGCTGCTTCTCCCATAGTTCGCCGCGGATCACCTGGCGATGCACGTCCTCGATTTTCGCGTGGCACTTCATGCACGTTTTGGCGATGTTCTGTTTGGCGATGGAGGACCGCGGATCCGTGTGGGGGAGCTGGTTGTGCGCCGTATGGCAACTGCTGCAGACCGCGGTAACCGTCAGGCCTTGCTGGAAGAGGCCGATGCCATGAATGCTGTCTTTGTAATTCTCGGTGATGTTGGTCTGCGGAATGGCGCGCGTTTTGCTGACTACGGTATCTTCGCTGTGGCAGCCGCCGCACAGGCGCGGAACGTTGATGGTGGCCACCGGCGACTTCATGTTCGATGGGGGCAGAATGTCATGCGTGCCGTGGCAGAGCTTGCAGTTTGGGGCATACGGATCGTTCAGGGCCGCCCTCCTGCCGTGGACGCTGCCTGAATACTGGCTCAACTCTTCGTTGTGGCACTGGCCGCAGGCGACGGGCGCCAGCTTTTCCGGATGCGGCACTTCTTTGATGTCGCTGTGGCAGGCAACGCAATCGAGCGCTGCATGGGGCGATGCTTTCAAAGCGGCTGCGTTGAAGCCTGGGGGCACTCCGGGCTGGCGTTTCCCGACGCGCGGACCGGAATCATGGCAGCCGGCACAGTCCTCGTTACGCGGTTGCGCCGCCTGCTGGCAGCGGAGACCGGTGGTCAGGAGGGTCGCAATGGCAGCGAGCCGAAGTAGGTTCAGGGCCGTCATTGTGTGGTGTTCTTCTACAAAATATCCGCTGCTAACTTCTAAAACCAGATATAAAGACCCCTTTAATCGTATACTGTGCAGAAATTTGCGTCAAGCTGTGAAAAAACTCTGTTCAGAAATCCAATTTGGATGTACGCTCCCAGTATGTGGAAGCGTTCTTGTGGTGTACCAGTTGTCCTGATGGTCGCCTGGAACCTGGCTTCCTGCGATACCGCCGCGCGCAGCGCAGCGGCACCTGTACCCGAAGCGGAGCAGGTGGTCAGCGCGGCCATGAAGAGGCTTTACATGGCTGCCAGCGCAGCGCCGCCGCAGTCCCCAGCGCAACAGAAGGTGATTCTGCAGATGGCTGGGCAGGCATCAAACGGGAAGGAACTGCTGCTGGTGGTGCGTGCGGCAGTTGGAGTGTTCCCCGCCGGGACTGGGCCGCAGGAACAAAGCGCGGAGAATCAGGTGCGCGCCATCGTGACTGCAAAGATGATGGAGTTTGGAACACTGGACCAACTGATTGAATACGCGACCGAGTACTCTGTCAACGCGGAGAGCGCCCGGCCGTTCGTTCAACGTATGTTTGAACTCGGCGGTGAGACGTCCGACCCGCGGGTCTGGTATCGAATCAGAGTGGCCGCCTCCCATTTGAAGGTGGGTGATCTGGAGCGGCAGGCGCAAATCAGGGGTGATCAATTGGCAGGCAGATGATGTGGCCGCAGACGGCGGGGAGGCCAACACGATGAGAGTCCTGGTAAGTAAGAACGAACCCGGCCAGGCGGCGACGGGGGCGATGGTACAACGTTCCGGACGCATGTTCCTCACCCTGAGCTTCTCGATTCTCGGGCTAGCGGTCGTTTACTTCAGCGCTTTGTACGTGATTGCGCACTGACGCTGCGCTATCTCAACGGCGACAAGAATCAGCACGCTCCTGGCCGGCCGGCCGCCCGCGTGCCCGATTGCCATACCCGGATTGCCATACAATGATGCGAGGCGCAGAATTGGCCATGGTTCCGGCGCACTGGACCATTCGATTGCGTTGAGTGCGTCCGGGCTGATTCCCGCAGGGGGGTACTAAAATGTGGATACGACTTTTATTCGCGCTGCTGTGCTTGTCGCAGGCTGCGTTCTCGCAGGTTGATGAGAAGCTGCTCAAGGGCATGCAGTATCGCCTCATCGGACCTTTCCGCGGAGGGCGCGTGCTGGCGGTAGCAGGCATTGCCGGCGATCCACAAACTTATTACTTCGGTGCGGTGTCGGGAGGCGTGTGGAAGAGCGTCGACGGCGGCGCGCATTGGACCCCCGTGTTCGATAAGCAAACGGTTTCTTCCATCGGCAGCATCGCCGTCGCTTCCTCCGACACGAACATTGTCTACGTCGGCACGGGCGAAGGCTGCCTGCGCGGCGACATTTCCTATGGCGATGGGGTCTACCGCTCCAATGACGGCGGCAAGACGTGGAAGAATCTTGGACTGCGCGATTCGCGCCACATCCCGGCACTTCTCGTCGATCCCCGCAACCCCGACATCGTTCTGGTAGCCGCCATGGGCCATGCGTTCGCGCCCAGCCCCGAGCGCGGTGTGTACCGCACCACCGATGGCGGCAAAACATGGGCCAAGGTTCTGTATGTCGACGACCGCACCGGCGCCACCGACATCGCCTTCGCCCCGAGCAATCCCAACATCGTGTTCGCGGCCATGTACCAGGTCCAGCGCCAGCCTTGGACTTTCTCGAGCGGCGGTCCGGGCAGCGGTCTCTACCGTTCAACCGACGGCGGCGCAACCTGGACTCGCCTGCAGGGCAACGGCCTTCCCCAGGGGATATTGGGCCGGATCGGCGTGTCCGTCTCCGGCGCGGACCCGAACCGCGTGTATGCGCTCATCGAAGCCGAGAAAGGCGGGCTCTACCGCTCCGACGATGGCGGCGACAAGTGGGAGCGCGTGAACGACGACGAACGCTATCGCCAGCGCGCCTGGTATTTCAGCCACATCTTTGCCGATCCCAAGGACGCCGACACCGTTTACGTGCTGAATACCGGCATGTTTCGCTCCACCGATGCCGGCAAGACATTCACTCTGCTGGCTGCGCCTCACGGCGATCATCACGGACTCTGGATCGACCCCGCCAACCCGCAGCGCATGATCAACGGCGACGATGGCGGCGCCACCATCTCCATTGACGGCGGCAAGAACTGGACGCCGCAAATGAACCAGCCGACCGCGCAGTTCTACCACGTCACCACCGACAACCGCTTCCCCTATTACGTCTTCGGTGCGCAGCAGGACAACACCGCAGTGGCTACGGCCAGTTGGAGCGATTCCGGACTGATCGGCATGCGGAACTGGTATGAGGTGTCGGGATCGGAGAGTGCATTCATGGCCGCCGATCCGCGCGATGGCAACATTGTTTACTCCGCCGGCCAGGGCGTGTCTCGCTTCGATAAGCACGACGAACAGGGTCTCGATATCTCGCCCTGGCCGGTCGATTTCGCCGGGCATGGCGTGGGCGACTTTCCGCACCGCTTTCAATGGACAGAGCCGATTATCTTCTCCCCGCACGACCCCAACGTCATCTACACCGCGGGCGAAGTGGTCTTCAAAACCACCAACGAGGGCAAGAGCTGGACCATCGTCAGTCCCGATCTCACCCGCAACGACAAGTCCAAGCAGAAGGCTTCCGGCGGCCCGATCACCGAGGACAACACCAGCGTGGAATACTATGACACCATCTTCGCGCTGGCCGAATCGCCGCTGGAAAAGGGTTTGCTCTGGGCCGGCAGCGACGACGGGCTGATTCACATCACGCGCAACGGCGGGGGCTCATGGCAGAATGTCACTCCGGCCACCATGCCGGAGTGGGGACTGGTGAGCCTGATCGATCCTTCGCCGCATAGCGCAGGCGCCGCTTATGTCGCGGTGGACCGCCACAAACTCGACGATTTCAAAGCTTACATTTTCAAAACTGCCGACTACGGCAAGACCTGGACGCAGATCGCCGCCGGCATTCCCGAGGGCGATTACGTGCATGCCGTGCGCGAAGATCCTAAACGCAAGGGGCTGCTTTACGCCGGCACGGAAACCGGCATCTGGATTTCTTTCGACGACGGCGCCCACTGGCAAAAGCTGGGGCTCAACCTGCCCAGCGTCCCCGTCCATGACCTGGTCGTGAAAGACGATGACCTGGTGGTCGCCACGCACGGCCGCGCTTTTTGGATTCTCGACGATCTTTCGCCGCTGCGACAGATGGCGCCTGCCGATGTGGACGCCGCGGCCAAACTCTTCGCGCCCCGTCCTGCCTACCGCCTCCGCTTTCCCGATTCTCTCGATCGACGCCAACCAGCGGGCGAAAATCCGCCTCCCGGCGCCATCCTTTATTACTACCTGAAGGCCGCGCCCAAGGGAGCCGTGAAACTGGAAATCCTGGATGCGCAAGGCAGCGTCGTCAAAGCCTATTCCAGCGTCAAGAAGGAAGAAGAATTGGGCCCGGCGGAGTGGCCGGACGTCCAACGGCTCAGCGATGTGCTGCCCGCGGAAGCGGGGCTCAACCGCTTTTTCTGGAATCTGCGCTACGAAGACGCTGTGAAGGTGCCAGGGGCATTCTACGAAACCGATATACCGCCGAAGGGCCCGACGGCTCTTCCCGGCACATACCAGGTGCGTCTCACAGTCGACGGTCAAAGCCAGACTGCGTCCCTCGAACTGCGGCGGGACCCGCGCATCCACGTCTCGCTAGCAGACCTCCAGAAGCAGGCGGATCTCGAGAAGCAAATCGCGCAGCGCCTGACAGCGCTGCACCGGACTGTCAATGAAATCCGCGACCTTCGCGCGCAACTCACCGCGCTGGGCCAGCATTATAAAAGCGCGGCCGAATGGGTGCCGTTGAAACCGGTTGCCGACGATCTGCTGAAGAAGATCGCGGACGTCGAAAGCAAGGTGATGCAAGTGAAGATGAAAAGCACGGAGGGCGATTTGCGCTATCCGACCATGATCGACGAACAGTTGATCTACCTCAACTGGAGCGTCGATTCCTCCGATGCAGCGCCCACCGAGGGCCAGCAAGAGCTTTTCACCAAGCTTAGCGCCGAACTGCAGGCGCAGTTAGACGTGTGGGGCCGGATCCTCAAGCAGGATCTGCCGAGCTTCAATCGCACCGCCGAGAAGCAGCAGATCAGCCTGGTGGACGTGAGAACGCTGCAGTAACCGTGGCTGAGTGCCGCAATCCCGCGTGAAGCAAACCACGGCCTGATGGCCCCTTATAGCCAGCAACTTCCGGCGCGTCTGGCGGGTCGAGGCAGTTATAATGCGAGGCAAGTGGGTCCGCGCAGGTCTAGCCCACTGTCAAAAACAACCGCCGCCGCCGGGTTGATCGCGGGAGGAAAGTATCGTGCGCGCTTGGCCCTCTTTTCTGCTTGTCGCCGCGCTGGCCGCGCAGACCCCGGCCGGCGAGGTTACTACCCGCGAAGAAATTCCCACCTTTCAATCGAGTGTGAACCTGGTGCGGGTTCCTGTGGTGGTGCGCGACAAGCAGGGACACACCCTGGGCAACTTTCATAAGGGGGATTTTGAGCTCAGTGACCGCGGCAAGCCGCAGTACATCTCGCAATTCGCCATCGAGGGCAGCGCTGTTCCGAAATCGGCGCCGAAGCCGCCAGCCGAAGCGGCGATTCCGGGTGAGCCGGCTGCCACAGCTCCCAAGCTGGTGGTGCCTACCCGCTTCACCGCGTTTGTCTTCGATGATGTCCATCTCAAGACCGAAGACCTGATGAACACCCGCGTCGCGGCGTTGAAACACATCGACCCGGGGATAAGCCCTCACGAGCGCATCGCCCTACTCACGCTTTCCGGCAGAGTGTCGCTTCCATTCACCAGTGACCTGGCGAAATTCCGCGAGGCACTGATGAAGATCGCGCCCGTGCCCCCGCCCCACCAGACTTTCCCTCCCGCTAGCTTCTTCGTGGCGGACCAGTGGATGAACCGCGACGACCGGCAGGCGTTGTCGTTGCAGACCGGTATTACCATGGATTGCCTCAACATGACCGGTCACGCCGCGGCCGCCGCTGCCGGAATAGCCCAGGACACTCTCCGCGAAGTCGCCAATGAAGGAAGAGGCGAAGCCGTAAACGCCTTCCGTACGCTCGACTACATTGTGAGCTTGCTCAGCTCCATGCCCGGCGATCGGATGATCATTCTGGTATCGCCCGGTATGTATCTTCCGGACGAGTTGCAAAAGGACGTTACTGAATCCATTGATCGCGCCACCCGCGCGGGCGTCATTATCAACACCCTCGACGCGCGCGGCGTCTATACCGTCGACCCGACCGGCGATGTTCCCGGCTGCCGTCTGACGAACCAAAACACCCAGATGCTGGTCGCCAAGTATGACAATTTCGCGAATCTTGCCCAGGGCATGGTGCTGCGCGACCTGGCCGATGGCACCGGTGGCACCGCCGTCAGCCAGAACGACTTCCTGGCCGAATTCAATCGCCTGGCCAACCCGCCTGAGTACATTTATTATTTAGGTTTCTATCCCAAGGATCTAAAGCCCGACGGGAAGTACCATGAGATTAAGGTGAAGCTAACGAACACCAAGGGGTTGTCTGTGCAAGCGCGCCGAGGTTACTGGGCGCCGTCCCAAGAGGAAGACGCCGCCGCCACCGTTACGCGCGAAATCGGCGAGGCCGTGTTCTCCCGCGATGAATTGCACGACCTGCCGATCGAGATTCATACCGAGTTTTTCAAGACCACGGAAGAGGACGCCAAACTGAAAGTCGCCACCCATCTCGATATCCGGCAGCTTCACCTGCGCAAGCAAGATGACCGGAACCGCGACAACGTCACCCTGGTGTGCGCCCTCTTCGACGGCGACGGCAATTACATCAAAGGAGCCGAGAAGGTGGTGGAGCTTCGGTTGAAGGATGAGAACGTCGAGCTGCGGCGCAGACTCGGCATTACGGTGAATAGCAATTTCGATGTTACGAGCGGCCCATATATGGTTCGCGTCGTGGTACGCGATGACGAAGGCCAGCAAATGGCGGCCGCCAACGGAGTAGTGGAGATCCCATGAGAACCTCACCGAGCAAACGATCGCTGAATGTCTGCCGCGTGGAGTATGCGGCCCTGCTGCTGTTTTTGTGTTTGCCGCTGCTGGCGCAAACCGGCGGATCGGGCGGTCAAAGCACGGCCAGCCTGAAGCTCAAAGCCGAAGCGCGGCTGGTGCTCGTGGACACGGTTGTTACCGACAAGAAAGACGAACCCATCCACGGCCTGGAGGCGAAGGATTTCCACGTCTTCGAAGATGGCAAGGAGCAGACCATTGCCGGACTTCAGACTCACACCGGGCCCGCCATGCAGGGAATCAGCCAGCAACAACACTTCGTTTTGTTGTTCGATGGACGCTCCTCCGACGATCAGAAATGGATTGAACAGGCCGCAGCCAAGTTCATCGCGGACAATGCAGGCCCCAACCGCCTGATGGCGGTGGCTTATTACACGCCGGGATGTATGACCATTGCCGTGCAATTCACCGCCGACGTCCCCCAGCTTCAGCAGGCACTGCGCGTCTGGCCGAGCATCAGCCGTTGCGGCCATGTACCAGATCCTTACGGCGATATAAGAGCGGAAAACTACACGCAATTGGCGAGGAACCTGGCCCATGTGCCCGGCCACAAAGTCGTCGCCCTGTTCGCTGCTTATGTCCCGCGGGCGCCGAGCGCTACCAATAGCAGGCCGCAAGCGCCACGCCGGATCACATCGCAGAAGAACCAGCGCCCCAACGCACGCTCATCGTCGTCGAGGATCGAGAGGAATGCGAGGCTCTCCGATCCGAAAGGGATGCAATTGGAATTTCGCAAGGCGGATGTGTCGGTCTATCCAGTCGAAGGGCAGGTCGGGGCCAAAAGTCCGGGCTGGGCGCTCAGCCTCGCCGACGCCACCGGCGGCCACGAACTCAACCGCGGCAATGACGTGGTCGCCGTTTTCGACGTGCTTGCCCGTGAGCAGGACGAATCCTATACGCTTGCCTACGTTCCGGCCGATTCGCCGGAAGGGAGTTGTCATACCCTCAAGGTCACCGTCGACCGGTCCGGGGTGAAGGTGCGGGGGCGCAACCTATACTGCAACGTCACTCAGCCGGCCCTGGCTTTGGCCAGTCCGTTGGAGAACGAGTTGACGACCCTGGCAGCCTCGCCTCACTCCGTCAACACCGCGGCGTCGGCATCCTTGCCGTTTTTCTATGAACCCTTCGGCGCGGCGCGAGTCAACCTGGTGCTCGAGATTCCCAGCCCCGTTTTCGATCCAACCGAGGTGAACGGCAAGCTGCAGGCCTCGATGGACGTGCTCGGGCTGGCATACAACCTTGTGGGCGAAGTCGCTGCGCGTTTTAGCGATACGGTGAAGTACTATTTCGACAACCGCCAGCAGTTCGACGATTTTGTGCAGCACCCGCTGCGCTATGAGCACCAGTTTGAAGTGAGTCCCGGCAACTACAAGTTCAAGCTGATCTTCCGCTCGGCCAAGGATCGCGTCGGCGTGGTGGAAACGCCATTGGTGGTCGATGCCCTCGATGCCGGCCGGCTCCAATTGAGCGCTATCGCCCTCAGCCATGATGTGCAACCGATATCGCCAGAGGACGCGGAGGCGGAAACCGAAGCAGGTAAGACGCCGCTGATCTTCCGTGGCAACCGCATCAGGGTGTCGGGTTCCGATGTTTTGCCGAGGACCGGCACTGCCGAGGCCTACTTCGAGATCTACCAGCCGGCCGCTCCTGACAACGAACCTGTGCAGTTGACTATGCGGCTGCGTTTCCTCGACGCGAAGAATGAAGAACAGAAGTGGGATTCCGGCGATGTCGATTTGACCGCCCTTCTCAAGCCCGGCAGCCGAGTGATTCCGGTCGCGCTGAAATTGCCGCTGGCAGCGCTGCTGCCCGGGACCTATCAAGCTGAGCTGACGGTCAAAGACTCCGCCGGCGGCGAAACCGCCCGCAGCGCGCAATTTCGCGCGCAGTAAGGCACCGCCCGCGGTTCCAGTCGCCTAGTAAAGCCGGCCAAGAAGGCAAGCAGCAGCCCATGCCGTACTCTCTGGAGCACCATCCGGGAGCTTAACTATTCGTGTGCGGTAAACGGACCTAGAATGAAAGTGGAGCGCGAGCATGACGCTGGCCGAACAGCTCGCTTTGCACACCCGCGAAGGCGATTTGTACGAACCGCTGGAGGGGAACCGCATCCGCTGCTTCGCTTGCGGCCACTGCTGCCCGATCCCTTCCGGATTTGCCGGCGTTTGCAAAGTCAGGTTCAATCGCGGCGGCAAGTTGCTGGTTCCCTACGGGTATGTCAACGCGCTGCACTGCGATCCGATTGAGAAGAAGCCTTTCTACCACGCCCTTCCCGGAACGCGCGCCCTCAGCTTCGGCTTACTCGGTTGCGACTTGCATTGCGGCTACTGCCAGAACTGGGTGAGCTCGCAGGCGCTGCGCGACGTCCGTTCCTCGCTGGACTACCGTGAGATCTCACCGGCCGGGATCGTCAGTCTGGCCCTGCGGCAGAACGCGTCGTCGATTGTCAGTACGTACAATGAGCCGCTGATCACCAGCGAATGGGCGGTAGCCGTCTTCCGCGAAGCCCGCCATGCCGGCTTGCACACCGGCTACGTCTCCAACGGGAACGCCACGCCGCAGGTGCTCGAATACTTACGCCCCTGGGTCGATCTCTACAAAGTGGATCTCAAGAGCTTCGACGACCGCCGGTATCGCGAGTTGGGCGGGCGCCTCGCACCGATTCTCGATTCCATCGCACGCATCCACAGCCTGGGGTTCTGGCTGGAAGTGGTTACGCTTGTCATACCTGGGTTCAATGATTCGCGCGCGGAACTGGAAGCGCTGGCGGGTTTCCTGGCCGGTGTCTCTCCGGACATTCCCTGGCACGTTACCGCGTTCCACCCGGATTACAAGATGATCGGGCCGGATGCTACCCCCGCCCGGACGCTGGAGCGTGCCGCATCTATCGGGCGCGCCGCCGGACTGCGCTACGTTTATGCCGGGAATCTGCCCGGTGCCGTCGGTGAGCTTGAAAATACGAATTGCCCGAATTGTCGAGCGCTGCTGGTGGAACGCTCCGGCTTCGAAGTTCTCCAAAACAGATTGGAGGGAGACGGCACCTGCCCGCATTGCCAATGCGCGATTCCCGGCTTTTGGCGCCCCGGCCCACGGCGGGCGCGCGAGAATTACGCGACCATCCAACGACAATGTGGTTGACCACGTGGCTTCCATACACGCATCGCCATTTTCCGGCTCGTGGTATCCAGGGCGGCCCGCAGAGTTAGAGGCGCTCCTGGAGCGGCTCTTCGACTGTTCCTTGAAGAGAACCGGCCCCAGCCTTCTGCCGCGGCCGCTGGCATTTGTCGTCCCTCATGCTGGCCTGGTTTACTCGGGCACCGTTGCCGCCTCGGCTTATCGCCATTTGCAGGCCGCGAAACCCGAACGAGTCTTCATCCTCGGATTCAGCCATCGCGGAGGCAGGCCCGGAGTTTCCATCCCCGACATAGGTGCGTTCGGGACTCCGCTGGGTGAGGTCAAAGTCGATGAGGCGGCCGCGCGGGAGATGGCATCAGGTGGGCAATTCGCCATCGTCGCCGAGAGCCAGATGTGCGACCACTCGGTTGAGATCCAGCTCCCACTGTTACAAAAAGCCGCCGCTGGCGTGCCGGTGGTTCCGCTCTATGTGAGCTCTCTCAGTGACACCGCCCGACGCGCGGCCGCGCAGGCTCTGGCGAAACATATCCGGCCAGGTGACATCTTATTGGCCAGCTCCGACCTGACTCACTACGGTCAGAGTTTTGGCTACCAGCCGTTTCCTGCCGGGCCGGATGTGGATCGGCAGTTGTCTTTGCTCGATTCCCGCGTGATCGATGCGGCCGGCAGCCTCGACCCCACGCTGTTCCTCGACACGTTGCGTGAGACCGAGTCCACCGTCTGCGGCTACGAGCCGATCGCCTTTTTACTCGAAACCCTCGGCCTTTTGGCGGGTGATGAGGTCTTTCAACAGAAGTTGGACTACCAGACCTCCGCCGATTCGACCGGAGATTTTGAGCACGTTGTGAGCTACGGATCTCTCGGCTACTTTCCCGCGAATTCCTTCCGCCTGGATGAGGAGGCCCGGGACGCCCTGCTCGCCAGCGCGCGCGCGACCCTCCAGCATCTGTCTAAGACCGGTCAGCGGAAAGCGATTCCACCGGCGGCTACCAGTCCTTTGCTGATGCGGCATGCGGCCATCTTTGTAAGTTTGCACCGCGGCCGCGAGTTATTCGGATGCGTCGGTCTGGCGAATGCAAAGATGCCGCTGGCAGAAGCGGTACCCGAGATGACACTGGAGGCGGCGCTCGACGACCCACGGTTCGCGCCGCGCTCGCGCGTGCCGGATGGACTGGATATTGAGATCTCGGTGCTTACCCCCATGAAGCGAATCCGGGATTGGAGATCGTTCCAAATTGGACGGCAAGGCGCCCACCTGAATCTCGGCGCCCGCAGCGGACTGCTGCTGCCGCAGGTCGCCAGTCACGGCGCTTTCACTCAGACCAGCTTCCTGGAAGTCTTGTCCCAAAAAGCCGGCCTACGGCCTGGCGCATACCAGGATCCGCAGGCGCGTCTGTCCGTCTTTCAGGCGCAAGTCTTCCGCTGAACCCGTGCAAGCGCTTCGTTCGTAAACCGCGCCTACGGCTCCATACGGTACAGCACCGTCTGTATTGTGGCCGGACCTCGCCGCTCCTCGGTCACGCGGATCTCCGCGACTCTCGAGAGTACCCGGCTCAGGCTGCCGATGTTTCCTGAGAAGAACGCTGGTACGCCGTCCGAAGGGTTCGCCCGCCAGGATGCCAGGTTCCGCGGCGGCGACACAAAATCAAGCGCCGCCATCACTCGCTCGTAACTTGCCCCTTCGCGCGAATGCCGGAACCCGGCCGCATAGGTGAGAGCGCCGGCGACTGGGTTTGTTCCGACCCGATCCAGCACAGCCGTGAGCAGATGAGAGTCGTTGCCGACGAAGAGAAGCGGCCCGCGATTGGCGAAGATTAGTGTTCCGAGCCCGTCCAGGCGTTCGATGGTATTCCGCCCCGAAGCTTCAGTGATCCATCCGGCCCCGAGTTGGGATGTGGTCCACACGTTTCCAGCAGCAGAAGTCAGAGAACTCCGAACCGAGTTGCCATCCCAATCCCGGGCGCCCGCGATTACGATCACCGAAGGCAGCCGCACGAATGTTGCGCCGGCCGTTGAGCTCGATTGGACCAGAAGGACGGCGCGCCCTCCAGATGTCTCTACCATGTTGCGAACCGCGGCCACGGAATCGGAAACGCCGGCGTCAGACGGCAGCGGTTGCTCATCGATGCGCGTTTCCAGATCGCCTTCACTACCGGCATTGATGTCGGGCGAGACCGCCATCGGAGCCTCGCGCCAGTCGCCCGTGCGCTGCGGTTGCGGCCCAATCAGCTTTTCGACGATCAGCGAGGCCACTTCGGACGAGTCCGCGGCGCGCGCGGCTTTGTACATGCCGGCTTCGGGCGGAACCAGCGCCAACAAGCTGGAGACCGTCCCGGAAGCGGCGGCTGCGGACGCCGTATCGGCCGCATCGGGCGCACGCAGTAAAACCCTGCTTTCCGTGATAGAACCGTCTGTTCGTTTCACGTCTGCGAGCCCGGTCCAATATCGCCGGACCATCGAGACATTTCGCTGCACCCAGTACGAGCGAAAACAGGTGCTCTTGACCAGCGGTTCCAGGTTCATCACCAGCCGCAACTCGCCAGGACTCGGCGCCGCAGCCACGGCATCGTGATACCACCGGTCGGAAGCGATGCTCGGGTGTTTTTGGCCGGCGGCCAACTCGAGCGCCTGGGCTACCAGATCGTCTCTGGTAGCCAGAAACAGGTACCCTTTGACGAACGCAAAGGCCACCGTTCTTTTGGATGCCGGATCGGTGCGCAGGTAGAAGGGCACGCCGCCAGCCTGGCGCTGCTCAAACCTGTCACGGGCGGCCCACAATTGACTCTTTATGAACTCGGCGTAGCCGAGCCGGCTGACGTACAGGAACTCGACATCGCGAATCTCATAGAGCGCTAGCGCGGAATCCGTGCCGGCAGTCTGGATGACGCTCCTGAGGTCAGGTTCGAATCCCGCCGCCTCGCCGTACTGGCCGTACACCTCGTGAAGCTTGCTGAACAAATTGGAGCGGGAGAACATGGCATAGTCGGCGCTCTCCAGCCAATCGGCTTTGACCTTTGACGTATCCCAATCGCGAAGCAGGCGGCCGAAATCCGGGGCCTCCAGGTAGAGAAGAGCTCCGCCCGGCATCAGGGTGGCGAGATTTGGCGCAGGCTTTGCCGTCTGGAGAAACACGTATCCGGCCGCTAACAGCAGCAGCGTCGCCAATGGCACGGCTCGTTTCATTGCGCACTCCTGAGAATTCGCGGGCCCACAACCTGGTCCTGTTCGATCACATTCTTGATCGCCGGCTGCCGCGCGGCGTTCTTCGTGCGCCGGTCTTGTTCCGATATAACTGCGTTCAGTTTCCGGGTGAGCGCCTCGCGTTGCAGCTTGTTCCGGCCCGGCGGTTGCAAGTCAATCGCAGCGCGCAGATAGCTCTGTGCCCTGTTCAGGTCATTCAGGCGCTCCGCAGCAGCGGCGAGCGCCTCCGCGATGGAAGCGCGTTCCTGATCGGTGAGCTGGGCCTGCGGCAATATGGAAACCGCCGCGGATTGCAGGTCGGCCAGGTAGCGGCGGCGCGCGTAGTATGACGTTTCCGCGTTATATCCGAACTGCGGCTGCGCGCCGGTTTCAGCCAGCGCCAGCGCCAGACTATCGCGGCGCAACTCGATCGCGGCGCGAAGCGCGCCCAGGCGAACACGCTCGTCAGCGGGAGAGATCGCAAGCGCGTCCCGCCAAAGCCGCAGCTTGACCTCCGGATTGGAAGCGCCGCCTGCCGCCTCGATGCGCGCCTCGACTTGGTACGGCTTGGCCGCGGCATCGGGAGTTACCGCCGCCGATGCGAGAAGTGCGAGCTCCGTCCCGGACGTGCCGGCTACGGACTGCGGAGCGGCCAATCGTGCAGCCTCGGCACGCAGTTTGTAAGCAGCCTCGATGTCAGTTACAACAGCGGCTAGCAACCGGCTGCGCTCGGCGGACGCACCGGGTAGCGTGCGGGCCAGCACAACCTTAGCTTCCGAATCCCAGGGCGCGGCTTTGATGCGCCTGCGCAGCAACTCTGCGGCCTCTGCGCTTTTCCCGTACTTGCCCAGCAACTCGGCGGCGGGCAGCAAGGTGTCGAATCCATTTTCGACCACCAGGGCCATGCGGTTGAGAAGCGCGGTCGCGGCGGCGATATCGTTGCCCTGCAGCTTCACTTCGGCCAAACCGAGAAAATTGGCTGGCTCTAGATTTCCGTTGCAGATCTCGCGGTCGTAGAGGTACTCGAGGACCGACCGGGCACTATTCTCATCGCCTGCACTCCGCAACGCCAGCGCGGCATCCCGCAGCGCATCAACCAATGGCGCTGTTTCCGGTTGCGAACGATACCGTTCCAGGAGCGAATCGAGAGTGCCGGTTTTCGCAGCCAAACGAATTTCCACTACATCTCTGACTTGATAGTTGTCCCAGCGCGTCCGGGCTGCGGTGACAGCCGGGATCCGACTCCATTCCGTCAAGGCGCCTTTCACGTCGCCAGCGTTCAGAAGCATCGAAATCAGTTCCAGGCGGGCTCCAGTGGCCTGGATCATGGTCGACTCACGGCTGTCGCCAAAAGACGCTTCAGCCCGTCTGGTAAAGAGCGCCACCAGGTCGCGTTGCAGTGAAATCCGCTGTGCATCGGTCAGGCTGGGAAGCCGCATCAGCGTGTAGAGAATCGTCTCCGGGTCATCCATGGCGCGGCTCAGTTCCACCAACCAGTCGGTTCCTTCGCCGGACGCGAAAGACGCGCGGGCCGCCGGCTCGATAAGCTCGTCCAGCCGGTACCCATTGTTGCGCTGATAGTAATCGGCGAGTAAGTGCGCGATATCGACGCGCAAGACGCCAATCGCATGGCGCTCTCCGATGTCGGTGAAGGTCTCCGCCACCCGGCCCCAAAAGGTTTCAGGCACGCGCACGCCGCGGCTCTGAATGCGCAGAAAGCTGGCGAGCGCAGATCTCCACCGGGCAATTGCCTCCGGCCGCCGGCCCTCGGACCATAGCACGCGGGCTATGCGATCGTCCGCATCGCCGCGGTCTTGATCCAACTCGAGCGCGTGTTCGAACTGCGTAATCGCCTTCGCTCCCTGGCCGGCCTGCGCGTAGAAATCGCCAAGTGCAACGTAAGCGCCCGGATTTTCTGGCGATGCTTCCAGGGAGGCGGGCAGCCATGCTTCGGCGGCGGCATTCCTGCCCGAAGCGAGATAGTCCCCGTAGCGTGCGCCGTAATAAAACCAAACTGCGCCGACGATGATGGAATTGGGCGCCGGCGGCGCCTTCAGGCGTTCGCCGATGGTGCGGGTATCGAGCGCGGCCTGAAATGCGGCATCGATCGTGGGGGCGCGATCATCGAAGTATTGGCCGGTGAGAGCCACATAAGCTTTGGTCCACACCGGAGCCAGCGCGCTGCCGCGAACTCGAAGAGCGGAGTACGCCAGATCGGGGCGGTCGCCGGCGATGGCGAACTGAATGGCACGGTTGCGGATTTCGTCGGGCTCGCTGCCGCGCACGATTGCCAGCAGTTCTTCCGGTTGCCGCGCTGCCAGCAGGACCAGATACCGGTCCAGCAAACTGCCGGAAAGAGCGCGTTCCGCCAGCGCCTTCCGCATCACGCGCATCTGGCTTTCAACGTCGCCCTCGGCGATGAATGCCTGTGCGGCCTGAACCAGCGCGTTGGTTGCGACGGCCTGGCCGGGGTTGGCAGCGGCGTAGTCTTCCAACTGGTGGCCCAAATCGCCGTAGAGCCCGCGTTGCGATTGGAGCATTACGAAGCGCTGGTCGACGCGTATGGCCTGAGCCGCCATCGATTCGCGCCGCCAGCGAGCTTCGAGATCCACCAGGCCGGCGGATTCGGCGAGCGGCAGCAGTGTGGCATCGCGCTCCCCGATCGGAAGTGCCGCCGCACGGGAGTTCAGGGTTTGCTCCAGGCTCGTCTTCTCTTCGGGAGTGTAAGTTTCGTCGATAACGGCTCCCGCGGCTTGCGCGACCTGCTGATCCATCGAGGGGACCACGCCCAGGCGATAGAGTAGAGCGTCCATGCGCCGCGCCCGCGCCATGATGCGCGCGTAGATGATCGCATTATTGGGTTCCTGAAAAAGGTCGGGGCCCGCCCGATTGGCGCCGCGTTCAGCGAAAGTCACTGCATCCGAAAGGATGTGCCAGGACTCCAGGTGCTCGGCAATCGCAAAATCGGCGTCGGCGGTTTCGGTGCGCGCACCGATGATCGCGGTTTGCAGCGCGCTGACCGCTTCGGACGGTTGCCCGGAGCGCGCGCGCAGTTCCGCGACCTCCATCATCCATTGCGGATCGCGATAGGCGAGATCGTAGAGCCGACCGTAGCTTTTCATGGCGTCGTCAAACCGCATCAAGCGCTCTTCAAGGCCCGCTTTGGCTTCAAGCAGGTCTACGCGGTCCGGCCGCGCCTTGATGGCGCGTTCATAATCGGCGATGGCCGCCGGATAGTCTTCGGCCACGGTTTCGATACGGCCGAGCACCATGGGCCAACGATAATCGAGCGGCGCCGCAGCGATGGTTTTGCGATAGAACTCGACCAGCCGTGGAGCCTGGCTATGCGCCACGGCATAAGCCGCGGTTTCCTTGGTGAGCGCTTCGTCTTCGGGGTAGCTGTTTACCACCTCGATGTACTGGTCCACGGCTCCGGCACTATCTCTCAGCCGATCCAGCGCTGGAATCAAGCTGCGGCGCAGGGTGGCGATTCGCTCGATGCGCTGGGCAGGCGCGAGTGGCGATTGCTTCAGCCGCTGGATGGTGGCGAGCTGGTAATCGCGAAAACCCGCATCGTCCTTCGCCTGGAGGTAGGTGTCGGCCATAGCGGTGAGGTACTCGGCACGCAACGGATCCGCCGAAAGGAGCCCGGCTAGCAGGCTGCGGGCCCGCTCGAACTGGCCCGCACCCGTGGCGATGCGAGCCGATTCCAGCTTGAACTGGGCGGCAAGATCTGCCCTCGAATGTTTGGCGGCATCGGCCAAAATGTTAATTGCCGCATCGGCCTGCCGGTTGCGCACGTGAAAATCAACCGCACCGCGCACCACGCCGAGAATCAGCGGGTGAGCGCGATAGAGGGCGTCGACCACGCGCGCTGCGCCGGCGATGTCCTTTTTCGATTCGAGCAGCCGTGCGTCAGCCAGCGTGAGGCGCATTTTGTCGACGGGATCGTTGGTGATAGCTATGAGGCGTTCGGCGGCGCGTTCTTCGATGGCGTCGAAGCCCAGATGGCGAGCCGTCTCCTCAAGATCGGTCAGTTCGGCAAAGGATTTCTCAACCGCTACACGTGCCTGCAGCAGCGCTCCTATGTCCTCCCGGCGTTGTTGCGCGGACAACACGTCGATGCGCAGCGAGACCGCCTGCGGCGAAGGATTGGAGGCGACCGAAGCGGCGGTTGCCCGGTCGACCAGTTCGCGCAATTGCGGCCGGTTCAGCAGGCGAAGCAGGCGGTTGTTGGCAGCGCTCTCGCCATCCAGGGCGCCGGCGACGTATTCCCGCACGGCGCGTGCGTAATCGCGCTTGCCCTCATAAATGGCGCCGGCCTGGTAGGCGAATAACGCCGGCTTTTCAAACTTCGTGCGCGCAGCCGCGATCCAACGCAGCGCGTCGTCGTACAGGTAGTAGTCCCAATAAACCGTCGCGGTGTCCAGATAGGCTTCCTGATTGCCCGGCTGCTGGGCCGGCATTCGTTCCCAGAACACGCGGGCGCGGCTGAAGAGGTCGCGATCGGCCAGAATGTCACCCATACGCGCCAGGATGCTTTGGTCTCGCGGATTGGCCTGCTGCGCATAGCCGGCAAGCGACACTGCGATTTCCGTGTTTCGTTGATCGTACGCCGCAAGCGAGCGATACAGCGAGGATGCCTTGGTGGTAAATTCGCTCCTGCCGGGATACGCGGAGGCCAATGCGCGCTCGATCGGAGCCGCCGCTTCAAAATGGGAGAGCCATGCTTCCGCTTCCGCCGCAAACTGAACCGCCGCGGCATTGGAAGCGAGAGCTTGGTCAATCCGCCCGTTCGCGATACCGGGATTGGCGGCGCGGATTTCGGCCAGTTCCGGATAGAGCCGCCCCTGCTGCGAGAGCTGCGAAAAGAGCCTCGAGCGGAGACGCGCGTCGTAGAACCAGTATTGCCGGAGCAGGCGATCGGCCGCAGCCGCATCGTAAGTCTCCCGGCGCGCATATGCGGCCAGCAGGTTATCCACAAAGACCAGGTCTTCGGGGAAGCGTTCATGCGCGTACAGGTTTAGCTGACGGTAGAGCGCGGCATCCGGGTGGGTCTGCGAGACAACCTGGCTGAAGTAACGTTCCAGCTCCGTGCCGGAGAATATGGCGATGGCATCGCGGCTGATTTTTTCGAGGGCGCTCAACTGGTGCCGGCGCAGGTACCAGCGGGCGAGTTTGTCATACCAGGAGCGATCGGGGAACTTTGCAATCGCCTTCGTATAGACGTCTTCGACGTCGCGCGCCATGCCGTTCTGCTCGAGGAACGCAGCCAGCCGCTGGTAAAGTCCCGGGTCGTTCGGATTGCGATCGATCTCGGTGCGGTACACGCGCAGCGCGTCCAGCGGGCGGTGTAACTCGGCCAGGCGGGAAAGATATCTGTCCAGCACCTCGACGTATTCCCGGGAGCGTGCGCCTGCAGGGGTCTGGTCCTCGGCATGGACGATTACACCGCAATTGACTGGTCCGGCAACCCCGCACGGCAGGTCGTTACCGGCGTTTGCCGCTTCGGGATTCGCGGCATTGGAACCGATCGGCACTCCGGAAGCTTTGGCCGCCAACTCACGGAGCAATTGATCGTAGAGCGCAAATTCTTCGCTGGTGCGGTTCGCGCGCGCCAGAGCGTCGCTAATCTGCATCGCCACAGAGATCCGTGCGGCCCCGGATGGAAAAGCGGCCAGGTACTCACGGCCGGTGCGAATCACCGATTCATCGTCGCCGTAAGCGGCATAGGCGGAAATGAGCGCCGCACGCAAGGGAGCGCGGTATGCGGACTTCGGAAATCGCTGCCCCAGCAGGCTCACCAGCCGGGCCGCAGCGGCACGATGGAAGTAGGCGGCCGATTTTTGGTTCTGCGTCTGATACTCCCACTTCGGCCCTGTCGAGTTCAACAGTAGCGATAGAATGCCGTTCAGAAAACCGGGCGAAGCGTCGATTGTGGCAATGTCCTTGTAAAAGGAGAGATCGCCCGACCCGAACTGGATGGGCTGATCGGGCGCGGAGAGCAACAGGTTGGCCAGGCCGTACAATGCCCGTTCGGTCTGCGCTCCGCCGGCCGGCGGAACGCTGTAAAGCGCATAGTACAGGCGCGCGGCCTCGTTCACATCCAGCAGCCGTTCGAACAGTTGAGCCAGGGTCCATAATTCTCCGGGCGTCCATGGCTGCCGTCCGGATTCTTTGGCAATGCGGTATTCGAGCAAGGCGCGGCGGGCGGCGGCAATACTATTCTGCGACCGAAAATAGTGGAACAGGCGCGCGCTGGCGTCGAGGTCCGCGGGATTCGACTCGAGCGCAGCTCGCGCCCGGCCGGCGAATTCGCGAAGCTGGCCTTGCTCTCCGAGCAGCTTGAAATAGGCCGCTGTCATCTCCTCCGGCCAAAGCGGCTGAAAGGCGCGATCGTACACCGCCAGGGCGGCGCTGGGCGAGCCGCGGCGAACTTCCAGATCGGCGCGCATCCTCACCGGTTCGAACGCGTCATGGAAGGTGCGGCCATAGCTGGCGATTTCGGTTTCGGCGGCGGCAAATTCGCGATTCGCAGTGAGATACTCAATCAGGTTGTGCCATGCGCCGGGCTGCTCGGGGTAACGGGCAACCCACGCGCGAAAGACGGGCCCGGCAATGGTTTGCGGGAGGGTTTCCCGCTCGACCAGGGCAGCCATGCGGTCGAATGCGCGCCAGCCGCGCTGAGCAGTTGCCGGCAGCAGTGGATCGTCTGGCGCAGCAGCCGCGGCGGTCAGCGCCGCCAGTTCATCGCGTGGCCGCACGCGCCGATGGTAAAAGTCGGCCAACTCGATTTGGGCAGGGTATGGACCGGCAGCCGTCCGAGCGTAGGTCTTCCAATCGGCCTCAGCCGCGGCGAAATCGAGCGCCATCTCGGCTTCCTGGGCCCGCAATCGGTACAGCATGGCATCGCGCGGCGCGCCCGAGATCAGGCGGGTCAGCTCCGGCCGGGCTTCCGCGGGCGGGCGCAGGATGGGCACGGCGCCACCCGGCATGGGAACGCTGCGGAAAAGCGCCACGATGGCCGCGCCCGAAGGGGTGTGCTGCACCCAAGGCTCAAGCTCACCGCGGATGAGGAAGGCGCCGCAAACCACCAGCGCGGCTGCCACGAAGATTCGCTTACCAGATTTCAAGCGCCACCTCCTGTGTGCCCACATTGTGGGCAATGTCCTCGGCGGTCACGTGAATGGTGTACTTGCCAGGCGGCAGAAAAGCCGGCACTACGATTTCGCCCGTATTCGCTTTCGCGGCGCTGTTCCAGCGCAGCGCCACGGGCATCGCTCCATAGAGCCGCGCCGTGATGGTACGCGCATTCCCCGATGCCTGCGCTGAAATTCGCACCGGTTCGCCCGCGTGCACGCGCGGTTTTTCCAGGCGGGCGTGCAGTACCGGCGTTTTGCTGGCGATCACGAAGCTTTTGGATTCGCGGTAGACGTGGCCGTCGCGGTCGCGGAGAATCAAGCGCACCTGGTACACGCCGTCGGACAACTCTAGCGGCGCCAAAAATCGCGTCTGCCAGGTGTCTTCTTCCTTCAGGTAGCGCAGCGATTTGGTGAGGCCGAAGGGAAACAGCGCGATCACCGAGACTATGGATTGGTCGGTTTTCACCCGGATCACCGGATCGCCCGGCCGGATGACACGGGGCCGCAGCAGCGCGCGCGGCACAGCCAGAAAGGATGTGTAGGGCGTGACGAACTTGTACTTCTTGGAGAGGCGTATGATCTCGTCGATGGTGGCCTCGTCCTCGCCTTCCCGCTCGATCTTTTCGAGCAATGCATCCACGCGAGCCTTGGCCCATGTCCGCGGCAGCTCGGGATGCTCGGCGCCCGCAGCCGGCAATGGCGCAGTGCGGGAAAGGCGGAACGCTTGGCTGTCGCGGATTCCGCTAACGGTGAAGGTGGCCTGCGGCAATGGCGCCTTGTACTGGCCTGCCCAGGTCGCCATCGAGCCGGCGAAGTGCGATGCTTCGAGCGGGTAAACCAAATCCACGTTCGATGCCGGAGCCACCTCCAGCGCCAGGTCCTTCACTGGCTCCTCACCGATTTTGTCGAGAAAGGCGTTGAGCTTGAATTCGATGGGCTCAGTGGACCGTATCCAATCGAAATACCCGCCGTTGCTTGCGAGCATGCGGAGCAGCGGCAGGTTGGCATCGTCGCCGATGCCCAGTACCAGCGTGTGCGGACGCTGGGCCGGCGAGTGCTTGCGCCATTCGGCCGCATACCATTCCGCCAGTTTTCCGGTAGGAATAATTCCCTCCGTGGCCCCGCCATCGCTGATCAGCATCAGGTAGGGTTCGCTGGCAGTGGTTTGCCCGAGAGCCGCCGCCAGCGCGCGTTGCAGGTCGGTGCCGCCGCGAATGCGGCTGTTGCGGATGAAAGTGAGCGCCTGCTCGACGTTTTGCGGAGTCGCCGGGCGCGGCTGCGGCGCGAAGAGCTTCAGCTCGGAGTTGAACAGCAGCAAGTTGAAGGAGTCGGACGGCCGCAGCCTTCGCAGCGCAGTCTCGCAAGCAGCAAAGCTGCGCTCCAGCTTGTCCCATTGCATCGAGAGCGAGTTGTCGAACAGGACAACCAGCGTGCGGGCCGGTTGCGTGGAACGCAATGGAGCGATGGCGGACCGAGCGGTGGGAATCCGCAGCAGGGCCTGGGCCTGGAAGAATCCCGGTTCGGAGGCGCTCTCGCGCTCGGTGATAACGCGGATCGTGTCAGCCTCCGCCGGATCCAGCGAGTAGCGTACTTGCAAAATCCTCTTTCAGCTCCACATTGTTGCCGAAGAACTCCGCCTTCACGAGGTTAGGCGTGCGTTCACGGATCTGAAGCGGGTATGTCTTGGCAAGCGCCTCGAAATCGCGGATCGCGTGAGCGGACCGGAGTTCAAAGGTAATGGTGAGATGTCCGGCGGTTTGCACGCGGTAGACATCGGGCTTGAGCGGAACCACAAATTCGGATCGGTAGCGCTCCACGGCTACGGGGTGCTGATACTCCATCTCGATCCGCTTGGTGCCGAATTGCGGAATGGGCACGATGCGGGCGGTGAATTGCTGGCTGGGGAGGGACGGAGCGCCGGCTTCGCCCGCCGAGCGTTCGCCCATTTGCAGAAGGCCCGGATCGATGGCCTGAGACTTGGCCTGCTGATAGATTTCCCCCGCACGGCGCCGCTCCAGAATGACGCCCGGTATGCGGATGACGTCGTCCCAGACGGCGAAATCGGACACGGTCGCACTCGCGGGCAGGGCGAACTGGTAAACCCCCTCCTGAATGGTTGCGCTATGGTTACCGAAGATTTGCCGCACGCGAACGCGAGCGACGCCGTTATCGATTCGAATCTCCAGCGTCATCTCGTTGAGCGAGAAGACAGCCGGGTCGGGTTGCTGGCGGTCTCCGGGAATCAGCACGCCCGTGTCGGCCGGGGCGCAAAGCGCAAAGGCGAGTGATGCCAGCAGGAATCGCCACGCTATCGGCATGCGCTTCATCGCAGGGCTCCTTCCGCAACTCGCACCAACCCGTTATCGGTTCCGACGTACAGATAGCCGCCGCCGGCAGCCAGCGCCGTAACGTTCTTCGAAGGCAGGCCCATGGCGGTGTTGGCCCACCGGCCGGACGTGCGGTCGAAGACGAACAGGCCGCGGCCGAGGCTGCCGGCGTAAACCTGGCCGCCGCTCACGATCATGGCGTTCGGATTGACCACGAAACCTTCCTTCAGGCCTGGAAACGAGTGCCATTCGCCCGACGCATCCAGGCGCACCACGCCCGCCCCATAAGTGCCGGCAAACCACTCGTCTCCAGCCCGCGCCAGAGCGGTGATCCAGTTATGCTTCAGATGCGAGTTGGCGGTCGTGTAGTTAGCGCGGACCGAATCGTCCTCCAGCACGGACACGCCGCCCAGCGTCCCGGCCACGGTTTGGGCGCCATGGGTAGCGACCGTGTATACGTGATTGTTCACCAGGCCGTGAAACGCGTATAGACTCCGCACGCCGGAGCGATCCACGAACGAGAGGCCCGCTGGCGTTGCCACCACCATGCCGCCATCGCGGAAGGCAACGTCGGTGACATGATCGGATAGGAATCCGTCCTTGCGCCCCATGACTTGGCGAGGTTGGGCCGCTACATCGAAAAGCACGAGGCCATTGGCCGTAGCCACCGCGGTGCGCGCATGTTGGGGATCCGCAACGATGCGATTGACGCAAAACAGTACGTCATCCTCGCGATGGACCGCGCGTTCCAGGCTCGAATCCACCACGTCGAGACCCCGATCGAAGTATCCGATCCATAAGTGTCCGCCGCTTAGGGCGAGCGATGCCACATTACGATCGGCCATCGGAGCGCCGCCTGCACCGAGCACGGCGCGCCAGCGCTCAGACTGCGGATCGAAACGATAAACCGCCCCTTCGCCGACCGCGTACGCATCGCCTTCCAGGTTTGCCAAACGCAGAATTGGAATCGATGGCGCCTCGGTATCCGATGGCGCCCGCGGCGCTGGCTGCGACTGCAAGGGCACATCGACGATGCCCTCATCCTGTGTGCCAACTTCGAGAGTGCCGCCGTGGCGGGCAACCGCGCGTGCGAAGAAGCCATCGGCCAGAGTGCGCTGACGGCGTCCGTCCTGGAACTCCACGACTCCCAACGGCGTGCCAACGTAGGCCTCGTCATTTTCTACGGTTAGCGAGAGGACTTGCGGATCGGGCAATGCGGCAAGAAGTTCCTCCAGTTGACCTCCGTGATAGTGAAAGACGCCATCGGCAAGGGTTCCGATCCAAAGATTGCCGTCATCGCCGCCCAGGGCGGTAATATGTGCAGCCCTGAGACGAGGGTGGAAGGTCACGAGCCGCCGGCCGTCGAATACCAGTAACCCCTGGCGTTCGGTGCCGAGCAGGACCCGGCCCGAGCCCAACACCAGCACTGAGGTGACGATTCGCAAATCCGGATCCGAGGGGAGGACCTGCCGGAAACGCGCGCCGTTGAAGGTCAGCAGTCCCTCCCCGCGCGTGGCGATGAAAAGCTCCGGCTCCGCCGAACCCGCCGCTCTGCCTGCGGAGATCGGCCCGAGCTCAGCCGGGGGCAGTTCCATGCCTGCGCGATAGGAGTGGAGCAGCGCGCCGTTCCGGCCATATAAGAAGAGCCCGGCGCGTGCGCTCACAGCGATCGTTTCTTTGTAGGTCGCGATATCGCGAAAGCCGGGAATTGCCGCAATGGGTTCCACTGCCGCCGGTGCGGCTTGGTCCAGGGGGACGATCCTGAACGAGAATTGCGAGCTCGCCAGGACCTCGGCAGCCGCTTCTTCCTTGGCGTGAGAGGCTCGCCAGAACACCCAGGCGACGGCCAGCGGTGGCGCGATCAAAACGATAGCTAGAATCCCGCGCCACCGGCGGGACCGCCACGGCACTCGAAACATGTCGATCTCAACAGGATATTCGGCGGCGCCGGCTTACTCAACCCGCTTCCGAATTCCCGTCCTCCGCGGGTCTATTGGCATTCCGGAGTCCACTTGCCAGGCGGCGCCTTTCATCCATGCTCGCGGCCCGGAACGTTTCAGCCGACGGATGGCAAACCGTTGATTTGGCCGAACGATCGCGCATCCCGGCAGGCGTGCCTTTGGCGCGAGGACGCACCTGGGTATCGTGTCCTGGTACACACGCGCGTATCCGAGTCAACACAAAACGGTGGAGTGCACTAGCATACACAAGCCCCGGTTGTGCTCCGGATTTACGGCTTCGCCTGCACTTGTCCCATCACCCACTCGGTTTCGAGGGCCGTGACGCCGCTCGATCGCGGTGCGCGGTTTTCCAATACCGCGCAGGCAAAATCCTCGATGCACGGGTAGTGGAGATTGGCGGCGGCCGGCACTTCTTCGGCGCCCCCTGGATAGACGAGCGCCGGTGAGTTCAGCGGCGTTAGATCCATCTCGCCTTCGGTGCCACGGATGCGGAACTCGTCGCGCGCCACCCGCGAGTGCCAGCGCACATCGACCATTGCGCGCAGCCCCGACTCGTGTTCGATCAGGACTGTGGCATTATCTTCCACGGCGATGGGATGCACCAGCGTGGAGCGGAATCCGCTGGCCCGGACCGGCCGGCCGAACAGATAATTCATGAGGTCGATGCGGTGGCAGGCGATATCGTAGAGCGGGCCGGCGCCGGCCTTTACCGGGTCGAGCAGCCACTCGCGCGCCGCGCCGGCAGGATAGAACCAATCGTGAGAAGTGGCGCAAGCAAAAACCGGACGCCCGATGGCGCCGGCGGACAGCAGTTCGCGCGCCCGCGCCACCTTCGGATACATGCGCCGGTAATAGGCAATGCCCAGAGTTCGTCCAGTCGCTTCGGCGGCTTGCTGCATGGTCGCCGCTTGCCGGTAGTCCATGGCCATGGGCTTTTCGCACAACACGTGCCGGCCGGCGCGCAATGCGGAGATGGTTTGCGCCGCGTGGAGAAAAACCGGCGTAGCGATGTAGACAGCTTCCGCGGGGCAGGCGGCCAATGCGGCATCGAGGCTGGTCCAACTCGGCACGCCATAAGGGGCGGCCTTGGCCGAATCGCGGGTCACGATTCCAAGCAGGTGGCTGTGCGGCTCGGCGAGAATCGCGGGCAGAACCCGCCGGGTCGAAATATCGCCGATGCCCGCTGCCAGCCACGTAAGCGCCATACGCTCCATCATACCCGCCGGTTGCGTGCCCATCGGGCGATGGAAGTGAGTACTATAGCAGGCGTGGATACGATTCTCCGGCACGTGAAGGGCTACCAGGCGGAAATGGTGGAGCTGATCGGGCGATACGTCGCATGCGAATCGCCCAGTGATGATCGCGCGGCGGTGGACCGGTTCGTCGATCTGGTGTGCGATACGCTGGCGCCAGTGGCACGGATCAAAAGGGTTGCCGGCGGGAGATTCGGCCGTCACCTGGTTGCCGAAATGAAGCTGCCGGGGCGAAAGAAGAGCGGGCAGGTTCTGGCGTTGGGCCACTCGGACACAGTCTGGCCGCTGGGCACGCTGCGCTCGATGCCGCTCCGAAATTCTCGCGGCCGCCTCTGGGGGCCGGGCGTGTTGGACATGAAAGCGGGGATCGCATTCTTCATTTTTGCCGCGCGCGCGCTGCGTGAACTGGATTTGCCCGTGCCCTCGCGGGTTCTGCTGCAGCTCAATTCCGATGAAGAGGTAGGCAGCACGAGTTCGCGAGCGCTTACCGAAGAAAACGCGCGGCGCAGCCACACGGTGCTGGTGTTGGAACCGGGCACGGGCCTGGCGGGCAAGCTGAAAACCGCGCGCAAAGGGGTAGGTGCTTTCACCGTGACGGTGCGTGGCAAGGCATCCCATGCCGGACTGGATTTCGAGTCGGGCGCGAGCGCGGTGCTGGAGTTGGCGTGCCAGATCAACGCCATCGCCGCGTTCACCAGGCTCGACCGGGGCATGACGGTGAACGCGGGGGTGATCGCTGGCGGCACGCGATCGAACGTGGTGGCGGCCGAAGCTCGAGCCGAAGTGGACATCCGCGTGGCGCGGACGCGCGACGCGGCGGTTTTGGAACGAAAATTCCACGCGCTTCGGCCTTTCGACCGCCGCTGCACGATCGCTGTGACCGGCGGCTTGAACCGGCCGCCGCTCGAACGCGGCGCCGGAGTGCGGCGGTTGTTTCGCACGGCACGCAAACTGGCGCTGGAAATGGGAATCGAGTTGGAAGAGTCTTCGACCGGTGGCGGTTCGGACGGCAACTTCAGCGCGGCACTGGGGGTCCCCACGCTAGATGGCCTGGGCGCGGTTGGCGAAGGCGCCCACGCCGCGCACGAAAGCATCCTCATCAACCGGATCGCGGATCGCACCGCGCTTGTTGCCAAGCTGCTGCTGGAGCGGCCGCAGGAAGATTGAGCTGCGTGGGCCGTCATCCCCGGCGCCTACAGAAGCGAAACTGGCGGGGGTCGGCGCGCGGTCGGCCGGCGAAAGCGCCTGCCCTATCACATCGGGTGATGACGCCAGGGTACGGCCGCGGTGTCATAATGTTGCCATGAAACTGACTGAGGGCAAACTGAAACGCATGAAGGCACTGGTCAACCGGGGGGGTGTGATCGCGGCGGCGGCCATGGATCAGCGGGGCAGCCTGCAAAAAGCACTGGCCAAGGCGCGCGGCGTCGATACCAAGGAAATCACTCCGGAGATCATGAGCGAGTTCAAAGCGGCAGTGAGCGAGGCACTCACGCCACACGCGAGCGCCATCCTGCTGGACCCGGAGTTCGGGCTGGAGGCGGCGCGCGCGCGCGACAAAAACGCGGGCCTGTTGCTGGCTTACGAGCTGAGCGGCTATGACAACACGCGCCCCGGCCGGCTGCCGGATCTGCTGCCGCACGTCTCGGTGAAGCGCATTGTGGACTGGGGCGCGGACGCCGTCAAGATCCTCATTTATTACACGCCGTTCGACGAGCCTGGCGTCAATGACATCAAGCACGCCTTTATCGAGCGCATCGGCGCGGAATGCGAAACGTATGAGATTCCGTTTTTCCTGGAGTTCGTCGGTTACGATCCGAAGGGCGGCGACGAAAAGGGGCCGGAATACGCCAAGCTCAAGCCGGAAATCGTGAAGAAGAGTATGGAGCAGTTCTCGAAGCCGGAATACAGGGTGGATGTGCTGAAGGTGGAAGTGCCGGTCAACACAGAGTACGTCGAGGGGTCGAGGGTGTATAAGGGGCAGACGGTATATACGCACAAGGAGGCCCTGGCGTTTTTCCGCGAAAGCGCGGCGGTGGCGGGGAAGCCATTCATCTACCTGAGCGCGGGCGTGGGCAACGACCAGTTCACCGAGTCGCTGGAGATGGCATCGGAAGCGGGCACGGACTATTCGGGGGTGCTTTGCGGGCGAGCCACCTGGAAGGAAGGCATTCCGGTCTACGCGCGGCACGGGGTGAAAGCGCTCGGCGAGTGGCTGCAGACCGAGGGCGTGAAGAATATCAATGCCGTCAACGAGGCCATTCGCTCCGCCAAGCCGTGGTACGCGAAGTTGGGCGTGGAGGCACCGGCGTAAGGAAGCAGAGTAACGTGCCGCCCCTGCGCGCGGCACGTTGCAGACTTTCCTCCCATTACCGAGGGGAATAAAGCGGAGCCATGGAAACCAGCGTGAGGCCGCAGGCGTAGAGCACCAGCATAACGGCGATCAAGGATCTAATCTTCAGGTCGGCGCCCTTGAATTCCTTCCAAAGGAACAGGCCCCAGAGCGCACTGATCAGAGTGGCGCCCTGGCCCATGGCGTAGCTGGTGGCTGGGCCGACGTGGACTTCGGGGAGCGCGTTGGCGGCTACAAACGCTGCCACAGCTCCCACGCACCAGATGGCGCCACCGGCGATGCCGAGCAGATGCTGACCGAAGCTCGTTTTCAGGAAGAAGTCGCGTAATTCGACCGGCGGGCCCTGCAGCGGCAGGTTCATGAAGAACAGGTTGAATACCAGGGTGGAAACGAATACCCCTCCGGCGAAGACGACGGCGATGGAGTACGGGCCCAGCCCCACGTCGCCTTCGGTTCCCATCTCCACCAGCGGGAAAAAGCAGCCCATCAGCACGCCACTGACGATGGAGATGACCACGCCTTTCACCTTGGTCGGCCGCCGAGTGCTCTTGGCGCGTCCGTGCCGGGCGAGAGATTCATGGTGGATGCGCCCCAACAAGGTGTAAGCGTAAGCGTCCGCAACAATCGCGATCAACACCAGCAGGCAGCCGCCGAAGAGCAGCGTGGCATCCCCAGCCGGCCGCAGCAGGAAGTTGAGCAGAACGCCGATGATCAGCGCCAGCCCGATACCCACGGGAAACGCCACCGACATGCCGGCTATGGAAATGGCGCCCAGTAGCAGCATGTTGGCCAGGTTGAAGACTACGCCGCCGGAGAAGCCGAGAAGCCATTGCCGTTTGCCGGCGTGCATGAGGTCGTCGACGAATGAGAAGCCGTCATATCCCAAGCTGCCGGCCGTATAAGCCAGAATGACGGCGGCGATGAGGAGCCCGAAAGCATAGTCGAAGTAATAAAGCTCGAAACGCCAATTGCCGGCCAACTTATAGGTGTTGGCCCAGGATCCCCAGCAAATCATGCTTAGGATCATCAAAAACAGCGCGGCGTTATAAGTGTGTGGCAGAATCATCGATTAAGCTCCGGAATCGTGAGGGTACAATGCGCGGCATGGGCAGGTCAACCGTCCCGGTACTGCATTAGCGAACCTCAAGTTCGGGCGGGCGGCCTGGCGCCTGGAAAACGTGAAGGGGCCGGTTCGCCGCCGGGCAGTCCGGCAACGGTACGACGGAATAGTAATTCAATCCATAGCGCCAGCTTCTTTGGATCGGCTCCACGCAGGCGCGGTTCGCCTGGAGGGCGAGCTGGCGCCAAAGCGGCCGCGCGGAAGCAACGCGATCCACTTCCGGCATCACGTCCACTTTCAGGTATAGAACTCCCAGGGCTGCGCCGGAAGCCACGCACGCCACGGCGGCGAGACGGAACCGGTTTCGGGCGAGCATCCATGCGGCGGCCGCTACGGGCAGGGGAGCCAGCCAAATCCGATTGAAGGCCGGCAGCCCCGTCCGCGAAAGGCCGGACAGCAGGGCGCCGGGCAGCACGGACCCGGCAATGGGGAACGAGACTAACAGCAGAGCGCACAGCGCCATCAGCCCGGGAGCCCAAGCGGTCTCTTCCACGCCCAAGGCCATCAGAACGGCGCAGGCGGGAACCAGCGGGAGCACGTAACCGGGCAGCTTGTTGATGGAAGCGGAGAACAGCAACATTCCCCAGAGCACGACCAGCAGCAGAAAGAGCCGGCGCGGATCGCGATAGAAGCTGCGGCGCAGAGTGGCGAAGATGAGCGGCGTCCAAGGCAGCAGGGCGCCGGCCAGCACCGGCAGATAGAACCACCAGGGTTCGCGATGCATCAACGCATCGGAGGCAAAGCGGGAAAAGTGCTGCTTGACGAAAAAGTCGTCTAAAAACGCTGGACCATTGCGCAGGTAGCAAAGGCCATACCATGGCAGGCAGACGGCCACCAGGGGCAGGGCCAGGCGGGGTACCGCCCGTGGCAGGCTGCTGCGATGTTTCCAGGCTGGCCAAACGAGCGGCGCGGCCAGCGCCAGCGGCACCAGCCCTTTAGCCAGCACGGCCACGCCGAGCAGGCCTCCGGCCGCCGTCAGGCCGCGGGTTTCGCCGCGCTCGATCCAGGGCAGCGCCAGCAGCAGCGCCGCGGTGAAGGCGGCAGCCATGGGCAGGTCGGTTACGCCCACCTGGCTGAAGCCGATCCATTCGGCGCTGGTGGCCAGAATCAGCGTGGCCAGCCAGGCGACCGTGCCTCCGAATTCGCGGCATATGCGCCGCCAGAAGAAAATCAGGAACGCGAAGGAGCACAAGGCCACCGGCAGGCGCGGGGCAAGGTCCGGACCCAGGCCGAGACGGAACGCAGCGCCGGTCATCCAATACAGCAGGGCCGGCTTTTCGAACCACGCCTGCCCCCAGAGGCGCGGCGTGATCCAATCGCCCGAGCGCGCCATTTCGCGCCCGATGGAGGCATAGCGTGGCTCGTCCGGTCCGAGCACGCCAGCCGCATCGAGGCGATAGAAGTAAACCAGGCAGAGGAGGAGAAGCGCGACCCACGCCAGCAGCTGGATGATCCTAGAGTTGCGCAAGCGGGCTTTCCAAGCGCCGGACATTCTCAGTTAGCCCTTGCCGTGGAATGGCCGTCGCCATGAGTGCCGAACGTCGAGCCCACTGTTATTCGCCCATCAGAGCTTGGGCACACAGTCCGGGAAAGAATCTTGAGCCCCAGATAAACACTGATGAACACGGATGAACAGATTGTTCTTGATCTGTGTTCATCTGTGTTCATCTGTGGCTAATCTTCTTCATCCCATCAGCGCGTTCTCATACGCCAGGCGCAACGCGGCGATTTCCCAGGCGCCTAGCGTGTTGCCGCGCTGGCGGATTTCGAGACCGTTCTCGATGGTCATGCCGATGACGGCGGCTTCTACGCCATGCTGCGCCGCAATCGCCGCGACCGCTTTGGGATTCGCCGTGGAGATCAGAATGCGCGACGGCCCTTCGTGGAAGACCAGGATCTCCGGCCGCAAATCGGAATCGAGATCGACCTGCGCGCCGATCTGGCCGGCGCCGAAGCAGCATTCAGCCATGGCCACCGCGAGACCGCCATCGCTCAGATCATGGGCGGATTCGGCGAGGCCCTCGGCGGCAATCTGGCGCATCGCCACATGTACAGCCTTTTCTTTATCTAAGTCGAGTGCCGGTGGCAAGCCCCACAATTGACCAACGATTTCCTTGGCGTATTCGGTCGAGCCGAAGCGGACTTCGTCGCAAGCACCGATGCCGCCCAACAGCATCACCGGCCTGCCCGCATTGACGAACGGAATCGTGAGCGGCGCGGCAATCTTGAGCAGTCCCACGATGCCGAGCACCGGCGTGGGATATATTCCTCCGCCCAGCGTTTCGTTGTACAGGCTGACGTTGCCGCCGGTGATCGGCGTCTCAAAGAAGCGGCAGGCATCGGCCATGCCCTCGATGGCCTCGACGAGTTGCGCCATGATTTCCGGCCGTTCCGGGTTGCCGAAGTTGAGGCAATTGGTGGCCGCGACCGGCAGGGCGCCGACGGTGGAGAGATTGCGGCAGCATTCCGCCACGGCGAGTTGCGCGCCCTCACGCGGCGAAAGGTAGGTATAGCGGCCGCTGCCATCGAGCGAGAGAGCGATGGCGGTGCCGGTTTCCTTGATGCGCAGAATGGCGGCGTCGGCGTGCTCCGGGCCGGCGATGGTGTTGGTGCGCACCTGGTAATCGTATTGTTCCCAGATCCAGCGCTTGGAGCAGATATCGGGCGCAGCGAGCAGGCGCGGCAGGGTATCCGCGATGGCAGGCCGGTTCCAATCGGCGGGCGCGGCAGTGGGCACAGCGGGTGGCGCAGTATGCGGCCGGTCATAGAGCGGCGCCTCATCGGCCAACTCGCGGTTGGGGATCTCGGCGACCATATGCCCATGATGGCGGACGCGCAGCCGGCCGTCGCCGGTGACCTTGCCGATTTCGACGGCCTCGAGTCCCCATTTGCGGAACACCTGGTAGACTTCCTGCTCACGGCCGCTGGCGGCCACCAGCAGCATGCGCTCCTGTGATTCGGAGAGCATGATTTCGTACGGCGTCATGCCGGTTTCGCGCTGCGGAACCTTGTCGAGCTCGATCTCGACGCCGACTTCGCCACGGCTGCCCATCTCGCAGGTGGAGCAGGTGAGGCCGGCCGCGCCCATATCCTGAATGCCGACGATGGCGCCGGTGTGCATGGCTTCGATGCAGGCTTCGAGCAGGAGCTTTTCCATGAACGGATCGCCCACCTGCACGTTGGGGCGCTTTTGTTTCGATTCCTCGGTGAATTCAGCGCTGGCCATGGAGGCGCCGTGGATGCCGTCGCGGCCGGTGCGCGCGCCCACGTAAATTACCGGGTTGCCGACGCCGGCGGCCTTGGCGTAGAAGACGTCATCCTTGCGGCAAACGCCGAGCGCGAACACGTTCACCAGCGGATTGCCGTCATAGCAGGGTTCGAAGATGCACTCGCCGCCCACCGTTGGCACGCCGAAGCAGTTGCCGTAGTGGGCGATGCCGGCCACCACGCCGGAAAGGATGCGGCGGTTGCGGGCGCCGGTTTTCGGGTCGTCGAGACGGCCGAAGCGGAGCGAATCGAGCACCGCGATGGGCCGTGCGCCCATGGTGAAAATGTCGCGCAGAATGCCGCCCGAGCCGGTGGCCGCGCCCTGAAACGGCTCGATGAAGCTGGGGTGGTTGTGCGATTCGATTTTGAACGCGATCACGTAGCCGCCGCCGATATCGATGATGCCGGCGTTTTCGCCCGGCCCCTGCACCACCAGCTTGCCGCGCGTGGGCAGCTTCTTGAGATGCAGGCGCGAGCTCTTATAAGAGCAATGCTCGCTCCACATCACGCTGAAGATACCGAGTTCGGTGTAAGTTGGCTCGCGGCCTAGAATATCCACGATCTTCTGGTACTCGTCCGGAGTTAGCTGGTGCTGGGCGATCAGATCGGGCGTGATGGCGATGGTGCTCACGGGCGCACCGCCTCGATGGCCCGCGCAGCCTGCGCGGCGGCCAGCATGGACTGGAAGACGCCTAAGCCATCGGTGGATCCCATCAGCGGATCGGAGGCGCGCTCGGGATGCGGCATCATGCCCATCACGTTGCGCTCGCGGTTGAGGATGCCGGCGATATCGCGCAGCGAGCCGTTGGCATTATCGATGTAGCGGAACGTGACGCGATCCTCGGCTTCGAGTTCGTCGAGCGTGCGCGGCTCGGCGAAGTAGCAGCCTTCGCCGTGGGCGATGGGCACGCGCAACACCTGGCCCGCGCGGAGCGCGCCGGTGAAAGGGGAGCGCGTGGTCGAAACGCGCAGCCGCAGTTCGCGGCAGATGAACTTGAGGCCGCGATTGCGGATCAGCGCGCCCGGCAGCAGGCCGGCTTCCACCAGAATCTGGAAGCCGTTGCAGATGCCGAGCACCAGGCCGCCGTCGGCGGCGAAGCGCTGCACCGCCTGCATCACCGGAGAGAAACGGGCGATGGCGCCGCAGCGCAGGTAATCGCCGTAAGCGAAGCCGCCGGGAAGAATCACCGCATCCACATCGCCGAGCGAGCGCGAATCGTGCCAGATGTACTCGGTGGGCTGGCCCAGGTTTTCGCTCGCCGCGTAGAACGCGTCGTGATCGCAATTGCTGCCGGGAAAAACAATGACGCCAAATTTCATGAGCTTGTTGGGAGGGGAGGCAAACTTGAGTTTAACAAACGGCGGCGCGGCGGAGAGCGCAGCGTCCGCTCAGCGGACAGTCAGGCGGGCCGGTGTGCCTTGCCGGTGATGCGCTCGATACGGATCCGCACGACGGCGGTTTGCGCGCCGGTGGCGGCGATGGTGCGCCGCGCTTCCGGCGTCAGCGCGCCACAGAAACGAACGGCCAGCGATTCCAAAGCCTGCCGGCGCTCGGCGGGATCGGTCACCAGGGCCGCGCGGCCGAAGACGATGGCGCTCTCATAGAGCGTCGAAAGCTTGTCCGGCAATACGGTCGAGCTTGCCACGGCGCAGAACGAGACGCGCGGCTCGTGGGCGATGTTTTCGAGCTTATGCCCGTCGAGCGCGCAGTGAATGTAAATGGCGTCGCCGCAGAGCACGTGGTTGACGGGGATGCCATAAGGCCATCCGTCGTCGCCGAGGGTGGACAGCACACCGTGGTCGGCCCGCGCCAGAATCGCTCGCGCCTCGTCGGCGGGAAGGGCCCTATCGCTGCGCCGTATATCTCGAAAGGCAGTCACCAGAGTAGTTTAATTCGGTTGCGCCTGGTGGCGGGTGCTCCATCACGGTCGCGCCTACGAATCGCCGCTGAATGGAGCTGCGAACGTAGATGGGCGGCTTCGGTGCCGACTGAGATCGGCGGCGCCTGGGGCCGAGATGTTCCTGCTGGAGGACGGTTGAGGCCATCGGTCAGATGGGCCGAGGAAGAGAAAGTGGTCGCGCCGGCAACGAGCTCCCAAAAAATATGCCGGGGCGAGCGGCGCAGGTTAAGCGAGGATAAGTGAGGCTACGTAGGAGAATCCATAGACGCATGCTCCATATAAAAGCGGGTTGCGGAGCGGCCCGACAGGTCATAATAATTAAAAGAATAATAGTTAGATACCCTATTGCCTTCTTATTTGGCGGAGCGTAGAGTACTGGCAGCCGGTTTGGTAGTTATGGGAATGAAATGCCGGCAGGACATTTACCGTAGTACTCGGAGGTATTGATGAAAGTAAATAGCGGGCTCTTGTTCGCGGCCAGCCTGCTGCTCAGTGGCGCGCTCGCGGTTGGCCAGCAGAGTACGTCCGGCATGGCGGTGGATGACCCGGAGCTGTATTTCGGCGTTTTCTCGCTCAATCAAGCGCACCAGAAGCAAATCGCGGACGTGAAGGCTGCGGAAGCCGCCAGGGCGAAGGATGCGGAATCGGAGGACCCGAGAAGCGCCTCGCTTCACCAGGCGTTTCGCGCAACACCAGACGCGAGGCTGCCGGATAGCTCTTTCTTGCCTTGGGGGTGGTCGTTGTCAAAGAAACAACCGGGTGTGTGGAGGTTGGTGTGACGAAACCGTTAGTAATCGCCTCTTCATTCTTTCTCGGCGTCTGCGCGCCCGCACTCTTCAGCCAGTGCGTGGATAGAACCACCACTTTCACGGTTACAACGACCGCGACGCGAATTGATGGAAACCATGTCCAACTGTTGAATACAACGACAATCGGTGGGAACTATGCCAACAAGTGGCAGCCCGAAGACACTATCCAGTGGTTCTTTAATGGCACCTCCGAAGCCAGCTCCTCAAAGCTCGATCCGTCTCCAAGCGGGCCCTGGTCCGATTCGTTTTCACCGCCCCTGCAAACCTACGGTCCGGGCACGTATTCCATAACGGCTCAAAACGATGCCTGGAGTCCGACCTGTGGGAGCGGTTACGGCATTCTCCTTTCCAGGTATTGCGCCACCTACGGAGGTTGCAGCTTCACGCTCCCGACGCAGCAGAACGCCTCAATTAGCATTCAGCGCCCTGGTCGACCCGACTACATGTCCGGATACACGCACTATTTGTGGTACCTCGGTGGCAACGCAACCAGCTGGAATTACTCCGCGCAGACGAGGTTCACGCCTGGGGCTGCAAGCGGCGCGCCGGAGCAACCGACTTATGTGATAGTGTCCGGGGCCAATGAGCTATCGCTCGACTGCCCGACCTGTGCTAATCCCCTAGCCACGGCGACCGCTGGGAGTTCCGGTTGCCAGGCTTACGACGTTACCGTGAAGACGAGTTACAACGGCTTCCTGTCCGACGCGTTCGCGATATTCATTAACCGGCCCTGGAACCTCATCGCGGCGAACGACCAATACAAGAGTAACTGGTGCGACCCAGGCAACGGGCCCTGGGTATACAGTTGTGCGCTATACAACGGCTATCAGACCCGCGTGAACTACACTGCGTCCGGCCTCTGCGCAACGGACGCGCCGATGAGCGGATATGACGCTAACGAGACATTGGGGAGCCCTACTCCCAGGTATACCGGCGAGAACTGGCCCGTTCCCGGGGAGCAGCCCGGGTACGTTGAATATACGCAATGGTACGATGCCATAGCAGTGTGGAACAACCCCCCACTGCCGGCCCAGCCGCTGTGCACTGTCGCTATGGGGGTTGTGCCCTGCATTCCACCGTGGGCGAACCCCGGTGTTGGGCCGCACACCTTGGTACAGGAGTTGCCACAGAGTTTCTTCGTTGGCGGGTGGGTGGCTGGCACCGGCGCCAGAGTTCAGTCGGATACTCAACAGTACTACACCGATTCTGGCTGGCACACAAATATCGTGACGCCTAATCCATAGCTGAGCGCGTCAGGCCGATTCGGTAGACGGGAGTAGACAATGAGACTATTCACAATTCGTAGTATGAGCTTTGCCACCTCCGTGCTAGCCTTCGGAGCAGTGCGCGCGGTGGCCGGTATCGCATCCGACGCGTCCCTTTCTCGGCTGAGCGCCGAAGCGGACGCGGTTGTCGTGGGGTCTGTCCAGGCGAGCCAGATTGGTCAAACCGTTAATGCCAGCATCTCGGTGGAACGGGTACTAAAGGGGACACTGATGCCGGGCAGCGTTGTCTTGCTGACCTGGACCCAGCCGGGAGGCGGGATCGACGTGGTGTTGCCCAACGCCAAACCCTTCATTATATCCGGACATGGCGTCTTCTTCCTGCGGCTGACCGGCGGTGGGTGTGCGACAAAATTGTAGCGATTGGCGGCGTTCTTTTTTTGTGGCCTGAATCCTTACGTAGTGATACGTTAGGAATGGAGGTGCGATCTTGCCTGATTCTCTGGCCGTGCTGGAACAACAGCGCTCCGCGATTCTCGGGCGCATTCTCAATTTGGGCGACTTTCGGAGCGGTTCGGTTAGCAGCATCACCGGGCGCTGCGGGAAGTCGGATTGCCGGTGCCACAAGGCGGGCCAGCAGGGCCACGGTCCAAACTATCGACTGACCCGTAAAGTGAGTGGAAAGACAGTCAGCGAGTCTTTCGCTTCACCGGCCGAACTGCGCAAGGCGCAGCGCGAGGTGGAAGCGTTTCATCAATTCCGCGAGTTGAGCCGGGAATTGCTGGAGGTCAACGAGAAGATCTGCCGCTCCCGGCCGGCCGAGGAGTCGTGGACCGGGGCGGAAAAAAAACGGTCGAGGCAGTCCAGCGCGAGGCGGCGCGGGAAATAGCCGCGCTTTTGGAAGTCATTTTCACCGGCTTGCGCAAGAGCGGCCAATGCGACTTGGAGGCGGTCGAAATGGCGACCCGCGCCGCGAGCCATCACCTCGGCGCGAAAGCGCTGGAGCGTCTGCTGAGCGCACCCACCGAGGTCGAACTCACGGTGGCGTGTGCCTGCGGCCACCAGGCGCGCTTCCACCAGGTGCGCGCCAAGCAGGTTCTGACGGTGCTTGGCCCGATCACTATCGAGCGGCCCTATTACGTGTGTCCGCACTGTCACGCGGGCTGCAGTCCGCGCGACCGCGAACTGGACGTGGAAGGGGTAGCGTGTTCGCCGGGCGTGCGGCGCATGATGGCGGTGGTGGGGAGTGAAGCGAGTTTCGAGCAGAGCCGCGAGCAACTCGGGTTGCTGGCTGGTATTGAGGTTCCCGCCAAAGCCGTGGAGCGTCATACCGAGGACATCGGCGCCGGCATCGAAGCCCGTGAGCAGGCCGCCATCCTACAGGCCAAACAACTGGAACTGCCGGAGGTTTGCGCGCCCGCCGTGCCGCTGCTCTACATCGAGATGGACGGCACGGGCATTCCGGTGGTGAAGGCCGAAACCGAAGACCGCGCCGGCAAGATCGAGGGCCAGCCGGCGCACACGCGCGAGGTCAAACTCGGCTGCCTCTTCACCCAGACCACGACCGATGCGGAGGGCCGCCCGGTGCGCGATGAGGATTCCACCTCCTACGTGGGCGCGATTGAATCGGCCGAGCAGTTCGGCTTGCGCCTTTACACCGAAGCCTGGCGGCGCGGCTGGAGCCGGGCGCTGAAGAAAGTGCTGCTCGGCGATGGCGCCGTGTGGATCTGGAATTTGGCCGACCAGCACTTCCCCGGCGCGATTCAGATCGTCGATCTCTACCACGCCCGCCAGCACCTCTGGGAACTCTCCGCCAAACTGTTCCCAGGCGACGACAAGGCCCGCCAACGCTGGCTTGCCCGCTGTCTGGACCGTCTGGAAAAGGGCAAGATCGAAGCATTGGTGAAAACCCTCGGCGCGCTCCAGCCCGCCTCCGAGGAACTCGCCAAATCCGTCAAAAACGAAGCCGAGTATCTGGAACGCAACGCCGAGAGGATGCGCTATCCGACCTTCCGAGCCCAAGGCCTTTTCGTCGGATCCGGCGTCATCGAGGCCGGCTGCAAGACCGTGATTGGTGTGCGCCTGAAACGATCCGGCATGTTCTGGACCGTCCGCGGCGCCAACGCCATCGTCGCACTGCGTTGCTGCCGCCTCAGCCGCAGATTCGAAGACTACTGGGCGGATCGCTCGTCAGCCGCATGACGGTCTACATTTTTGTCGCGCAC
>CAVXJY010000062.1:0-265121 GCA_963761855.1 Bryobacterales bacterium | reverse complement strand
GAAGCCCGCAGGTTGAGCCAATCACGCACCCACGAGACCGGTTTATCAGCGTTCATCCGCGTTCATCTGCGGCAAAAATTTCCTTGCCTGCGGATCTGCCTCCACGTGTGCGGCGCATCACATGGATTCGCGGATATCAGCGGTTTCATGAAATCGATGTATAGGTCGCCCCAGCCGCCGGCCCGGTGCATGGAAGTCGGCGTTGAAGTCGCGTCAAAACAGGCCGTGGGAACCGCAGTGATGGCCAAGCCCGCCACCGCCGGACAGAACAGCGACTGGGATCGTGACGCGGCCCTGACCGCGGCGCGCATCCTGCTGGAGATCAAGGCGGTCAACTTCCGCCCCGAGGAGCCCTATACCTTCACCTCCGGCTGGAAGTCCCCGGTCTACATCGACTGCCGGCGGATCATCTACTTCCCCCGCGCGCGCGCCAAGATCTGCGACCTGGCGGTGGAGAAGATCGACCGCCATGTCGGCTACGAGACCATCGAGGCGGTGGCCGGCGGCGAGACCGCGGGCATCCCCTTCGCCGCCTGGATCGCCGACCGCATGGCCGCGCCGATGGCCTATGTGCGCAAGAAGCCCAAGGGCTTCGGCCGCGCCGCGCTGATCGAGGGCGACGTGCCGGAGGGCAAGCGCACGCTGCTGGTCGAGGACCTGACCACCGACGGCGGGTCGAAAATCCGCTTCGCCCAGGCGCTGCGCGACGCCGGTGCCATCGTCAACCACACCTTCGTGGTGTTCTTCTACGGCGTCTTCCCCGGCGCCTTCGAGACGCTGGCGCGGATGGACATCGCGCTGCACCATCTGTGCACCTGGTGGGACGTGCTGGAAGCCTGCCGCGAGCGGCCGTATTTCTCCGAGGCGGCGCTGTCCGAAGTGCGCAAATTCCTGGAGGACCCGGTGGCCTGGTCGGCCGCGCATGGCGGGGTTGCCTCGGCCGAGGAAGCGATGGCCCGCAAGGCGGCCGCCGACAGCGTAATAAGACTTGCGACGGTAACGTCTTCCCGCGCCAGAATGACGTAAGACCGGCGGCACCCATGCCGCCGGGGGGACGCCAACATGTTCTGGTCGTATCGCCCTGCTGCTGGCCGCCGGGGTCGCGGCGCTGTATGTGCACAACCGCCGGCAGACCCAGCACACCATCCTGCGCAACTTCCCGGTGGTCGGGTATTTCCGCTACTTCGCCGAGACGCTCGGCGAATATATGCGGCAATATCAGTATCTTCCGGACTGGTCCGAGCGTCCGTTCAACCGCCTGGAGCGGGCCTGGGTGTATCGCTCGGCGAAGGGCGTGTCCAACCTGGTCAGCTTCGGCAGCGAGAACGTGCCGCCCTTCGTGTTCCGCAACGCCGCCTTCCCGGTGCTCGACGAGGAGAAGCGGCCCTACCCCGGCAAGTGGATCGGCCTGGCCGAGGGGCCGGGCGCCTGCCGCCAACCCTATTTCGCCAAGAGCTTCTTCAACATCTCGCGGCATGAGCTACGGCGCGCTGTCCTCGGCCGCGGTCACCGCGCTGTCGCGCGGGGCCAAGCAGGCGGGCATCTGGATGGCCACCGGCGAGGGCGGCCTGGCGCCCTACCACCTGGACGGCGGCTGCGACGTGATCATGCAGATGGGCACCGCGAAATACGGCGTGCGCGACGCCGCGGGCAACCTGTCGGAGGACCGGCTGCGGGCGATCGCCGCGCATCACCAGGTGCGCATGTTCGAGGTCAAGCTGGCGCAGGGCGCCAAGCCGGGCAAGGGCGGCATCCTGCCGGGCGTCAAGGTCACGCCGGAGATCGCCGCCATCCGCGGCATCCCGGCGGGCAGGACAGCATCAGCCCGAACCGGCACCAGGACATCGGCAACATCGCCGAGCTCGGCCGGTTCATCGCCCGGGTGCGCGAGATCACCGGCAAGCCGGTGGGGGTGAAATTCGTCGTCGGCGACCTGGATTTCCTCGACGCCTGGTTCAGCGACTGCGTCGCGCATCCCGAGGGCTGCCCCGACTACGTCCAGGTCGACGGCGGCGAGGGCGGCTCCGGCGCCGCGCCGGCGCCGCTGATCGACTATGTCGGCCTGCCGATCACCGAGGCGCTGTCGATCGTCGCCGCGGCGCGCGAGCGGCACGGGCTGCGCGAGCGCATCCGCATCGTCGCCTCGGGCAAGCTGATCACGCCCGACAAGGTGGCCTGGGCGATGTGCATGGGGGCGGATTTCGTGTCCTCGGCGCGCGGCTTCATGTTCAGCCTGGGCTGCATCCAGGCGATGAAGTGCGGCTCCGGCAAGTGTCCGACCGGGGTCACCGCGGCCGATCCGCGGCTGATCGCCGGCCTCGATCCGACCGACAAGGCGGTGCGCGTCGCGCGCTACGCCAGGCGGGTGCAGGACGAGGTGGAGATGATCGCGCATGCCTGCGGGCTGACCGATGCCACCGGCTTCCTGCCGCGCCATGTCACCGCGATCGAGCGCGGGGTGGGCGGGTTCCGCGCGGCGCAGGGCGGGGATTGACGGCCCTAATGCTCCCCAGACTGCCCCCCCCTCGCCCTTGAGCCGGGCCGGGCCGCAAGCAAGTGACCACCAAGGCAATTTTTTTTTTTTTTTTTTTTTTTAAAAAAAAAAAAAAAAAAAAAACCTGGTGCCCAAGGCTGGGGGGAGGGGTCCGTTGCGGGAAGTGGCTTCGCCAAGAGCCAGCCTCCCCCCTTCGCTCAAGGCGAGGCGGATATCATTCCGTATGGCCCGGCCCGGGACGCCACGCTGCAAAAGCCGGGGGACCAAAGTCGATCGCAGCAGCCACGCTAGCTCAGCCACGCTATGCATGTCGCTTCGGCCGTTACGGCCCAGGCCGATTGCCCGGCGTCACCCGACCAGCGTTCTGCTGACCCAACCCCATGGTCAGCGCGGTCAATCCGGCCAGCCCGCCGAGCTGCATCGTTTCCACCGCCGAGCTCGGGACGATGACGATCGTGGAGTTCTGCTTCAGGCCCTCGTAGAGCATGTTCATCGCCCGCAGATGCATCGCCACGGGATCGTTGGCGTAGGTCTTCGCCGCTTCGGCAAATTTCTCCGCCACCTGCCGTTCCGAATCCCCGAGAATCACCCGGGCCTGACGTTCCCGCTCCGCCTGGGCCTGCATCGACATCGCGTCCTCCAGCGCCGCGGGAATATGCACGTCCCTGATCTCCACCGAAATGACATTGATGCCCCAGGGTTCGGTGCGCACATCGATGATCTTCTGCAGCTCGTTGCTGATCTTTTCCCGCCCCTCCAGCATGTCCGACAGCATGGTCTTGCCGATCACGTCGCGCAGCGCGGTCTGCGAGGCCCAGTTGATGGCGCTGCCATAGTCGGCCACGTCGAGCGCCGCCTTTGTCGGGTCCACGACCTTCCAGAACAGCACCGCGTCGACATCCACCGGCACGGTGTCCTTCGTCAGGGTCTTTTCCGCCTTGAAGGAGCTGGTGATCACCCGAATGTCGATCCAGTAGGGCACCGTCTCGACGATCGGGATGATGAAGAACAGCCCCGGCCCCTTCAGCGAGCGGAAGCGCCCCAGCCGCAGGACCACCACCCGCTCCCACTGGTCGGCGATCCGGATCGCGTAGGACATAATGGCCGCGATGAGCAGCGCGACGATGCCGATCGCCACGCCGGTGCCGTAAGCCGTGGTGATATACGCGAGGTAGGCGAACGCCAGGCCGATGCCGGCGATCAGCACAAAGACCAATCTTGCGAGCGCGTTGGTTTTTCGCATCGGTAAATTCCCTGCGTGCCGCAACCCGAGGCGATCTATCTCTTCACGCAGCCAAGCTTGTTATTATACGCGCGGCCGACGGTACGGCATTGATCTGCATCAAGTTCCTGCCGCGCCGCCCGGCGGGGCATCACGCCTGCTCAACAGCCACACGCCGAACCCGCCCATCGCCACCCCGGCCAGGCGCGCGATCCACGGGCCGCGCGGAACGATCTTCTCAGTGAAGACGAACGCCGCGATCGCAGCCACCCACAGCAGGTTCATCACCCCGCCCACAAACAGCAGCGCCATCAGGAACCAGCAGCAGCCCAGGCACTCCAGGCCGTGCCGCAGCCCCATGACCAGCGCGCCTGTCGTGCCATCGCGCCAGGCATTCAGGATGAACCCAAGCGGCGAGCGGCAATGGCGCAGGCAAGCGAGCTTCAACGGCGTGAACTGGTACAGCCCGGCCAGCAGGAACAGCACACCGCCGAGGATCGGGCTGGTCGTTTGCAACGATGGCGACAGCAACGCCAGCCGCTGAAACTTCCCACTGCGCCGCCGTCGCGACAACGCTGTAGCCGCCCCATGCGACCAGGTAGCCGCCGGCGAAGACCGAGCCTCGGCACGAACGCCTCGCCGTGCGCACGCCGACTGCGGTTGATCCGCGCGAAGGTGAGGATCATGGGCGCGGCGCTCGGCAGCATCATGCCCACCATCATCACCCACCACATCACGAACATCAGCACGAAGTCGGCCAAGGTCCACGGCTGGAAGCCGCGGGTCATCGCCATTCCCGCCATGTCGGCCATGCCGGCGTCGCCCATGCCCGGCATGCGCGCGGCCAGCAGCGCCAGATAGAGCCACGCGATGACGCTCACGCCGGCCAGCGCGGCAAGGATGCCGACCCGCTCGCGCAGCAGCAGCGGCGCCGGCGTCCACCCGCCGGCCGCCCCCTCGCCGGCTACGCGGCCCAGGCGAACGGCGCGAAATGGCCGTTGTTGCCTGGCCGACCATCGTCGAGATCGAGGCCAAACCCATGCACCCGGGTGCTTTCGCCCGTGCCAGGGCGAGCCGCCGCCCGGCGGGATGCGCGGTTTGTCGATGTAGAACGGTTCGCCGCTGCGGTTGCGCGAGGCGACGCCCTCGATCTCGAAGACACGCCGGGATCGCAGCGCGCGTCGCAGACCGTCGATCCGGAAGTCGATCGGCTTGAATCGACGCCGCGGAAATCGCTGACCAGGTCGCTGCGGATCATCCCCGGCGGGCCGCCGGCCTCGCCGCTGGCGATGGCGCGAGCGCCGCGCGCTGCGCTTCGTCGGCCCGCGCGTCCACCACCACGGCGAACACCCAGTTGCCGTCGGCCATCACCTTGCCCGAGCGGATCACCAGCGCGAAATACAGCCCGTCGAGGCGGGTGGCGCCGGCTGCCCCGGTCGATCCGGAAGACCATCAGCGCCGTGCAATGATCGTAGGTCACCGCTGCCTGTGGATTGGTGTAGACGCAAGGACACAGGTAGTCGCAATTACAACTTTCCATGTATTCGCCGCTGATCTTCCAGCTCTGCCCGGCCATGGTGCTCCTCCTCTTGGTTACGGTGCTCCTGGTGTGCCTTTCCCGCCCGAACGCTACCAACCGGCCGCCGGCGGGGCAATGCGCACCGGATTCCGCGCGGACGCCCCTGCAACGCCGAGGGTCCAGCGCCAGCCTCAACCGCCGGCCAGCCGCCCGACCCCTTCGATCACGCTGTCCCAGTCATCGACGTTGCGATCATGCGGATGCACCATGATGTGCCCCACGCCGACCGCCGCATAGGCCGCCACCCGATCGCGCAGCTCGCCCTGGATCCTTGCCGCTCCAGTGCACTCGCATCGACACGGTGAACCCGTCATCCGGCCGCTCGGCGCGCAGGCGCCGGATGATCGGCGCCGCCTCCTCGGCGGTGTAGCGGCTGCCGTGCCAGCCATCCGCCACGCGCGTCGTGCGCTTCAGCGCGGCATCCGAACTGCCGCCGATCCAGATCGGGATCCGGCTGATCGGCATCGGCAGCATGGTCATCTGCTCGACGTCGGCCGGAATGTATTTGCCGTGGAACGACACCGGGTCCTGCGTCCAGACCGCGCGCATCATCGCGATCCCCTCGTCCATCCGCCGCCCCCGCTCGCGGAACGGCACGCCAAGCGCGGCAAACTCCGGCTCCAGCCAGCCAACCCCGGCGCCGAGGATCAGCCGCCCCTCGGACAGGTTGTGCAGCGTCGCCAGTTCCTTCGCCAACGGCAACGGATGGCGCATCGGCAGCACCAGCACGCGGTGCCCAGCCGCACACGCTGCGTCACCGCGGCGACCCAGGTCAGCGTCAGCACCGGGTCGTAGAACAGCGGCGAGCGCGGGAACCTCGCGCGCGGCACGATGATGTGCTCGCTGACCCACACGTCGCTCAGGCCGAGCGCTTCCGCGCGCACCGCCAGGCGGCGGATCAGCGCCGGCGTCGCCTGCTCGCCGGCGTGCGGCAGATGGATGCCGAGTTGCATGACGTGCCTCCGATCCGGTCTCCGCCGGCGCCGTCGTCAGGCGCGTTTCCACCGTCATGCCGGCGCGCCGATCCACGGTTGCCATCGGGCCGGCGAACACCTGCGTTCACCGCGCCAAAGAAAGTCGTGGATGCCGGGGCCTTCCTCGGCGGCCCTTGGGCCGACCCGCGATGACGGCTCGCTCGGCGCCCATCCGTCACTCCGGCAGGCGCGTCGACTGCCACATCACCATCTGCCACTGCCCGCCCCGCCTGGCGTAGACATCGGTGAACCGCACGCCGAACTTCATCGGCTTGCCGCCCGAGGTCACGCTGATGCGCGCCACCCCGGTCAGCACCACCGCGTCGCCGCAGTCCTGCGCCACGACGTCGGACGGTTCGACCGAGGAATAGACCGTCGCGCCGGACTGCATCGCGCCGATCAGGCTCGACTTGGTGTCGAGCCGTGCCGAGGAATGCGTGTAGACCAGGTCCTCCGCCAGCAACGCGGTCAGCGTGGCGACATCCTTTTCCGCCATCGCAACCATGCGCTTGCGGTCCAGCTCGATGATCATCGGCCCGTTGCCGGCCATTGCGGCCTCCTGCCGCACTGCGTCACACCCTGCTACACCCGCTCGAAGATCGCCGCGATGCCCTGCCCGCCGCCGATGCACATGGTCACCAGCGCGTAGCGGCCGCCGGTCCGCGCCAGCTCGTACAGCGCCTTGACCGTCAGGATCGCCCCGGTGGCGCCGACCGGATGGCCGAGCGAGATCCCCGAGCCGTTCGGATTGGTCTTCGCCGGATCGAACCCGAGGTCCTTGGCCACCGCGCAGGCCTGCGCCGCGAACGCCTCGTTGGACTCGATCACGTCGATGTCCGCCAGGGTCAGCCCGGCCCGCTTCAGCGCCGCCCGCGTCGCCGGCACCGGGCCGATGCCCATGACCTTCGGGTCGACCCCGGCATGCGCGTAGGCCACCAGCCGCCCCAGCGGCTTGGCCCCCCGCTTCGCGGCCGTCCCCGCCTCCATCAGCACCACCGCCGCGGCGGCGTCGTTGATGCCCGAGGCATTGCCCGCGGTCACCGTGCCGTCCTTCCTGAACACCGCGCGCAGCTTGGCCAGATCCGGCCTCGGACGCATCGGCGCGCACGTGCTCGTCGGTGTCGAACACCGTCTCGCCCTTGCGGGTCTTCTGCTTGACCGGCAGGATCTGCGACTTGAAGCGCCCCTCGGCGATGGCGCGCGCCGCCCGGCGGTGCGACTCCACCGCCAGCGCGTCCTGCTCGCCGCGGGTGATCTGGTGGCTTTCGGCCAGGTTCTCGGCCGTCATCGCCCATGTGGATGTTGTCGAACGGGTCGTGCAGCGCGGCGACCATCATGTCGATCATCGCGCTGTCGCCCATCCGCGCGCCCCAGCGCATGCCCGGCGCCATGTAGCGGCGCGCGGCTCATGCTCTCCGCGCCGCCGGCCACGGCGATGTCGGCGTCGCCCAGCAGGATGCTCTGCGCGGCCGAGACGATCGCCTGCAGGCCCGAGCCGCACAGCCGGTTGACCGTCAGCGCCGGCGTCGTCCTGGGCGACGCCGGCGTCCAGCGCCGCGACGCGCGACAGGTACATGTCCTTCGGCTCGGTGTGGATGACGTTGCCGAACACCACGTGGCCGACCTCGGCGCCCGCCACGCCGGCGCGCGCCAGCGCCTCGCGCACCACCTGCGCGCCGAGCTCGGTCGGCGGAATGTCCTTCAGCGCGCCGCCGAAATCGCCGATCGCGGTGCGCACGCCGGAGACCACCATCACGTCACGTTGCATTGCCGGGCACTCCCTTGGCTCGCAGCCTACGGCTCCACACTTCAGCGGTGCAAAGCTGGGCGTCGCAGCAGCAACTGTCCGGGGCGACCCGTCACGACCCCCCGCCCGATCCGCGGCCCGCCTGCGCCTGCGCCGCGATCGTGGCGCACAGCTCGTCCACCACCAGCACGACCAGCGCCTCGTCCTCGGATTCGGCCATCACGCGGATCAGCTTCTCGGTGCCGCTCTCGCGGATCAGCAGCCGCCCGGCGCCGTTCAGCCGCCCCTCGGCCGCCGCGATCGCCTGCTGGATGCGCGCATCGCCCAGCGGCGAGGCGCCGGCGAATCGGACATTGCGCAACAGCTGCGGCAGCGGCGCGAACACGCGGCAGACCTCGCTGGCCGGGCGCCCCTGCTCGACGATCACGGCCAGCACCTGCAGCGCCGCCACCAGCCCGTCGCCCGTGGTCGCGAAATCGGACAGGATCAGGTGGCCCGACTGCTCGCCGCCCGACATTGATCGCGGTCTCGCGCATCCGCTCGGCCACGTAGCGGTCGCCGACGCTGGTGCGGTGCAGCGCCAGCCCGCGCCCGGCCAGAAACCGCTCCAGCCCGAGATTGGACATCACCGTGGCGACCACGCCGCCGCCGCGGAGCTGCCCGCTGTCCGCCCAGGACCCGCCGATCAGCGCCAGGAGCTGGTCGCCGTCGATCAGCTCGCCGTGCTCGTCGGCGATCAGCACCCGGTCGGCGTCGCCGTCCAGCGCGATGCCCAGGTCGGCGCCGTGTTCCACCACCTGGCCGCACAGGAACTCGGGCACGGTCGAGCCGCAGCCCCGGTTGATATTGAACCCGTCGGGCGCGACGCCGACCGGGATGACCGTCGCACCCAGTTCCCACAGCACGGTGGGGGCGACCCGGTAGGCGGCGCCGTTGGCGCAGTCGATGACGATCCTCAGGTCCTTCAGCCGCAGCCCGCGCGGAAAGCTGGCCTTCGCCGCCTCGATATAGCGGCCGGCGGCATCGTCCAGCCGCGAGGCGCGGCCGAGATCGGCCGGGTCGGCCAGGCGGTCGGCGAAGCCGCTGTCCATCAGCGCCTCGATCTCCAGCTCCATCGCGTCGGACAGCTTGGCCCCGTCCGGGCCGAACAGCTTGATCCCGTTGTCCTCGTACGGGTTGTGCGAGGCGGAGATCATCACCCCGAGATCGGCGCGCAGCGAGCGCGTCAGCATGGCGATCGCCGGCGTCGGCAGCGGGCCGACCAGCGTCACGTCCATCCCGGCGCCGACGAAGCCGGCGGTCAGCGCCGGCTCGATCATGTAGCCGGACAGCCGCGTGTCCTTGCCGATCACCACCCGGTGGCGGTGGTTGCCGCGGGTGAACATCAGCCCGGCGGCCTGGCCGAGGCGCAGCGCCGTCCCGGCCGTCATCGGGTCGGTGTTGGCCTTGCCGCGGATGCCGTCGGTGCCGAACAGGCGGCGGGTCTTGGTCATGCCGGTTCCGATGCGGGGATTCGTCGTGCATGCCGCTAGCTAGCGCAAAACGCCGGAAATGCGAAGGATCATGCTGCATCGTCATCTTCTCCCTCCCCCCTTGAGGGGGCTTGAGCCGCGAAGCGGATCAAGCGGGGTGGGGGGAGGGCCGGGGGGGCGAGCAGCGCCAACCTGGCGGCAATGCCCGTGTTCCTCGACCCGTCGTCGCGCCCCGTACTTCTCCCGACCTTGGCGAGCCTGGGCCGCCACCGCGGCACGTCAGCTCGTTGAAACATGGGGGCCCAGTTTTCAATGTCGCCGCCGGCCCAAATTCGGATGTCGGTTGACAGCCGGGCGGGTGGCATGGGGCGCCAGCTTGTCGTGGCGCCGGCGTGCGAGGCCGCTGCCGGTGCTTCGGGCGGGCGGTCGGCGCGGCCGGCGGCGGCGGGGCCGGCGGCGCCGGGAATTGGTGCATGGGCTTCTGGCACGCCGGCGCCGCGCGCCGGGCGTGCGCCGACTGGTGCACGGGGCTTTGCCAGGCGGGCGGCAGCGGCGGGCTCGGCGGCGCCGGGAATTGGTGCATGGGCTTCTGGCACGCCGGCGCCGCGCGGCGGGCGTGCGCCGACTGGTGCACGGGGCTTCGCCAGGCGGGCGGCAGCGGCGGGGTCGGCGGCGCCGGGAATTGGTGCATGGGCTTCTGGCACGCCGGCGCCGCGCGCCGGGCGTGCGCCGACTGGTGCACGGGGCTTCGCCAGGCGGGCGGCGGCGGCGGGCTCGGCGGCGCCGGGAATTGGTGCATGGGCTTCTGGCACGCCGGCGCCGCGCGCCGGGCGTGCGCCGACGCGGTGCACGCGGCGGCTTCGCCGAGGCGGCGCGCCGCTGGCGGACGGGCGTCGGCGGCGCCGGGAATTGGTGCATGGGCTTCTGGCACGCCGGCGCCGCGCGGGGGCGTGCGCCGACTGGTGCATGGGCTTTTGCCAGGCCCGCGGCGATCGCCCGCTGCCACGGCGCCAGCGCGGCGCCCACGGCGCGGCAACGGACGCGGGCCTGCGTCGCGGTGATGCCGCCGGTCGGGCGGGGCGGCGCCATCAGTTCGGGCGCGCGGTCATACAGGCGGGCGCACCACCGGGACAAGCGCCCGGTGGCAGGCTCGGCGGGCGGCTGTCGCGGCTGCGGGCGGCCGACGCGGCTGTGGCGGCCGACATGAACCGCCAAGACGCCAAGACGCCAAGGCCATGATGACAGGAACCCGTCCCCCGGTCCCGCCCGATCCCGCCTGACCCCGCTTTTCTTGGCGCCTGTTGGGTGGACGGCGTCTTGGCGGTTCACCGTCCGGCCGCGTCGCAAACCGCGCATGATGCGAATTCCAAGTGCGATTGCCCAACCGGGCCGGACCCGAGCCAATGCCGGTTCAGCCCACGCGGGGCCTTCGGCGTTCACCCCCGCTTGCCTGCCGGCATTGCGCTGTCGCCGGCACCCGCCTTCCCGCCCTTCGGGGGCCGCACGACGTCGAGCGTCCAGCCCGGCCCCTGCTCCAGCCGCGTCGTCGTCCACGCCGGGGCCGCGCCGCCGTCCCGCCCGGGGCGCGGTGCGGTGTCGCCAGACCGCCGAGGCTGCGCCCACACCTTCCCGTGAGATTTCGGTTATTCATAATAGAGTCAATTGCATTCTTGCGCCTCCCATCGTCTGCGTTCAAGAACGCCTCCAAATCGTCGGCCCATTTCTTATCAAACGCGTGCGCCACCTCGATAAACTTCCCAGCCTTAGGATTCTGAATCCGCTCCAACTGGGCGACCACATACGTTGCAATTGAAAGGGATGCCCGTCTCTCGGCATGAGAGCCGTAAAGTATTCGGATCGTGTTTTCTAGAAATCCGGCTGCCAGGATGCAAAGGTACCTACCCCAGTGCCCGAGCATCTCCGGATCCCATCCCAGGTCTTTGGCGCGGCCCATCGCTGAGCGAATACTATCGCGGTGCCGAACCAGGTCGACGCTTTTCACTTTCCGCTCGCGAATGCCTTAGCAGCAGCCGCTAATCGCCTCTCGACAAAGGCCTTGTCCGCCGTTGACCGCGAGATCGCCTGAACATACGCTTTGTCGGATAGCAGCTTGGAGAACGGCTTCCTTATCGACTCGACTGACGCGCCTCTGTCGGCTGCAATGCGCTTTGCCACGCCGTAAGACACGGAGTCGAATACGGCGGCATTGAAGTTACGTTCCGGCCGGAACGCCTTCTCACCAGACGCCTCAAATATGATGTCCATGGAGCGTTTGAAGAGCCCCAGGAGGTCGTCCAGCCGCTTCCCAGTCAAATGCCGGTTCTTTTGAGCAAACCGGCTTAGGAACTCGGCCATAGGCCGGTCGTACGCCTCAGACCACTCGTAAAGTGCCATGAAACGCAGGATCAGTTCCTCATCTTTCAATCGAGGGCTCTTGGCGCCGAACAGCCGTCGCCAGGACGCATGTCCATTGGCGTCACGGATAGCCTCGATCAGCGGTCCGTGAAAAATCGCTGTTCGTATTTCCTGCGGATGGAGAAGGCGACCGCCGCTATTCAGCCGTTCGTAGACGTGATAGATACTCGTATCGTCGTCCCTCGGCGAATCCTGTTTGACGATAGTCGCGTGAATGACGGAGTCGTCGAGTATCTGTCGAGTTCGTTCGTCAAGATTCGTAGCGCTTCCCTTCGAACTGCTTCTGGACATGGGTCAGTCGGAACGTTCGTTGGAAGTGCCGACCGGGATCGGGCCTAAAGACACCGGCGTAAAAGTACTGTAGTGATTTCAGACGCTGCTGGCCGTCGATGACGAACAGTTTCTGGGAATCGAGGTCCTTCGCGAGGAAAATGCCGGGGACGGGCAACCCCAGGAGCAGGCTCTCAATAAAGCGGGAGGAGTCTGGCAAACGCCAAACGAAGCTCCGTTGAAATTCCGGGACATACACCTTTTCCTGCTTCAGCCGTTCGACGAGCCCCTTGACATCGAAGTCTATGCCATAGCTAGATATCTCATAGCGAACAGCCGGTACGACCCCATCTCCTTCAGCATCGTCCTGTACTTCGTCGGCGGAGTAGTCCTCTATGTAGTCCGGTTCCCGTAGCTCAACGTCCGCTTTCTTCTTCACGTTCGCCTCGCATGGATATTGTCTATGGTTCGAGCCTGAACCCAATTGTAGCGCCGGCTGGAGCCCCCTCACTCCCCGTAACTAATCTCGCCTTGCCTCGCGGAGTAGGCGGTGTAGATCAGCAGCAGCAGGGAGACGGCGAGAAGGCCGGGAATGGCCAGCCAGGCGGGGGTGGGGTCGGTTTCGACGACCATCACGTTGAAGGGCGGCGGCACGGGGACTTCCACCGGGCACAGGTTCCTCAGGTAGAAAATCACGCTGATCTTCTTGAGCAGCGCGGGGAGGAACGGGTTCAGGTTCTCCCATACGAACACCACCGCGGCCGGGATCATGGGGTTGCGGAACAACAGGCCGCACATCAGGAACACCGCGCCGTAGCCGACGCGGCCAGCGCCGCCACCAGCATATACCAGCCGAGCTGGCTCAGGCCGGGACCGTGCCAGATGTAGTCCGAGTAGGCGGGGCCGAAATGGCGGCCGATCAGCAGGAACGAAGCCGCCGTGCTGCCCACGAACAGCACCAGCGCCACCGCCAGGCCGGCCAGGTACTTGCCGGCCACCAGCAGCTCGCGGCGCATGGGCGTCAGGTAGTAATAGTGCAGGGTCTTCTCCAGCATCTCCCCGCGGAACAGGTTGGAGAAAATTCCCATGCAGCCGAAGAAAATGGCGCCCCGCAGATAGAAGAACTGGAACATGGCGGCGAAGCCGATGCTGTCGTCGCCCAGGCTGTGGCCGGGCGACGGAGCGGCCCATTTCGAACAGCCAGTGCAGCACGGTGATCGCCACCGGCCCGAGCGCCAGGCAGTAGATCCACCAGCCGCGCTTGGAGAAAAACGTCTTCTTCAATTCCAGCCGCAACACGGCGGCGATCTGCCGCATCCACAGGGCAGTCATACCGCGCCTCCTTCGCCGCCGATCAGGTATTGATAGACCGAGTTCACGTCGTCATCGGCCGGCGCCACGGATTCCACTTCCAGGCCGGTTTCCAGAATCACGCGGTTCAGCAGCAGGTAGAAGCTGTCGGCGTCGGTGGTGCGCAGCAGCAGGCTTGCGGCCATCGGCCTGGATCTTGGCCTCCACCATGTGGTCCTGCTGGAACAGGCGCGCGGCCAGCCCGCCGGGCCGGTCGCAGCGCACCAGGATCTGCATGGGCTGCTCCTTCACCTCGCTGCGCACGCCCTGGATCTGCCCTTCGGCCACCACGTAGCCGTGGCTCAGCAGGATCACCTGGTCGGAGATCCGGTCCACTTCGTGCAGGATGTGGCTGGAGACGATGACGTGCCGGCCCGTCGGCGCCCCACTCGCGGAACAGCGCGATGGTTTCGGCGCGGGCCATGGGGTCGAGGCCGTTGAGCGGCTCGTCGAGCACCAGCACCTGCGGGTCGTGGGCGATGGCCTGCGCCAGCTTGATGCGCTGGCGCATGCCTTTGCTGTAGGCGGCCACGGGGCGGCCGGCGGCCGGCATCATGTTCGACCGCTCCAGCGCCGCCGCGGCGCGCTCGCGGCGCACTCCGCCTGGCTCATGCCGTGCAGCGCAGGAACCGAATAGATGAACTGGTAGCCGGTGAGGCCCTTGGGAAAGGCGTCGAACTGCGTGCAGTAGCCGAGCAGCGCGGCAGAGCTGCTCGGGATGGTCGGGCGGGATGCCCAGCACGCGGATCTCGCCTTGCGTGGGGCGGATCAGCCCGGTCATGAGGTTCATGAGCGTGGTCTTGCCGGACCCGTTCGGCCCCACCAGACTGGTGATGCCCGGCGGAATGGTCAGGTTGACGTTGTTGATGCCCAGCACTTCGCCGTAAAAGCGCGAAACGTCGGCGAAGGTGATATGGGTGTCACGCTCACCGCACCACCTCCGCGCCGCGGATCTTGCGCGCCAGCATGTAAAGGCAGACCAGCGCCAGCACGGCCAGCGCCGCCCAGCAGCATCCACAGCGGCAACGTCTTCGCCGCGCGGCGAGCGGAAGAAGACCGCGCCGTTGGTGGTGGGCTGGCTGCCTTCGAACAACCGCACCCACACCGAGCCCACCAGATAGCCGATGTTGAACATGTGGCCCCAGTTGGTGCGCTCCACGCCGTTGATCACCGCGCCGAAAGCCGAAGCTACGAAAAACACGCCGAACATCAGCGCGCCGGCGGCGGGCTTCCATTTCACCCAGGCGGACAGCGCCAGCGCCAGCAGCGCCAGCAGCAGAATCCATACCCAGGAGCCGAAGAAGAGGCCGCTCGGCAATCCGTGCGTGATCGATCACCCAGCTCCAGCCTTCCAGGTAGCTTTCGAGGCCGAACAGCAGCAGTCCCGGCACCCAGGTCATGAGTGAAAGCAAGATCAGCAGCACCGACATCTTGCCGAGCACGTATTCGGCGCGCGAGAACGGCCGCGCCAGGTAGAGCGCAAGCGCATTGTTCGCCAGATCGGGCGATACCTGCCCCGGCCCCACGAAGGCGGCCAAAAACAGCGCCAGCATGCTCTGCCAGCCGAGCAGCGAAAAGAAGAAGACCACGTTGATGGTGATCAGCTGCTGCGCGCCCTGCGCATTGATCAGGCTGAGCGCGCTCGCATTGTGCTGGACGTAGATGATGATGGCGCAAATGAGCGGATAGATGAAGCTGCAGACGAAGAAGATGGAAAGAAATCGCCGCCGGTGGAGATCTTCGAAGGCGTAGCGCGGAATCACCAGCAGGCGCGACCAGCGGGGCGTGAGCGCACCCTCATACGGCCGGTAGGTCTTTTTATAGACGGCCATTGGCGGCCTCCATGGCTTTCAGGAAAATGTCTTCGAGCGAATCGCGCCGGTGATTCAAGCGGCGGATCTGGACAGCCTGCTCGGCCGCGATCTCATACAGGCGGCGCACTTCCAACCCCTCCGGCAGCACCACTTTAAGGCGCCCTTGCGCACCGGGAGCGGTTTCGCAGCCGAGGCCGCGGATAGCTTCGACGAAATTGCCGTTGGCTTCGCCGCGCGTTTCCATCTCCAGGAAACGCAGGTTGGCGCGCCGCTCTTCTTCCAGGTTGCAGAACGCAGCAACGGCGCCTTCCTTGAGAATCAGAACCTCGTCGCAGCATTCCTCCACGTCGCGCAGCAGGTGGGAAGAGACGATCAGATGCAGATCGCCGCGGTCGCGAATCTCCTGGATCAACTGAATCATGCGCAGGCGCGCGGGCGGATCGAGGCCATTGGTCGGCTCGTCCAGAAACAGCAGCTTGGGACCGTGGGCGATGGCCTGCGCCAGCTTGGCGGCCTGCTTCATGCCCAACGAGTAAGTACCCAACACGCGGTAGCGGACTTCACCGAGGCCCACGTAAAAGAACGCCTCGTGAGCGCGCTCCAGCGCCTCGGCCTTGGGCAGGCCGGCCAGTTCCGCCATCAGCCGCACGAAGCGGACGCCGGTCATGGAGGCGATGTAAGAGTCATTCTCCGGCATATAGCCGATCAGGCTGCGCACCGCGCGCGGCTCGTGGCGGATGTCGCGCCCGAGAATGCGGGCCGTCCCCGCCGACGGCTGATGAAAGCCCAGCAGGGTATTCAGCAGGGTGGATTTCCCGGCCCCGTTCGGCCCCAGCAGGCCGATAGAGCGGCCAGTAAGCGACGCCTTGAGCCCCTTCAGGATCACGCGATCGCCGAAGCGCACCTCAAGGCCGTCCAGATCGACAACGGGCGCCTTCTGTTCAGCCAGCTCTTCAGCCATCACTTCTCTCTATACGCCGGCTTACGCCCGCCTGTTCCGAGGAGTTGGCCTAGCGGTAATGAGTCTGCCCAGCCGCCGGGGCTGCCCGTGAGAAGAGCCCCCAGGCTGGCGCCCAGCACATCGCTCGCACTGGCCACCGTGATGCGGTCCGGCGCGCCATAGGCGGCGATCAGCGTAGGTTTGAGGTTGCTCAGACGGTCGGCCGGATTCGGCTGCCCGGGATGATGCTCGCCGCCCAGGCCACTCAACAGCCCGGCGAGCGGCGCCAGCGACGTGCCCAGGTTCTGATAAAGCACCGCCGAAAAATTGGCGTAATGGTCGCGCGGCGTCAAGCCCAGGAACTTCTCCGACCGGACGATCGAGGTTCCGGCGGCCTTCAGATCCAGCGCTTGTTTAACCAGCGCACGGCTGGGCGCGGCGATCATGTAACCATCGGCGAAGGTATAGTGCGCCTCGGCCAGCGGCCCCAGCCCGGGCGAGTCGATGGTGTAATAGGTCCGGCCGTCCACGGTCTGCTGCGCCATGTGAATACTGTGGCCGCCGGACTTGGCAAGATGCAGATTGGCGTCGGCCACCAGGCGGGTGAAAACCGACTGCAATCGCTGCGGATCGTAGACCTCGACCACCAGTTTCCAGGAAGGCACGGGCAGCAACGGGCCGTCGAGCGAGAGGGCAAACTCGCCGCCGAGGCTATGCGCCAGGTCCTTGCGCAAGTCGCCCTGCGCACCCAATTCTGCGGCGGTCGTATTCGCCACGCCGGCGATCTGGTCGGCGATGACGGCGGGGTCGCGCACCACGAATGCCGCTACCGTCCCGGCCTCCGGCGAAACGTAATCGAGCGAGCCCATGGGCGCCGGATCGGCCAGCCAGGCGGCAATGGAGGAGTGGGCGGGATCGAAGCTCAACGCGGCGCGGGACTCCATCTGGTGATTGACTTCTTTTTCCTCGGCCACGAAATAGCGCATGCCGGCCGAGTGTTGGCCCAGGCGCGAGAGATCGGCGCACACCAGCAGCCCGGCGCCTTCGCGATAGACTTGCGCGATGCGCTCGTAGAATGGGGTGGCTGCGAATCCGCCCGCCGGCGAATCGAGGACCGGGACCAGGCTCTCAACCGCCGCGCGGTCCGGGCCGAACGCCACCAGCCCGTGGCTCACCTCGACCGTCAAAGGCAGCCCCTGTTGTTTGAGAAACTCGGCGAAACCGTCGCGCTTCAGCTCGGATACAAAAACGGGGCCCCGCGGCTTGCCATCCGCCGCGGTGACTACCACCGCGATCTCGCCGCCCAGATAGCTGCTGGCGGCTCGCAGGTTCTCAATCACCGGCTGCACCCTGGCTGCGCGCTCATTCCAGAACGAAGCCAGCTCAGGACTCTCGGCGATCTTGCGGTTGAGCGTCGCCTGCGCCTGGCTCAGGTAGTCGCCCAGATTGGGGATGGCGGCGTACAGCACAGTGGACGCAGGCAGCCGGTTCAACACGTCGCTCTGGTAGCGCAGGTCGGGCAGATGAATCTGCTCGAGGCTGGCGCGCAAATCGGCCAGCAGCTTGTAATAATGATCCCGGTTGCGGCTCCAGGCGATATCCTCTTTCACCGGCTCGGGGTCCATCTCCGCACCGGTGACGGTTTGGTCGCCGCGGTGGAGCACCTTCTCGCTGCCCCCCTGTTCCACATGCACTTCGCCCTGAACCACCGAAACGCGCGAGCCCTTGACGCCGGCGCTGACGCCGAAGATGGTTCCGGTCACCGCCACGCGGCAATCGCCGGTATCCACAAACAGGTGGCCTTTACGGCGTTTGGCGGCTTCCACCATCACGCTGCCGCGGCCCAGCCGAATCGTCAGGTCATTGGCGGAAGCGGTGGTGAAGAGGCTCGAGCGCTCGCGCAGTTCGAGCGACGATCCATCACCCAGGCGCAGCAGGGCATCGGAATCCTTAGCGGTACGAATCTCCGCGCCTGCCGGCAAATCCTGTCCGGCCACCAGCGGATGGAGCGAGCCATCGGCCGCCACCTGATATAGCACGCCGCTGACCGCCTCCACTCTGGCCCGGCCGACGGGCCCGCTCGAGCGTTGGATTACGGTCCAGACACCCGCTCCGGCGGCTAACACCACCACCGCCGCGGCCGCCCAACGAACGGCATAAGAGCTACGGCCCGCAGACCGCGCCGGACGAGCCGCCGGCATGGTCACCACTTTTCCTTCATAGATGTGCCGGCAGGCGACGCAGGCATGCAGGTGATCCTCGACCAGCATGGCGCGCGCTTGCGGCAGGCGCCCCGCGCGGTAATCGGCGAGTAGCGCTTGAAAGCCGGCGCAGCCGCGGATGGGTTCGGCGCTCAATTGGCCGGCGGCTTCCGCCAGCCGCGCCCAGACGCGATTTCGGGCGGCCTCGACCACCGCCGGATCCACCGCTTCGTCGCGAATTTCCGACAATGCCTGTTCCAGAGCCGGATCCTGAAAATTGTTTTCCGGTGTCATGCCTCGCCTCCCTGATAAACGCGGAATTCCTTTTCCAGCCGGTCGCGTGTCCGGGAAATGGTCACCGCGACGCTGCCCGGCGTGGTGTTGAACAACCGCGCAATTTCGGGATTGTCTTTTCCTTCGAAGAACCGTAAGGCGAACATCTGCGCGATACGCGGATTCAGCCGCGCCAGCGCGCCCCGCAACCAATCGCGAATTTCGCTCGAGGCTTGCAGGCGGTCCGGCCGGCGATGCGCAGGCTCCGCCAGCACGGGCTCCAATTCATCCAGGGGAATATTCCGGATGCCCTGCCGCGAGCGTACAATGTCCAGCGCCGCATTCACTGCCGCCCGCCGCAGGAAACTCGGCATGTTCTCCACCGCGTCGGCCGCGGCATCGCGTTTTAGCAACCGTAGGAACACCGTTTGCAGCGCGTCTTCGGCGTCGCTGGCATTGCCGGTGATGCGGTAAGCCGCACGGAACACGGCGGCGTGGCTCTCGCGAAACACACGTTCCAGATCGTCAACCGAGAAGCGGGCGGGTTCCGGCGGAGCAGCCATCAACGTATTCATCCTAACAGGCTCTCTGATAAAGGGGACGCGCGGCAGCACCGCGATTTAGCAAGCCGGCAGCCAGGTCAATCCGGAAACTCAGGCGGGTGGCAGCACACATCGAGCGGCGTATGGGCGAGCCGGCGCACGCCACGAAAAAAGCCCCACGCCGGGGAAGGCGTGAGGCCTAGGTCTACTACATTCTGTCTCGGAGGATGACAGAGTAAGAGAATATTAACACTCGGTACTGCCTAAATCAATCGGCTCCCCGCCAAAAACCTGCGTCTCGGGGTGGTATTAATCACTTTCGCCGTGTCACCGGGGAAATGCAAGCTATGGTCGCCCGGTGAGGGCCGAGGCCCAAACGGTCCGCAGACTCGCGTTGCGAGATTGAATCTCGCGCTCCGGAAAATGGCCGACCAGCGCCCCCTTCAGGCCTTCGCGGCGCCGGCCGCCATGCCCTTCAGCGCAGCGCCTTCATCATCGTAGGCAATGAAAACGGTGTAGAGCTTGGTGATGGTCAGCAGTTCCTTGACCTTCCCTTGCGCGTGCAACAGCCTGACATCGCCGCCCTGATTAGTCACGGTGGCATACGACCCGACGATTTCGCCGAGGCCGGCGCTATCCAGATATGTCACGTCGCGCAGGTTGAGCAGGATCTTCTTCTGGCCGGAGCCGACCAGGTCCTTGATCGTGTCACGCACCACCCCGGAGCCATCGCCCAGAACAATCCTTCCAGCCAAATCCACGATGGCCACGTTGCCGGCTTTTCGAACGGTTGCCTTTGCGCTCATTGTGCCTCCAACGGACTATTGTACACGGCAGCGCTAGGTGCCAGCGCACTTCAATCTTCTCCGATCAGGTGCAGCTTGATGCTGCGGCGGTGGGGGGCGGCGCGATGTTCGAACAGGTAGATGCCTTGCCAGGAGCCGAGCGCCACATGGCCGCGCTCCACGGGCAGCGAAAGCTGCGTCTGCGTGAGCGCCGCGCGGATGTGGGCGGGCATATCGTCGGGGCCCTCCACGGTGTGACGGTACAAGCGGTTGTCCTCCTCGACCAGCCGGTTGAAGAACTGGTTGAGATCGTGGATCACGTCGGGATCGGCGTTTTCCTGAACGGTGAGCGACGCCGAGGTGTGCTGCACGAACAGGGTGAGCAGGCCGTTGCTGACGCCGAGGCGCGCCACCCAATCCTCGATCGCGCCGGTGATCTCATACAGCCCCTTGCCCCGCGTCGGCACCTCGAGGCGGTCGAGGAATTGCGCCAACGGCACGTTACTCGACCGTCACGCTCTTGGCCAGGTTGCGCGGCTGATCCACGTCGCAACCGCGCCGCACGGCGATGTGGTAGGCCAGCAGTTGCAGCGGCACGATTTCGAGAATCGGGCTCAGCAGCGCCAGCGACGGTGGAATCTCGATGATGTGGTCGGCCATCTTGGGCACCTGTTCATCGCCCTGCGTCACCAGGGCCACCACGATTCCTTCGCGCGCCTTCACTTCCTGAATATTGGAAACGGTTTTCTCATACAGCAGGCGGCTCTCTTCGCTTGAAGCATCGCGCGTGGCCAGCACCACCACCGGCAGTTTTTCGTCGATCAATGCGTTAGGGCCGTGCTTCATTTCGCCCGCCGGATAACCCTCGGCGTGAATGTAGGAGATTTCCTTCAGCTTGAGCGCGCCTTCCAGGGCGATTGGGAAATGCTGGCCGCGGCCGAGGAAAAGGAAGTCGGTGGCGCGGTGCAGCTCCCGTCCCAGCGCTTCGTAGACTGCATCGTGCGCCAGCACGGTCTCCAACTTTCCGGGAATTCGCAGCGCCTCCTGCATCAGGCAGCTCGACGTGCCTTCATCCAGGTGCCCGTTGGACTGCCCCAGGTACATGGCCAGGATGAACAGCGCGCTCAACTGGCAGGTGAAAGCCTTGGTCGAAGCCACGCCGATTTCCGGCCCCGCGTGCGTGTAAATGGTGCCGGCGGCTTCGCGCGTGACCATCGAACCCACCACGTTGCAGATGGCCAGTGTTTTCGATCCACGCTGCTTGGCCTCGCGTTGCGCGGCCAGTGTATCGGCGGTTTCGCCGGATTGCGAGATCACCACGGTCAGCGTGTCGGCGGCGATGATCGGATCGCGATAGCGGAATTCGCTCCCGTAGTCGACCTCGACAGGAATGCGCGCCAGTTTTTCGATCATGAACTTACCGGCCAGTGCGGCATGCCAGCTGGTGCCGCAGGCGATGATCTTCACCTGACGGAAACCGGCGAACTCCGCCGGCTGAATGTCCATCTCATCCAGAAAAATGCGTCCTGTCTCCTGCCCGATCCGGCCCAGCATGGTGTCGCGCACCGCCCGCGGCTGCTCGAAGATTTCCTTGAGCATGAAATGCTTGTAGCCGCCTTTTTCGGCCATGATGGGATCCCACAGCACGTGCGTGACCTGCCGATTCACGGGCCGGCCCTGGAAATCGCTCAAGCGAACGCCGTCCGGAGTCAGGATGGCCATGTCGCCATCGGCCAGGAAAAACATGTCGCGCGTGTGGCTGAGGATGGCGGGCACGTCGGATGCCACAAAGTATTCGTTGTCGCCGATGCCGATGACCACCGGCGGACCGTTGCGCGCGGCGACGATCTTCTCGGGATCGGCGCGCGAGATCACGGCCAGGGCGAATACTCCGGCGAGCTCCGCCACCGCCGCCCGAACCGCTTCTTCCAGGTTGCCGTGAAAATACTTTTCGATCAGGTGCGCGATGATCTCGGTGTCGGTTTCGGTCCGGAACACGTGGCCTTCCGCCTGGAGTTGATGCTTGAGCGCCAGGTAGTTTTCCACGATGCCGTTATGCACCACCACCAGGTCGCCCCTGCAATCGCTGTGCGGGTGAGCGTTCTCTTCGGTGGGGCGCCCATGCGTCGCCCAGCGCGTGTGGCCGATGCCGAACGAGCCATCCACCGGGTTCAGGCGGATGACGTCTTCCAGGTTGCGCAGTTTGCCCTTGGCGCGGCGCACGGCGAGGTTGTGATCCTCGCCGTACACAGCCAGCCCGGCTGAATCATAGCCCCGGTATTCCAGGCGTTTCAGACCCTCCAAAATGATCGGCACCGCCTTGCGATTCCCGACATAACCGACAATTCCGCACATGAAACCATTATAGGAAAGCCGCGAGAAGATACTCTCTGCCGGGGTACCAAACCGCCATCAATGGTATTTATAAGGCCGATTCGCCTCGGGCATCGTCGCGGATTCTAACCACGTCGACCACCTCGGAGACAAAGATCTTGCCGTCTCCAATAGCGCCGGTGCGCACAGCCTCGACAAGGGCTGCGATCACTTCGTCTTTGCGGGCGGAAGGCACCACGGCACGCGTTGAGAAAGCCGCCGGCGCTCCACACCATGTGCGCCACCGGAAAGTATACGAAGAACGCCCATAGAATGGAAAACACGACCATGGCGCGAAAGCGCACGCGCTCGGCAAACGCGCCGGCGATCAGCGCGGGCGTGATGAGGGCGAACAATTCATGGATGTGGAGCGATGGGCCGGGCCGGCGGGCGCTGCGAGGCGCTTCTTTCCGGCGCTAAAATGTAGTCGAGCATGCAATTACCTCGCCTGTTGCTGGTCCGGCAGAAACTTCCCGATCGCCAGATTCCCGACGTCGCGGCGGAAGTGCGCCGCCAACTCGCCGCGGCTAACTTTGCCGGGCGCCTGAAGCCGGGCGACCGAGTGGCTATCGGGGTCGGCAGCCGCGGCATTCACAACATCGCCACCATCGTGCGCTCCGTCGTCCAGTACTGGAAAGACGCCGGCGTCGAGCCGTTCATCTTCCCGGCCATGGGGAGCCACGGCGCCGCCTCCGCCGCCGGCCAGGCCGACGTGCTGGCCCATTACGGCATCACCGAATCGGGCATGGGCTGCCCGATCGTCAGCCAGTTGGAAGTGGTTTCACTGGGCAAGACGGCCGACGGCATCGAAGCCTTCATGGACCGCACGGCGTACGAATCGAGCGGCGTCATGCTGGTGGGCCGGGTGAAGTGGCACACGGATTTCGCGGGCAAAATCGAAAGCGGCCTGTTCAAGATGATGGCCATCGGCCTCGGCAAGTTCGCCGGGGCGCAACGCTACCACGCTTACGCATACCGGCTGGGCCTGGAGCACGTGATTCGCAGCGTGGGCCGGCAGGTGCTGGCTTCGGGCAAGATTCTGGGCGGCCTGGCCATCCTGGAGGACGCGCATCACCACACCGCCAAGCTGGACGCCGTGCCGGTGGAAGAAATGGAGCAGCGCGAGGAGGCCAACCTGGAGCTGGTGAAATCCTGGATGGCGCGCATCCCCACGGATGCGGACATCCTCATCCTGGACGAAATCGGCAAGAACATCACCGGCGCGGGCATGGATACCAAGGTGGTCAACCGCGGCGTGCAAGGCCAATACAATCCCTGGCCCGGCCCCAAATTCGAGCGCATCTTCGTGCGCGATTTAAGCGAACTGACGTACAACAGCGCCGTAGGCATGGGCATGGCGGACGTGGTCACCGACCGGCTGGTGGACCGCATCGACTGGGAACCCACCTGGATCAATTCGCTCACTGCCAACACGCCGGCCGCCATCCGCACGCCGATTCATTTTCCGACCGACCGCGAAGCCATCGAGCGCATCGCGCCCACCGTCGGCAAAGTCGACTTGCGGGAGGTGACCTACGCCTGGATCCGCAACACCATGGAATTGGGCCGCATGGCGCTGAGCGAGAACCTGCGGGCGGAAATCGAGAAGAACCCCGGGCTCGAGATCGAATCCACGATTGAATTCGAATTCGACGGCCAAAACAACCTCATCAGTCCCTTCGCTCCGGTTGCGGACACTGCCGGCGTCCACTAGGGTTCCGGCCGCGCGGCGCGGTGCTCGCGCAGTCCGGGGCGGCTACTCCATATTCATTCCCCGTGATGTGGCGGATGGCCTCGACAAACGCCAGCCAGCCAAGGACGAGCTGTCGAGTCAAAGGTTAGGCGCGGGCGAACGGCGAAATTCCGCACTGCACCGGCGGTTTCGAAGCGAATCGGTCTACTTCGGCAGCTTCGCCGCCAGTCCCGGCGAATCCAGGGGAAGGTATTCCTTCACACCTGGCCGCCCCTTCACCGAGAGCCAGATGCCTGCGTTCGCCGCATGGAAGTCGATCTGAAATTCGTAGAACGGGCAACACCGGCGCCATACGTCCAACCATTGCGCCACGTCCATCAGCGAAGCTCTCTGCGGATCGACGCGGAAGGCATAACCGTCGCTCAACTCGCGCGAGGCGGTAATCGCCGAAATCACATGCTCCCCGAGTCTCTCCAGTTGCTTCCGCTGTTCCGACGTGAGCGCTTTCAGGTTGCAGGCAATGGGCGGAGCTGCCTCGACCGGCAGAGTGCAGGTGGGCGCCGCAAGAATCATGGCCGCGAAAAACGTTTTGATGTTCATATGACGAGCATCCATCTTAAAGTCGACTTTAAGTCAAGTAAACTTATAGGATGACGATCGGGCAGGTAGCGAAGGAATCGGGTTTCGCCGCTTCCGCGATCCGCTATTACGAGCAGGCCGGCGTGCTGCCGCGACCCATGCGCGTTGGCGGCCGAAGGCAGTTCGACCCTTCGATATTGGAGCGGCTCGCGGTGCTGGAGCGCGCCAAAGCCTGCGGCTTCAGCCTGACCGAAACGCGGCAGCTCTTTTATGGATTCCGCGCAGGCGCGCCGCCTTCCGAGCGGTGGGAAACACTGGCGCGCCGGAAAATCGCAGAGTTGGACGAGTTGTCCCGAAAAATCGCCGCTACCAAGGAACTGCTCCAGCGTCCCTGCGGGTGCCAGGATCTGGCCGAGTGCGGCCGGCGTATTTCGGCTAAGAAGAGAGCGGCTCGCCGGCTGTGACACAGGCTCCCGGCGCGTACACCCCGGCCCTTAGCCCGCCACCCGCTCCAAACATTCCGCTCCGCAGATGGCTTCCAGGGCGGCGCGGAATTCCTTATCGGGGCGGACTTTCGCCGGGACGTCGAGCAGGACCGAGAAATCGCGCGGGGCTTCCAGGCGGAGGCGCACCTGGGTTTCGCCTGGCTTGCGTTTGAAGAGCTCGTCGAGGGCGGCGGCTTTGTCGGTGCCGCCGTTGCGGCCCAGCCAGACGCGAATGGAGATCACCGTCGGCATGTCGACGCGCGCCACATCCAGCGGGATGATATCCTGCACGGACACCTTGGGCTGAGCGTTCTCTTCGGGCAGGATCAGTCCGCGCACCAGCACGGCCTGGTCTTCCACCACCTGCGGCGAAAGGCGCTCGTAGCTGGAGGCGAAGACCATGCCGTCCACCGAGCCCTGCAAGTCCTCGATGGTCAGCGCCACCCAAGGCTTGCCCTCCTTGTTGCGTTTGCGCACGATGGAGCGCAGCACACCGCAGAGGGCAACCTCGGCGTTCTTAGCGAGGCCATCGAGACTGCCGGTGTCATGAGTGGCCAACTCGCCGATCTTCTCCTGGTAGCGATCCAGCGGGTGGCCGGTCACCCAGAACCCGAGCAGCTCTTTTTCACCAGCCAGCTTCTCTTTATCGGTCCAATCGGGAACGTTGGGCAACGGCCGGTCGTGCGGTTCGGCGCCAGCCGGTTCACCGAAGAGGCCGGCCTGGCCGCTTTCGCGATCGCGGTGAGCGCGCTGGCCGGACTCCATGGCGCCTTCGACGGCGGCAAACTTCTGCGCGCGGGTGCCATCGAGCGAATCCATGGCCCCGGCGCGAATCAGGCTCTCGATCATGCGCCGGTTCACGGCTCCCAGGTCGACCGATTCGGCGAACTGGTGAATGGTGCGGAAGCGGCCCAACTGCTCGCGCGCGCGGCCGATGGCCTCGACGGCGGATTGGCCCAGATTTTTCACGGCGCCCAGCCCAAAGCGGATGCCGTTTCCATCCGCCGCATGCGCATCCGGGGTGAAGCTCCACTCGGAATGATTCACGTCAGGCGGCAGTACGGTGATGCCCCTGGCGCGGCACTCGTTGATGTACTTCACCACCTTGGCGGTGTTGCCGGTTTCCGAAGTGAGCAGCGCGGCCATGAAATCCACCGGGTAGTGGGCTTTCAGGTACGCCGTCACGAAGGCCAGGTAGGCGTACGCGGCGGAGTGCGACTTGTTGAATCCGTAGCCGGCGAACTGCTCCATCAAATCGAAAATCTTTTCGATCTTGCGCTGCGGGAAGCCGCGCGCCACCGCGCCCTGAATGAACCGGGCGCGCTGCTTGGCCATTTCCTCCAGCTTCTTCTTGCCCATGGCGCGGCGCAGCAGATCGGCTTCGCCCAGCGAGTAGCCGGCCAGGCGGTTGGAGATCTGCATCACCTGCTCCTGGTAGACAATCACGCCGTAGGTCTCTTCGAGCAGTTCCTTCAACTCGGGCAGATCGTACTGCACGGCGCGGCGGCCCCACTTGCGCTCGATAAAATCGTCCACCATGCCGCCCTGGAGCGGCCCCGGACGATAGAGCGCGTTGAGCGCGGTCAAGTCCTCCAGCCGGCTCGGCTTGTAGCGGAGCAGAATGTCGCGCATGCCCGGCGATTCGAACTGGAACACGCCGCTGGTGTAGCCCTTGCAGAAGATTTCGTAGGTGGCCGCGTCGTCGAGCGGCAAGTCCTCGGGGACCAGGTCGACGCCGTGCCGCTTCTTGATGAGGCGGAGGGCGTCTTCGATCAACGTCAGCGTGGTAAGCCCCAGGAAATCCATCTTGAGCAGCGATAGCTTCTCGAGGCCGTTCATATCGAACTGCGTGACAATTTCATCGCGGTTCGTTTTGTAGAGCGGGACCAGCTCCTGGAGCGGCTGCGGCGAGATCACCACGCCCGCCGCATGCACCGAGCAGTTGCGGGAGAGGCCTTCGAGGCGCAGCGCGACTTTCAAAACTTCGTCGATGCGCGGATCTTTGCGGGCCTCGGCGAAACCCGGCTCCTGCTTGATGGCGTCTCCCAGCGAGATATTCAGCACGTTGGGGACGAGCTTGGTGAGCTTGTCCACGTCAGCGTACGGGATTTCGAGCACGCGGCCCACGTCCTTGATGGCCGCGCGTGCGCCCAGCGTGTTGAAGGTAATGATCTGCGCGACCTGCTCGCGGCCGTATTTTTCGGTGACGTACTGGATCACCTCGCCGCGGCGGTTCATACAGAAATCGATATCGATATCGGGCAGGCTGACGCGCTCCGGGTTGAGGAAGCGTTCAAACAGCAGCCCATATTGCAGCGGGTCGATATCGGTGATGGCCATCGAGTAGCCGACCAGGCTACCGGCCGCCGAGCCGCGCCCAGGGCCCACCGGGATTCCCTTCGTGCGTGCGTAGCGGATGAAGTCCCAGACGATCAAGAAATAGCCGGAGAACTTCATCTGCTGGATCATGCGGATTTCGCGGTCGAGGCGCTCGGCGTATTCAGCGAGGTCGTGCTTGAGGGCGCCCTTGGCGCGCAGCGCTTCGAGACGCGGCCGGCGTTTCTCGAAGCCCTGGCGCGCCACATATTCGAAATAGGTGTCGGTCGAGTGCTGCGCGGGAACGTCGAACTTGGGAAACGGCTCCTTGATCTGCTCCAGCGTAACGTTGCAGCGCTGGGCGATCTCCCAGGTGCGGTCGACCGCGTCTTCCAGCTCGCCGAACAGCTCCATCATTTCGTCGCGCGATTTCAGGTAGAAGTCCGCCGTGTTCCAGCGCATCCGGTTGGGATCGCTCATCATCTTGCCGGTCTGGATGCAGAGCAGAATCTCATGCGCGCGCGCGTCGTCACGGCGCAGGTAGTGCGAATCGTTGGTGACCACCAGCGCCAGGCCGGTCTCCTGGGAGAGGCGGTTCAACTGCGGAGTGAGCCGCTTATCCTGATCCAGGTGATGGTCCTGAACTTCGAGAAAGTAATTGTTCTTGCCGAAGATATCGGCGTAAGTGAAGGCCAGCCGCTTGGCTTCGTCGTACTGGTCGGAAAGAATCGTCTCCGCGATATGGCCCTTGAGGCATGCCGAAAGCGCGATCAGCCCCTTGGAATGCTGCGCCAGCAGGTCCAGATCGACGCGCGGCTTGTAATAGAAGCCGTCGAGATAGGCGGTGGAAACCAGCTTGATGAGGTTGCGGTAGCCCTCCTGGTTTTCGCACAACAGCACCAGGTGGTTGTAGCCATCGCCTTCGGAGCGCGATTTGTGCCCCTGGCGCGCCACGTACATTTCGCAGCCGATGACGGGTTGCACGCCGGCATGCCTGGCGGCGTTATAGAATTTCACGGCGCCGAACAGATTGCCATGATCGGTGATGGCCACGGCCGGCATCTTCTGCTCGACGGCGAGTTGCGTCAACTGGTCGATGTCGCACGCCCCATCGAGCAGCGAGTAGTCGGTGTGGCAATGCAGGTGGACGAAGGGCATTCTTTCCTTTTCGGCTCCTCTAGCGCGGGCGCACGCCCGGCTCTTCGGGGAAGGCAGGAATACTTTTATTTTAGCGCCGGCGGAGCGGGAGAGGCACGCTTTTTAGCTTGCGCTCAGAGCATGCCCCACCTCAGTGCACGCCCGACATCAGCCGCACGGTGGGGCGGATCAGCAGGACCAGGACCAAGGCGGCGACAAAGGTGCAGCCGGCGACGATGCCGAACAGCGACGGCAGCGGGATCGAGCTATAGAGCGATGCGGCTTTGCCCGCCATCCAGTTGCCGATGCTGATGGAGAGGAACCAGATGCCCATCATAAAACCGGCCGCGCGCGCGGGCGCCAGCTTGGTCATAGCGCTCAACCCGACGGGGCTGAGGCATAGTTCGCCGATGGTCTGAAGGAAATAGGTGCCGGTGAGCCACCACGACGATACCAGCTTGCCGTGCGCGGCCATGATGGCCGCGGGCACCAGAATGGCGATCGCCATGCCGCCCCAGAACAAGCCATGGGCGAATTTGGCGGGGCTGGACGGCTCTGCGTGGCGGCGGTTGAGCGCCATCCAGAGCCACGCGAAAACCGGGGCCAGCGCGATCACGAAAACCGGCTGCACGAACTGAAACCAGCTCGCGGGGAACTCGAATCCGAAAATGTGACGGTCCGTGCTGCGCTCGGCGAACAGGCTGAGCGAGGAGCCGGCCTGTTCATAAGATGCCCAGAAAACCGCCGACGCCACAAACAGCACCAGGATGGCCGCCGAGCGCTTGCGTTCTTCCGCCGTCCAGGTGTGGGAGAAAATAAGCCACGCGAACACCACCACCGAGATGCCCAGCAAGGCCCAGCCCAGCGAATCGGAGATCAGCGAGGCAGTGAAGGCGATGACGCCGGTGGCGCCCAGCATGCCGAGAACCGCAAACACGGCCAGGCCGGCGCCCACGGCCCAAATGGCGTTGCGGCGCTGGCGGGCATCGGCCGCGGCATCGCCGGTGGAAGCGGGGCGCAGGCCGGAATCGCCCAGGTACTTGCCGCCGAGAACATATTGAATGACGCCGGCCAGCATTCCCAGGCCGGCCAGCCCGAAGCCCAGCCGCCAACTGATGCGCTCGCCTACCCAACCGCAGAAGATGGGAGAAATCAGTGCACCGATGTTGATGCCCATGTAGAAAATCGAAAAGCCGGAATCGCGCCGCGGATCGCCCTGCCGGTAGAGTTGTCCCACGATGGTGCTGACATTGCCTTTGAGCAGGCCCGTACCCACCATCAACAGCACCAGCCCCAAATAGAACGAGGCCTGACTCGGTCCCATCAGGCAGAACTCGCCGGCGGCGATGAACAGGCCGCCCGCCAGCACTGCGCGCTGTTGACCGACGATGCGGTCCGCCACCCATCCGCCGCCCAGGCAGAGCAGGTAGACCATGGCGGTGTAGAGGCCATAGACCGCGCCGGCTTTATCGTCGTTGAAGCCCAAACCGCCCTTGTTGAAACCCGAACCCCCTTTAACGATTTTGTCGGTCATGTAATAGATGAGGATGGCGCGCATGCCGTAGTAGCTGAAACGCTCCCACATCTCGGTGAAGAACAGCGTAGCCAGGCCGCGCGGATGGCCGAAAAACCGGGTGTCGTACTGGGCGTGGGAAGGTGGCGCGCCGGGCGGGGTGGTGGTCATGTAAAGGTCTAGGGGCCAGTGTAGCGTGGTTAGGCAAAAATCGCATCCACGCTTTGGCCCCGCCGGCAGTTTATCTAACAGAGGATGAAAACCCTGGCGCTGGCAGCGGTGGAAGCGGGCGATGGACCGGAAAGCGGGGACAGCGCGCTCGAAGCCGCACGCGCCGGTGACGGGGCGGCATTCGATTTGCTGATGCGCCGCCATGAGCGGCTGGTGCTGGGGACGGCGTACCGCCTGGCGGGCAATCTCGAAGACGCCCAGGACGCTTCGCAGGAAGTGTTCCTGCGCCTCTACCGTAACCTGGGCAAGATTGAATCCGGCAACCTGGCCGCCTGGCTTTACCGGGTGACGGTGAATGTGTGCCGCGATGCGCGGCGGCGCAGGCCGAGCACGGTTCCGGTGGACGACGCACCGGAATTGGCTGCCGCCGGCGATCCGCAGCAGAGCGCGGGCGAAAGCGAGCGGAGGGCGTTGCTGCTGCGCAGCCTGCGGATGCTCTCTGAAAAAGAACGCGCCGCACTGGTGCTGCGCGACCTGGAAGGGCTTTCGACGGCGGAGGTGGCGGGCGTGCTGGGATCGAGCGTGGCCACGGTGCGCTCGCAGATTTCCAAGGCCAGATTGAAGATGCGGGACTTTGTGGAGCGCTATTCACGGAGGCGCTTATGAGTTGTGCGCGTTGGGAAGAGCGGGTCGCGCTGTTTGCAGGCGGCGACCTGGGAGTAGGGGAAGTGGCAGGCGTGGAGCGCCATCTGAGCCAGTGCGCGGCGTGCAGCGCCCTGGCGGCTGATTTGCGCTTGGAACTGGATGGACTGCGCGAAGTACATGCGGAACCGTTGGCGGCGGCGCACTATGCGGTTGTTCGCGGGCGGGTGCTGGCGGAGTTGGCGAAACCGCAGAGCCGGAGCGCGGCGTGGGCATTGGCTTGGGCGGCCGCGCTGGCTATAGCCGCGGCGGGAGCGTGCGTGGTCTGGTTGGCGGTCAGGCCGAGCACGCTGCCGGCGCCGGAGATGCCGCGGATAGCGGCGGTCGCGCCGAAGGTGGAACGGCTGGTGCCGCGCGGGCATGGAGGCAACCACTCGCGGACGGCCGCGGCTCAGAGGCTCATGGCGGGCCGGCGGACTCGGAGATTGACGGGCCAGGCGGTCGTGCCCGGAACCGATGTCGTGCCGGTGGCCGTGGCTGCAGTTGCGCCGCGGACATCGCCAGCGGCTACTGCTGCCGAAGATGCCCCGGTGCGCATGGTGCAATTGGCGACCGACGATCCGAACGTGGTGATTTATTGGCTATTCGAAGAAAAGGGAGAAGAACGATGAAACGAATCGCTGCGGTATTCATGCTGGCCGCCTTGTCTTGGGCGGCGCAGGATAACAAAAACGCTCAAACGAAACCGCCCGTCCCGATCATGGAGAAACTCTTCGTGTTGAAGTACGCCGACCCGGGGCCGGTGATGAACCTGGTGCGTGCCCTTGGGGGCTCGGGAACCGAGAATGCCCAGATGCGTGCCATCGCCGTGACGGCAGACAAAAGCGCGATGCCGGTGATTGAAGACGCAATCAAGCAGTTGGATACGCCGGCGGCGGCGCCCAAGAACATCGATCTGACGGTCAATCTGATCGTAGGAACCGACGCGGAAAGCGGCGTGGGCAGCCCCATACCAAAGGAACTGGAAAGCGTGGTAGCGCAGCTCAAAGGTGCATTTCCATTCAAGAATTACCGGCAGGTGGATCAGATCGAGTTGCGAATCTGCACCGGGGAACGGGCGGATGCTACGAGCGAAGGCGGAACGGTGAACGGGATGGCGGATGGAACGGTCACGACTCACTTCAATATTCGCGCCGCCGGGCTGGCTCAAGATGGATCAACGGTGCGGTTGGACAGCATGGAAGCGTCCATCTACTGGCCCCAGCTTAACCAAAACTTGAGGCTCAGCGCCAGCGTGGACGTGAAAGAAGGCCAGAAAGTGGTGGTCGGGCGGATTGGCGTGGCGCACAACCAGGCCCTGTTCGTCGTGCTGACGGCGCACGTGGTGCAGTGACGTTAGCCGAGGCCGAGCAACGCCGGCGATCTTCGCCGCCAGCCTCGGGGCAAACCGGATACACGGGCAAACCGGGTACAGGCACGAAGTTTCGCAAGAGCGGCGAAATTCGAGCCACTCCCCGGTTTGCGGCGCCAGTCCCCGGTTTGCGGCCGTGGGTTGTGATACAGTTCAGGATAAGATGGCAACCCGAAGCGTCAACAAAGTCATATTGCTGGGAAATCTCGGCAAGGATGCCGAGACCAAGTACACGCAATCCGGCACGGCGGTCTCCAATTTCACCGTGGCCACCAACCGGCGCTGGAAGGACCAGCAGACCGGCGAGTGGAAGGAAGAAACCGAGTGGCACCGCTGCGTGCTCTGGCGTTCCGAAAACCGCGCCAACTATCTGACCAAGGGTACCCACGTCTACATCGAAGGGCGCTTGCAGACGCGAAGCTGGGACGATAAGGACGGCCAGAAGCGCTATACCACCGAGATAATTTGCGAGGACCTGATTCTGCTCAGCAGCCGCGGCGAAGGCGGCGGCGCTCCCGGCGGTGAAGGGGAACGCGTGGTATCGATGCCTCGCGCGCCCGGCCGGCCGCAAGCCGGCGCGCCCCCTGCCGCGCCCGACGATATGAACCAGGGCATCACCGACGACGACGTGCCGTTCTAGCGTTTCTAGCGGGTGTAGCGGGCTGTTTCCGAAGTCGCTTGGTGGCGCCGCTCGCTGCCAGCGCGAGGAGACTGTAGCCCGTTGGCAGGCGAAATGCGACCCGGCCGTCCGAAAACCGGGGCCCCCGCCCGACTTACCTACGCTTTTCGAAAAACAAGAAATACTGGTAGGGCAGAATCTCCAGCCGCTTGGAGAGGGCGAATCCGGCCTGCTGAAACTCGGCGATCACTTGCTCTTCGGAGAGTTTCATGGCCGGCGGAGGTCCCACGGGCAGATCCTTTTTGTAGAAATCGATCACCACGATTCGCCCGCCCGTTTTCAGCGCCGTGGACAGCTTCGGATAATACGCCGGGCGGTTTTCGATGTGATGCAGCACATCACATAAGAAGATGGTATCGACGGAATTGGCGGGCAGACGAGGGTCGTCCGGCGCAGCCAGCACGGTTTCCAGATTAGCCGGAGCCCTTTCGCCGGCGATAGCGAGCAGCTTGGCGTCGATATCGACGGCGTAGACTTTGCGGGCGTGGAGGGCGAAGCGCCGCGCGAAATAGCCGGTACCGGCGCCGATATCGGCGACGGTTTCCGCAGGCTTCAAATCGAGAGCCATTACCACTTCGTGCGGCTTTTGCCAGTCATCACGCGACGGGTCTTCCAACACCCTGGCATACTCTTCCGATGACGGCGGGTGGTGCTGGTGTGGCACCTGGCCGAGAGCCACCGCGGTTAAGAACACGACTGCGAAGAATGGCTTCATGGTTCCGATTCGCTCCTTACCGGGAGAGATGCACGCCGGCTTATTGAGTACCGGGGATTGAGCGGCTGTTCGTTAAAAAGGGCCAGCCTCCGCTCCCTCACGGTCGCGGCTCGGAAGCTCACTGCATCACCCAGAGCATAATCAGGAAGAACAGCACCATCAGGACACCGATGGCGAACCACACAAACACGTAGAAGCGTTCCTGTTCGGGAGGGGGCGTGCTGATACCGATGGTGCAGTGCAAGCCGCGCATCAACTTGACCAGGATTCGCATCAACAACTCGCGGCTCTCCTGTGTTTTGCCACCGGCCCGGTGAGGGATCTGGCGGCCTGGAGACTTCGGGATTGGGTTACGAGCTCCGGTACATGGCCGGGCTCGCCGCCCGGCTGGACCGATTGGCAATCGATCCGCAGATTGTCAACCTGCCCCACTACAGTTTCTTGAACAGTTTGTCGAAAGCGCTGCGCGCGTCTTCCGGGTTGCGCGGCGCGGGTGGACCGGCCGGTCCCGAGGGTTGCGCGCCCGAGCCGTTCGAAGTTCCTTCGCGCGCCACCGTCACGCGCGGCGTGAACAGGTTGCACTCGTTGGCCGCGTCTTTCACGGCGATGCGCACCGGGATGGGCTTCAAACATTGAAAGCGCGTGGAGGGTTCGAAGTGCGAGCACTGCTTGCAACAGTGCAGGGCGGCGTTGCACTTCGGGCAGGCGCCGTTAAAGTCGGTGCCCTCCGGCAGCGCGGTCGAGCAGTTGTAGCAGCGGGAGGCCGCCACATGTTGCACCAGGCGCGGCAAGCGGGGGCCGGTCACATCGATGGGCGGGCGCGGACCTTGCGGCTTGGGACGATCGTCCCGGGGACCCCTGCCGTCGCGGTCCGAGTCCATGTACCCGTGTTGTCTGTATTTGCGATCGCTGTCCATGGAGGATTACTCCGTATATGCGGGAGAGAGAGCCTTCGATTGTCGAATCAATTATTCCGGGCGTCGACGAAATTCCAACACGAGCCACGCCCGCCTGAGGCCGGTCGATGGGCCAAGTTGGCGACGTGGGATCACTCGAGGGGCTGCGGCGGGGTACCCAACTACATGCCGAACAGGCTCGGCCTCCCGCCAGTGCCTAAACTCATACATACCACGGAACGGGGTGTAATTGCATCCCCCCTTCTAATAATAGTAATCGTATCGTTACCCGGTCCTTGCCGTGCTGACACCCTTACCCTCCCGAACTCCATTTCAAAAGGTTGGTGCAGGGCCGTGTCAACGGATCGTCGAAATGGTTCGGGCTGACCCTTAGAGCATAGCCGAGCCGGCCGGTGCGATCGGGCAGGATCTCCTTCCCGAATACGGTCGCCGGCCCTTGCTGCTCAAACACCGGCAGCACCATCACCTCGGTTTCTTCCAGATATCCGGTGCTGTTCACCCGGCCCATCACCAGTTCGACCCTCACGTCCTCCGGCTTCAACCCAGCCAGATCAATGGTGGCACGCACCGGAACGGGGTTGCCGCTAACCCAGGAGCCGGTCGGACCATCGCCGGAATCCACGAACCGAACACGCTCCCAGACCTCCCGCACGCGCGCGTTCCATCGCGCTCTCTCGTGGGTGAGGTTGAACTGTCCGGCTACGGCGCGAATGTGCTGCTCGTGAGCCGGCTGGTACAACTGATCCATGTATTCTTTCACCATGCGCCGGCAATCGAATTGCGGGGTGATGTACATCAGCGATTGTTTCATGCGCCGCACCCAGTCGCGCGGCACCTGGTCGCGCCGCTCGAAGAATATAGGCACAATCTCGTTTTCGAGCAGGTAATAAATGGCGCTGGCGTGCAGCGCGTCCTGGTCCTCGGAATAGGGTTCGCGTTCGCCGATCGCCCAGCCGCCGGAGTGCTCATAGGCTTCGTCGAACCAGCCGTCCAGAATGCTGAGGTTAAGCACGCCGTTGATGCCGGCCTTCATCCCGCTGGTGCCGCACGCCTCTTCGCCGCGCCGCGGATTGTTCACCCATAAATCCACGCCCTGCACCAACTCGCGGGCCACCTTCATGTCATAGTCTTCCACGAAGACCAGGTGCTTCCACAGATCCGGATCGCGCGAAAGCTGCACAATCTCGCGAATGAAGGTCTTGCCGGGCTGATCCTTGGGGTGCGCCTTGCCGGCGACGACAATTTGCACCGGCATCTCCTTGTGGAGGAGGATTCGCTTCAGCCGCTCGACATCGCGAAACAGCAGCGTGGCACGCTTGTAGGTGGCGAAGCGGCGCGCAAAACCGATGGTGAATGCGTTGGGATCCAGCACTTCGCTGGAACGCCGCACCTCCGCCACCGCGGCCTGCCGCCGCACGGCCGAAGAGCTCTGGCGCTCCCGCACGAAGGCCACCAGGCGCCGTTTCCGCCGCCGGTGCGCTTCCAGCAACTCCTCGTCGGGGATGTCCTTCACCTGCTCCCAGATCGGGGCATCGTTAAACCGGTCGCGCCAGTCCGGCTCCAGGTACTGATCGTACAGCGCTGCCAGATCGCCATTCAGCCAACTCGGCGCGTGAACGCCGTTAGTGACCGAGGTGATGGGGACTTCCCAAACCGGCAATTGCGGCCACAGGTCGTGGAACATTTCCTGCGAGATGTTCCGGTGCAGCCGGCTCACCGCGTTGCGGTAGGCCGACGTCTTCAACGCCAGCACGGCCATCGAAAAGCGTTCGTCGCGGTCGAACGGGTTGCGTCTTCCCAGCGCCATCAACTGGTTGAAGTCGATGCCAATTTCGCCGCAATAAGCGGAGAAATAGTGGTACATCATGCCGGGGTCGAACAGGTCGATGCCCGCCGGCACCGGCGTGTGGGTGGTGAACACGTTGCTGGAACGAGCCGCCTCCAGTGCCTCCTCGAAGCTGAGCTTGTCCTGGCCCATGTAATGCCGCACTTGCTCCAGCACCAGGAAGGCCGAGTGGCCCTCGTTCATGTGGAACACGGTGGGCTTCAGGCCGACCGCCTTGAGCGCCCGCATGCCGCCGATGCCGAGCACGATCTCCTGCCGGATGCGAGTATCGATATCGCCGCCATAGAGCGCGTCGGCTATGTCGCGATCCTGCGGCAGCACGTTCTCGGGAATGTTGGTGTCCAGCAGGTAGAGTGTGATGCGCCCCACATCCAGTTTCCACACCTGGATGTGCACGTCCCCAGTGGGCAACTGCACCGCAACCTTCAGGTCGTGGCCTTCCGCATCCTTGACCGGGGCCAGCGGAAGCGTATAGAAATCGTTGATCGGGTAGCGCTCCTGCTGCCAACCGTCCGGATTCAAGGCCTGGCGGAAATATCCCTGCTGATAGAGCAGACCGATGCCCACCAACGGGTAATCCTGGTCGCTCGAAGACTTCAGATGATCGCCGGAAAGGATGCCTAAACCGCCCGAGTATACCGGCAGGCACTCGGTGAGCCCATACTCCGCGGAGAAATAAGCAATTAGCTTGCCGTCGGCCGGCGGAGGGCCCTTTTTAGTTCGAGCGTCGAAAGTCTCACAGGCTAGCTTATACAACGCGAGGAAGCGAGCATCGGCGGCCGCCTTGTCCAACGTCGTTTGCGATACGCGGCCGAGCATCAGCACCGGGTTGTATCCGCACTCCCGCCACAACGCCGGGTCAAGGCGGCGGAAGATGGCGCGCTGTAACGGCTCCCAGCTCCACAAGATGTTGTAAGCCAGTTCCGTCATCCGGGAGAGCGAGGGGGGCAAAGCCGGGCGGACTAGAAACTCCCGCGTGGGTTGAATATGAAACGGCATATTGCCAGGGACTCCCTTTACGATAACAAATCGCCAAAAACTCCAAGAAACTGCACGCTGCGGCCCTCGGTTGCGTCACAATATAAGATGGTCATGCGTTTTGCATCAATCATTTGGATGATTGCGGCCACGACGGGGTGGGCAGGAGAGTTTGCCGTCTTCGCTAGTGGATCACGCTTGCACGTGGACCGCCACGAACTGGCAGGGTCTCAGATCCGGCTGTATTCGGGCGCCGGCTACACGGAACTAGCCGCCTCCGCCATTGTCGGCTTCGAACCCGACGGGATGGCCGCGCCGGAACCCGCACTCCAGGTGAAACCTCAAAAGCCGGACTCCACTGCCTTAATGGTCCCGCAGCAACTGGCCGATGCCGCAGCCGACAAGTACGGGCTGCCGCGCCAATTGGTTCGCAGCGTCATGGCTGCGGAATCCGCCTTCGATCCCCGAGCATTATCTCCCAAAGGCGCCGTGGGCCTGATGCAACTGATGCCAGTTACGGCCAAGGGTCTCGGAGTCGACCCAGGCGATCCGGCTCAAAACGTCGACGCCGGAACCCGTTACCTGCGCGATCTCCTGCTTAAATACGACGGACACCTGTGGCACGCACTGGCGGCGTACAACGCCGGTCCCGAGGCCCTACAAAAGTATAATAACCAAATCCCTCCATATCGCGAAACCATCCGCTATATCGAAAGAATCGATCGGGACCTGAAGCGGGCGGACGGCGCCTCCCCAATAGCTACGCGCTAACCTCCCGCCGCAACACACGTTAACTGCGAGCAGCGCGCAAAGGTGGAAGACGGCGCCGCTACACGCCTGAGTCTTTAGGGCTCGAGTACCGTGTCGATCTTGGCCGCCAAAATAAAATCACTCTCCGTCAAACCGTCAATTTTGTGCGTCCAGATCTTGGCTTCCACGCGTCCCCACGCCAGGTAGATGTCCGGATGATGGCCCTCCTTTTCCGCCAGCGCCCCGACGCGGTTGACGAAAGCCAGCGCCGAAAGGAAATCCGGGAACGCGAACATCTTCTGCAAATGGTGTCCCCCAACCACTTGCCAGCCTTGCAACTGCGACTGCAGCCGCGCCAACTCCTCGCCCTGTAACGCCGGAACTGTGCCCGTGCACGGCTTGCACTGCTTCTGCGCTAAACCCATGTCGTCTCTCCTCTCAGTGGCATCCCTGCTCTAATTATATGGTTTGTAAAACTGGGCCCGCCCGGTTTCGGGAGACGATCTCCCTGGAGGAGTTGTTGAGAAAGTCCGCGGTCCAGTTTAGTTAGGGCCACAGATGAACGCGGATGAACGCAGATGAGCCAGTTCTTCTCTATCTGTGTTTATCTGCGTTCATCTGCGGCTGGTGGTTTCTTTCGATGTTTCTTGAGCAAGCTGCTAGACTTCTTCCGTTAGATCCGGCTCGGGCAGCGTGTCATCCTGCCTTGCCACCCAAACATACAGAGTGGGAAGCAGGAAGACATTCATGACCATGGCTAGCATGAGTCCACCCACGATCACGATGGCGAAGGGGCGCTGGGAGTCGGAACCGATGGCGTGGGAAAGGGCGGCGGGCAGCAATCCCAGCGTGGCGACGAGCGTGGTCATCATGATGGGCCGCAAGCGCAACACGGCCCCTTGAACAGCGGCTTGCTCCACCGAGTGACCTCGCGCCCGGAGTTGGTTGATGTATTCCAGCATGATGACGCCCGTCTGCACGCAGACGCCGAACAGCGCCAGAAACCCGACGCCCGACGACACCGACATGTGCGTGCCGGTGGCCAGCAGGGCTAACAGGCCGCCCAACGGCGCCATGGCCATGTTTGCCAGCATCAGTCCGGCCCACTTGAAGGAATGGAACATGGTGTAGAGAATGATGAAGATCACCAGAATGGTGATCGGCAGCACTACCATCAGCCGTTTCTGGGAGCGCTGCTGGCTGGCGTATTCGCCGGCCCAATCGATGGTGTAGCCCTTAGGCAGCTTGACCTGTTGTTTCACCTTGCGGATGGCCTCTTCGACGGTGCTGCCCAGGTCGCGGCCGCGCACGGAGTATTTGAGCGCGACATAGCGCGAGTTCGCCTCGCGATAAATCTCCGAAGCGCCGTCAAGCTCTTGAATTCCGCACAACTGTGCCAGCGAAACACGCTCGCCGGAGGGGGCGAGCAACCGGATGCGCTCGATAGCCTCCTTGGTGTCGCGATAGGCCGGCAGATAGCGCGCCACCAGATCGAAACGCTGTTCGCCTTGCAACACCTGGCTGACGGCGTTGCCGCCGACGGCGGTTTGGATGGCGTCCTGCACATCGGCGACATTGATGCCAAAGCGCGCCGCCTGGTCGCGGTTCACCCGGAACTCCAGATTCGGCTGCCCGATCACACGAAACAAGCCCAGATCCTCGATTCCCGGGATGCCGCGCATCACCTCGACGATCTCGTCGCCCTTGGCTTCCAGCAGTTTCAAATCGGCGCCGAAAACTTTGACCGCAAGCTCGCCTTTGACGCCGCTCACCGCTTCCTCCATGTTGTCGGCGATGGGCTGCGAAAAGTTCCAGAGCACGCCCGGCAGTTTCTCCACCTCGCGGTCGAGCGCGTTGATTAGCTCATTCTTGTCCTGGTGAAATACCGGCCGCCACTGCTCCTTGGGCTTCAGGTCGACGAAGTATTCCGTGTTGAAGAAGCCGGTGGTATCGTTGCCGTCATCGGGGCGGCCCACCTGCGACACGACTTGCGTGACTTCGGGAAACGACGCGAAGATCACCCGCGCCTGGTTCATCAGGCGGGTGCCCTCGGTGGGGCCGGTCGATGGTGCCAGCGTGCCGCGCGCCCAAATGGCGCCTTCGTCCAAATGCGGCAGAAACTCGGAGCCGATGATGCCGCTGGTCAGCAGGTACGCAGCCGCTGCCACCGACAGCACGGCCGCGCTCAGCGGCGCCCAACGATGCTCGATAGCCCACATCACGGCTGTGCGATACCGGTTGGTCAGGAATATCAACGCGGGGTTGTGCCACTCCACGGTCTCGCGGCGAAACAGAAAGCTCGATAGCACCGGCGCCAGCACGATGGAGAAGAGCAGGGCGCCGGCCAGCGCGAAAGCCACCGTCCACGCCATCGGTTTGAAAAGGCGCCCCTCCACGCTCTGCAACGTGAAGATGGGAAGGTAGGCCGTGATGATGATGGCGATGGCGTAGAACACCGGCCGCTGCACTTCGTGCGCCGCCTCCCGGATACGTTCCATCGCCGGCTTGGGCGTTTCGCGCTGGCCAAGATGCCGCACGATGTTCTCCACCATCACCACCGCTCCATCCACGACCATCCCGAAATCCAGCGCCCCCAGCGAAAGCAGATTAGCCGGAATGTGGCGCAGGTTGAGGCAGATGGACGCGAACAGCAGCGAGAACGGAATGGTCAGGGCCACGATCAGCGCGCCGCGTGCATTGCCCAGGAACAGGAACAGGATGATGGCCACCAGGACGATTCCCTCGGTGAGATTGTGCAGCACGGTGTGGGTTGTGTAATGCACCAGGTCGCTGCGGTCCAGGAACGGAACCACCTTGACGCCGGGCGGCAGAATGCTGGTGTTCAGCTCGTCCACTTTGGCGTGAATGTCCTTCAGCACCTGGTCGGAGTCCGCGCCTTTGCGCAACAGCGCGATGCCTTCGATGACATCGTCATTGTCGAGAACCTTGCCGTCGGCGCGATGGATGGCCTTGCCGACCCGCCCCAACCGGATCTTGGGACCTTGCTCCAGGGTCGCGATATCGGCAACGCGCACCGGCGTACCACCTTGCGTCTTCAACACGATTTTGCCGATGTCCTGGATATGATCGACCAGGCCAACCTCGCGCACATTGACTTGCTGCAGCCCCTGCTCGATGAAGTTGCCGCCTGCATTCACGTTGTTATTGGCGATCTGCTGCTCCACCTGGCCGATACTCAACCCGTAGTCCACTAGCTTGTCGGGATCGATGCGCACCTGATATTCCTTGGTGGTACCGCCGAAGCTGGCCACGTCGACCACGTTGGGAACCGATTTGAACTGCTTTTCGAGTACCCAGTCCTCGAGTGATTTCAGTTCCATCAGGTCGTACTCGGGATTGTCGCTTTGCAGCGTGTACCAGTAAATCTGGCCGACCGGGCTCCAGTCGGTGCCCATTTGGGGTTGCAAGCCCTGCGGCAGAGTGACCTCGGAGAGGCGCTCCAGCACCTTCGCGCGGTTCCAGTCGTTATCGGAATTGTCGTCGAAGATCAGCATCAGGCTGGAGAGCCCGAACAACGAAGTGGAGCGCAGATGCTCCAGGTGCGGCAATCCGTTCATCACGATTTCGAGCGGAATGGTGACTTGCTGCTCGATTTCCTCGGCGGCTCGCCCCGGCCACTGGGTGATGACCTGGACGTAGTTGTTGGCCACGTCGGGATATGCCTCGATCGGCAGTTTTTCAAAGGAAATCACGCCCCAGAAAAACAGCAGCACAGCCACTACCAAGACCAGAAAGCGGCTGGTGAGCGCGAATTCGACGATTCGACGGATCATGAGCGCCTCACCCGGTTATTGCTCCGCGGTGTTCTGGAGCACCAGGGCGTTGGAGACCACCTGGTCGCCCGGCGCGATGCCGCTGAGTACTTCCTGAAGATTACTGGGCAGCATGTCGCCGCCCGTCACCTCTACCCTGCGGAAGGTCTTGCCGCCCACCGGGACATAGACCCAGTCGCGGTCATGCAGGTGCAGAATAGCGGAGGCCGGAACCACGGCGCGCGGTTCCTTGTGCTGGCCGTGGAAGGTGGCCGTAACGAACATCCCCAGTCGCATCAAGCCGGGATTGGGGACTTCGAGCCGTACCTTGGCGGTGCGGATATTGGGGTCCAGGATGGGGCCGATGTTATCGATGCGGGCGCGCAGCACCTGTCCCGGATAGGCGCTGAAATGGATGTCGGCGAACTCGCCCAGGCGCACATTCGCCAGGTCGTTTTCATATACGTCGCACATCACCCAGACGTCGGAAAGATCGGCGATGGTGAACAGGTTGGGTGAATTATCCAGCGTCTTGACGCCGGCGGCGTTGGTGACGTTTTGTTCCACAATCACGCCGGAAATCGGCGCCAGGATGTCCACCAGTGAACTGGGGTGGTTGACGTCGACGCCCAGCACCTTGAGCCGCTCCAGCGCGGTCTCGACGTCCACGCGAGCCTTGTCGGCCGCATCCTGAGCCACTTCGAGGTCTTTCTGCGCCACCGCGCCTTTGTCGTACAGCAATTGGGTCCGGGAAAGTTGCGCGCGAAGCAGCGTCTGATCCGCCAGCGCATGGCGATAATCGGAAAAGGCCGAAGAGATATCGGAGCTCTGCACGCGCATCAGCAACTGCCCCTTGGTGACGGTGTCGCCGAGCTTGGCGTGGATCTCGACCACGCGGCCGGAGGCGAGCGAGATCACCGGCACGTTGTGCGAGACATCGGCACTCACCACACCGGTTACTTGCAGCTCGGGCGCTGTCTCGCGCAGTTCCGCGGTGGCGAGCGGGAACTCTTCCGGATGATCCACCGTAATCACGTTCACGTCGGATTCGTGTTCCACCTGGGCCGGAGGCGGCGCTTCGGCCTTGGAATCCGGTTGGCCCTTGGCCCGGCAGCCGGCCAGCCCGAGCGCCAACCCGAGCAGCATGCAGCCGGTCATGAGCCGTGCGCGCTTCATGGAATCACCTCGCGGCCAACCGCCTGGTTCAACTGCCCGGCGGCCGTCAGATAACTGCCGATCAGGTTCAGGTATGCGACTTGGACCGCCCGGTAATCGTGCTGTGCATCCAGGAAATCCACCAGCGCTGCGCCTCCGTGTTGGTAGGAAAATGAAACCGTGTCGCGCACGCTGGTGGCGCGCGCCAGAAAGCCGTCCGTTCCGCGGTACCCTCGCAGCAGACTCACCGCCGAGGCCGCCGCGTAGTAAGCCGAATCCACGTCGCTGAAGACCTGGTTCCGGGTAGCATCGCGCAGCCGCTCGGCATGGGCGATGTCGACTTCGGTGCGCGCTTTTTCACCCTGGTTCTTGTCGAAAATGCGCAGCGGAATGTTGATGCTGACGCCAATGTAAACCGGGATGGGCGGGTTGCGCCCGAAGTCCACTCCGAACGTAGGATCGGTCGAGCCGTTGGCCACCGCCAGCTTGTGATCGGTTTGCGCCTTGTCCACCGCCTGCGCCGCCGCTTTCAAGTCCGGCCGGCTGGACAGCGCAAGCGAATGAAACTCCTCGAGCGGCGTCAGTTGCTGGCTGAAATCGAACCGCCCCGTGACGTCGAACTGGTCCACCGGCGAGCGATCGCTGAGCAGGGCCTGCAAGGTGATCTTGGCGGTGCGCAGATTCACTAGCGCCGTTTCGTAATCGGATTGATACTGGGGCAACTGCAGTTCGATCCGGTCCAGGTCCACGCGCGCAATGTCGCCGGCCTTAAAACGCTCGCGGCTGATACCGACCTCTTTGTCGAAGTATTCCAGGTTGTCTTTCGCCAGCGCCAGCACTTGCTTGGCCTGCAAGGTCTGGACGAAAGCCGTGCGCAGCATGAAGAGCAGGGTGCGTTCCAGGTCCGCCTGCTGCCACTCGGCGATCGCCGTGCCCTTCTGGGCGCTTTCCAGCCGCAACTCCCGCTTGTGCTCCCGCTCATGCAGGTAAGTGACGGATGCATACGGGAACGTATAGGCGAAGGGGCGATAAACGTCCGGGCCTCCGGTGGGCGGCGGTTGCTTGGAGAACGGATCGATCTGATCGAGACCGCCAGTCAGATCCGGGTTAGGGCGCAGATAGGCGGTGACTTCCTGGTCTTTGGATTCCTGAATGTTGATCTGGCCGGCCTGCAGCGTGGGGTTGACGGCTGCGAATTTGTCTTTCACCTGCTGCCAGGTGAGAGGGGTTTGCGCGAAGGCGGGAACCAGGCAAGCCGCCGCGAGGCCCGCGCAAATGCGCAGGGCGGTGCGGGCGATTTGGTTGGCAAGGGCTGGCAGATTCGACGTTAAGTTCCGCATCATGTGGATACAGGAGGCCGGTCAGGCCCGCGACAAAGCTGGCGAGGGATTCCTCTTTTGACTCTAGCGACTTGGGCCACGGAGGCACCACCTATCTTTCGGACCCGGCCGGCCTATCTTTCAGCCTCCAGTATTGGGTTGTAGCATAGTTGTATCTACAATTCAGGTAAAGGTACAGCGGTGCGATTGTCACAGCTCCAGGGCGGTGTGCGTGTGGCCGTGGCCGCTCTGCTCATTCTGGCGGTGGCCGTGATTGACTGGCAGGTCGATCTGCCGCTGGCGTTTGGCTTCCTGTATCTCGGCCCCATTCTGCTGGTGGGCACCGTGTGGCCGCGCTGGGGAATTCTGGCGATGGCGACGCTGTGTACGCTGCTTTCGCATGTTTTCGCCCCTCCTTTTCCGCTCAATGTTTCGCTGCCGGAAGACCTGCTGGTTTTCATCGCACTGGCCGGCACCGGGCTGTTCGCTTTCGAAATCAGCCGCACCCGGGCGCGCGAATTGGAGAACTTGCACCGCGTGGAACGCGAAGTGGCAGCGCGGCGTTCGGCTGAAGAGCAGCTCGAGTTTCTGATCGAAAGCAGCCCCGTGGCCATCCTAACCATGGCCCCCGATTGCGTGGTTCTGCGGGCCAACCAGGCGGCGCACAAGCTGTTTGGCGTGCCCGACGGCGAATTGATCGGCAAGAGCATGCGGCGCTACGTGCCGGCGCTCGGCCGCGTACCTTTCGGCGGCGCCGCGCAACCGGCGTTCCGCACCGAAATGCAGTGCCGCGGACAGCGCAACACCGGCGACGTGTTTTTGGCCGACGTCTTCTTTTCCACTTACCAGACCGTCATGGGCCCACGCCTGGCGGCGCTGGTTGTGGACGCTTCCGAACAATTGCGCGAACGCGAGGAATCGGGCCTGGAGCAGTTGCTGGCCAGCTCGCGAATCGTGGTGGGCGCGGTTTCGCACGAGGTCCGCAACGTCTGCAGCGCCATCGCCGTGATCTATGAAAATCTGGCTCGTTCCGGTGCTCTACGGGCCGATCGGGACTTTGAGGCCTTGGGGTCGCTGGTGGAGGCTCTGACGCGCATCGCCTCAGTGGAGCTCAAGCAAAGCCAGCGGCCCAACCAGGTAGGCGGCATCGACCTGTTCGAGACCCTGGACGAACTCCGCATCGTCCTGGAGCCATACTGCCGGGAAGCGGGGATCGATGTGCACTGGAGCGTTCCGGAGGAATTGCCACCGGTGTGGGCCGAGCGGCACAGCCTGCTGCAGGTGTTGCTCAATCTGATCAAGAACAGCGAACGGGCGCTGGAGAACGCAGCGGCCAAGCGCATCGATATCTCGGTATCCACCAGCGGTCACGTTGTGCTCGTGCGCGTCACCGATTCCGGCCCCGGCCTCAGCTCCACCGAGAAGCTTTTTCAGCCCTTTCAGCACGGCGCGCAGTCCACCGGGCTGGGCCTGTTTCTGTCGCGCGCCTTCGTGCGGTCGTTCCACGGCGACCTGCGGCACGATCCGACCGTGGCGGGCTGCTCGTTTGTCATCGAACTGGCCGTGGCTGGGCCCAGTGAACGCGAATCTTCGCGCATGGCGGAACATGGAACGCATCCGGTTGCTACTGCTTGACGATCACGTGCTATTCAGGGAGAGCCTCAGCCGCCTGCTGGCCTCGGAGCCGGATTTCGTCATGGCCGGCCATTGCGGAACCGCGGCCGAAGCGCTTGAGATCCTCAAGCAGACGCCGGTGGATGTCATCCTGCTCGACTACGACCTCGGCGAGGATCACGGCGAGCAGTTCCTGGCCGCCGCGCTCCGCAACGGCTACCGGGGCAAGACGCTGATGGTGACCGCCGGTATGAGCGCCAGTGAAAGCTCGATGGCGCTGAAACTGGGCGCCTCCGGTATTTTTCTCAAGCACAATTCTCCCAGCAGCCTGTCCCAGGCGATCCGCCAGGTGGCGGCCGGTGAAATGTCGGTCGACCCGAAGGTGATTCAATCGCTTGCCGACAGCGTAAACGTCCGCGATGAGCAGAGCCTTCGCCGGCTGCTCACCGAGCGCGAACAGGAGGTGCTGCAGGGACTTTTTGAAGGATTAACCAACAAAGAGATCGGCGTGCAGCTTGGCGTTTCCGAAAGCGCCATCAAAGCCACGCTGCAACAGCTTTTTCAAAAGACTCATGTGCGCACGCGCAGCCAACTGGTGCGGATCGCACTCGAGTCTTCGCTAGGCACCACGCGAAGGTAGACGTCCTGCGTGGCGCCGCCGCGCCGGGGGTTCTGCGTGCGGGTGCAGGCGATTGTATATCGCCCAAGCTATCCCACTTAACACGCCGAGAACAATCAGAATCTCGGGGATGTCCAACTGCATGGTCAGCCCACCTATCTTACTTCCCTATCTTTCAATTATACATTCGATAGGCTGCAAAAAAGCATCAAAAAACACCATCTAGGGGTGGCTGCCATGATGGCCGGTAATATGCACGTAACCAGTTGCAGGGTCAGGTCTTAGCCGCGGAAATACAGGTACGAGCCGAGGATGCAGGCCAGCACCACGGCGGATGCAGCGACTTCCCGCCAGCCCCAGCCGGCGCGCGTATGGGCCTGGTCTTCGGCGGTTGAGGTGGCGAAGGTGAGGCTCTGAATCCGGCTGTACTCCGGCTCCGCCGTCATACGGCTCACCACCACCATGACCACCGCCGAGACGATCGTGATGAACACGCTAAAGTATTGAAAGTAAATGTTATTGATGATCCAGAGAACGGAACCCGGGGTGTAACCGTTCTTCAATCCGGCGAGGCCGAGCGTGACTGGCGTGTCCACGCACATGCGGAAAATGCCCAGAGCGAAGCCGGAGACCAAAGCCCAGAAAGCGCCCTGCGCATTGAGACGTTTGAAGAAGACGCCGAAGAAGAACACGACGAAGATGGGCGGCGCCAGGTAGCCTTGCACCGACTGCAAATAAGTGTAGAGTCCCTGGGCGCCCTTAATGACCGGGATCCACGCCAGCGCGATCAGCACCATGGTAGCGGTGGCGATGCGGCCGGTGCGCACAATCTGGTGCTGCGAGGCGGCCGGCTTCCACTTCTGGTACAGATCCACGGTAAACAACGTGGAGCAGGCGTTGAAGACGCCGGCGAGGGATCCCATCAGGGCGGAGAGCAGGCCGGCCACCACGATGCCGCGCAGTCCGGGCGGCAGCAGGTACTCGACCATCATGGGAAACGCGCCTTGGGCGACGGAAGCGATCGCTTTACCATCGGGGCCGATCATCGGCTCCAACCCGGGAACCTTGCCGCTCTTGGCCAGGGCGTAACACACCATGCCCGGAATGATGAACAGGTACACCGGCGAGAGCTTGAGGAACGCGGCGAAGATACTGCCGCGGCGGGCGGTGGTCTCGTTGGGAGCGCCCAACGCGCGTTGCACAATATACTGATCCGTGCACCAGTACCACAACCCGATGATGGGCGCGCAAAAAAGCATGCCGAGCCAGGGGAAGTTGTCGTTGAAATACCACGCCTGTTTGACGATATTGCCGCCGGCGCCCTTCACAATGATGGGAGCCCAGGTGCCCGTCTGGCCGGCCGGGATGAGCGGCTTCCAGAGATTGAACATGTCGGAGCCGCACACGTGGCGAAGCTCGCCCCAACCGCCCAGCTTGGCCAGGCCATAGAACGTAAGCAGAGCCGACCCACAGATCAGCACGATCACCTGCACCGCGTCGTTATACGCTACCGCGCGCATGCCGCCCAGCATGGTGTAAAGGCCGGTGAGCACGATCACCAGTACGGAACCGATCCAGAAGCTGTCGATATCGAGGCCAGCCAGGTTGAGATGCACCTCGGGAAAAAGAGTGCTGAAGACCACGCCTCCGGCGAAGATGCCGACGGCGATCTTGGAGACGATGAAGGTGATGATGGAGACGATGGAGAGCACGTAACGGGACTTGACGCTGAAGCGCCGCTCCAGGAATTCCGGCATGGTGAAGACTTTCGACCGCATGTAGAACGGCACGAAGACCCATGCCAGAACCAGCAGCGCCCAGGCGTGCAATTCATAGTGCGCCATGGCGACGCCGCTGGTGGCGCCGGAGCCGGCCAGACCCACCATGTGTTCCGAGCCGATGTTGGACGCAAAAATCGAAGCGCCAATCACCCACCAGCCGAGATTGCGCCCGGCCAGGAAATAATCGGTTGCGGAATCCTTTCCTTTGCGGACCACCCAGGTGGCCACGCCAAGCAGAATGCTGAAATAAGCCGCTATCACCAGCCAGTCGATTCCCGTGATCCGGGTGGTAGAGGCGAGGAACGCGAGGTGCGGAGTCATGAATTATCCTCCTGATAGATTAAACCAATTCGGAGGCGAAACGGGCCGAAGGCTCTGCGCCGGTTGTAATAACATGGTCTCTTAAGGCTATGAGGCACACCACGGCAAAACGAATCGAGATACGGAAGCTGGCCGGCTGGATGGCGGTCGTGCTCGCCGGAGCTGCGCCGATGGCGGCGCAGACCACGCTGCGGCAGGCGGCGGCAGCATGGGGGATTCCGGTCGGCGCCGCGGCATCGGATGGCGAGTATGGGCCGAGCAACGATTGGCTGCTGGTACCCGCTTATGCCAATCTGCTCTCCACCCAATACAGCATGCTGGAACCGGGCAACGCCATGAAGTGGGATGTGACGCAGCCCACAATAGACACCTACAACTTCGCGCCGGGCGACACGCTGGTCGAATTCGCGCAGCAGTACGGGATGCGCGTGCGGGGACACAATCTTTGCTGGCACACGCAGTTTCCCCAGTGGCTGGCGCCGTACGCGTCCGCGTCCACGACGACGCCGGCCGATATGGCAACACTGCTCCAGAACCACATCAACGCCGAGGTGACGCATTTCGCAGGGAAGGTGTTTGCGTGGGACGTGGTCAACGAAGCATTCAGCGATTCGACGCCGACTACGCTGGGGAATTCCATCTGGTACAACCAGCCCGGCATCGGGATCGGCACCCTTAGTGGGGCTGCCACCGATACGGGCTACATCGAGCAGGCATTCCGCTGGGCGCACGCAGCCGACCCTAATGCGCTGCTGTTCTATAACGATTACGGCATCGAGGGGCCGGGCAACAAATTCAACGCAGTTTTAGCCATGGTGACGGATTTTGTGAAGCGCGGCGTACCCATCAACGGCGTCGGCTTCGAAATGCACCTCGATCTCGGCGGCCAACCGACCCCCGCTGGCCTGACGCAGAACATGCAGGCACTAGCGAAGCTCGGCATCCAGGTGCATATCACGGAAATGGACGTGCGGCTGCTATTGGATAAGAACGGGAACCCCTCGAATGCGGATCTGCAGAGCCAGGCGACGGTCTACCAGAATATTCTCACGGTGTGCTTGCAGCAGCCCAACTGCACGGCGTTTCAGGTTTGGGGCGTCTCCTACAACGATTCCTGGATTCCTGGCTTCAAAGCCGGCTATGGCGCGGCGCTGCCCTTCGATGCCAGCTACGCTCCCACGCCCGCGTTCAACGGGTTGATCAACGCCTTCCAGAACACGCCGCCCGTGCTGCATCAGAATTCCATCGTGAATGCCGCGGGCTATGAAGACGAAGCGGTGGCGCCGGGAGAACTGCTGTCGATATACAACACCAGTTTCGGCCCCGCGAGCGCGATGACCGGCCAGGCGGATGCGAGCGGCAATTTCCCGACTAACCTCGGTGGCGCCCAGGTGCTGTTCGACGGCACGCCGGCGCCATTGCTCTATGCGGGACCGGGGCAGGTGAACACCATCGTGCCATTTGAAGTGGCAGGCCAACAGCAGACGGTGCTCCAGTATCAATACAACTCCGGCGGCGGAGTGGTCTCGAACACGCTGACCTTACCGGTGGCCAATGCCGCGCCGGCGATTTTCTCCCAGAATCAGAGCGGCAGCGGACCAGGCGCGATTGAGAACCAGGATTACTCGATCAACAGCGCGTCCAATCCGGCCGCGGCGGGGACCTACATTCAGATATTCGGCACCGGCGGCGGCGTAGTTACACCCGCGGCGACAGATGGCGCGCTGGCGCCTGACGAACCAGTGAACCTGGCAACCTGGCCTACCTGGCCCACGGCGACGATTGGCGGAATGCCGGCGAGTGTTTACTATGCCGGGTCGGCGCCGGCCCTGGTAAACGGTGTGCTCCAGGTGGATCTGCAAATTCCCACTGGCCTGACGCCGGGCCCGCAGCCGGTGGTGATCACCATAGGCCTGGCGCAAAGCCAGCCCGGCCTCACAGTGGCGGTGAAGTAGGGAACTCGTAGGGGCTTGATAGCCTGTGTCAGCAGAGACCAAGAAGCCCTGGGAAATCGAAAGAGAGTTTTCGTTTTTCGGCTACGGTTTCCAGCTGGTGCTTGTTTACACCGGGACCTTGATTGGTCTTTTTGCCCTCGCCCTTGCTCTGGGGCCTCGTGCGGACAGCCCGGTCGGCCAGATTTTGTATTATCCCGCCGTTCTGCTGCTGGCCGTGGCGCTCGCGCTCGCCATCTCGCGCTTGGCGCCTACCTCCACCATAGAGGGGCGTTGGGTCTGGGTAGCGCCGGTTGGCTTGGTGGCCTTCGCTATCGCCTGGTCGTTGTATTTGCGCCACCCCTCCGAGGCGATCGACATGTTTTACTTCGGGAACGAGGATGGAGAGGCAGGCTTGGGTCTGTACTTCGTCACACTACCAACCTGGGGCTGCTGCTGCTACTCAGCGGCGGTACTTTGGCTGCGAAGGCAGCGAAAAAGAAAGGGCCTGCCGCCGGACGAATGACCCGGGTGCGCAATGATTTGAGCTGCGCTGCCTACTTTCTCAGGATCTTGTCGACGGCTTTGGCCAGGGAGGAGAACTCGGCGCGAGCGGGGGAATCGGGGGCATACTCGGCCACGGTCAAGCCTTGGGACACGGCCTCGGCCACCACCACGCGCTGGCCGATGCCGGGCAGCACTTTTTTCCCCATGTTGCTGAGCGACGAAGCCAGGCCGCGGCTAAGGTTGGTGGACATCAGAACCTTGGAGGGCACGAAGCGGATGCGCGGTTTTTTCGAGCGGCGTTCGGCGCGCGCTTTGAGCGCCATTGACAGAGCTTCCTTGAGGGCGAACAGGTCAAGGGGAGACGGGCCGCAGGGCAGCAGCATGAGATCGGCGGCCAGCGCCGCCTGATACGCCACTTCGGGCATGCCCGGCGGCGTATCGATGAAGACGATATCGGTGTCTTCCTCGGCCTTGCGCGCGCGCGCCCGCAGCGCGGCGGGCACAGCCACTTTCTCGACCGTGCGCGACAGCATGCCGTCGCCCTGTTCGGCCCAGGCCACCAGGCTGTGCTGCGGATCGGCATCGAGGACGGCGACGCTGCGGCCCATAGCGGCGAACTCCGCCGCCAGATTACCCACAATGGTGGACTTGCCTACTCCGCCCTTGCGTCCAGCCACGGCGATGATAGCCATAGAGGTTCATCATAAGACAATACGGGCTTGTGGGGCAGCTTGTTAAGCTGCGGCCGATTGCCAATCGGCCCCTGGCGCGCGATGCGGCGGCCGGCGGCGCTAGCCAACCGCCGCGCAGGCTGGCCAGCCTGCCCCACAACCGGCGCGCGAAATCGAAGCCGGCATCTTGCGGATCGCCATATTTGACTTGCAGACTCCACTGGCTGCCAGCTACGGCGATTTCCCCAATGAAGGTAACCGCTCCGGGCCGAAGCATTGCCGATCCGCGGACGCGGGAAACGCTATTGCCGGACCCTGAAATGGTGGGCTCCATCGAAGTTAAGGGAACATACGCCCGCAGGCGGGCGTTGGCAGGTTGAAACTGCCCCACCTATCCGGTCTGGTCATAACCGCCCAGGCGGCGGATCCAGATATTGCGGTAACGTACTGGGTCGTGGTGGTCCTGCAGCATCAGCGGCTCCTCGCTCGTGTGGGGCGTGTAATGGGCCACCTTCCGGTAGACCATGGCGCCCATGATCTCTTTGTGGTTGTGCACCACTACGCCGTTGTAGAACACCGTCACAAATGCCGGTTTGGCTAGCTGGTCGCCCGTGAAGCGCGGCGCTTCGAAGACGATGTCGTAGGTGTTCCACTCGCCCGGCCTGCGGGCCGGGTTGACCAGCGGAGGCCACTGGCCGTAAATCGCAGCGGTCTGGCCATCCGCGTAAGTCGGGTTGTCCCAGGCGTCCAGCACCTGGATTTCATAGCGGCTCATCAGCAGGATACCGCTGTTGCCGCGGCCCTGGCTGTTGCCACGCGGCGGCGCGGGCGATGCCCACTCCACATGCAACTGGCAGTCGCCGAACTTTTCGCGCGTGAGCAGGTCGCCCGAGTTGCCCACCACTTCGAAGTAGCCGGGCCCGAGTTTCCACACGGGATCGATCCGCCTGCCGGCGTTGGCGCCGCGGCCGCGCTGCACCCAGTGGGAAAGATCGGTGCCGTCGAAGAGAACGATGGCATCCGAAGGCGGGCCGCCGGGCGCGTTCGCGGGAACCACCACTTTGGGATGCGGGCGCGCCGGATCGTGCACGTGCCAGGGCATGCCCGGCTCCATGGGAGTGTCGGTGAAACCCAGGTCCGGATTGGGCTGCTGATTTTGGGCCGCGGCCGCGGTCGAAAGCGCGGCGGCGGCGGAGAGCTTCAAAAAATCGGTCCGCGTCATGGCGAACATCAGGATAATGCCGATGCCACCCGCAAAACAACCGGCTGACGCGAACCGGGCAATCTCGCGCCGGGTTGCGCGGGGCCGCGAGAAAGGCTAGCGGCCGTTGTGCAGGTTGTTATGGATGGCGTAGAGCGCGAGTTCCAGGCGGTCCGAGACGCCCAACTTATCGAAGATGTTGTGCAAATGGTTCTTCACCGTTTGCTCGCTGATAAACATCTTTTCGGCCATCTCTTTGTTCTTGAAACCCTGCGCCACCAGGGCGACGATTTCGCGTTCGCGCTGACTTAAAGGTGAGCGCTCGCGGTCACGGGACGGCGAGCCGGGAAGCGGCAGGGGGGGCGTCGGAACAGCATCTTCATTGGCCACGAACTGGCGGATCACCGCCGCTGTGGTGTGCGAATCCAGCCAGATCTCACCTGCGTGCACTTTGCGAATGCTCTTGATCAACTGCTCCGTTGCGGTCTGCTTGAGTACGATCCCGGAGGTGCCCAGCTTCATGGCCTGCACGAATTCGTTCTTGTCGTCGGAGGCAGTGAGCACGATGACGCGCGTCTTGCCCTTCGCCACCTGCAACCGCTGCAGCGTAGCGAGTCCATCCAGCCCGGGCATTTTCAGGTCCAGAAGTAGAATGTCCGGTTCGAGTTGTTGTAACACATCTAGGACTTGCCGGCCGTCCTGCGCTTGCGCCACGACCTCGAAGTCGTCTTCCAGGGCCAGCAGTTTACAAAGACCATCGCGAAAGATCGGATGATCGTCGGCCACCACGATACGGATCTTGGGTCTTACACCAATATTCGTGCCGGGCGTGGGCCCGTTGATTGCGGCGTCGTTATCAGGCATACACTACCCGCTAGGCCTATTGTATGGTCCCATTACTACCAAGTCAAACTGTTCCACAACATTAAGTTGAAATGGCCCGCTAGTTTTGATGCCAACGGCCTATACTGCTGTCGCAGCAGTAGATAGCTCTAGCGGCTGCCCGTCGAGCCCCCACCGCCGATTACACCACCGCCTATTGTGTTTGGTAAGGTTGAAATCATATGGACGAAGAGTTGGCTGCCGTGGATTTCCAGCGATTCTGGCGCAGGCTGCAGCAACTGGGGCTCAACGCCTATGAGTCGCGTTCTTACCTGGTGTTGCTGGGACACCCGCGGTTCAAGGCGCTGGAACTGGCGGCGCGGGCCCACGTGCCACGCCAGAAAATTTACGAGGTTTTGGACAGTCTGGTGGAAAGAGGCTTCGCACAAGTGGTACAGGAGCGCACCAAGCTGTTCTCGGCGGTCGAACCGAGCCTCGCCATCCCTGGCTATCTGAGCCGCCAGCGCCGCGTGCTCGAGCAGGAACTGACGGACAAGGGCCGCGCCGGCTCGGCCTTGACCGACGATTTGAAATCGCTCTACTCCGAAGGGCAGGGCGGCCGCGGCACGCTGGATTTCTTGCGCATTGTTACCGAGCCCGGGCAGACCGCGGCTGAATACCGGCGAATGCTGAGCGAAGTGCGCAGGGACTACCTGGAATTTTCGCGGCCGCCATACGCCGTGGACCCACTGGACGAAAAACTGGTGAAGCAGGCTGCCGCGGGCGGCGTCGCGTGCCGCATTCTGCTGGAAGCCGCCTCGCTCAACGAGGAGCATCGCCAACGCCTGGGCGAATACGCGGCCGCCGGCGTGGAGGTACGGGTGGCCGTTTCGCTGCCCATGAAACTGGCGGTATTCGATGGAGAGCGCGGCCTGGTGGCGCTGCTCGATCCGGTAATTACCAAGCCCGCCTGGACCTCGGTTGTGTTTGAGCACGAAGGCATGGGTGAAGCCATGAAGGGCTTGTTCGACGGGCACTGGAACAAGGGAAAAGCGCTGTAACCCGAGGGCTTGACCCTTAATGAATGCAAGAACGCGCCCGCAAGCGGGCGTTGGCAGGTTGAAACCTGCCCCACTTACTCGCGCCGCCAGGCAAAGGCGCCGTTGACGATAGTGGCTACCGGGCCGCCGCGGAAGGTTGTTCCGTGGAACGGGGAGTTGCGGCTGCGGGAGAACGACTGGTTGACGTCGTAGGTCCAGCTAATCTCGGTGCTGAAGATGGTGACGTCGGCCGGCGCGCCGGGGGCGAGCGTGCCGCGGCCCAGGCGCAAAATAGACTCGGGGCCGGTGGTAAAGAGCTCCACCAGGCGCGCCAGGGTGATCTTGCCCGAGTGGACGAGCCGGTCGAGCGCCAGCCCCAGCGCGGTTTCGAGGCCGATGATGCCGAACGGGCAGCGCTCGAATTCCTGCATTTTTTCGCTGCCCGGGTGAGGAGCGTGGTCGGTGGCGATGGCCGTTACGGCTCCGCCGGCAATGCCCTCCACTAAGGCGGCGCGGTCGCACAGCGAGCGCAGCGGCGGTTTCATCTTGTAATTGCTGTCGTAGGCCGCCATGTCCACGTCGGCGAGTGCGAAGTGATGGGGCGTGGCTTCGCAGGTGACCGGCAGGCCGTGGCGGCGCGCGTAGTCCACCATGGCGACCGCGTTGCGCGTCGAGATGTGGGCCACGTGGTAACGCGCCCCGGTCAACTGCGCCAGGACCAGGTCGCGGGCCACCATCACGTCTTCCGAGGCAGCCGGGATACCGCGCAATCCCCACCGCACCGAGAGGGCGCCTTCGTTCATGTCGCCGCCCGAGCTCAGGTTCAGGTCCTCGCAGTGCTGGATGATCGGCAGATCGTAGGAGCGGGCGAACTCCATGGCGCGGCGCATCACCCGCGCGCTCATCACCGGCAGGCCGTCATCGGAAATGGCCACCGCTCCGGCGGCCTTCATGGCGCCGATAGTGGCCAGTTCTTCGCCCGCGCTGGCTTTAGTGATGGCGCCGATGGGGAACACGTTCACCGCCGCCAGGCGCCGCGCACGCTCCACGATATAGCTGGTGACGGTGGCGCTGTCATTCACCGGCTTGGTGTTCGGCATGGCGCACACGGAAGTAAACCCGCCCGCCGCCGCCGCGCGCGAACCGCTCTCGATGGTTTCGGCGTGCTCGAAGCCCGGCTCGCGCAGGTGGACATGCATGTCGATGAAGCCGGGGGCGACCACCAGGCCGGTGGCATCGAAAACTTCGGCATTCGGAGATGCCAGGTCGGGCGCCACGCCTACGATGCGGCCGTCGGAGATCAGCACGTCGGCGGTGCGGTCGGTTGCGGAGGCGGGATCGATCACGCGGCCGTTGCGGATCAAGATGGGCATGGCCTATCCAATCACCCTTTCCAGCACCGCCATGCGCACCGAGATGCCATTTTCCACCTGGTTGAGGATGACCGAGCGCTGAAAATCCGCGACCTCGGAGGATAGCTCGCGGCCGCGATTGATCGGACCTGGGTGCATGACGATGGCGTCCGGGCGCGCCAGTTCCAGGTGCTCCAGTTGCAGGCCGTAGAAGCGGAAATATTCGCTGGCCGGAAACGACGCTTCGTGCTGCCGCTCCAGTTGCACGCGCAACATCATAATGACGTCGGCATCGCGGATGGCTTCGCGGATATCGGTGGTCAAGACCACGCCGGGAGCCAGTTGCGCCAGTTCGGCCGGCAGCAGCGAAGCCGGGCCGCAGAGCACGATTCGCGATCCGAACTTGGCCAGCAGATGAACGTTGGAGCGCGCCACGCGCGAGTGGGCGATATCGCCGATGATAGCCACCTTGAGGCCTTCGAGCGATGGCCGGCGGTCGAGAATGGTGCGCGCGTCGAGCAGCGCCTGGGTGGGATGCTCATGTGCACCGTCGCCGGCGTTGATGATCGGCGTCGGCAGGTGGCGGGCGAGAAAGTGCGGCGCGCCCGAGGCGGCGTGCCGCATCACAATCGCGTCCGGCCGCATGGCGGCCAGCGTATTCAGCGTGTCCACCAGCGATTCGCCTTTGGAGACGCTCGATCCGGCAGCCGTGATCGATACCGCGTCGCCGCCCAGCCGCTTGGCGGCGATCTCAAAACTAGTGCGGGTGCGCGTCGAAGCCTCATAAAAGAGGTTGACGATCATCTTGCCGCGCAGCGTGTCGAGTTTCTTTTGCGACTGGCTCTGGATGGGCTGGAAATCCTTGGCACGCACCAGAATGGCTTCGATTTCGGCGCGGTCCAGCTCCTCGATTCCAAGCAATCCGGCCGGCATGGCTTATGCCTCCTGGGCGCTGGCGCGTTCCACCAGCAGGACTTTTTCCATACTGTCCACTTCCTGGAATTTCACCTCGATGATTTCCTCGTCGCTGGTTTGCACCACACGGCCGACGAAGCGCGCCTCGATGGGCAATTCGCGATGGCCGCGGTCGATCAGCACCAGAAGCTGCACGCGCGACGGCCTGCCATGATCGAACAAGGCATCGAGCGCGGCGCGGATCGTACGGCCGGTGTACAGGACGTCGTCGGTCAAAATGATGTCCTTGCCCTGCACGGGAAAAGGAATGTCGGTCGAGCTTACCACCGGTTTGATATCCACGGTGGTCAGGTCATCGCGGTACAGGTTGATGTCCAGGCTGCCGGTCGGAACCTTGCGGTTCTCGAGCGCCTCGATTTTTCGCGCCAGCCGTTGCGCCAGCGGAACGCCGCGGCGGCGGATGCCGATGAAAGCGAGCTGGTCGAGGTCCTTGGTCTTCTCGAGTACTTCATGCGCCAGCCGCACCAGCGTCCGGTCGATTTCCGAAGCGCTCATGAGCTGGGCTTTTTCGCGGGTGAGAGGCATAACGGTTCCCAGGACAGGGTATCACGCTGCCGGGAGGGCGGGCTTGCGCGATGGATGTCGCGGCAAAGTGATAATGTCCTATTTGGGCAAAGTAGAAATGTCCTATTGACAGGGTCCAGCCTGGAGGGTGGACAAAGGACAACTACTGATGACCCAGGCCGAGCGAGACCGGCTGGTGGCGCTGAAGAAGGCCAAGAAGAAACTGATCACCCAGAAGCAGGCGGCCGAAGAGATCGGCGTCACAGAGCGGCAGGTGCGGCGACTCCTGTGCAAACTGCGGCGGAAAGGGGACCAGGCGGTAATCCATGAGCTACGGGGGAGGCCGTCGAACCGCAGGTTGCCGGTCGAGTTGGAGCAGCGTGCGGCGGTTGTTCTGGCCGATCCGCTGTATCGGGGCTTTGGGCCGACGCTGGCCGCGGAGTACCTGCACAAACGGCACAAGATTACGGTGAGCAAAGAGACGCTGCGGCGATGGATGGTCCGAGCGGGTTTGTGGAAAGCCGGCCGCCGGCGCGTGGTGGAACTGCACCAATGGCGGCCGCGACGGAGCCGCTGTGGCGAGTTGGTGCAGTGGGACACCAGCACCCACGACTGGCTGGAGGGCCGCGGGGAGGAGATCTATCTGATCTCGATGATCGACGACGCCACCAGTCGCTTGTTCGCGCGCTTCGTGCGACATGATTCCAGTGAGGAGAATCGGCGGCTCTTGGGATCGTACCTGGAGCGATGGGGCCGTCCCCTAGCGTTCTACACGGATAAGGCGGGCATGTTCCAGGTAGCTGTCAAAAGCAAACGGCAGGAGCAGCGGGAAGGGCTGGACCGGCAGGAGATGCCGCCAACGCAGATTGCGCGGGCGCTGGGCGAGTTAGGCATCGTCTGGATTCCGGCGCATTCGCCCCAGGCCAAGGGGCGCGTCGAGCGCCAGTTTCAGACGGATCAGGACCGTCTGGTGAAAGGCATGCGGGTGGCTGGGGTGAACACTCTTGAGGCGGCCAACGCATACCTTGAGAAGGAGTTTCTGCCTTGGTGGAATACGACCTTGACGGTGAGACCCGCCACTGCGGCCGACGCCCATCGACCGCTGGGTAAAGAGCACGATCTGGCGGCGGTGCTGAGCCATGTCGAACAGCGGCAGGTGACGAATGACTACACCATCCGATGGGACGGCAAGGTCTATCAAATCGACCGCCGGGACGTTCGAACCGGCATGCGCAAAGCCTGGGTGCGCGTCGAGCAACGCCTGGATGAGACCATCGCCGTGCGATTCCAAGGGCGCCACCTGCGCGTCAGTCGCTGCACGCCACCGCTGCGCGAACTGACGTCGATCAAAACCATGGCGGCCAAACCGCCGCGCCCAACCGTCAAGCCCAAAGGCAAAAGCGATTGGATGAAGAACTTTTCCGTCCGCTCTGTCCCTTCTCTGCGCCAGGCCATCGAGGTGTCCAATGCTCGCCGCTGATTGCCAGCGCCGCAACCAAAGGCAAATGGAGCGCCGGGCAAAACCGGCCCGGCGGTCTTCGCGCTTTATATATCCGAAGACCGCCGCTCGGGGGCTTCACCAAAGCAGATGTAATCCCAAAAACCAAAACCCCCAGAACGGGCATCTTATGGCCCGGTTTGACTGGGGGCTTGGCGCCATCTGCTTCGGAGCCAGCCCCGTCGCAGCGGTCTTCGGATCTGCCCCAGGGAGCGCGACCTCCCCGGAACATCGAATCCACTCTAACCCCGCCCCTCCAGCCGACCTCCTAAAACAGGACATTTCTACTTTGCTGGGAATAGGACATTTCTACTTTGCCTTGACAGGGCTTGCGCGATGGACTCACCGGGGCGCAGCCTGGCTCGCGCATGCCGGGCGTGCACCCGTCCTGCGCCTTCCCACCGGCCGCGCGTTGATTTACCATCGTCGGTGGTAACCGATCCATGGGAATCAAAACGGTATGCGCGGGCCTGGCGGTTGCGCTCTCGCTCGCGGCGCAGACGCCCATCAGCGTGCAGGTGCTGAACCAGACCAACTCGACCAAGGGTGTGAATGGCCGGCTTCAGTCTTTTATGTCCACTTCGTTTCAGCCCGCGGAATGGGATTATACATTTTTCACCGGCGTCCCCGCCGCCCCGGGCTTTCTCTGGCAACTGGCGCCGCAGCACATTCGGTTGCAGCCGGTCTCGCAGGGCGTCCCCTTGAACTCTTCGAACCAGTGGGACTTCAGCACGCTCGATGCGGTGCTGCTCCCGGTGATCGGCACCGGCGATCACAGTCCCGAGTTGCAACTCGCCACCGCGCCCGCATCCATGAGCGACTCGAGCGGGTATCTGAATCCGACGCCGGCGAATTTGCAGGCCTTCGCCCAATACTGCGCCAACGTGGTGCGCTATTACAACACCGGCGGCTTTGATTTCAACGGGGTGCACTACCAGTCGCCGAGCCCCTATCACATTACCTGGTGGGGCATTTTCAACGAGCCGAATGGCAACGGCCTTAAGGCATCCCAATACGTGAGTCTCTACAACATAGTGGTGCCGGCCATGCAGGCGGTCGATCCGACCATCAAGTTCGTGGCAATTGAAGAGTCGGACTACGATACCCAGTCGCAGCTATACGTCCCGACCTTCGTGCAGCAGGTAACGGCGCAGGTGGATGCGGTCGCTTTGCACTATTACTCCACCTGCAACCAGACAAGCACGGATCAATTCATAATGAGCAGCATTCCGGGTTTCTTGTCCGACCTGCAATACGTGCAGGGGCAGTTGCAGACCAACGCGGCGCTCGTCAACGTGCCAGTCTGGGTCACGGAGAACAACGTCAACGCCGATTACGCCCTGAGCAACGGCCTGAGCGCCTGCAACGCGGCCTCGGGAGAGATTTACCACACCGACCTGCGCGCCACTGACGCTTTCTTCGCGGCCTGGCGTCCGTACTTATATTCGCAACTGGCGCAGGGCGGCAACCAGTCGCTTTACCACTGGGATTTCGACGCCGATGCGGAATTTGCCGAGGTCGACTACACGCACGGCACCACCTATCTCAGCTACTGGGTCGATTACGAGTTGGCGCACCTGTTTCCCTCGCCGCCCGGCGCGACCATTTTGCAGGTGAACAACTCCAACCCGAGCGCGCTCGAAGCGCTGGCGGTGCGCAACGACGATGGTTCGGTGGCGATTCTGCTGGCCAACCACGCAGTCCTCAACCCGAAGACGGACAATAACGGTAATGGCGTGGCCGCCAACGTCACGCTGGACGTCTCTGCGTTGGGCTCGTTCTCGCTGGCTACCGTCACCTCCATCAACGTGAATACAGATCCCACTGCCGGCCCTTCCGCGCAATCGGTTACGCCGAACGGCACCATCTCGATTTCCTTCCCCGGTTATGGAGCGGCGTTCGTGCGCCTGGCCCAGGCGCAGCCGCAGATTCTGGCGGGTGGCATCGGGAACGCGGCCAGCTATGCCGGCGGCGGGGTCGCCCCAGGAGAAATCGTCGCCATTTTCGGGAACAATCTCGGCCCAGCCAGCGGCGTGAGCTATCAGGCCAGCGCCGGCGTGGTGCCCAATTCACTGGCGGGTGTGCGGGTGTGGTTCGATGGCATTGCCGCGCCCATCGTATACGCCAGTGCCGGCCAAGTTAACGTCGTCGCACCCTATGAGATCGCGGGAGAGAGCAGCACCAGCGTGAAGGTCGAGTACCTGGGCGCATTTTCGCCCGCCGTCAGCGTGCCGGTGCTGCCCGCGCTACCAGGCATCTTCACTTTGAACGGTCAGGGCACTGAGCAGGCTGCGGTTTTGAACCAGGATTTCTCGGTGAATTCCTCGACCAATCCGGCGGCGCGTGGAAGCTACATCATGATCTACGCCACCGGCGAGGGCGTCATGTCGCCCGCCGGCGTGGATGGACTGGTCGCCTTAGTAGCCTCACCGCTCCCGCCACCGTCTTCGGTCACGGTCCAGATCGGTGGCCAGCCCGCCACGGTTTCCTATGCCGGCAACGCGCCCGGCTTCGTGGCGGGAGCGCTCCAGGTCAACGCCATAGTGCCCACAACCGTGACGCCTGGAAGCGCGGTCCCTGTCGTCATCCAGGTAAACGCTGCGTCAAGCCCCACCACCGCCACCATCGCAGTGCAGTAAACTTGCGAGCGGTGGTGGCGGCTTGGGAGTGATCGGTGGTTCGTGCGGCTGCCCGCGGCGATTCCTCAGATCTCGTATTGCACGCTGTCCGGGCTTGTGCGCGGCGGGCGGCTGCTGTCGGTTTTGCGCAGCAAGTCGGCCAGAGTGGTGCGATCCAAAACGCCCGAAATGGCGTCGCGCACTTCGCGCATGATGATGCGCGTCCCGCAGCTTTCCACGTCCTTGCACTCATCGCACGGCCGGTACGCGGTCTCGCTGGCACATGGGATCGGCGCCAGCGGACCCTCCATCATGCGAATGATCGACCCCAGCGTCACCGCCGACGGCGGGCGACTCAAACGGTAGCCTCCCTTGCGCCCCAACTTGCTCTCCAGCACACCGTGACTCTTGAGGTCCAGCAGAATCGCCTCCAGGAATTTCAGCGGAATCGATTCTTCCCGGGCTATCGACCCGATCATAATCGGCCCCTCCCGGTACCGTCGGGCAAGTATCTGCATCGCCTTTAAACCATACTGCGTCCGCTTGGAAATGGTGCGCATCGCCTATTTTTAGAGTACTCCCGAACCCCGCGGCTTGACATCCGATCCCGAAATACAATAAAGTCTATAGACAATAGGTATTTAGCATCGCGCGATGCGTAAGACCTTCTTCATGGCCGAGGTTCTCGTGCCTTGCCGGTGGCAACGCCGGTTGCCGCTTTGATATCTTCGTGAAGGACACTCCATGCCAAATCTAGAGAAGAAACTAGGACTCGCCACGCTGGCGCTGCACGCCGGACAGGAACCGGACCCGGCCACCGGCGCCCGCGCCGTTCCCGTCTACGCCACCACGAGCTACGTTTTCAAAGACTCCGAGCACGCCGCCAATCTGTTTGCGTTGAAGGAATTCGGCTTCATCTATTCGCGCCTGATGAATCCCACCAACGATGTGCTGGAAAAGCGGCTGGCGGCGCTCGATGGCGGCGTAGGCGCGCTGGCGTTCGCGTCCGGGCAGGCAGCCATCACTGCAGCCATCCTCACCATCACGCATGCGGGGCAGAATTTCATTTCCGCCACCAGCCTCTACGGCGGCACGTGGACGCTGTTCACGCAGACGCTCAAGAAACTGGGAATCGAGGTGCGCTTTTTCAATCCCGATCACCCGGAGGAGATCTCGAAGCTGGTGGATGAGAACACGCGGCTGGTTTACCTGGAATCCATCGGTAACCCGAAGAATGACGTGGCCGATTTCCGCAGGATCGCGGATCTCGCCCACAAGCACGGCCTGCCGGTGATCATCGACAATACGGTAACCACGCCGGCGCTGTTGCGGCCCTTCGAGCACGGCATCGATATCGCGGTCTACTCCACCACCAAGTTCCTGGGCGGCCACGGCGTGCACATCGGCGGAGCCATCGTGGATAGCGGCAACTTCCTGTGGGAAGCCAACGCGCCGAAGTGGCCGGAATTCACGGCGCCCTCGGAATCGTATCACGGCGTGGTCTTCACCGAGGCCCTCAAGCCGCTGGGTAATCTCGCTTACATCATTCACATCCGCACCCACTGGCTGCGCGACACCGGCGGCGCCATGAGCCCCTTCGCCGCCTTCCTGTTTTTGCTGGGAATCGAGACTCTGCATTTGCGCATGGAACGGCACACCGAGAACGCGCAGGCGCTGGCCGAGTGGCTGGAAAAGCATCCCGCGGTCACCTGGGTCAACTATCCCGGCCTTCCCAGCCATCCGCACTACCAGGCCGCCAAGAAATATCTGCCGAAGGGAGCCGGCGCCGTTCTGGGATTTGGCGTTAAAGGCGGCAAGGAAGCCGGCGTCAAGCTCATCGACAACGTGAAGCTGTTGAGCCACCTGGCCAACATCGGCGACGCCAAGACGCTGATCATTCACCCGGCCTCCACCACGCATTCTCAATTGGAGCCCGCCGAACAGCAGGCTACCGGCGTCACCCCCGAGTATGTACGCGTCTCTGTCGGCATCGAGGATATCGAAGATATCAAGGCCGACCTCGACCAGGCGCTCGAGGCCTCGCAGAGGTAAATCAGTACAACTTAATGCGCCGGCGGCGGCGTGGGTTGCGCGTAGTAGCCGGTTCGCGTGCGCGCCGCCAGTCCGCGCCTGTCGAGCTTGATCTCGAGCGCATGGTACTGGTTTGGACCGTCCCCGGCCAGCGCGTCGAAGGAGAGGACGTAAAAGGCACTTGCGTCCGTAACACACTTCGCAATCTCGCCGGTTACATCGTTGCTCGAATTGAAAACCCGGCCTCCACTTTGAACCGCAAGAACCTGCAGCGCCAGGTTTGCAATCTGCACCTGATATGCGGTCTTCGCTCCTTTTACGAACTCCTGGTAATAAAAGGTCCGCATCCCGCCGGCGTCCGTCATCCCCAAAGGATCGACGTCATAGAGAGTGATGCGAGCCCGTCGCAGGCCGTCCGAAAAGTCAACAATGGAGCCGAAGAGGTCCTGCTGTTCCTTTGAGGTCAGTTCCACATTCGGGCCGGTGAGCAGAGGCCATCCCGGACTGACCCAGACCACCAGTTTTCGTCCGGGTCTCGTGATTTCGTAATTGATGAGCTGCCCGAGCGCGTTGAGAGACAACTGCTGACGGTCAGAGGCGCCATAAAATCCTTGTGACCTGTTAATTGCGCGGAGGCTGGCTTCCTTCTGGTTTAGATATGCGCTTAGAGCGTTTCCATCGCGAGAGGGAGCGCCCCCGAACGTCGCTCCCGAATCGGAAACAAAAGCCACCGATACCGGGCGGTCAAGCGCACCGCCATCTCGCTGAAGATACTTCTCGATTTGTTCCCGCGTGTACGCCATCTTTGAAAATGAAGTGTTGACTTCATCGAGGAGCAAAACGACTTCCACGGGCGAATCGGCCGCTGCCCCGCCCTCTACGGCGCGAAACGACAGGATCTTCTGCGGCTGCTTGTTGTCCAGGAGGGTGAAGTCCTGCTGCTGCAGGCCGGGAACCGGTTTGCCGGACTTGTCGGTTACGACCACATCGAGCGTGATGCGCCGATCCGCACCATCGGGCAGCACCGATGCCGTTGGTTCGGGCCGTCCCGCCGATCCGTTCTGTTGTGCAAAAACGGAAAACAGCGAAGCGCAGAGCAGATAGACCCAACCCACGCGCCGAATGCCCATGCAACTCTCCCCACTTTGGCTTATACCACGTTACCGGCGGGGCGGAACTGTAAACAAAATTACGGCCCCATCCGATGCTGGAGGAACGCGGCATTCCCATGGTGCGGCTGACTGAACCGGCTTGTACTACAAGGGCGTGGTCGTGGTCGGGCCGCAGCGGAATTGCGATGAGAGAAGATCCTTTTACTTTGTAATCCAAAAGTAATAGTGAGCTGTGTAGGGGGACTCGTAGAGCTGGTTTGCAGTGCAGCCAGTGGCCGGGGCCTTGCCAGCGCCGGTGTACAGGCGTTGAATAATCCCAACGTCGCTGAATGCGCCGGTGCGGCTGGTCTTGTCGGCGTCGAGCTTCAACCAGTCGATCGACACCCCGTCTGGCGCGGCGAAATGGGTCGCCGTCGCGCCGATGGCTTTGATGGCGCCCTCGCCATCCACCATGGTCCAGGTTGGCCCGGCAGTGTGACGGACCTTCAGATTCGAGTTCATGTCGTAGAGGGCCGCATCCGGCGTCGGACTTTTCGCCCAGGTACCGTTCTCGCACCGGTAAAGCTGCTTCCCAATCGCCAGAAAGTGGAATTTCAATTTGATGCCGGCGCTTGGTATCACTGCGATGGCCTTGGCGGCGGCAGGCAGCGCGGGCGGCTCAAGTGGTTGAGCAGTCACAGGGAACGCCAACAGTCCCAGAAGGCATAGATTTCGTGCCGTCATTTGTGTTCTCCGCGAGGACTTTCAGAGATCCACGATACCATTCCCCATGAGACACAGGTGAAAAATTGCCTGGCGGCCGCGTATCACGTCAGCTTTCATGCGATCATTCGCTCTGGAGGAATCGAATGACCAAGCTCATCATAGCCGCAGCCGTTGTCGCCGGGTTATCCGGCGCCGGTATTGGCTTCGCGGCGCCCAAGTCAATCAAGGCCGTTAAGGTCGAGCTGAAAAACGCCAAAGGGGAGAGCGTCGGGACTGCCACCATCGCCGCGGCCAAGAGCGGTACGGGCGTCACGATTGCCCTGAATGTGAAAAATCTGCCACCGGGAGAGCACGCCATACACATTCACCAGAACGCCAAGTGCGAAGCTCCGGGATTCACGTCCGCCGGGCCGCACTTTAACCCGGACCACAAACACCACGGACTTGAAAACGTGGAGGGGCCTCACGCGGGCGACATGCCGAATTTCACCGTTAAGCCAAACGGCACGGCCAAGGTTACGCTGGAGAACCCACGGGTGACCCTGACCGAGGGCGACCATTCGGTATTCGCCAATGGGGGAACGGCACTGGTGATTCACGCCAAGGCGGACGATTTGAAGTCGGACCCCGCCGGCAACGCCGGCGAACGCATCGCGTGCGGCGTCATCACGAAGTAGCGGCTTAGAATCGAAGGCTCAGTCGCCGGCGCTCTCTGGTCCAAGCAGCGCACAACCGCAGTCACTCACGTAGATCCTCAGATCCGGGTAGCCCATGAGCTTGAAGATGAAGTAATTGACGGCGGCCTCGCCGGGGTTGTCGGAGACGAAGACCAGTTGTGCATAGCGAGGGACTCCGGCCTGGCTCACGATCCGCCAGATGTCTTTGGCGGCCTTGGGTGTGCCATCGGCGTTCAGCAGGTCCGTATATGGCACCTGGACCATCTTGCCGTCCTGAGCCTGGGTGGGCAGATTCTTGCCCGAAGCAATGAATACTCTGGGATATACACCGGGGGTCAGGTTCGAAGTGATTACCGTCCGGCGGACATGGAAGGGATACGTTACAGAAGTAACGGCCAGGTCTCCGGGGCCTTTCTTCGGGCCAACGACAGTCGGTTCCTTCGTGGGTGCAAAGCCGAATTGCGCCGATTTCTCCATGGAGTCCATGAAGATGGATACCTTTTTCTGTTTCAGCCTTTCGAGGATCGCGAACGCCAGGGCCGACTCCTTGGTCAAACCCGCGCCGGAGACGACGACCGCTTCCTGAGACGGATCGACGCCGGCCTGACCCAGTATCTCGACCATCTTGCGAGGATCGGCGAGATTACTTTCGAAAACCTCAGCCGGGATGTTCACCGCGAACGGTATGTGCCCCTGATCGTAAGCGGCCCGCGGACGGACATCGACGATGCTGACAGGCGAAGATACAAAACTCCGGAGCATTCCTCCGCCCCAGAAGCGCAGCCACGCGGGGTCCCGCATCAGGTAGGGAGCATCATATGTCCAATAAGGAAGTTCTCGATCGTCCGCCAGCCATCCGAGTTCGGAGTCTGCGTAGAGTTTGACCGAGGGATAATTCAAAATGAACTTGAGGGCGAAATACGGCACGCTGGCGGCGACGCCCCCTCCACAATATGTGTAAATCCGCTGTTCGGGCTTGATATTGTAGTAAGTCAGCATCTTGCGGATGTCGTCGGGTGATTTGAAGGTCTTGTCGGGGTTGTAAAAGTCATTACTAGGCAGGAGGATGCCGGTGGGAATATGTCCGCCGCGGTTAAACGCAATGACCTGCCCAAAATGCCAGTCGCCGCCGAGCGCTTCCACCACAGCATTGTTTGCCGGGTCGCCAGTGGCAGTCAGCACTTCGGGCAACTCGGCTTTTGCCTCCCGCTTGAGTTCAGCGATGGCGAAAGAGCCCGGCTTGGCAGCGGGCGTAGGCTCCTTCGTCACCGGCAATCCCGCCGATTGCCACTTGTAAAAACCGCCGTCGAGGATGAATAGATCCTTGGCGGGGAACCCGTAATAATAGAGCGAGAAAAAGGCTCTTGTGGCCATCATGTCCCCGCCGCGATCGTACATGACGATAGACTTGCCGGGACTGATACCCCAGGAGCGAAAGGTCTTTTCCATCTCCGCTACCGGAGTTTCGGGGCGGCCGTAAGCGAGCATATCGACGTTGATCGCGCCCGGAATGTGGTTTTCGCCATAGATCTGAGCGGGCGAGGCGTCCAGTATCAGAACATCGGGATTGTGAAGATGTTTCTCAAGCCAGTTGACAGTGACGAGATTACCGCTTACCTTGTCGGCCGCCGGCGAGGGCTGCGTCAGCAGGATACAGCCGACAATTGCAAGTAGGCCGCCTCTGATGGTCGAGAACATGTGGTCTCCTTCCGCTACGCGGATTTGCGGGGACGATTTCTCCGGCGGCTTCCACCATATGCCGCTCAGCGTTTGAGTCACCACGCGGCCGTGGTGACGCCGCGTGTGTCTGAGCGCGGACGGAACCGAGCCTGTGAGACTGGCCCGCTTCCTAGTGATGACGATAAAGAGACCCGCGGTTTAGCGTTGACTAGGCGGAAGGCAGTGCTGGGGCAATTCGGTAAATCAGGTCATAACGGGCTCCGGTCGGCTTTAACCGCGAGTCCCGGTGCCGGGCTCATTCGGTGAGATACCAGGGGATATTGATCACTGTGATGCGCCGGTCGCCCTGGAACAGGAGCAGGGCTTTGAGCACTTCAGAGCGATGGTTGTGCAGCAGGTTCAAGTACCAACTGCGCTCCACCAATTCGGGGATCAGCACTGCAATTTGGCGCCCGGGGTGGGTCCTTTCAAGATCGAGCACGTAGTTCAGGATGGGCCGGATCACGAATCGGTAAGGGGATTTGAGAACCACCAGGTCTGGCCGAGCGAGACCAGCCTGGCGCAGAGGCTCCTCCACCAGATCGTCCCACTGGCTCGCCAGAGTATCGGACTGCTGGTCGGTATCTATGTGCACTGCCAATACGTCGGGTGAGATCGTCATCGCGAAGCGCAAAGCTTTCTGCGTAATGCGGCTCCAACGCCCGACAGCGATTACGACCAATGGCGGGACGAGGTCTGCGGTGTTCAGCCGCGCGGAAATCTTGAGCTCTGCGCCCACATGATCGTAATGGCGCTTTACCAGCCGCATCACGATAATGAGCCCGGGAATCAAGAGGAGAGTAATCCAAGCGCCCTCGGTGAACTTGGCGACCAGCACGACGATCACCGTGAGCCCGGTCGAGACGGCTCCCAATCCGTTCACGAACATGCTTTTGGACGAGCCGGGCCCGCGCACGCGCTTCCAATGCATGACCATGCCGGCCTGGGAGAGCGTGAAGGCGAGGAATGCGCCCACGGCATAGAGGGGAATCAGGTGGTCGGTAACGCCGCCGAAGACAATGAGCAGAATGCCGGCCAACAGCGCCAGCGCGTAAATCCCCTGGGTATAAACCAGCCGGCGGCCGCGGATCGCCAAGCCATGCGGCAGGAAACCGTTCGCCGCGATGGCCCGGGCAAGGCGCGGAAAATCGGCGAAAGCCGTATTTGCCGACAACGCCAGAACGACCAGAATGGATCCGATGCTCACGCCATAGAAGATGCCGGTGCCCGTGATAGCGGCGAGCAGTTGCGAAAGCACACTCTGGTAGCCGGACTCGCCGGGAGGCGTGGCGGCTACGCCATATGCCTTCGAAAGGAATGCGATGCCCGCCAGCATCACCATGAGAATTCCGATTACCAAGGTGAGGGTGAAGCGCGCCGTCGCGGAAGCCGGCTCCTTGAAGGCCATGACGCCATTGCTTACGGCTTCCACACCGGTCATGGCCGTGCAGCCGCTCGAGAAGGCTCGCAGCAGCAGCCAGACACTCAAGGCTTCGGTGGCGGCACTCACATGCGGCGGCGCCACCACGGGGATGGGATGCCCACCGGCCACAACGGTTTTGACGACGCCCAGCGCAATCATGGCCAGCAGGCAGAAGATGAACAGATATGTTGGAGCGAGGAAGATACCGCCGGTGGCGCTAACGCCCCGAAGATTCACCAGCGTGACTACAATCAGAATCGCCAGGCACAGAGCCAGCGTATGCTTCTCCAGCGCCGGCACGGCGGAAATAAGGGCGCCCACGCCAGCCGAGATACCCACGGCCGCCGTCAGCACGTAATCCACCATCAGGGAGGCTGCGGCCAACAGTCCGGCCCTCACACCCAGGTTTTCGCTGGCAACCGTGTACGATCCACCACCTTGCGGATACGCCATGATGGTCTGGCGGTAGGAGAAATATACGATGGCGAGCAGGACAATGATGCCGGCGCTGATGGGCACTATATAAGCCACGCCAGCCAATCCCAAAGGAATCAAGAGCGTCAGCGCGGCTTCCGGCCCGTAGGCGGCGGAACTGAGTGCATCCAGGCCGAAAATAGGGATGCCCTTGGCGGGCGTTATCCGTTCAGCCTTCTCTTCTTCAGTCGCAAGCGGGCGGCCCAGTAACAGATCCACGAGACTCATGGGTCTATTCTCTCTCAGCACCGGGTGGGCGCTCCGGCTGGCGGTAATCGGGAAGGATCAATGAAAAGCGGCGGGGAGAAACAGGCTAACTCGCTGAATATTGAGTGGCTGGGACGCAGGGATTCGAACCCCGATACGCAGATCCAGAGTCTGCAGTCTTACCGTTAGACGACGTCCCAACTGTAAGTTTATTTTAACACCGGCCGGCGGCGGAATTTCAGCCGCGGACGCGTAGTACACTGAATCTTCAAGATGCGGAACTGGTTGCGGGCAGGCTTGGCGCTCGTGGCGTGTGCGGCGTCGGGCTGGGCGGTGGATTGGACGGCGCTCCATCCGCAGGGTTACGTGAGCGACTTCGCCGGCGTGATCCCGGACTCCGACCGCGCTACACTCGAAGCCTACTGCGGGACCGTCGAGCAGTCGACCGGAGCGCAAATGGCGCTGGTCACCATTCCGTCGCTCGAAGGTGAGCCCATCGAGGACGTTGCCAACACCATTTTCCGTGCCTGGGGCGTGGGGCAAAAGGGTAAGGACGAAGGCATCCTTATGCTGCTGGTGATCCGCGACCGGCGCAGCCGTCTCGAAGTCGGTTATGGCCTCGAGCCGATCTTGCCCGATGGCATGAGCGGCAGCATTCTGCGACAGATGCGCCCCGCATTGCGCCAAGGCGATTACGGCGACGCTATGCTGGCAGCCGCCGAAACCATTGGCAACACCATCGCCCAAGCCAAGCACGTGACCCTTACTGCCAGCCTGCCGCGGCGCCACCGGCCCAGTTCATCCGATTCCATTCCCTGGCCGCTGATATTCGGCGGAATCGGCTTGCTCTTCTGGCTGCTCCGCGCCGGCGCGCCGCGCGGCTACGGCGGATTCGGCGGCGGCGGTATTCTGCCCGCTTTGATTCTGGGCAACCTGATGGGCCGCTCCACGTGGGGCAGCCGCGGCGGCGGCGGATTCGGCGGTTTCGATTCGAGCGACGGCGGATTCGGCGGTTTTGGCGGCGGCGATTCCGGAGGCGGCGGCGCTTCCAGCGACTGGTAGGTGCGGTATGGACAAGCGACTCGATCAATTGGTCGAAAGATTGAAGAAAGCCTACGGCGAACGGCTGGTATCGGTGGTGCTCTACGGCTCTGCCGCCGCGGGCGACCATCACCCCGGCTTTTCCGATTTCAACATTCTGTGCGTGCTCACCGTGTTGACGCCGCGCGAGCTGGCCGCCGCCGCGGAGCCGTTCCGCTGGTGGCGCGAGCAGGGCAGCCCGGCGCCCCTGCTGCTCACCGAACATGAGCTGGCCACCTCCGCCGATTGCTTCGCTATCGAATTCCACGACATGCAAAGCTACCATCGGCTGCTTTTCGGCAAAGACGTTATCCCGCCGCTGGTCGTGGAAAATACCTTCTACCGCGCGCAGGTGGAGCATGACCTGCGCGCCAAGCTGTTGCGGCTGCGCCAGAAGGCTTCCGGAATGCTGTCCGACGAAAACCTGTTGCGACGCCTGCTGCTCGATTCGGTGTCCACGTTTTGCGTGCTTTTCCGCCACGCCCTGTTGCTCCATGGCGTAGACGGGCCGCCGCAAAAACGCGAGGTGGTGCGGCTGGCGCAGGAGCGTTTCGGCATCGATCCGGCGCCGTTTGAGAAACTACTCGATGTGCGCGAGGCGCGCATCAAGCCGAAAGAGATGGACCCGCTCACCGTGCTGGCTGCCTACCTGCGCGCCATCGATACGGTGATTGATGCCGTGGACCGCCTCGAGAAATAGGAGAGATACGTGAAAGTTGCCCTGATTGTGATTCTAGTTCTGCTGGTGCTGGGGCTGATCATTGGCGGCAGATTCGTCAGCATCCGCAACGATCTGGTGACCCAGCGCGAAGCAGTTACCAGTCAATGGTCCGACGTGGATGTGGCACTGCAGCGCCGCGCCGACCTAATTCCCAACCTGGTGAACACCGTGAAAGGCTTCGCCCAGCACGAAACCGAAGTATTCAAGGATGTTGCCGATGCCCGCGCCCGGCTCGCCGGCGGCCGCACGCCGCAGGAGAAGATTCAAGCCAACCAGCAGCTCGATACCGCCATCTCCCGGCTGTTGATGATCGCCGAAAACTACCCTCAGCTCAAGTCCAACGAGAATTTTCTCCAGTTGCAGGACGAGCTGGCTGGCACCGAAAACCGCATCGCCGTGGAACGCCGCAAGTACAATGAAGCGTTGCAGCGCTACAACACTTCAATCGAGCTGTTTCCCGACAACCTGGTGGCGGAGATGTCGGGCATGACGCGCAACGACGCGTACTTCCAGACCGAACCCGGAGCCCGCACGGCGCCGAAAGTACAGTTTTGATTTCCGTGCCTCCGCGGCGGCCATTCATTGCCACGGCCGGGAGGGCTTCAGCCAGGTTGAAGCGCCATTGATCATGGGAGAAACATCATGCATTTGGGACAAGTGAAAGTGGAAGGCCGCGTGATCGCCGCGGTTTGGGAAGGAGATCTGGCGCGGCCCATCCCCAGCCACACGACGCTGGATCTGATCCGGCGCGCGCAGACGGAGAATCGGCCCCTCTCCGAGGTGGCTGCCGCACTGGCCAGCCGCCACGCCGAAAAACTCGCACCGGCTTTGCCCATACAGCCCCCTGAAGTCTGGGCTTGTGGATGCACCTACGAAGCCAGCTCCAGTTTTCGGGACGCCGAGCACGGTACGCGCGAAGGTATGTACGCCTATGTGTATCGCGAGCCGCGGCCGGAGATTTTCTTCAAAGGCACCGCGCGCGTTTGCGTGCCCACCGGGCAACCGATCGGAATTCGCGCCGATTCGCGTTTCACCGCGCCCGAACCGGAACTTGCCGTGGTACTGGGCAGCCGTGGCAGCATCGCGGGCTACACCCTGGCCAACGACGTTTCCGCCTGGGACATCGAGCGCGAGAATCCCCTCTACCTGCCGCAGTCCAAGGTCTATGACAGTTGTTGCGCCCTCGGTCCGGTGATTCTCACCGCCGACGCGCTACCCGATCCGTATGGGCTCGAGATCAGGTGCACCGTCGAGCGCGCCGGGAAGGCCATTTTCGAGGGCGCCGTTTCCACTTCCAAGCTGCACCGGCGGCTGGATGCGCTGATCGCCGCGCTCATGTTCGCCAACCGCGTGCCCGCGGGCTCCGTGCTGTTGACCGGCACCGGCATCATCGTGCCGCAGGAAGCCGCGCTCTCGCCCGGCGACATCGTGAGAATCAGCGTCGCCGAAATCGGCGAGTTGGCCAACACGGTGGCGACAGTCGGGTAGCGCAAGCTTTGAACCTGCGGATGACGCTGAGGGTTAGTTAGCTCAGACCTGCGTCGGCGAGCTGAGCCTTGAGTAGGGTAGCGAGATAATCCGCCAAGACTGAGACGTCGAAGTGACCCTGGTCCCATGCTCGGTCTGCGGCTTGTAGCGCAGCGTAGGAGGGTGCCCGATTCGCCCTAATCCGCTCCGGCACGATTTTTCTCCCCGGCAACAACCTACCTTGCTTCAAGCAAACCAAGTAGTAGCAAGCGGCTCTCGCGGTTCTTCCGTTACCTTCAATGAACGGGTGAATCCAGTTGAGCCTCCACAACGCGTACGCGGGGAGCACGGTGGGATGATCGAGAATCGCCCAGTTTTCGTGGACGACAGAGAAGAACCGGTCCATCTGACTGGGGACTTCCTTGAAATGAGGCGGGAAGTGACTCCCAACATAGATAGGCTCCTCGCGGTAACGTCCTCCAAACTGGGAGATGTTCGAAACAGCCGCGTAGTTCAAGGCCCAAAGAGTATATTTGTCGAAGAATTCGATGCCCTTCTTCAAGCCAATCTCAATGCAGTTAGACAGTAAATCATACTGCCGCAAGAGGTTTTGCTCTTGAATCTTGGCGAAAAGAGTGGGATCGTCTTTTCCCTGACGGACATCGGAAGAGAGGCGCGAAATGCGCCCGTTCAGCTCAGAAGTCTTATGTGGTTTGACGCAAGCCGAACGCTGTCCTTGGTGATGAGCGTCGAATCGGGAGGAGCATTGCCAAAGGCGAAGCTAACTCTCTGCTCCTGCAACTCCTCCTCCGTTACGACTCGGTTGCGGGAAGCGTCCAACAGGCGCATCAACTCTGGGTCTGGTGCCGTGACGTTTTGAAACTGTTTCCGATCAGGCATAACGCGTCCCCCAGTCCAAATCATAACGCAATCCGCAGTTCCGCGTGATCGTTAGGTAGTGCGACATTCTCAGCCAACTACCATCCTCTGATTGGTCCCGTTTATACCGCCGTTCTCCTGGGCGAGGGGAATGGACTGAAGTCCCCCACGACTTCACTCCCGGACTCCTCGTGCCTACTCTTCGAACATTCCTTCGAACAGCACCGAGGTCAGATAGCGCTCGGCGGCGTCGGGCAAAATGGTGACGATGGTTTTACCGGCGAATTCCGGCAGCTTCGCCAGGCGTACGGCCACGGCCGCCGCGGCGCCGCACGAAATACCGGCCAGGATGCCTTCCTCTTTCGCCAGGCGCCGCGCCATCTCGATCGCCTCTTCGTTGGCGATCAGCTCCACCCGGTCCACCACGCTCAGGTCGAGCGTGTCCGGTATGAACCCCGCGCCAAGGCCCTGAACCTTGTGCGGCCCTGGTTTCATGGGCTGCCCCGCCAGTTTCTGGGTGATTACCGGGCTGGCTACAGGCTCAATGCCCACCGACACGATCTTCTTGCCCTTCTGCTGTTTGATGAATCGCGACACGCCGGTGATGGTGCCGCCGGTGCCGATGCCGGAAACCAGCACGTCGATGGCGCCGTCGGTATCGTCCCAAATCTCCGGGCCGGTGGTTTCAAAATGGATCGCCGGATTCGCCGGGTTCTGGAACTGCTGCAGCAACACGTAACGGTCGGGATCGGAAGCGCGGATCTCCTCCGCCTTGGCAATCGCGCCCGCCATGCCCCCGGCGCCGTCCGTCAGCACCAGGTGCGCTCCCAGCACCCGCAGCACTTTGCGCCGCTCCGCGGACATGGTGGACGGCATGGTCAGTGTGATCGCGTAGCCGCGCGCCGCCGCCACATACGCCAGCGCGATGCCGGTGTTGCCGCTGGTTGGCTCAATCAAGTGCTTGCCGGGCTTCAACACGCCCCGCTTCTCCGCGTCCCACACCATACTCGCGCCGATGCGGCACTTCACGGAGTAAGCCGGATTGCGCCCTTCGATCTTGGCCAGCACCGTGGCCCGTGCGCCCTCTGTCACGCGATTCAACCGCACCAGCGGCGTGCGCCCAATGCTCAACGAGTTGTCGTTGTAAACCCGCACTCAGATCTCCCAGTTCAATACGTGTTTGTTCTGTCTGTCAGCCCACTCGCGCAGCAGTTCCCCGATGCTGGTATGGTCGATGATGGCCGCTACCGCTCGATCCACCTGATCCCACATTTCCGTGAACGGCGTCTCGGGGTTCGTCCGGCCGCGCCCCCTGCTCTCCGGCGGGCCATCCACGGAGCGTATCACTTCGCCCACCATGATCGATTCCGCCGGCCGCGCCAGCAGGTAGCCACCCTCCGCTCCGCGCCGCGATTCCACGAACCCCGCCTGCTTCAATCCCACCAGGATCAACTCCAGAAACTTCTGCGGAATCTTCCGCCGCCGCGCAATGTCCGCGATCTTCACCGGCTCGCCGGGTTTCTGTGAGGCCAGGTCCAGAATTGCTTGCAGAGCGTATTCAGCTTTGACGGAAGTCGTCATACCGTACGGGCAATCTCCGCAATCCCCACAGAGATTCTAGGTCAAACTGGAGCCGCGGCGCAATCGGTTTGCTCTCCCGCCCGGCGCAGCGGCTATGCCAGATTGAGAACCTGTTTTATGGTGCCGCTCTGATCCTGGATCTTGGCCTGCAACAGGAGCAGCGCGTAAATCAATTGCTCCGGACGCGGCGGACACCCCGGCACATACACATCAATCGGAATCACCTGGTTGACGGGGATCAGCGCGTAATTGTGGAACACTCCGGTGGAGGTGGCACAGGCGCCCATCGAGATGGCCCATTTGGGCTCCGGCATCTGTTGGTACAAATGGCGGATCACCGGCGCCATCTTGTTCGATACCCGGCCGGCGATGATCATCAGGTCGGATTGCCGTGGTGAGCCGCGAAACACTTCCGCGCCGAAGCGGGCGATGTCGAAGCGGGAGGCGCTCATCGACATCATCTCGATGGCGCAGCACGCCAGGCCGAACGACATGGGCCAGATGGAATTCTTCCGCGCCCAGTTCACCGCCTTGTCAAGCGTGGTGAGCAGGATGCCCTCGGAAGCCGCGGCGGCGCTATTCGAGAAGGTGTAGTCGTCGAGGCGCGCGAACAGATCCACCGGGCCGCTGGCTAAGGGTTTTTCCATATCTCCTCCCTGTCACCATTTTCGCATGGCCGGCCCCGCTCCTGTAAAATCGAAGTATACCCACCTGATGCCATCTGAAACCTTCGAACAATTGCTGGACCGCGCGGCCTCTCTGTATGGCATCGAGCCGTACTTCTGGGATATCTGGGGGCACAAGCACGAGATCACGCTGGAAGCCAAGCAGGCCCTGCTTCGCGCCCGGGGCGTCGCCGCCGGCAGCGCGGCCGAGCTCGAGGCGTCGCTCGCCCGCCGCGCCCGCGCCGAATGGGGACGCCTGCTGCCGCCGGCCGTGGTGGTCACCGTCGCGGCTGAAACGGAACTGCCGCTTAACCTTGCGGCCGATTGCCCGCACCCGGCGGCGCACGTCGCCATCCATCGGGAAGACGGGGGAGACTCGGCGTTCGAGATCCAATTGGCCGGCCTCCCTGTATCCGCTTCCATCGAAATCGACGGGCGAACCAGGGTTCGGAAGGTGGCGCACCTGCCGGTGGCGCTGCCGCTGGGCTACCACCGCGTCCAGGTGACGGTCGGCGCGGCAGCGGCCGAAACCCGCTACATCGTGACTCCCGAGCGCGCCTGGAACGATCACCTGCCCACGCGCGCCCGGCGCGCTGCCGGAGTCGCCGTCAGCCTGTACGGCGTCCGCTCCGAACGCAACTGGGGATGCGGCGATTTCCGCGACCTGCTGGGCGTGATCGACTGGGTGGCCCAGGACCTGGAAGCCAGCTTCGTCAGCCTTAACCCGCTCCACGCCATTCACAATCGCCGCCCTTTCAACTCAAGCCCCTACCTGCCGAATTCCATCTTCTACCAGAATTTCATTTATCTGGATGTCGAAGGCATGGAGGATTTCTCCCGCTCCGCGCGCGCCCTGCGGATGCGCGCCGCCGCATCCGTGGAAGCCGAAATCCGGCGGCTTCGTGAAGCTCCGTTCGTCGAATACGAAGGCGTGGCCGAGCTCAAGCTGCGCTTCCTCAAGCTTTTGTTCGTGCAATTTCTGCGCGAATGGCGCACCGGCTCGCCACGCGCCGCGGAGTTCAATCACTTCTGCGAGCGGGAAGGCGATCTGCTCGAAAAATTCGCGCTTTATTGCGCCCTCGATGAGTGGCTGCACCGCCGCGATCCCAACGTGTGGATCTGGACCGAGTGGCCGCTCGAATATCGCGACCCCGATTCAGCCGCCACGCGCCAATTCCGCCAAAAACACTGGCGCTCGGTCATGTTTTATCAGTATTTGCAGTGGCAGATCGGCCTGCAATTGCAGCGCGCACAGCAGAGAGCGCGCGGGCATAAGATGTCGATCGGTCTCTACCACGACCAGGCGCTCGCCACCGACCGCTTCGGCTCCGATCTGTGGGCCCACCGCCCGTTCTTCGTCTCCGGCTGCCGCGTCGGCTCGCCGCCCGATGATTTCGCCCTCGCCGGCCAGGACTGGGGTTTTCCGCCGCCCAACGCCGAGGTTCACCGAGCCAACGGCTACCGCCTTTTCGCCGAAACCATCCGCCACAATGCGCGCTACGGCGGCGCGCTGCGCATGGATCACGTGATGCGGTTATTCCGGCTCTACTGGATCCCCGACGATTCCGACGCCGCGCACGGCGCCTACGTCAGGGAAGTCTCGCTCGATCTCGTCCGTATTCTGGCGCTCGAAAGCGTGCGCAACCGAGTGGTGATCGTCGGCGAAGATCTGGGCACCGTGGAACAGGGTATCCGCGAAACGCTGGCGCAGTTCGGCGTCCTCAGTTACCGCCTGTTTTATTTTGAAAAGGGCGCGAACGGCCAGTTCCGCCGTTACGGGGAATACCCGCGGCAGGCGCTGGTTTCTTCCACCACGCACGACCTGCCCACGCTGGCCGGCTTCTGGATCGGCGCCGACCTCGATGCCCGCCGCGCCGCCGGCATGTTGGACCAGGCCACCTTCGACGCGCAATCGCGCGCGCGCCTGGAAGAGAAGCAGAAGATGCTCGACATGCTTTTCGAGTTGGATCTGATGCCGCCCGCACTGCCGCGCCGCGCGCGCGACTATCCCGTGCTGTCCGGCGAGTTACATAATGCGATTGTCGGCTTCCTGGCGCTCACACCGTCACAACTGCTGGCCATCAACCAGGAGGATCTTACCAAGGAGACCGAGCAGCAGAACCTGCCCGGCACGACCTGGCAATATCCTAACTGGAGCCGCAAGATGCGCTTCTCGATCGAGCAATTGCGCGCCGATCCGGAAGCGCGCGGCTACACCGAAATGTTCCGTAACTGGATCGTCAAATCCGGCCGCAAGAACGAGCCGGGGGAGTAAGCGTGCGGCGCGCGCGCGTAGGGGGGCACATGTCCCCGACGCGGACGTTAAACCGGGAGCCGCCGCTCCGTCTCTTCAACCGGGGGTGTTCCGCGTGAAAGACGATTCCACTGCCGCAGCGGGTGCAGGTCCATCCGCTACACTATCCGCGCTGGCGGGGCTCGCGATCGTTTTCACCTGGCCCTTGGTGCTCCTGATCCCGGGAGTTTCCACCCACCAAATCACCGACATCCACGATGACATCGTGGGACTGTGCGCGAAGTGGCTCGTCGTCTCCATCCTGTGTGCCATCGCATTCGCGATTCAACGGCGGCCGCGCGCGGATCTGGGCATCCGGCGGCTGCGCTGGCGCGATGTGCTGGCGTGCTTCGCCGGCGCCATCGTTGGGATTGTCCTGAGCGGCGCCGCCAGCCGCCTGGTGGCCATGCCTTCCTCCGTGACCGATCTCCAAAAACTGGCGGCCGTCCCATTCGGGTTGCGAGTCGCGGTGGTGTTGACGGCCGCGATTTGCGAGGAGTTCATCTATCGGGGATTCGCGATCGAGGAACTTGCGGCTCTGACCGGCGGCCGTTGGATGGCCGGAATTCTCTCGCTGGCGTTGTTCACCGTCAGTCATGCGGGGCTCTACGGATTCTCCACCGCACTGATCGTTCCCGGCATCATGGGCGCGGTATTGACGGGACTGTATCTGTGGCGGCGCAACCTTCCCAGTTGCGTGTTACTGCATGCCATCGTGGACGGACTCTTCGTCATCGTGATTCCGGCCGCCATGCACGCGAGGTAAAGCCACCGCCGCTCGTTCGCGGTGGCGGTTCCAGCGGCCATTCGCCGCGGTCAAGCGTTAGCACGGACGTTTTCTGCGATGCAGGCTCCCTGCTGTGCGCCGCGCCAGCCCGCCCCAGCCGTGCCTGCATTTAAGATACACTTACGCATGAGGCAGAGACACGGCATTCGCCGTGCCGGCATGCCCATCGGCCTTCGGTGGCGGCGGACAATTCGGTCCGCCACAACGGTTGCCAGACTTAAGGAAATTACGAATGGAACAAAAACTAAAGATCGCCGTGTTTATCGATTTCGATAACATCGAGATCGGCGTCAAGTCCACACTGCACCGCGAATTCGACGTGGCTGCGGTGCTGGACGCGCTGAAAGAACGCGGCGAAATCGTCACCAAGTTCGCCTATGCGAACTGGGGCAGACAGGAAGCGGCCACGCGGCCGCTATCCGAACACGCGGTGCAAATGGTGCAACGCGATCCTTCGCCGCGCGGCGATAAGAACGGCGCCGACATCAACCTCGCTCTCGACGCTCTCGAAATGGCGTTCACCCACGACCACATCAACGCGTTCGCCATCGTCAGCGGCGATAGCGATTTCATCGCCCTGGTCAACAAACTGAAACAGTACGACAAACGCATCTTCGTGGTGGGCGGCCGTGCCTTCACCAGCACCATCCTGCAGAAAAACTGCCACGAGTTCATCGCCTACGAAGCCATCATCGACGATGCTCCCCGCTCGCGCTCGCATGAGCGTCCGCCGGCGGAAAAGCAGCAGCATCAGCAGCAACCACAGCAGCAGCCGCAGCAGCAGCCGCAACAACAGCCGCAGGGAGGGCCGCAGCAGCAGCGCTCGCAGCACAAGCGGGTGGCGCTCGACCTGGCGCAGTCCATGCCGCTGGTGGAACGCGCCTTGGGCGTGCTCGAGCGGCGCGAAGTGCGGCCGCAGCTCGGCCTGCTCAAGTCCACCATGCTGCAGCTCGATTCCACGTTCAATGAGAAGGCCTACGGCGCCAGCTCCTTCACCGATTTCGTGGAGAAGCTGCAAAAGGCCGACTTCGTCGATGTCTCAGGCGGCGAAGGCCGCTACATGATCCGCCTCAAAGGCAGCGTCGCGGCCGATAAGCCCGGCGCCAAACCGGAGGAGGCGATCCCGCTGCTCCGCGATGTGCTCGAAACCCACCGGCTGGACGTGGACAACGGCGCGCTGGCCGACGATCTGGCCGAGTGGGTGAAGAGCGACCACCCCGCTTTCGACTGGCGCCAGTACGGATTCCAGGAATTCAGCGAGCTGCTGAACTACGCGCAGGACAAGAGCCTGGTGCGCATTCAGGCCGATGAAGAGCGCGGCCTGATCGTGTTCCTGGGCGCGGAGTTCCATCCGCCCGCCGCGCCGCCCGAGCCCGAGCCCGAGCCGCACATCGAGGAAGAGGAAGACGAACCGCAGCCCCTGGTGCCCGGCCAGCCGACTGCCACCGGCGAGATTCCCATTCCCGCGCCGCCGCCCAAAGTGCAGCGCCGCCCCCGCGTCCCGCGCAAGACTTCCGGCGATGGCACGCAAAAGAAACGCGTTTCGCGCCCGCGCAAAAAGCCCCCTGTGCAGTAACGTCGATCCCGTAGGGGCCGCGCATGCGCGGCCCGTGCGCCGCTACGTGTATACCCGGTCGCCCATGGTTGCTGCCGAACGTCGTATGCTGCACGCATCGCTACGCTAGAATAGTTTGGATCCGATTTCATGGCAAATATCATCATCCTCGGCTCCCAGTGGGGAGACGAGGGCAAGGGCAAGATTGTCGACCTGTTCTCCGACCGATTCGACATTGTGGCGCGCTACCAGGGCGGGCACAACGCCGGCCACACTGTCTTCATCGGCTTGAAGAAGTTCATCCTCAAGCTGATTCCGAGCGGCATTCTGCGGCCGGGGAAAATGGCCGTCATCGGCAACGGCCTGGTGCTCGATCCCGCGGCATTGCTTGACGAAATCGATACTCTGGAAGCGGCCGGCGTGGACGTCACCCACAACCTGGCCATCAGCAATCGCGCGCACGTGCTGTTTCCGCAGCATCGCATGATGGAGCGGATGTCGGAAGGGCGCCCCGGGCGTATTTCCATCGGCACCACCTCGCGCGGCATCGGGCCGTGTTATGAAGACAAGATCGCGCGCCGCGGCATTCGCGTGGCCGACCTGCTCGACCGCGACGCGTTCCGCGCCCGGTACGATTCGCTGATGGAAGAAAAGCACGCCATCGCGCGCACTTTCGGCATCGACGAAGAAGACGATGCTCACGCTATCCGCGATCGCTACGAAAGTCTGGCTGAGCGCATCCGCCCCATGGTCTGCGACACCGCCATGCTGCTCAACAGCGCCATTCGCGCGGGGAAGCGCGTCTTGTTCGAGGGCGCACAGGGAACGATGCTCGATATCGACCACGGCACCTACCCCTTCGTCACCTCGTCCAGCGCCTCGGCCGGCGGGGCTTGCACCGGCACCGGCGTCGCTCCCACGCGGATTGGCGGCGTGATCGGCGTTTCCAAAGCCTACATCACTCGCGTCGGCGGCGGACCGTTTCCCACCGAGGCGCGCGATCCGGAGGGCGAACAAATCCGTCGCCGCGGCAGCGAATTCGGCGCTGTCACCGGACGGCCGCGGCGCTGCGGCTGGTTTGACGCGCCGCTGCTGCGCTACACCGCAACCATCAACGGCATCGACAGCCTGGTGGTGACTAAACTGGACGTGCTCGACGAGTTCGATACCATCCCCGTCTGCGTGGGTTACCGCGCCGGCGGCCGCGATCTAGTGGAGATGCCGCCGCGTGTGGCCGGCATGGAAAACGCCGAGCCGGTCTACGAGTGCCTGCCCGGCTGGAAAACGTCCACCTTCGGCATGTCTTCGTTTGACGATTTGCCGGCCCGTGCCAAGGACTACCTGGCTTTTCTCGAAAGCCGCACCGGCGTCGAGGTGGGCTCGGTTTCCACCGGACCCGAGCGCAACCAGACCATGGTGCGCGCCGGCTCGCGCCTGGAGGCGCTCCTGCGGTAGCGCGGCGAATGCGAGTGCGCTACTTGATCTGCACGGTCGCACTCGCCGCTGCCAGCTTGCTTTCCAGGGCATCCAGCGCCGCCGCGCGCACGGAGTAACTGCCCGCAGGCGCCTTCAGCGTCATCCCGTCGCGGACCACCACCGGAACCTCCACCAAGTTCACCTGGGTGCGCAACGTGACCGTCGATGGAGGCAGGTACGGAACGGTATGCGCATGCATCTCGTCGGGCGCGATGGACTGAGCCGTCGCCAGGCCGAGTAAGGCAAGCACCGCTGCTACCGCGAGATACGGTCTCTTGAAGTAATGCACCTTATTTATGCTGTGAGCATAGCATGCGAACGTCGGCACTAGCTCCGCATGGCGTCACGCCGGCTCCATGGGGAAGGCGGCGCTCTTGCGCACCCCGTCTTCAGCTTTCGCCGGAGTCTCACCCGGTTTGATGCTATCCTGCGGAAAGACACTGGGTATGCGCGTTCCAACGCCGCTGCTGTGCGCGGCAGGCGGTTTGGCCCTCCTCAGCACGGTTTACGCCTTCCAGCGGCCATTCCGCCAGTACGCCAGCATGGAAGGCTATGACGCCATCCCGATGCCGCCCGACTGGCGGGAGAAAACCGAGTGGGTATTCGCCCGCTTGATGTATCCGGAGCATCCCAACGCCCTGTTCGCCGGTTGGGGCCGCTTCGGCCGGCGCGGCCTGCTCGACTGGCGCGATGGCGGCACCAGTTGGACTCAGGATTACCCGCGCGCCGACCGCCACTTCGCCCAGGCGCTGCGCCGCCTCACCCGCATCCACGTGCGCAGCGTCGAGCAGCCTGTCAACCCCGATGAAACCGACGACTTCTTCAACTGGCCCTGGATGAACGCCGGCGAAATGGGCGATTGGAAGCTCACCTCGGCCCAGGCCCGCACCCTGCGCGAGTACCTGTTGCGCGGCGGCTTCCTGATGCTTGACGATTTTTGGGGGCCGGAGGAATACGCGCGCTTCGATGAGAGCATGAAGGCCGTGTTCCCCGATCGGCCGGTAGTCGACATGCCCAACGACGACCCCATCTTCCACACCGTCTACAACCTCGACGACCGTTTCCAGGTGCTGGGTGAATGGGGCTTGAATCCAAACCGTGGCATGTTCCGCCGCCGCGCCCTCGGCACCGTCGCCCACTGGATGGGCGTTTACGACGACAAGGGCCGCGTGATGGTGGCGATTTCGTTCAATTCCGACATCGGCGATTCCTGGGAGTGGGCAGACGATCCCGGCTATCCCGAGAAATTCTCCGCCCTGGGAATCCGCATCGGCGTCGACTACGTGGTTTACTCGATGACCCACTGATCCGTGCGCCCGTCTTTGATATCCTGGACCGCATGGTGCGTCCTGAAAGACGCGTTCTTCTAGCAAGTGAAAGTCTTGTCCGGGTAAGCGCCGGAGCGCCCGGTAGCAGGCCCCAGCCGAAGGCAGAGATGTCGCCGGCCACAGCGGGGCGTCAAAAGTCCATTTTGTGGAGAGCAAGGAAGCGGGCCGCAACATCAAGTGAACGCTGCAGCCACGTCATAGTATCAGCCGAAAGGTGGTTGAAAGGGCCGAGCCAGTCATGTCATGGCGAAGGCAACAGACAGCAGTCTGGACCGGAAGGACTGCTGGACCTTTCCGGGGTAAGGGGCGGTGGCACGTTTCCAAAGAAGAGCGTGGAACAGGAGAGACCCTACCTGGCAGCCCAGTCAGGCAAAGACCGAGCGTATAAAGCCGGACGGCTGAAATCGCGAGGAGCCAGGAGGGAGTCCGAGGGGTCCACAGTACCGGTGAAGGCGCGCAAGATAACGCGCTGGAGGGAAGGGGCCCTGCTTTGATCGAGCTGCCAGGAGGTAAGTGCGAGGGCATGCCGGAAACGGCCAAAATCCCCAATGATAAAGTACGACAACTCCAACGCAAGCTATGGGTGTGTGCCAAGCAGAGTAAGACACGGCGCTTCCATGCGTTGTACGACCGGATCTACAGGAGTGACGTTCTGTGGAGAGCGTGGATGCGGGTGCGCAGCAATGGAGGGGCGGCGGGCGTGGATCAAGCCACGTTGCGATCCATCGAGGAGCAAGGAGTGACGGAGTTTCTCGAAGGGATACAGGCCGACCTGAAAGCAGGCCGATATCGTCCATCCCCGGTGATGAGGCGATGGATACCGAAAGCTGATGGGAAGCAGCGGCCGCTGGGGATACCGACGGTGCGGGACCGGGTGGTGCAGATGGCGGCGAAGATAGTGGTGGAACCGATCTTTGAGGCGGATTTCCAAGAGTGCAGTTATGGATTTCGTCCGAAGAGAAGCGCTACCCAGGCTCTGGAAGCAATCCGCGAAGCGGGCAACCGGGGCTACAACTTCGTCATCGACGCAGACATCAAGGGCTACTTTGACAACATCCAGAGGGGAACCCTGATGGAGTTGGTGAAGGAGCGAATCTCGGATCGAAGGGTATTGAAGTTGATTCGGCAGTGGCTGGCAGCAGGAGTGATGGAAGACGGAACGGTGAGGGAAACGCTGGCGGGAACCCCGCAGGGCGGAGTGATCTCGCCGTTGCTGGCGAACATCTATCTGAATTACCTGGACCGGTTGTGGCAGACCCGATGCAGACAGTTGGGGTTGCTGGTGCGGTACTGCGACGACTTCGTAGTGATGTGTGGGAGGGAGTCGCAGGCCAGGGAAGCGCTGCGGCGGATCGGGCTGGTAATGCAACGGCTCGGACTGCAACTGCATCCCGAGAAGACGCGTATGGTGGATCTACGGAAAGGCAAGGAGGGATTCGTATTCTTGGGGTGTACGATCCGCAAGAAGCGAAGTATTCTGCGAAACCCGCGATGTCATTTCATGCATCGTTGGCCGTCGCCCAAGGCGATGAATCGATTCCGGGGCCGAGTCCGTGAGATCACGAGTGCGCGGAGCAGCGGGGAAGATGTGAAGCAGATTATCGCCAAGCTGAATCCCGTTCTTCGAGGCTGGGGAAATTACTTCCGAACGGGCACGAGCTCACGGGAGTTTCTAAAGATGGACCGGTTTGTGTACTCGCGGCTGGTGCGCTGGTTATATCGGCGAGGCGGGCAGCGGGCAACGCGGCGGGGCATCTGGACCGGCGAACAGTTTTGGAGTATGGGCCTGTACCGCCTGCGTGGGACCGTGCGCTACCCGGCGCAAGCCGCACCAGGAAGATCATCGTTAAGCCGTGTGCGGGAAAACCGCACGCACGGTTTGAAAGGGGTTTGTTGAAAACGGGCTGGCTATTATAGCCAGTACCGCGTCAAAATCTACCTATGCCATCCAAAGTTACCGTGTTCAGCAATGGCCCGCTTCGCATCGAGGGCGAATTTGAAATCGTGGACCCCACCGGCAACGTTTTCGGGCTTGCAGGCCGCACTACCATCGGCTTGTGCCGCTGCGGCCATTCGGCCAACAAACCGTTCTGCGACGGTTCGCACAAGACCAACGGCTTCACTGACGCCGTGGTCGCGCGGGAGTTGCCGCCTCCCGTACCGAAGGTGTAACCGGCGCCCCTGGCGCCCCCGTCGCTTCGCCTGCCATGAAGCCCATATTACCCATCGCGGCCTTCTGCCTGGGTGCGGCTTCCTGCCTTCACGGCCAGGCGCTGCAAGTGGAACCGAGCCGCGTGATGGTGGATCAGCCGGCCGTCATTCGCGCCAGCGGACTCCAAGCGGATGAACGCGTGACCATCCGCGCCGAATGCCGGTCACACCGAAATCTTTCCTGCCTGGATGGGGACGACCAGGCAGCCCATTTCCGGCCGCGAAATGAATCTCGGCGGCTCGCCCAAAGGCAACGCCGAATCCTCGCTAGATGCCGGCCCCAAAGTGCTCGAGTTCCTGAGAAAAAACCTGCCGCAGAAGTAAAGTGGCGCAAGCCCCCGGCCAGCGCAAAGCCGGTAACGCCGATTTCGGTTTACACCGCCTGCCTTCGCGTCCTGCCGAGCAGCTCTTGGGCGCGGTCAAGCGCCTTGCGCTCGGCCTCTTCGCGCGTGGTTCCGGTGGCGCGCGCCAGCGCCGCGCCGGGCGACACGTTGTCGGCTTTGGCGCGCCACTCGCTGCCCAGCCGGTAGCTGGCTACATTCACCGGCCAGCCGGCCAGTTCCAGCCGGCGCTCCGCGAATTCTTCCGCTCTCACGCCTTAGCCCCCGCTGCCTTGGCCGCGGCTCCGCGTTCCACGCTGGCGCCCACCAGGTTGCCCCACTCGGTCCACGATCCGTCATAGTTCTTTACGTCGCCGAAACCCAGCAGGTATTTCAGCACGAACCATGTGTGGCTCGACCGTTCGCCGATGCGGCAGTAGGCGATCACCGGCTTGGAGCCGTCCACGCCCTCGCTCGAGTACAACTGGCGCAGTTCGTCCGCCGATTTAAATGTGCCGTCGTCGTTAGCCGCTTTCGACCACGGAATGCTGCGTGCGCCGGGCACGTGGCCGCCGCGCTGGCAGGTCTCGGGCAGCCCGGGAGGCGCCAGAATTTCGCCCGTGAACTCCTGCGGACTGCGCACGTCCACCAGCGCCGCCGTAGCTTGCGCCGAAGCCGTTTGCACTTGCGGCAGAAATGCCCGCAGCGCCACATCCGGCTCCTTCGCCGTGTACCTCGTGGGTTTCACCGTGGGCGCCCCGGTCGAAAGCTCGCGGCCCTCGGAAAGCCATTTCTTCCGCCCACCGTTCATCAGCCGCACGTCGTGGTGGCCGTAAATCTTTGCCTGCCACAGCGCCCACGCCGCAAACCAGTTGTTGTTGTCGCCATAAATCACCAGCGTCGTGTCCGGCGTCACCCCGGAGCCCTCCATCAGCTTTTCAAATTGCTGCCGCGAAAGAATGTCGCGCCGCAAGGTGTCGCACAACTGCGTGTTCCAAGCCCAGGCGATCGCGCCCGGTACGTGTCCCTCGTCGTAGGCTTTGGTATCGACGTCCACTTCGGCAATACGGACGCCTTCGTCGTTTGCGTGCTGGGCGACCCAATCGGTGGTCACCAATGTTTCCGGATGGGCATACTCGGCCATGGAAACCTCCTCTCCAAACAATCTACCGCAATTATATCGGAATTCTTGACATGCCTGTTGGCGGAGTTGCGCGATACCATGAAATCATCATGCTTTTGCGCGCGCTGGTGCGTCTCACCGGAATCCAACGGCCGGGCTTCGACCCGCGCCGGGCCGCGGCCCTGTTGGGCCTTCTCTCAGTTGGCGTGCTGGTTTCGCAACCAGCCGCGGATCCGGCCGCGATCGCGCGCAAGGCCCTGGACTGCCTGCTGGCGCAGAACTACACGGGGTTTTCCGCGCTCGCCTCGCCTCAGCTCACGACCAACCTGAATGAACAGGCTTTCGGCAGGCTGGGGGCAGAGATTAAGGGCTGGGGTGCGGTCGAAAAGATTGACGAGCCGTCGACTCAGGACATGGGGCTAACCAAGGTGATTACCATCCCTGTCTCGTTCGCCACCAAGAACATCAAGGCGCGGTTCGCCGTCAATCCTGCAGGCCAGGTCGCGGTCATGTACCTCATTCCCGGCGAAGCGAAGTGGACGCGCCCGGCTTACAGCAAGCCGGATTCGTTTGCCGAGCGCGCCGTGACGTTCGGCGAGGACGAATGGAAACTGCCCGGCACACTGGCCGTGCCCAAAGGCGCTGGTCCGTTTCCAGCCGCTCTGCTGGTGCAGGATTTCGGGCAGAAGGATCGCGACGATTCGCACGGCGTCCTAAGACCGTTCCGCGATCTTTCCGACGGACTGGCTTCGCGCGGCGTGGTTGTGCTTCGCTATGAGAAGCGCGTCCGGCAATACGCGGAGCAAATGTCCGGCAAGCCGTACACGGCCGATGACGAAACCGTGGACGACGCCGTCACCGCGCTGGCCTTCCTGCGCGCCCAGCCCATGGTCGACCCCAAGCATGTCTACCTGGTGGGCCACGGTCTGGGCGGGTATCTGGCGCCGCGTATCGCCGCCGAGGACGGCAAACTGGCCGGCATGGTCGTGATGGCGGCCAATCAGCGGCCGCTCGAGGATTTGATGCTCGCCGAGTTGCTGACGCTCGGCATCAAGGGCCAGGACCTGCAACAAGCCAAAGAGGCCGTGGCACGCGTCAAGAGCCTGGAATCGAACGACAGCGACGCGCCGCCCATTCTCGGACTGCCCGCTGCTTATTGGCTCGACCTCAAGGGCTACGACCCCGCCGCCGAAGCCAAGAAGCTCTCCATCCCGATTCTCGTTTTGTATGGCGAGCGCGATTTCCAGGTGCCACAAGCCGATTTCGACCAATGGAAGAGCGGACTCGCCGGCCGCAAAGACGTCACTGTCCGCAGTTACCCGGCCTTAAATCACGCATTCGTCGCCGGCACTGGCGTGAGCACCGAGAAGGAATATCAAATCCCCGGCCACGTCGCACCCGAAGTGGTGGACGATATCGCAAAGTTCATGGGCAAGTAGCCGTGGGCCTTCAGGCCCGCAGCCGCTCGGCGGAGAGCAGCACCAGCGCGATCCACAGCAGATCCGCCAGCAGCAGGTGGACCAGTTGCATTCCCACCGGAGCCAGCAGCAGCACGTTGATGGCGCCCGCGGCGAGTTGGCAACCCGCGAGCGCCAGCACCGCATAAGACAGGCGCCGTCCCACGCCGCCGGCTGAGAAAGCCGAGGCTGCCGATAGCGCGTAGTAGAGCATCCAGGCGCCGGCGCCGGCGGCAATTAATGGGTGCCACACGCGCAGGCGCACGAAGAGATTAGCCGACGGGTCGAAATCCCGCGCGAATCCCGCCGCCAGAGAGCTCGCCGGGAAGAGCGTGTCGCCGAGCGCGGCAATCGCGCCGCTCACCCCCAGCACAGCAAATACCGCTAATGTCGTGGCCGCCATCCATGCCGGGCGGCCGCGCAGGCGCACCGCCGCCCGCCCGCTCGCCCACCACGCGGTCAGTGCCAGGCAAGCCAGCAGCGTCAGCGTATTGATCAGGTGCGCGGATAACGACCACGCGCGTGAAGACGATGCATTGCGGGCCACGTGATTGAGTAGCACCAGTGCCGCGCCCAGCAACGCTTCAGTCACCAGGAAAACGGCCGACAGCGTCGCTCCCAGTCGCACGCGGTGCCGCTTCGGGTACGCACGGGAGGCCCACAACAACAACGCTGCCACCAGCATCAGGTCCAGCCCACTGGTCACCCGGTGGGTGAATTCGATGAGGGTCGCCCCCGCCGGAGTCTGGGGTGTAACCGGGCCGTTGCACAGCGGCCAGTGATTGCCGCAACCCGCGCCGGAGCCGGTGGCGCGCACGTAAGCGCCCCACAGAACCACTGCGAGATTGTACGCCAGCACCGCCCACGCGAAGGTGGCGAAGCGGCGCTCCCGTGGCACAGAAACCGCCGGAGCGGCCCCAACAGCGGCACTCGCAAGGTCAGCCATGAACGGAAAATCACATTATACGGAAAACTTATCCGGCCGGGAATTCAGGCCTGTTTTTCCGGTTGGGCCAGGCGCGGCAATCACCGCGTCAGGAATGGGCCATTCAGTACCTCTGGACCTATAACTATTAAAACGCCTTGCCCGTTAGTACCAGCCGGGCGCAAAATGGACTTTTGGCGGCCTCAGGCTGTCAGCATGGCTGGGCGCGCCCAAAAGAGACAACCGCAGGAAGCGTCGACTTCCCTTATTCCGATTGAGCGAACATATGCGAATCAAGAAGAAGAACGTGGCGCGGCTGGCGTCGATATCGGCCCTCGGTGCAGGGGCTTTAGGCGTGGCCGCGGGCACCGCCGAAGCGAGCATCGTCTACACCCCGCTCGACCTCACAGTGGGGTTCTCCCCCGGTAGCGTTGCGTCGGTGGTACTCAATCTGCCGCCGTATACCTGGCGGTACATAGGTCCCACTTCCACAGTGACGAATAAGCTCACTGAGAAGATCGTGGTAAGGGCCACCGACATTGGGCACGGCATCCAGGGGAAGTTGGTGGGGGCGTCCTGGGAGTGGTTCCAGGTCAGCGGAAACATCGTCAAGACCTTCGGCCCCGGAGCGGAGTGGCCGGCCGGGGGGTCGACATCCCCCGCCGCGCTCATTGCCGGTCGCCTGAGCGCGAGTAGCATTCCCTACCAGATGATCGGAAACTTCTCCCATGAGTACGCGCTATTCAAATTCCAGGCAGCCTCACAGTGGGATTACGGCTGGCTGGAGCTGAGCGGTTCAGTGTCGGCCACCTCGGGGCCGGACGTTACGGTAGAAGGCTACGCTTACGACACCAGCGGCAACCCGATTGCGGCCGGCGATACCGGGGCAGCGCCCGAACCCTCGACGCTGGCCTTGGCCGCCCTCGCGGCGCTGGCCTTGGGCGCCACCGGGCTGCGCCGCTGGCGCTGCGCGCGTAAACCGGCTGCATAAGCAGTTTCCTGCCAACTCGACTGCGACGCGGCCGATTGGAAGGTACTCGATTCGCTGCTGAATGGGCCATTTAGTACCTCTAGGCCCATAACTATTAAAATACCTTGCCCGTTGGTACCAGCGGGGCGCAAAACAGACTCTTGGTGGCCCATGGCTGCCAGCCTGGCTGGGTGCGCCGAAAGAGAGAACCCGCAGGCAGCGTCGACACCCTCATTCCGATTGAGCGAACATTATGCGAATCAAGAAGAAGAACGTGGCGCGGCTAGCGTCGATATCGGCCCTCGGTGCGGGGGCTCTAGGTGTGGCCGCGGGCACCGCCGAAGCGGGCACCGTTCAATACTTTCCCGCGAACACCGCCGTTGGATGGCCGGGCGGCCAGGCGAGTTGGCACGCTGGGCTGCCGGGAGGGGCGGACGTATCTGTAAGGAGGTCTGGTTTTAGCCGCAGCGGCAGCGTGTACATCATGGGCGAAGGCGCCCTGGTGAAGTCGAACGGGTCCGGCCTTGTGGACATCTTTGGCGCTGGAAAGACCTGGAACTCCGCCGCCGGTCCAGCAGAAAGCAGTCCCACCATCGCGTGGCGATCAAGCGCTTCTTTTTTCGGTGGTGCGGGCAACCATGGCAGTTTTACCAATGGCTATGCCCTTTTCACGTTCACCGACAGCGGGCAGACCGGCTATGGCTGGATCGAGTTAAGCAGTTCAGTGAGCTCCCTCTCCGGCCCCCTTGTCACGGTGGAAGGCTACGCCTACGATATCGGAGCCCCGATCCATGCGGGCGATGAAGGCGGGACCGGCACCACGCCCGAACCATCCACGCTTGCCTTTACCGGCTTGGCCGCGTTGGCTTTGGGCGCCACCGGTCTGCGGCGGTGGCGCGCCGCGCGTTAAACTACGCGCATGAGCCGTCTCCTTCTTGTCGGTTGGGATGCGGCCGATTGGAAGGTGATCGACCCGCTTCTGGCTAAAGGCGAGATGCCGCATCTGGCCCGCCTGCTGGCACGAGGCGTTCGCGGCAACATCGCCACCATTCATCCACCCCTGAGTCCCATGGTGTGGACCTCGATTGCCACCGGCAAGCGGCCCTCCAAGCACGGCATCTTCGGCTTCACCGAACCCACTCCCGATGGTCTAAGCGTCCGGCCGGTCACCAATCTGGGCCGCACCACCAAGGCGCTGTGGAACATCGTCCACCAGAGCGGCAAGCGCAGCATCGTGGTGGGGTGGTGGCCATCGCACCCGGCTGAACCGATTCGCGGCGCCATGGTGTCCGACCTGTTCCCGCTAAAGACCGAACACGCCGCCGGGGCGCCCATGATGCCCGGAACTGTTTCGCCGCCATCGCTCGCCGCGCGCATGGCGGAGCTGCGGGTACATGCCACCGAAATCTCCGGCGAGATTCTCGGCATGTTCGTGCCCGGCTGGCGGAAGATCGACCAGCGGAAGGATAAGAGCCTGCACGATCTGGCCGGCATCGTCGCCGAAACCATGAGCATCCACGCGGCGGCCACCGAGTTGATGGAGACCGAACCCTGGGACCTGGCCGCCGTTTACTACTCCGGCATCGACCATTTCTCCCACCGCTTCATGCGCTACCACGCCGGCAAGCGCATGAAGAACGAAGGTAGCGATCCCGCGCTGTTCGCCGGCATCGTCGCCAACGGCTACCGCTATCACGACGTGATGCTGGGACGCCTGATGGCGCTGGCCGGCGAGGATTGTGCCGTGATGCTGCTCAGCGACCACGGCTTCCACTCGGACCGGTTGCTGCCGGACTACATTCCCGCCGAAGCCGCCGGGCCCGCCGTGGAGCACCGCTCGTTCGGCATCTTCTGTCTGCGCGCGCCCGGCGTGCGCGCGGGCAGCCACGTATATGGCGCCAGCGTGCTGGACGCCACTCCCACCGCCTTGCACGTGCTTGGTATTCCCGCCGGGTTGGATATGGACGGTAAGGTGCTCCTCAACGCCTTCGAGGATGGCCGTGCGGTGGAAAAGATCGCAAGCTGGGATGCGGTGGAAGGCGACGCCGGCCGCCACGCGGGCGACGAACCGTACGATAGCGCGGCGGCTGCCGAATCGATCAAGCAACTGGTGGCGCTGGGCTACATCGCGCCGCCGGCCAAGGGCGGGAGCGACGCGGTGGCAGAATGCATGGCCGAGCGGCGCTACAACCTGGCGCGCGCGCACGCCGATGCCGGCCGGCCCGACCTGGCGGCGCCCATGCTGCGCGACCTGCTTGCCGCCGATCCCGAGAATAGCCGTTACTATTCCGCGCTGGCCGCCTGCCTCCTCCACGCGCAGGATCGCGAAGGCTGCCGCCAATTGCTGGATGATTTCGACAAGGTATGCGCGGATTTCGCGCCGCGCGCCCGCGCGGAGCTGAAGCGACGCCGCGTGGAAAAGCCCGACAGCGAAATCGCCGGGCGCGAGCAACCCGGCAACCGGCGCGATCTGTTCGAACGGAGGCAATTGGCGGAGAAGGCAGGCGGGTTCGCTCTCGAACGCCTCTTCCTGCGCTGCCGGCTGGCGCTGAGTCAGCCGCGCTCCACGCGCCGCAAGGAAGAGGTCCGCGCGCTGCTCGAGGATTTGGCCAAGGCGCGCCGCCAGCCGGCTGGATTGCGGCTCTTCCTGGCGCAGAGCTTCGCCGCGCTGAAGGAATTCGACCGTGCGCTCGAACTGCTCGAACGCGTGCGCCGCGCCGATCCCGACAATTGGGAAGCGCTCAGCCTGGAGGCGCGCATCCACTTTCAGGCGCGCCGCTACGACCGGGCCGTGAACCGCGCCATCGAATCCCTCTCGCTGATCTATTTTCAACCCTCCCTGCATCATTTGCTGGGAATGGCGCTGCAGCGTCTCGGCGAGAAGGAAAAGGCCGAACAGGCCTACCGCGCCGCGCTGGCGCAAGCGCCGGAGTTTCCGGCCGCGCTCGATGCGCTGGGCCGGCTGATCTCGCGCGACCGCGCGCGCATAGGCGAAGGCAGCCTTTATATGGCCCGCGCAGCCCAGCTCCGCGAACGCGCCAACGAGCGGCGGCAGGTCGAGCCGCCCGCCCCGCCCGCCGATTCCAAGCCACAGGCCGGCCTGCCCCAATTCGACCGCAGCGACGCCGCTCCGCCGGCCGGCCGCTCCCAGGTGGTGACGGTGGTCGCCGGATTGCCGCGCAGCGGCACCTCGATGACGATGCAGATGCTCGCCGCCGCGGGCCTGCCGCCCTACATCGATGAACACCGTCCGCCGGACGAAGACAACCCGCGCGGCTATTTCGAACCTGAGCAGGCTACGCGGCTGCACGAGGACGTCTCGTGGATTCCGCAGGCGCGCGGCCAAGCGGTCAAAATCGTCGCCCATTTGCTGCCTTTCCTCCCCGAGGGCGAGCAGTACCGCCTGATCTTCATGCACCGCGACCTCCGCGAAGTGGTCGCCTCCCAAAAAGCCATGCTGGAGCGCCTGCGCCGCAAGGGCGGCGAATTGTCCGAGGTGCGGTTGATGCGCGCCTATACCCAACAGCTTGTGAGCGTGCATACCTGGCTGCGGCGGCATACGGAAATCCCGGTGCTGACGATGAGTTACGCCGACGCCCTGGCAGACCCCGCGGCGACGGCCGACCGGCTGGCCCGTTTCCTCGGCGAGCCCTTCGACACCCGGGCGGCCGCCGCTGCCATCGAACCCTCCCTACGCCGGCAAGACGCCGGGCCATCCCAGCCGGCCCTTGTTGGCTGAGCGCGCAGCGGCGTCCACGGCGGCCTGGTTTTGATCTCCAGGAGCGAAACCTCACACTCCACGGGTAACGGGACTTGACACCATATCCCTAGAGGTCTACCCTAGCTAGCTAGGATAGATGCGGTGCCGATGGATTGACTCATGAAGACTGCCGATCGCCTGTTCGGTTCGCTCGAACTTCTCATCTTGAAAACCCTGGCTGCCGGGCCCAATCACGGTTTCGGCATCACCCTCCACGTGGAAACGGTCTCCAAGGGCCTGCTCCACATGGAGGAGGGTTCGCTCTACCCGGCCCTGCATCGTCTCGAGCGGGAGCGGTTGATCTCAGGCGAGTGGCGGCAAACCGATAATGGCCGCCGGGCGCGCATTTACACGCTCACCGCGGCCGGCCGCAAACGCCTGGCGGAGAGCGAAGCAAGCTGGTCGTCGGTTTCGCTCGGCATTGACCGGGTGCTGAGGTTCGTATGAAGCGCGCGGTCGAATGGCTGAGGCGTCTTTTCCACCGCGATTCCGCCTGGCAGGAGGAAATCGAAAGCCACCTTGCCATGCGCGCCGCCTGGCACCAGGAGCAGGGCATGGCGGCGGATGCGGCCCGCGCCCGCGCCGCGCGCGAATTCGGCAGCCGTCTGCGCGCCCTCGAGGCCGTTCGCGCGGTGCATCGGGCACCGTGGCTGGACGCTCTGGCGCAGGATGCGCGTCACGGCCTGCGCGTGATCCGGCGCTCGCCCGCTTTCAGCCTGGCGGCGGTAGCCACGCTGGCTGTGGGCATCGGCGCGTCTACCGCCGTCTTCAGCGTTGTGGATCTGTTGTTGTTCCGCAGCCTTCCCTACCCACGCGCCGACAGGCTGGTGTCGGTCGGCTTCAGCGGGCCCATCGACGCCAACGAGTTCAATGTCGGCAACGCTTACCTGGATTGGCGCGACCACCAGCGCGTGTTCTCCGCCCTGACCTCGATGTATCCCGCGGCTGAGTGCGATCTCGGCGAGGCGCCGGCGCTGCGCGTCCCCTGCGTGCAGGTGGAGTCGAACTTTCTCGCCACGTTCGGCATACCACCGGCTGCCGGCCGCGATTTCCATCCTGAGGACGACCGGCCCGGCGCTCCGAAGGTGGCGCTGCTCTCGTACGGCATTTGGCAAGCGCGCTTTGGCGGGAATGCCGGCGCGGTGGGCAAAACCATTCGCCTGGACGATGCCCCGGTGCGTGTGATCGGTTTTCTGCCGCGCACTTTCGAGATGCCGCAACTGGGCGAAGCCGATGTCCTGCTGGCCGAGCAATTGGATGAACGCGCCGCGCGCGCGCCCAATTCCACCGTTTTCCTGCGTACCTTCGCGCGATTGAAAGATGGCGTCACCGCAGAGGCCGCGCGCCAGCAAATGATGCCGCTGTTTGCCGACAGCGTGCGCCGCTACGTGCCGCCCTCGCTGCGGCGCGAGGTGGGGCTTGTGGTGCGCAGCTTGCGCGACCGGCAGATTCACGATGTGAAACTGGCGTCCTGGCTGTTGTTCGGCGCCGTGCTTGCGCTGGTGGCGCTGGCCTGCGCCAACGTCACCAACCTCATGCTGGCGCGCGCCGCTGCGCGCAAAAAAGAACTGGCAATGCGCGCCGCGCTGGGCGCAGGCCGCGGCCGCCTGGCGCGGCAAATGTTCACCGAGAGCTTGCTGCTCAGCCTGGCCGGCGGCGCGGCCGGGTGCGTTTTCGCTTGGGCGCTGTTGCGCGCGGTGGTGGCGATGGCGCCCCAAGCGCTGCCGCGGGTTTCCCAAGCGCGCATGGATGCGCGGGTCCTGATGTTCGCCTTGGCGGTCTCGCTTGCCGCGGCGGTTGCTACCGGCTTGTTGCCAGCATGGGAGCGCTTGAGCGTAGCTGCGCTCGGCGCATGGCATTCGACAGGAGAGGGGCGCTCATGGGCAAGGCCCGCGCTGGTGGCGGCTCAGGTCGCGATTTCGCTCATCCTGCTCACCGGCGCATCGCTGTTGCTGCGCAGCCTGTGGAAACTGGAGAGCGAATCGCTGGGATTTCAACCGCGGCGCGTAGTCACTGTGGCCTTCACCCTCAATCGCCACCGCTATAATTCGACGGAGAAGCAGGACGCCTTCTACGCCGAGGTGGAACGGCAACTCGCCCGAATTCCAGGCATCAGCCGGTTTGCCCTCAGCGATACCGTTCCGCCCTCCGGCGACATGCGCGTCCGGCCATTTTCCAATATGCGAATTGCCGGCCATCCGCCGCTTCCCGAGCAGGGCGGCATGGTGGCGTTTCGCTACGTTACGCCCGGCTACTTCCGTGCGCTCGGCATTCCCATCCTCGCCGGACGCGACTTCGACGAAGAGGAGCGTGCCGGTACGGACACGCCGCTAATCCTGAGCCAGTCGCTGGCGCACCGTCTGTTTCCAGCCGAGAACCCTCTGGGCCAGCGCATCGACCTGGATTTGGAGGGCCATTGGCTGCCCGTCGTCGGCGTGGCAGGCGACGTGAAGAACTCGGGACTCACAGATGCGCCGCGGCCGGAATACTACCGGCTGCGCATGCACCGATCGTGGGGGCTGGGCCTGAGCGCCGTGGCGCTGCTCGAAACGCCGCTCGATGTGGGGATAGTGGAACGCTGGGTGCGCCGGCAGATGGCGGCGATCGATCCCGCGCTGCCCGTCACCATCGAAACCATGCGCACCAAGGTGGATCGCTTGAGTGAGCGCCCTCGCTTCCTGGCGGCGCTGATTGGGTTGTTCGCCTTCTTCGGGCTGTTGCTGGCCGCGATTGGGTTGTATGGCGTGCTGTCGTTCCTGGTGGCCCAGCGCACGCGCGAAATCGGCGTGCGCATCGCCCTCGGCGCCTCGCCGGGCCAGATCGCGCGCATGGCGGTGCAGCAGGCCGGCGTCTGGACCTTCGCTGGAATGGCCGTCGGCTGGGCGGCATCCGCGGCACTGGCGCGACTCGCGCGCGGCGCACTCTTCCAGGTTTCACCCTTCGACCCGCTTTCGCTCGCAGTCGCGGCCGCGGTCCTGGCTATGGCCGCCGCTGTCGCCGCCTGGCGTCCCGCGCGCCGCGCCGCCCAGGTGGACCCGGCAGTTTCGCTGCGGGAAGAGTAGCCGGTCCGGCCAACCGTTCTGGCAGAAAGCGCCGCTTGCAACGGCGTGGCGCGGGCTGTCCAGTCTGCTGAGCCGAGAGTCCTCTCGGCTTTTCTTGTTCAACATCAGAGGACTTGACGAGCGTTGTCATATATGACAACATAGTAGCGTGAAGGCGAAGAAGTAGCAGGCGGCCGATGACGCGAAAGACGCGGCCCGTCTCCTGGATCAGGGTGGCACTGAAGGAATTCGAGACGTTTCCGGAAGGGGCCAGGTCGATCTGCCTTGCGGCCGTGACGATCGCCGCAGAAGGCGGCAAAGCCGATGTTGCAAAGCCTATGCACGGCCTGGGTTCGGGGGTGTTCGAGATTGCGCTGCCGTTCCGGGGCGATGCGTTCCGCGTGGTCTATGCAGTGCAACTCGCCGAGGAAATCTGGGTGGTCCATGCGTCCCGGAAGAAATCGACGCAGGGCATTAGGACGCCGCAACGGCAGATCGACACGGTCCGGTACCGCTTGAGGTGCCTGAAGGAGATGCTGTATGAAAGGTGAAAAGCTGGAACTGGTGCGGGGGAGCGGCAACGTGTTCCGCGACCTGGGGTATCCGAACGCGGATGCGGAGCAATTCAAGGCCATCCTGGCGGCGGAGATTATCAAGGCGCTCGATCGTGGGCATCTGACCGTGCGTGCCGCGCACGGCCGCACTGGGATTGCGGCGGCTGACTTCTCTCGTATCCGCAACGCGAATCTTGGACGGTTCACAGTTGACCGGCTCATGTCGATCCTCAACCGGCTTGGATCGCGCGTCGAAGTGAAGGTCAGAGTGCGTCGCGCCGAACCAGCCGAGCAGCTCGTGACAGCATGAGGGTTTGAATTTGGCCCTTGCGAGCGGCAGGGCCACGGGGTACAAAGGGTCTATGTTATGCAGATGGAACTATCACACAGTAAATGTTCACTCTGAAGAGGAGCTGATTACGATGCTCGAAGAGTGCGGGAGGAACTGCTGGGAGTTGGCGCACATCGAGCACACAATCCGAATACCGCAGATGAGCTCCGCGAAAAAGAGGTTGCAGGAAAGGCAGGCTTTATAACTAAGTCTACCGAAACTTGGCTTTTGATCTTCAAGCAGTCGATTGAAGGTTGATCCGGACGGTAAGCCGTGAGTCAATTCAACTTCAAGCCCGAAGATTGTCCCCACGAAGACGTCTGGAAAGAACGAGGTGCAGGCGGTTCGACCGGCGACTATATTTGCAGAGATTGTGGAGATTTTGGTTTCGGGCACGATTGGATTGACCGGCGGCGTAAGGCTGTAGCAGAGGGCAAGATTATCCCGAAAAAGCTTGGAGACTGAGGAGAAACATTCCACCGACGCCCAATCCAAAGGACTTCGGGATTAGCGAGCCCAGGGATTGGGACCTTTGCGACAAGACCCAATTCGCGCGGCGCTTTCCTTCGCCCTCCTACGCCCACCCTTCCCACTTTAGGCCGGACATATCACCGGTGCGGGCGAACTGGCGGTGCATGGCGAAGGCGCGGCATAGCTACTGCGGCGTGTGGCCCCGCTTGACCGGGCCGATATGTTCGAGCAGTTGCAGGCAAAAAGGAAAAGCGGACAGACGCAGTTTCTGGACAAAACGAGTGACAGGCTGTCCCCCAACCCCAATCCGCCTGGCTTCTTTATTTCCCACCTTCCTGCAATTGCGCAAAGCGTTTCCTGGCGGTGTCGATATCCGTCTTCGGAGTGGCGCAAACGGCGACTCTTCGCATCAACCAGCGTCACTGGCTCCGGTCTGGATGCTCGGCCGAGGCGTTATGTTCGATGAAGCCGTCGCGCGGCGGGTTGCCATCGTCGAGCAGCACGTACTCGGCGGGCGCGCCGAGACGCGATGCCTTCACGGTGCGCAGTGCGTCGTTACCGGCAACCGTGAGTACCATGTGCGAGGCGTCGAGCGGGTTACTCGCGGCGAACATGAGTGCCTCCCGTTCCGACGCGTGGACGGCACCATCGATCTTGAAACTCGCGCCCTGATAAGTTAGGCCCAGCTTTTCGGCCCATGACGCGAGAGCCGAGTTCGCCTCCGGCCGGCCGACGAAGACCACATCGCGGTGGCGCAGCAGATCGTCCGACACCTCGAAATCCTTGTAAATCGGCACCTGGCTCTCATAATCGTCGAGGAAGCCGCTCTGCATCTGCTCTGCCGCGTAGCGGTTCGCGCCAGCTTCGCGCACGGTGCCGTACACGATGATCGCGCTTGCCAGACGGCCCACGATGTCGCTGGTGAGATATGCAGGGCCGCCGGCGGGTTCGGGAAACTCAAATGGCACGCCAGCCTTATCGAGGAACGATTGCGCGGTGACGGCCGTCGTCGAGTGGGCGGCGAAGTACTCGGTCATCAGCTTCAGGAACGCGTCGTCGCCCATCTTGCGCCGCAGCGAATCGAGGAACAAAACGCCTTTGGCCTGCTCGATCTGGAGCCGGGTTAGCGCATTCTCAGGACCGAGCTTCAGCCTGCGGAATCTGGCGCGCTGAGCGCTCAAGCGCTTCTCCACATCCTCCGATTCCAGGATCCTGTAGTATTCGGCCGCGCCCGCGACCAACCAGGCGTCGGCGTCGGAAGCCGGCAGCACCCAGCCTTTCCACAGCCGGTCCTTCCCGGACGCCGCCTTGGCCGGTGGTTTCGCAGGTGCCTCCGTTTTGCCGGCGAGACGAGCCTTCTCATTCTCCTGGATGGCGGTGCGCAAGCCTTCCGTCCCTTCGGCGCGGAACAGTGCATAGCCCGCAGGGTACAGGCCATCGTTCTTGGCGTAGCCGGATCGCGGAGGCACCCATTCACGCTGGTTGGGCCGTCCGATTTCCGCCCATAACATCATGCGGTTCGCCATGTCTGAGGTTGCGACCTTGGCGTCCATGGTGCTTGAGGCGACCAGCGGTGCGGTGCGAAAGGCCAGAAATGCGAACTGCTCGTCGATCTGGCCCTGGTGTGTCCGATAGAGATTCAGCCACGCGAGATCGCGACGGTAGGGGACATACGGAATATAATCCGGTCCGGCATTCGGATCGGGGTAGTTCTCCAGGCGAACCTCGAGGTCCTTCGGGTTGTTGTCGCCCCAGTAGAAACCCGGTGTGCCGCCGAACCATTCGTTTTTCGAACTGCGCCACAGCCGCACCCGGCTGGTGCCCAGCTCATACATGGCGATCTCATCGTTCTTCGCGTCGCCGATCAACCATTCGTTGCTGTAGAGGCCGTTGTTGCGCGTGCCCAGAAGCTTCACGACTTCGTCGATGTTGCCGCCGTACTGGATGGCCATGCGGGCGCGGAAGGCAACCGGCGTTCCCTGCGCGTTGAACGGCGTCTGATTGATGGTGGTTTCGGTGAGGACCACGCCGGCGTCGTTCTGATACCAGTCGGTTCCGCTCTCGATGCCGCCGGGATAGCTCTGGATGAGCATGCGATGGCCGGCGGCGGGCTTGATATCGAGCATCACGTTGGTCTGCTCGGCCAACGTCAGGGGCCACCAGGTGACCTGGCCGATCACCATCTTGCCATCGCGCGTGGCCGGGCCGGTGGCGGCGAAGGCGCTGCAATGGTTCACCACCGAATCGCGCTTGCCCCCGGCGTATGCGGGTTTGTCGAAGCTGAGACCTTCCAGGCCGGTCGCGGTGGTGTCTACGGCGGATGCAAGTGTGCCCAACTCTACCGTGACGTTCCCGACCACGATGTCCATCAGGTCGATGCGGCGGTTGAGCCACTTGGCTCCGGCATCGGATGCGCCGTCGGCGATGCCGCGCATCTCCTCCAGAATCTCGCGGTCGAAGCCGCGCAGAAAAAGCGCGTTGGCGGTGGTGCGATACTGGTCCCACTGTTTACTGGAACCAAGCTCCGCGGCGCAGCGGTCCAGGTATTCGGGAATCTCACGCGCCATCAGGTGGCCGTGCTGATAGCCGCGTTCATACGGAGCGCCTTCGATGTGAAGGTAGATCCAACCGGCGGACGGATAGCGATACGCAGGGCCGAAGGTTTGGACCGCCTCGCGCACCGGCCACTCATCGGCGGCGGATACTTCGTCGAGGCATATGCCCTCAAACCACGCTTTGCCGCGCGCGGACCCGCCGCTGCCGGCCGTAAGCACGATGGCGTCCTGCGCGCGGCTGGCAATGAATTTCAGCGAGAGCCGGGTCCACGGTTGCGTGCCGCCCACCGAAACCGAATGGACGTCCCAGGGCATGGAAGCCATGCTGAGCGCGGCGCCCACCGCGATGGGAGAACGATCGAGATCCTTGACTACCAGCCCTTCCGTGCGCACCCAGCCGCTGATCTCATACTGCTTGCCGATGATCAGTGCAATGGGCGCCAGACGAACCATGGGTCCGGCGCCGGAATCTGCCGCCTCCAAACGCAACGATCTGCTCTGGCCGTGCAGCACCTTCGAATCGGGCGTTGCAGTGCCGCTGAGGGCGGTCCACTCCTGGTTGGGTTTATCAAGCGAACTTTGGTAGATCGGGGTTGCGGCGTAAGCGGCCACCGCCGCAGCAACACAGCACAGCAGACGGAACATTCAGCCCTCCTGGGAACAGAATATACCACGCCGACCGGCGGCTCCCGATTCGCGCCGGCGGTCGAACAGATGGGCGTAAAAGGGGCGTAAAAGGGGACGGCCTAAACCGCCTTCTTACGCCCAATCCTCCCACTTCAGCCCGCCCATATCGCCGGTTCTGATGAACTGGCGGTGCATGGCGAAGGCGCGGCTTAGCGATTGCGGCGTGTGGCCGTGCTTGACGATATCGATATATTCGAGCAGTTGCAGGCGGTAGCGCGGGTGCGCGCAATTCTCGATGATGAGACGCGCGCGGGCGTGCGGGTCCTGGCCGCGCAGGTCGGCTACGCCCTGTTCGGTAATGATCACTTGCACCGAATGCTCGCTATGATCGACGTGCGTCACCAATGGAACGATGGTGGAGATCTTGCCTGCCTTGGCGGTGGAGGCGCAACTGAAGATCGAAAGGTACGCGTTGCGCGTGAAATCGCCCGAGCCGCCGATGCCGTTCATCATCTGCTTGCCCATCACGTGCGTCGAATTGACGTTGCCGAACAGGTCCACCTCGATGGCGGTGTTCATCGAGATGATGCCCAGTCGCCGAACCACCTCCGGATGATTGGAAATTTCCTGCGGGCGCATGAGGATTTTCGACCGGAAGAAATCGAGCCGGCCGGCAATGCGGCGCATCGCCTCCGGGCTCAGCGTCAGCGAGCAGGTTGATGCGAAGCGGCAGCGTCCACCTTCCAGCAGACCGACCACCGAATCCTGCAACACCTCGGTGTACATTTCAAAGGCCGGAATTTCGGGCAAGCGCCCGAGCGCGCCCAGCACACTATTGGCGACATCGCCCACGCCGGATTGCAGCGGCAGGAAGCTCTTCGGGATGCGCCCGGCGCGCATCTCCGCCAGCAGGAATTCGGCCACGTTCTGGCCGATCTGTTCCGTCACCGGCGTCGGCGGGCTGAACGGAGCGCATTCATCGTCCAGGTCCGTTTCCACCACGCCCACGATTTTCGATGGCGCCACCGTCACCATGGGTGAGCCGATGCGGTCCGACGCGTGGTAGATGGGGATCTCATGTCGATGCGGCGGGTCCGCCGGTTCGTAGATATCGTGCATGCCGAGCAGCGATGGCGGATGCCGCCGGTTGAGCTCGATCAGCACTTTTTGGGCGCGGCCCAGAAACGTCGGCGCTGCGCCCACCGAGCTGCTGAGCACGATGCCGCCTCCCGAAGTCAGGTCGCAGGCTTCCACCACCGCCCAGTCCACCGGTCCCAGGAAACCATAGCGCACGCTCTGCGGCAGCATCGAAAGGTGCATATCGACGAAACGCGTTTCGCCCTTGTTGATCGACGAGCGCAGCGCGGCATTCGATTGGTACGGCGTGCGGAAGCTGATGGCGTTGGCTTCGGCCAGCGCGCCATCGAGCGATGGTCCGGTGGAAGCTCCGGTCAGAACGCCGATCTGAAACTCGCGGCCCGCCTCGTGTTCCTGCCGTGCGCGCTTGGCCACCTCGAGCGGAATCGCCTTGGGTGCGCCGGCCGGTGTGAACCCGCTGAAGCCCACCGTCTGGCCGTGTTGGATATGGCTGGCGGCTTCTTCCGCCGTCAGCTTGGGAAACGAAAATGCCATGTCGGATTATTTCTCCTGCGAACGGTAAATGTGCAGCAACTCGCGGCTGGCGGCGAACGGCGTCACCTGCCCGCGGCTGACCGCCTCTTCCAGGCGCGGCAGCCTCGCCGCCACCGCCGCGTGGCCGCGGAAGGAATCCTCGAGCGCAATCGCGACCAGCTCCCGCATCCATTCGAGCGCCTGCCCGCTGCGCCGCGCGGCCAGATGGCCGGATGCTTCCAGTTTCTGGCGGTGCTCCAAAACCATGTCCCAGCTTTCGCCCACGCCTTCGCCGTGCAGTGCCGAACAGGTGAGCACCCGCGGAGTCCAGCCATCGGCTGAGGCCGGGAACAGGTGCAGCGCGCTCGCGAACTCCACGCGCGCCCGTTCCGCTTTGCGTTTGTTGTCGCCGTCGGCTTTGTTGATTACCATGCCGTCGATCATTTCGATGATGCCGCGCTTGATGCCTTGCAGTTCGTCGCCGGCGCCGGCCAGCATCAGCAGCAGAAAGAAATCGGTCATCGAGCGCACAGCCGTTTCCGACTGGCCCACCCCCACCGTTTCCACCAGCACGTTGTCGAAGCCGGCGGCCTCGCACAGCAGAATGGTTTCGCGCGTGCGCCGCGCCACGCCGCCCAGGTGCCCGCGCGCCGGCGATGGCCGGATGAAGGCCCGGTCTTCCACGCTGAGGCGCTCCATTCGGGTCTTGTCGCCGAGGATGCTGCCGCCCGAAATGGGGCTCGATGGATCCACGCTGAGCACGGCCACGCGCTCGCCGCGCTCCCGGATCAGGTGCATTCCCAGAGCGTCGATGAAGGTGCTCTTGCCCACGCCCGGCACGCCGCTGATGCCGACGCGCCGCGATTTGCCGGTCGCAGGCAGAATCGCGTCGAGCATCCGCGCCGCCAGTTCGCCATCGGCGGGGAGATCGCTTTCCACCACCGTAATGGCGCGCGCCAGCGTGACGCGGTCGCCGCGCAGAATGCCCTCGGTGTAGCGTTCGAGCGGCAGCCTGCCCCGCCGGTGATGAGTCGAGCTAGCCGGCATGGCCTTGACTCATGCGATGGAGCAGGCCGCCGACGACGGGTTCCCGAACAACTGCGGTAACCGCTCCCTGACGGTCGCGGCTCCGATAAGGACTACGCGGCACGCGCCGTACCCATTAGCGCATGAAGAATCTTCTGCGCGCATACGGGAATCACCGTACCCGGACCGAACACGCCGGCCACGCCGGCCCGCTCCAGGTAATCGTAATCCTGCGGCGGAATCACGCCGCCCACGTATACCAGAATGTCGTCGCGGCCGAATTTGCGCAGCTCGGCGATCACTTCCGGCACCAGCGTTTTGTGGCCGCCCGCCAGACTCGATACGCCCAGCACGTGCACGTCGTTTTCCACCGCCATCCGCGCCGCCTCGCGCGGTGTCTGGAACAGCGGCCCCACGTCCACATCGAAGCCGAGATCGGCGAACGCGGTGGCGATCACTTTGGCGCCGCGGTCATGACCGTCCTGGCCCATCTTGGCGATCAGAATGCGCGGCCGCCGCCCTTCGGCCTTGCCGAATTCGTCCGCCAGCTTGAGCGCTTTCCGGAATTCCGGATCGGCCTGGCTCTCCGAGGAATAGACGCCCGAGATGGTCCGGTTGACTGCCTGGTAGCGCCCGAACGCTTTTTCAAGCGCGCTGGAAATCTCGCCCAGCGTGGTGCGTGCCCGCGCCGCCCGAATCGCCAACTCGAGGAGATTGCCTTCGCCGCTCGCGGCGCTCGCCGTGAGTGCAGCCAGAGTTTCTTCCACCGCCCGGCCGTCGCGTGCCGCCCGCACTTCGGCCAAGCGCCGCAGTTGCGAATCGCGCACCGCGCCGTTATCCACTTCGCGCGTATCCAGGTGCTCTTCGCGGCCGGTCTGATATTCGTTCACTCCCACGATGATCTCGCGGCCGGAATCGATGCGAGCCTGGCGGCGCGCGGCCGCCTCCTCAATCCGCATCTTCGGGATGCCGGTTTCAATCGCCTTGGCCATGCCGCCCAGGCTTTCGACCTCCTGAATATGATGCCACGCTTTGTGCATCAGCTCGTGGGTGAGGCTCTCCACATAGTAGCTGCCGGCCCAGGGGTCCACCGCGCGCGTGATGCCGGTTTCCTGTTGCAGGTAGATCTGCGTGTTGCGCGCGATGCGCGCGGAAAAATCCGTGGGCAGCGCGATGGCCTCGTCGAGCGCGTTGGTGTGCAACGATTGCGTGTGCCCCAGCACTGCCGCCAGTGCTTCCACCGTCGTCCGCGCCACATTATTGAACGCGTCCTGCGCGGTGAGACTCCAGCCCGAAGTCTGCGAATGCGTGCGCAGCGCCATCGATTTGGGGTTCTTTGGATGGAATCCATGAATCAGCTTGGCCCACAGCACGCGCGCCGCCCGCAGCTTGGCGATCTCCATGAAGTGGTTCATGCCGATGCCCCAGAAAAAGCTCAGCCGCGGCGCGAACGCGTCGATATCCAAACCGGCTGCGATGCCCGTGCGCACGTATTCCACCCCGTCGGCCAGCGTGTAGCCGAGCTCGATATCGGCCGTGGCGCCGGCTTCCTGCATGTGGTAGCCGCTGATCGAAATGCAGTTGAACTTCGGCATCCGCTCCGCCGAATAGCGGAAGATGTCGCCGATGATCCGCATCGAAGGCGTCGGCGGATAGATGTAGGTGTTGCGGACCATGAACTCTTTCAGAATGTCGTTCTGAATGGTTCCGGTCAGTTGCTCCGGCTTCACGCCCTGCTCTTCGGCCGCCACGATGTAGAACGCCATTACCGGCAGCACGGCCCCGTTCATGGTCATCGAAACCGACATCTGGCCGAGCGGGATCTGGTCGAAGAGAATCTTCATGTCTTCCACCGAGTCGATGGCCACGCCCGCTTTGCCGACGTCGCCCACCACGCGCTCGTTGTCGGAATCGTAGCCGCGATGGGTGGCCAGGTCGAACGCCACTGAAAGGCCCTTCTGCCCGGCGGCGAGATTGCGCCGGTAAAACGCGTTCGATTCTTCGGCGGTCGAAAAACCCGCGTATTGGCGAATGGTCCACGGTTGCAGCGCGTACATGGTGGAGTACGGCCCGCGCAGAAATGGCGGCACGCCGGCGGCGTATTCCAGGTGCTCCATGGCGTAGAGGTCGCTCGCGGTGTAAAAAGGCTTCACCGCGATGCGCTCGACCGTCATCCAATCGTCACCGGGCGCGGACGGGGCGGTAACGGACTCTGGCTTAGGCCGGTAGTCGATTTTTGAAAAATCCGGTTTCATCGCTTACTCCTCCATCCCCAGCCGCATTTGCCACTCGGTGAGGGTTTGGACGGCGTCGCTAGTCACGTGAATGAAGCCGGCCACACCGGCGGCCTTCAGCGCCTCGATCTGCTCCTTCGGATTGCCCGCCACGATCACCGGCACGCCTGCGGCCGGGCACACTTCCTGCGCCAGCGCCAGGTATTCCGCATCGGAGCTGCACAGCACAATCAGATCCGCGCCGGCGCCAGCGAACTCCTCCGCCTCGATTACGTCGAAGCCGGCGCAGCCGAAAAAGTTGAAGCTGAAGTTGGCGCGCGCCATGCGCATTTTGAGGTCGCCGCGCTTGAGCGCCAGCACCTTGGGGACGCGGCCCGTCTTGGCTCGGTGGCGCTCCGTGCGGCAGCGGATTTTTTCGAACGCTTCGGCCAGCCGAAAGGCGGGAAATGCCGCGCTGCTTTCCGCCGGTGCGGTACAATCCGCCGTCCTCTCCTTCAGGTCGGGATAATTGTTCACGCCCACCAGCGTGCGGCGTCGCGATGCCACGGCCTTCTGGAGCTTGGCGCGGCTTTCCGCCAAAGCGCGCGCGATAGCGCCCGATTCCACCGCCCGGCTGTATCCGCCCTCTGCTTCCACCTGCTGAAAAAGCTTCCAGGCCGCGCGGGCCAGCGAATCCGTCAGCGCTTCGATGTAGTATGACCCGCCCGCCGGATCGGCTACCGCGTCCACGTGCGCTTCATGGCGCAGAATCCGGCTCACGTTCACCGCCAGGTGCTGGTCGAAGCCGAATGGCTCGATCGTCAACCGGTCGCAGCCGCCGACTGCTGCCGCCAGCGCCTCCGTGGTCGCGCGCAGCAGGTTGCTGTTGCAGTCGTACACGCTCTTGTCGAGGCGCGCGGTGCGTGCATGGATGCGAGCCAGCGCGCATTCTAAATCCGCCGGCCCGAATGCCGCTACCGCTTGCGCCCAAATCAGCCGCGCCGCGCGCAGCTTGGCGATTTCCAGAAAGTAAGTCGATCCGATGGCGAAAACGAATTCGATGGAGCGCGCGGCTTCGTCCACCGTGCCCTTCGCCGCCAGCGTGGCCAGCCGCTCCACGCCCGCTGCCAGTGCGTAACCGAGTTGCTCGACAGCATTGGCGCCGGCTTCCGCCAGTTCATCGGCGCGTATCGCGTTGGCGCCGGATGGCACCGCGTCGGTGGCCTCCCACGCCTTTCCGCTGCCGCGCGCAAAAGGGAACTGGCCCGGCGCGGTTTGCGCCTGCGCCTCCAGGCCGGCCAGGTTCTCCGCGCGGTAGTAAGGCCGCACCGCAATGCCTTCATCGCTGCGCCACACCAGCTTCTTTTCGTAGTCGGCGCCCTTCAGGTCTTTGGCGATCGCCGCTTCCCAGACCGCGGTAGGAACCGGCGGAAAATCCTCGCCCAGGTTCAGAATCTCGGCGCCCGGCAGAGCGTCAGGCATGGCTGCCCTCCTCCACCACCTCGATCAGGTAGCCGAAAGCCGCAGCTTCGGTGGTTTTGGGATGGATGAAAAACACCGTGGTGCCGCGCGAGCCTTTGCGCGGCGCTTTATCGATGATCTTGAATCCCTTTTCCCGCAGATAGTCGAAAGCCTTCTGAATGCCGGAAACGCGCAGCGCCAGGTGCGCCAGCCCGCCGCGGCCTCCGTTCCTTTCGATCTGCTTTGCGACCGGCGACTCCGGCGTCAGCGGCTCCAGCAATTGCACCAGGTTGGGACCGTCGCCCACCTGCAGCAGGACCTCGCGAACCTGGTCGGAGCCGAGCACGTCCTCGCGATGCACTTCGTGGAAACCGAGCGCCTGGTAAGCAGCCACATGCGCTTCCAGTTCGCCCGGCCGCACCGAAACGGCTACATGATCGAAAAACAGGAAACCGGGTATTTGTTCCAATTCAGAATTCATGATTATTCAAACTCCACCACCACCTGTCCCGACTGTACGCTCTCGCCGGCGTTGACCTTTACGGCGGCCAGCTTGCCGGATACCGGAGCGGTGATATTCGTTTCCATCTTCATGGCCTCGAGCACCAGCAGCACATCGCCTACCTGGATGCTCTGGCCCGCGTGAGCCATCACCCGCACCACGTTGCCGGAAACCGGGCTGCGGCACACTTTCTCTTCGTTCACTGCGCCCGCCGGCGCTGGCGGCGCCGCCAGCGGTGCAGCCGGAACGCGCACCGGCGCCGATTCCATCACATACCCGCGCGGCGGCTGGCTGGGAGCGTCCGCTTCCGCGGCCTCCACTTCCACTTCGTATGTCTTCTGATCGATCTTAATGGTTAGCTTCACGAAACGTTCCTGACTAAAAAAGTCTGTGCGAGGCCTGGATCGACACGCGTCCCTGCTGTGCCCAGGCCGCCGAGCTGATGAGGCGGATCTGCCGCACGTGCACCCGCACTCCGAAATAGGCCGCCAGCGCGGCGGAAATGGCCAGCAGCTCCTCTTCGCCGATCGGCTCCGGGCCGGCCGGCGTTTCCACCACTGCGGGCGCTTCTTTGCTAGGCTTCGCGGCTGCCGCGGCCACATCCTGCCCGGCAGGGGCTTCCAGACGCGCCACCCGTTCCGTGAGCCCGGCCAGTTGCGCGCGAATATCGCGGATCAGAATCTCCAGGTCGCTGGTTTTGATCTTGGTCGCCATTATCTCCCTCGCGCTACAGCGGCATCAAGCCGTGTTTCTTTGGCGGCCGCAGCTCCCGCTTGGTGCCCAGGTACTCGAGCGCCCGCGCCACGTGGCGGCGGGTCAGCGCCGGCTCGATCACCGCGTCCACCAGGCGGCGCCCGGCGGCCACGTAAGGATTGGAAAACGCCTCGCGATAACGCGCGATCAGCTCCTTGCGCCGCTCGGCCTTGTCCTCGGCTTCCTGAATCTCCTTGCGGAACACGATCTCCGCCGCGCCTTCCGCACCCATCACCGCCACTTCCGCGGTGGGCCAGGCGAAGACGCGGTCCGCGCCCAGGTCTTTGCCGCACATCGCCAGGTAAGCGCCGCCGTAGCACTTGCGCAGAATCACCGTGATCTTGGGAACCGTGGCCGCCGAATACGCGAACAGCATCTTGGCGCCGTGGCGAATGATCCCGCCATGTTCCTGCTTCACTCCCGGCAGAAAACCCGGCACGTCCACGAACGTAAGCAATGAGATATTGAACGCGTTGCAGAAGCGGATGAAGCGCGAGGCTTTGCTTGAAGCGTTGATGTCCAGGGCTCCCGCCTTCATCGCCGGCTGGTTGGCGATCACCCCTACCGTGCGGCCGTTCACCCTCCCAAATCCAATCACGATGTTCTGCGCGAAGCCGGACTGCACCTCGAGAAAGTCGCCGAAGTCCACCACCGCCAGAATCACCTTGCGAACGTCATATGCTTTCTTGCCATCCACCGGGACCAGGTCTTCGAGCGGCGGATTTGGATCCACGCTGGCGTCGCCTTCCACCTGCGGCGGATCCTCCATGTTGTTGGAAGGCAGGAAGCTCAGCAGCTTCTGGCACAGCGCCACCGCGTGCTGGTCGTTTTCGGCGATGAAGTGGATCACGCCCGAATTCACCATGTGCGCCTCCGGGCCGCCCAACTCCTCGGCGGTGACGCTCTCGCCCGTGACCTGCTTGATCACCGAAGGTCCGGTGATGAACATCTGCGCCTGGCGAGTCTGAATGATGAAATCGGTGAGCGCCGGGCTGTAGGCCGCGCCGCCCGCGCACGGTCCGCAAATCAGCGAAACCTGGGGCACGGCGCCCGAAAGCATCACGTTCGAGTAGAACACCTTGCCGTAACCGGACAGCGAATCGATGCCTTCCTGCACGCGCGCGCCGCCGGAATCGTTGATGAACACGAACGGCGAGCCGGTCTTCAGCGCCATCTGCATGACTTCGGCGACCTTGATGGAATGCACTTCCCCGGCCGCGCCGCCCATCACCGTGAAGTCCTGGCTGGCCAGGTGGATCAGGCGTCCGCCCACCGACGCCGCGCCGGTCACCACGCCATCGGCCGGCATGCTCTTCCCTTCCATGCCGAACATGGTGGCGCGGTGCTCCGCGAACAGGCCGTTCTCTTCGAAGCTGGCCGGATCCACCAGCGCGTCTATCCGTTCGCGTGCGGTCAGCTTCCCGGACTTGCGCTGCTTTTCCAGCTTGTCCGCCCCGCCGCCCAGCATTACCGCTTCGCGCCGCCGCTTCAACTCTTCGACTTTCTCTTGCATTGTCGTGGGGGTCATATTTCGAGCTCTCGCAATCTTGGTTTCCGCAGTTTCGGCTTACGGCGCCTCTCCACGCCGGGCGCGGAGCGGCCGGCCCTTACGCCGGCGATACCGTCACCTTGTGGGTGTGGCCGTTCAGTTTCACGTCGTAGGTAATCGTGGTGTTCGCCGGGCCCTTCCCATTTTCCGCCGCCGTAGGAGCCGCGGCCGGCGCCGGCGCTGCCGCCGGATCCTTGCCCAGGTTCTTGGGGCCTTTGGCGCGCGCCGGAAAGAACTTCGGCGCTACACCGGGAAACATCGCGTAGGTAAGCACATCTTCGTCCGACCCGTTGCAGCCGTCCAGTGCCAGCGCGGCCGACCGCAGTTCCTGCCATTCCGGCTTCAGTAGATCCGCCGGCCGGGTGCTGATCGGTTCCTTGCTGGTCTGTTTGGCGGCCATCTCCACCACATGCCGGTCGCGCCGGCCCAGCGTTTCGCCGTAATAGCCCAGCATCAGGTCGGCGAATTCGCCCGTCAGCACTTTGTACCGGCCCAGCATAACGTTGAAAACCGCCTGCGTGCCGATGATCTGGCTGGAAGGCGTCACCAGCGGCGGAAAACCCGCGTCCTCACGCACTCGCGGAACTTCCTCCAGCACTTCTTTCATGCGGCCGCCCGCCTTCTGTTGCTTGAGCTGGCTTTCCAGGTTGGAGATCATGCCGCCCGGAATCTGGCTGTCGAATATCTCCGTGTCCACTCCTGTGATGTTGGAAAGGAACTCCTTGTAGCGCGGGCGGATCTTGTCGAAATGCGTCTTGATCGCCAGCAGCCGCTTCTTATCCACTCGGGTCGAATAGGGCGTGCCTTCCAGCATCTCCATCAGGCTTTCGGTGGGATTGTGGCCGGGGCCCAGGCTGAGCGAGCTGATCGAGGTATCCACGCAGTCCGCCCCCGCTTCAATGGCCTTCATCAGGCTCACCATGGTGACTCCTGTGGTGGCGTGCACGTGCACGTGTACGCGCGTTTGCTCGCCGCACGCCTGCTTGATTCCCTTTACCAGATCGTAGGCCGGTTGCGGCTTCAGCAACGCGGCCATGTCTTTGATGCAGATCGAATCGCAGCCCAGCTCCAGCAGCCGCTCCGCCATCTCCACGAAGCCGGTGATGGTGTGCAGCGGGCTGACGGTGTAACAGATAGTGCCCTGTGCATGTTTGCCGGCGCGCTGCACAGCGGCCACCGCGCGCCGCAGGTTGCGGATATCGTTCAAGGCATCGAACACGCGGAACACATCCATGCCGTTTGCCGCCGCCTTTTCCACGAAGCGGTCCACCACCGTGTCTTCGTAATGCCGGTAGCCCAGCAGGTTCTGCCCGCGCAGCAACATCTGCAGCCGCGTGTTCGGCATCAGTTTGCGGAAGGCGCGCAGACGTTCCCACGGGTCTTCGTTCAGAAAACGGATGCAGGCGTCGAAGGTGGCGCCGCCCCAACATTCGACCGACCAATAGCCCGCTTTGTCTATATCCTCGCAGGCCGGAACCATGTCTTCCATCGCCATCCGCGTAGCCAGCAGGCTCTGATGGCCGTCCCTAAGTATAAGTTCAGTGATATCTATGGCCTTCGTCATGACATAACCTCAATAACCCTCAGCAGGAGCCGTACTGGGCTGTCGCAAGAGTGCTAAAAGCGCTCTACCTTATTGTCTCTCGAAAGCCGGTGAATTGGCGATAAAAAGATGCGAGGGTCCTCAATCGAAATTGTAAATACTGCCGCGTCTGGAAAGATCTATCTCCTCGTCTCCGCATTGCATTAGCGTAGTTTCGTTAGATAGAAGATTGATTTTCACACGATGATGAAATTGTCAGCAGGAAGAGTTTCGGCACGTGGCCAAACGCTCCGCAAATGCAACCTCGCGGTTGCCTTCCGCGAAACCCAGGTCCTCAGCAGGTGCCGCGCAAAGGCCGCCAGCCCGCAGAGAATGGCCACGAAGACGCCGTATGATCCATAAAACCTCCAGGCCCGAGCGTACGTTGTGGGCGAACCGGAGTCAACAGCAGGCCGCAAACAGCGGGCCGCGCGCCGCTTCAGTGCTGATGCCCTTCGTGCACTTCCGCAGAAACCGGAATGGCGCAGCCGTTTTCGGAGATGGCGCAGGTCGCATGTTCGAACTGCACCGTGCTATGGAAGATGTGGAACCGCTCGGCCAGCACCTCGTTCAGCCGGCGCAGCACCACATCGCTGGCCGATGCCGGGATGTCGGCGATGGTTGCGTGGCAGCTCAGCGCTCGTGTGCTCGAGCCCAGGCTCCAGATGTGCAGGTCGTGCACGTCCAGCACGCCTTCCACGCCCCGCATCGCGCCGATGACGTCGCACAGGCTTAGACCGCGCGGCAGGCCCTCCAGCAGAATGTTCAGGGATTCGCGAATGATGTCCCAGGCGGTCCACACGATCAGCAGCGCGATCAGAATCGAAAGCCAGGCGTCGATCTGCCTCCAACCGGTGAAGCGGATGGCCACCGCGCCGATAACGATTGCGATCGAGCCCAACGCGTCCCCCAGCATGTGGACAAACGCGCTGCGCACGTTGAGATCGTTCCGCGAGCTCGACCGCAGCGCCAACATGATGCCGCCGTTGACCACCAGGCCCAGCGCCGCCACCCCCATCATGATGACTTCGTTCACTGGGGCGGGGTGGCGCAGCCGCTCCACGCTTTCCCACAAGATCCAGACCGAAAGCGCCACCAGCGTCGCGGCGTTGACGAATGCCGCCAGCACGCCGGCGCGGTGATAGCCGTAAGTCTTGATCTCATCGGCCGGCTTGGACTGGAAGTAAACGCCGAGCCAGGCCAGCAGCAGCGCCAGGCCGTCGGTGAAGTTATGGCCGGCGTCGGAGAGCAGGGCCAGCGAGTGGGCGTGCATTCCAGCCGCCGCTTCCACCGCCACGAAGGCTAGCGTGGCAGCCAGCGACCAGCGCAAAACGCCGCCCGCGTCCGCCGAATGGGAGTTGGTGTGCGAATGCAAACAGATTCCTTGAGCCCGTGGCCGGAGACGCGGCTTTAACACTCCCCACGAACCCGCTATCTCATTTTAACCGCCGCCGTGCCCCAGCGACACAAAGAGCAAGTCGAAAAAGGATGCGGAAAAAGTCCGGAGAAGGTATTTCAGGGGCCGATTACACTGACCGCCAAATTCATTTCAAATCCGCGTTCATCGGCGGCTATACATGTTCCCGCTTCTTAAGCAACGCAGTGTTGGCTGCACCCTACCGCTTCGCGGCCTGCTGCCTGGCCAGTTCCGCGCGGTAGCTCTTTTCGGCGGCGTCTATGTAAGCCCGGTAGCCTGCGGGATCGATGAACGGATTCACCGCGGCGCCTTCCGTCATACGCCGGTACTTTTCCCCCATCCCGTAGTAGACGCCGTGCGCACCCAGGAACACGTCGCACTTCAGATTGCGCAGCGTGCGAAATGTGCGGTCGAAATCGCCGGTGATGCCGGGCCAGGTTGGCTTGCGCACGAGTCTCACGCCGGGGTTGACCGCGGTTCCACCCACGAAAACCACATCGTAGGCCTTTCCCCCATCGGAGACGCGCATGGTCCAGGTGGTGCATCCGATGCTGTGTCCGGGCGTGAGGTGCGCCACCAGAGTGACGCCACCCAGGGTCACCGGTTCCAGGTCGCGAACCACATGGTCCACCTTGACGGGAGGGTATGTGTACTCGGCGCCCCAGCGCAGGTCGCCCTTGCCCCCGCTCTCGAGCACGGCGACCTCGCGCTGGCTCGAATAAATCCTGGCGCCGGTGAGCCGCTGCATCTCCGCCTGGCCCGCCACATGATCGAAATGCGCCTGGCTGTTGAGCAGGATCTTGACATCGCGCAACTGGAAGCCGAGCTTGAGGATGCCGTCGCGGATAATACGCGGCGTGTCTTCGTAACCGCTGTTGATGAGAATGTGTCCGCCGGGCGTGGTAATCAGGAACGCCGCGATATCGCTGGCGCCGACATAGTAAATATTGCCGATAACGCGGTAGGCCGGAAATGGCTGGTCGTCCGGACGCGCGTCCTTAGCGGCCGCCGCCACCGCCAGCGCAGCAATCAGAAACAGCGATAGGCGCATAAGGTTCCACTTTACCGCGCCGGATGGACTGCAATCCGGTAAGCTCCGTCTGCGGGCTAATGTGGGGCAGCTTGTCAAGCCGCGGCCGATTGTCAATCGGCCACTTGGCGCGCCTTGCCGCGGGCGGCGGCCGTAGACCCCATCCCCCCGCCCTTCTACCGCACTTCGATCCACTCCGGCATTATCCGCAGCATGCCGCCGCGCATCCAGGCGCGGAACGGAACCCGCCCGAATACGGCGCGCAGCTTGTCCTCCAGCGCGTCGTCCTCGGAACGCTTCAGCCAGATATCGAGCAGGCTGCGGCGCCCCGGATAGAGCAGCAGGCCGACGTCCTCGCTGGCGGCAATCCCCGTCTTCTGCTTCAACAGCGCGATGGCGGTGTCCAGGCCGCCAAGCTCGTCCACCAGCCCGCGCGGTTTAGCCTGCGATCCCAGCCAGACCCGCCCTTCGGCCACCGGCTCGATGTCCGCGTACGGGCGATTGCGAGCATGGGCAACCTTGGCCACGAACTCGTGATAGCTCTGGTCGAGGCCGCGCTGCAACAGCGCCCGCTGCTCGGGGTTGAGCGAGGTGTAATCGGAATCGATGCCGGCGTTGCGCCCGCGCTCCACCGCGTCTTTGGCGATGCCCAGCTTATCGTAGAGTCCGTGCAGGTCCGGCTTGCCGAAAACCACTCCGATAGAGCCGGTCTCGGTTTCCGGATAAGCCACGATCGGGTCGCCCGTCATCGCCATGTAGTAGCCGCCCGAGGCTGCCACGTCCGACATGGAAATCACCACCGGCTTTTTCCGGTCCGTCAGGCTCATCTCTCGCCACATCTCGTCCGATGCGGTGACCTCTCCGCCCGGCGAATCGATGCGCACCAGGATGCCCTGCACCAGCGGGTCGGCCGCGGCCTCGCGCAGCAGCTTGTCGAACCCGTAGGCAGTGAGCCCCTCGCCGCCATCGTCGTTGGGATCGCCGCGAATAATGTCGCCTTCCGCCACCACCAGCGCGAAATGGTGGCGCGGGACGTCGGGCGGCGTGGCCTTCAGGTACCGGGATAACGGCACCTTGTTGGGTGTCCCGGTCTGCAGGCGTTGCCGTAGTTCGCCCCACATCTGGTCTTCGAAGCGCAGTTCATCCACCAGTCCGGCCTGCCGCGCGTCGGGAGCGCTGAACGGCCCCTGGTCGATGATCGCCCGCACCTGGTCGGGCTGTTTCCGGCGCGCCGCGGCGATGCGCTCCACCAGGTTGCCGTACAGATCGTCGACCATCGAGTTGAGCACCTCTTTGGTTTCCGGGCTCATATCGCTGCGCGTGAACATGTCGCCGAAATCTTTATACTTGCCGTCGTGCTCCACATCCACCGTCACCCCGAGCTTGGCCAGCGTCTTCTGGAAGTAGAGGACTTCAGCGCGCATGCCCTTCAGCATCAGCGGATCCTCGGGTCCAAGGTAGATGCGGTCGGCGGCCAGCGCCAGGTAATACTCGCGCGCCGAGGGAGCGCGCAGGTAGGCGAACACCGGTTTGCCCGATTTGCGAAACTGCTCCAGGTCACCGCGGATTTCTTCCAGCTTGCCCCAGCCAACCGTCAGCGCCTCCGGCTCCAACACCACGGCCCGGATGCGGCTATCCCGCGCCGCGCGCCGCAACGCCGTCCACACGCTGGCCACGGTGATGCCGGCGCGCGGGTTTTCGATGAACGGCACCTCGACCGCCGGCTTTTCCGGAATGTCGCCTGCCAGGCGCACCACCAGCACGGAATTGGAAGCGATTTCCGGCGCTCTCTCACGAAATTGGACCAACAGGATCAGCAGCAAAATGCCGCCCAGGAAAACCAGCAGCACGCCGGTAATCAGACCCAGCAGAAACTTCAGCATGGTACTTTCGAAAGTAGCACAAGGGCCGGCGTCGCGGCTTGCTCCAGAGGCGGGAAACACTCGTCCGTAATCCGTCCGTAAGCGGCGGCCGGCAGAACCAATGGGCCGCGATCCGTTCGAGATTTGAGATTTCGGGCGCATCGACGACGAACTGGGCTGTCGCACTGTTTTCATGAGCGGCGATCGGACGGGAATCTGCATTGACTCAGGGGCGGTGATGTCAGCTTGCGCGCACGCTTCGACGCGGCGGGTGTCTCAGTTGGCTACTCATGACGCTGAATCTCTTATCTGTGTTGATCTGTGTTCATCTGTGGCTGAAAGGTGTTTTCCTTACCTGTTTTCATGAGCGGCGATCGCGCCAAGGCAGCGATGAAAGTGGCGGAGCCTTGCGAAGGTGCCGGGTCGCGTCGTCGGAGGCCTCAACGCCTTTTCAATGACTTGGGGCGCATTTCCGAGAGTGGCGCTGAACCTCTTTATCTGTGTTGATCTGTGTTCATCTGTGGCTGAAAGGTGTTTTCCTTACCTGTTTTCATGAGCGGCGATCGCGCCAAGACAGCGATGAAAGTGGCGGAGCCTTGCGAAGGTGCCGGGTCGTGTCGTCGGTGGCCTCAGCGCCTTTTCCGAGAGTGACGCTGAACCTCTTATCTGTGTTGATCTGCGTTCATCTGCGGCTGAAAGGTGTTTTCCTTACCTGTTTTCATGAGCGGCGATCGCGCCAAGGCAGCGATGAAAGTGGCGGAGCCTTGCGAAGGTGCCGGGTCGTGTCGTCGGTGGCCTCAGCGCCTTTTCAATGACTTGTTGCGCATTTCCGAGAGTGGGCGCTGAACCTCTTATCTGTGTTGATCTGTGTTCATCTGTGGCTGAAAAGGTGTTTTCCTTACCTGTTGCTTCCCCAATAGAACTGTGACATCCTCATGTTGGTACCCCAAATGACCGTCACACAGGAAGAAGCCGCATGAAACAGAAACGGGATGTCCAGCAGGGAACCCTGGCCCTGATGGTCCTGAAGACCCTCGACGTGCTCGGGCCGCTGCACGGCTATGGCATCGCCCGGCGCATCGAGCAGATCTCGGGCGATCTGCTTTCGGTCAATCAGGGCACGCTCTATCCCGTCCTGCTGAGGCTGGAACAGGAGGGTGCCATCGTATCGGCGTGGGGCCCTTCGGAGAACAACCGCCGGGCGCGCTTTTACCGGCTGACGCGCGCCGGAAGCAAGTTACTGGAAGCCGAAAAACGCGGTTGGGAGCAGACAGCGGCGATCATCGCGCGCTTCTTTGGTGTCAAAGCGAAGGATCTGGCATGAGAGCCTTGCATCGGTTCTTCACACGCCTTTTCAACTTCACCGCCAGGCGCCGCGGCGATCGACGGCCCAGAGAAGAGATGGAATCGCATATTGCGGCCCGGACGGAAGAGAACCTCCGTGCCGGCATGACCCCCGGGGAAGCGCGCCGCCAGGCCCGCCTGCAGTTCGGAGCTATGGAAGCGGTTCAGGAGGGCTACCACGCCGAAAAGAGCCTGCCATTCGTGGAGAACCTGCTGCTGGATATTCGTTACGCGCTTCGCGTGCTTCGCAAGTCTCCCGCCTTCGCGGTCGTAGCCCTGCTCACTCTGATGCTGGGGATTGGGGCAAACGTCGTCGTCTTCGGAGTGGTGAATGAGGTCCTGCTGCACCCGCTCGATGTGAGCGACCCACAGAGCCTGTATCAGATTCGCCATAAGCAGTGGATGATCGGCCGGCTACTGACTACGTCGTATCCCGCATTCGAAGATTTTCGGCGGCGCAACACCACCTTCAGCGGGATGGCGGGGATTTATGGATATTCTCATGCGGCGCTGAGCTGGCGTAACGCGGTGCGGGTGATCCACGGCGATGCGGTCACCGGCAATTATTTCGATTTGCTCGGTGTGCAGCCGGAGGCGGGCCGGTTCTTCCACGCGGCCGACGAACATGGCCCGGATTCAGCGCCATATGTGGTGCTGAGCGATGCTCTGTGGCGAAGCGCGTTTAATGCCGATCCGGGCGCGGTCGGGACCACCGTGGAGCTCGACAAGCGTCCGTTTACCGTGGTTGGCGTGGCGCCGGCGCGGTTCCACGGCACGGAGCGGTTTGTCTGGCCGGACTATTGGATGCCCATGGCGATGGAGGGCGCGGATTTCCTGCGGAGCCGGACATCCGTAGATGTCACGGTGATTGGCCGGCTCAAGCCGGGCGTGGCGCCGCAGTGGGCGACGGATAATCTGAATGCGATTGCGGTTGAGCTGGCGAAGGAGTATCCGGAGACCGACGATGGGCAGTTTTTGCGGCTCATCCATCCGGGGCTCTACGGGGACGATGGCGATGTCATTCGCGGATTTCTCTGGAGCGTCACCGTGCTGGCTCTTCTGGTGCTGGCGGCGGCCTGCGCCAACCTGGCAACTCTGTTCGCGGCGCGCACGGCGGATCGCAGCCGCGAACTTGCGCTCCGCGTGGCGCTGGGATCGAGCCGCGGGCGGCTGGTGAGGCAACTGCTGACCGAGGCCGTGCTGGTATCGCTGCTGGGCGGAGCGGCGGCGCTGGTGAGCGCGCGCCTGCTGCTGGGCGTGTTGAACCGGTCGCAGCCGTTCGTCGGCTCCCTGACAGTAAGCTTGGATGCGCGTGTGTACCTGGCGGGCCTGGCATTGACACTGGCAAGCGCGCTGCTGTTCGGGATGGCTCCGGCGTGGCAGACATGGCGGAGCAGTCCGTTGCAGATGATGAAGGGCGGAGCGGTGGATCGAATGCACCTGCGCCGGTTTGCCCTGCGTGACCTGTTGTTGGGCGCGCAGATTGCAATCTGCACGCTGCTGGTAACGGCCTCGCTGGTGGCGGTGCGCGGCCTGGTGCGAACGCTCGATGCGCCGCTCGGCATCCAGCCGCAGGGCGCGATGCTGGTCGATATCGACCTCAGCCAGGTGCGACAGGCCGGCGACATGACGGTCGAGAAAGAGAAAGCGATGATTGAGGCGGTGCGGAGCATGCCCGGGGTGACCGCCACGGGCACGGTGAACCGCACGCCCTTCACCGGCGGGCTGCATGGGATTCCGGTCTTCCGGCCGGGGACGACGGAGTTCAAGCTGAACAATTCCGCGCTGGCGCCTTACGTGTTTGAGATATCGCCGGGATACCTGGAGGCTGCCGGCACTCGGCTACTGGGTGGGCGCGATGTCTCATGGCATGACACGGTTGAGACGCCCTATGTGGCGATCGTGAACGGAACCTTCGCGCGCAGAATGTGGGGTGAAACGCCGCCCATCGGACAGCACTTTATTGTGTCCGGCAATCTGACGGAAGTGGTGGGTGTGGCCCAGGACGGTAAGTATCACGATATGCAAGAGCCGCCGCAGCCAGTGGTGTATCTACCGCTGTCGCAAAGCGAACAGGGCGAAACGATTTTCGTGGTGCGGTCGCCGCGGGCTCCCAGCGAGATGGCCGCGGCGCTCACACGGGCACTGAGCGGCATTGAGCCGAATCTACCAATGGCGGTCGAGAGTTGGCCCGATGCGCTGGCCGATGAGCTGTTCCCGGCGCGGGCGGCGACAGTGGCATTGGGCGTCATGGGCCTGCTGGCGGCCATGCTGGCGGTGACGGGCATCTTCGGCATGGCGGCTTACAGCGTGAGCCGGCGGAAGAAGGAGTTGGGCATCCGCGTAGCATTAGGCGCGCGCCCGATGCACGTCATGAGCGCGGCGGTAGGGCGGCCCATCGTGCTGCTCGGCGTGGGATCGGTGGTGGGTCTGCTGTCGGGAATCTTCCTGAGCCGCCTGCTGGGGCAGATTGTGTATCAGGCGAATCCCCGGGATCCCGTGGTCGTGGGTGGCGCGGTGCTGACCATGGCGCTGTTGGGCATTGCCGCCTCCGCCATTCCAGCCCGGCGAGCGCTGGCCGTCGATCCATCCAAACTCATGCGCGAAGAGTAAAGCCGGGAACAATATTTTTGATGGCCGGGTAAGCGCAGTACCCCTCTTGCGCACAAACTTCCTGCCGATAAGTAGAATAGGACAAGAGCGGCATGCCGGCCAGCGTGGTTTCCATCTCGGGCAATCGCCAGGGCACCTACGTCCTTCTGCAAGCCGTTTTGCCCGGCGCCGCCTCGCGCCACATCGGAGTCATCCTCGTCGATCCGGCCACCGATCGCGCGTGGGTGAAGCTGCGCGCGCGCTATGACGATTTCGCCGCGCCGGAAGATGTCGAAGTGCTGGAAGCCGTGGAGACCGATCTGCGCGGCAAGTTGGCCGAAATGGGCGCGGAGGCCTGCCTCCAGTCGCTCGAAGACTCGCTTTCGAACGTGCTCCGCATGGGCGAACGCCAGGCCATAGCAGTGGATGCGTTTTCCCGCGTGGTTGAGCGCCTCTACGCCGAACACGTCGAACCGGTCGCCATTCAGCGCTTCTCCACCCACCTGCCCCTCTACAGCCTGCGCGCGGCGGCCGGGCGGTTGGGCGAGGAAATGGAATCGGTGGAAGAAGACTGGGTGCCCGCACCGGCCGGTCTGCGCCTCACGCCCGATTTGTTCGTGGCTCATGTGGTGGGCCGGTCCATGGAGCCGCGCATTCCCGATGGCAGCCTGAACCTGTTCCGCCTTCGCCCCGTGGGCTCGCGCCAGAACAAGATTCTGCTCATTCAGCGCTTCGGCGCGCTGGACGATACGGCCCGCTATACGGTGAAGAGATACACCAGCCGCAAAGTGGAAACCGGAGAGGACCAGTGGCGGCACGAACGCATCCGGCTGGAGCCGCTCAATCCGGAATTTGAAGCCTGGGACGCGGGGCCGGAGGATTTCGCCGTGGTCGCCGAGTGGCTGCGCGTCATCGAGTGAAGCGCCGCGTCTCGAGCTTGCTCACCGAGTGGTACGCCGCAGCGCACCGCGACCTGCCCTGGCGTCGCACTACGGATCCTTACCGTATCTGGGTTTCCGAAGTCATGTTGCAGCAGACCCGCGCCGCGGCGGTCGTCCCCTATTACCAGCGTTTCCTGGAGCGATTCCCCACTGTGGAGGCGCTCGCCGGCGCGGCGGAACCGGAAGTGCTGGCGCTGTGGAGCGGTCTCGGCTATTATTCCCGCGCCCGCAACTTGCTGCGCGCCGCCCGGCAGATTGCCGCGCGCGGCACATTCCCGGGCCAATATGCCGAGCTGCGCCAGTTGCCGGGGGTCGGCGAATATACCGCGGCGGCGGTGGCGAGCATCGCCTTCGCTGCACCTCGCGCCGTGCTGGATGGCAACGTGCTGCGCGTGGTCGCCCGTATGGAAGACGATGCTGCGGATATCCGCTCGCCCAAGACCCGCGGCCGTTTCCTGGCCGTGGCCGAAAGCTGGCTCGACCCGCGCCAGCCGGGCGTTTTCAACCAGGCGCTGATGGAACTGGGGGCCACGGTTTGCCTCCCGCGGCGCCCGCTTTGCCCCCAGTGCCCGCTGCGCTCCAGGTGCTGCGCGCTCGAACAGGGAACCGTGGACCAGTTGCCGGTGAAACTTGGGATGGTCGCGCCGCAGCGTATCGAAGCCGTGCTGCTGCTGGTGTGCCGCGGCCGCCGCATCCTGTTGCGCCAGCGCCCAGCCACCGAGTCCCGCATGCCGGGCTTCTGGGACTTGCCCGCGCCGGAGCACCTGCCCGGCGTCCGCCCCGGCGCGGCCACGGCCAAGTTTCGCCACACCATCACCCATCATCGCTACACCTTCACCGTGAAGTCCGCGCGCGCGCCCAAGCGTCTTCCTGCCGGCTCGCTCTTTCGCTGGCTGGAACCGCGCGAGGCCGCCCGCATCCCGCTGAGCACCACCGCCAAAAAGGCGCTGCGGCTGGCAAAGCTGTTGTGATCGGTTTAACGGCCTGCGCCGCGACTAAAATAAATGCTGCGGAGGTTTCGATCTTGCGCGTATCGCTTGTGATTGTCGTTTTCGCCATGGCCCAACTCGTTCCCCTCTTTGCCCAAGCCGGCGCCCAGTCTCTGGAACGGCGGCGGGCGGAACTGAATCGCCTGCTCGCCGAAGAGTGGGAGTACACGCTGCGTACCCAGCCTGAGCTTGCCACTCACGTCGGGGACGATCGCTACAACGATCGCCTAAGCGATTTTTCGGACCAGGCGATTGCCGACGCCATCGAGCACGATCGCCAATCGCTCAAACGCTTCGAGGCCGTCGATGTCACCGGCTTCCCGGAGCAGGAGAAGCTCAATCGCGCCCTGATGCTGCGCAAATTGCATGAAGCGATCAACAGCGCGCGTTTTAAAGACTGGGAGATGCCGGCCACGCAGTTTGATGGCGTTCACCTGGGGTACGCTTCGCTGGCCTCCGATTCGCCCTTCCGCAATGTGAAAGATTACACCGACTACTTTTCCCGTCTGCAGCAGATTCCGCGCGTGCTTGAGCAGGCCATGGGACACATGCGCGACGGACTGCGCGACCATTGTATGCCGCCCAGGTATCTGCTCGAGAAAGTGTCCGTGCAGGCGCAGCAGATCGCCGATTATCCGCTCGAAAAGAGCCCCTTTACCGAGCCGCTGCGCAAGTTCCCCGCTTCCATCTCTGAGGTGGAGCGGAAACAACTGCGCCAGGAGATTGAGAACGCGGTAAAGAACTCGGTGGCTCCGGCGTATGCGAAATTCGCCGCCTTCGTGCGCGTGGATTACGCGCCCCACGGACGCCTGGATCCCGGCGAGTGGGCCTTGCCCGACGGAGACGCGCGCTATCGCTTCGCCGTTCGCCACCAGACCACCAGCGATCTTACCCCCGAACAGATTCACCAGCTTGGCTTGAAGAGCGTGGCGGAAATTGAAACCGAGATGCTGGCCATTGCCAAAGCGCAAGGGTTCAACGATTTGAAATCCTTCAACCAGCACATCCGGCTGGATCCGAAACTGTACGCCAAATCCGGGCAGCAATTGCTGGGCCTGTACGCGCACTATCGCGACCAGATGTATGGCAAGCTGCCGGAGCTATTCGGGCATCTGCCCAAGACCGGGCTGGAAGTGGTGCCCATGGAGGCGTTCCGCAGCGCCGATAGCGTTCCCGCCGACTATTCGCCCGGCGCCGGAGACGGCTCGCGCCCCGGCAAGATCAACGTCAACGAGTATGCGCCCCAGAAGCGGCTGCTGCTCAACGTGGAAGCCATCGCCTACCACGAGGGTGTCCCCGGTCATCATCTGCAATATTCGATCGCGCAGGAACTGACCGGCCTGCCGCCGTTCCGCCGCTATGACCTCGACCTGAACGCCTATACCGAAGGCTGGGCCTTCTATGCCGAGCGGCTGGGAAAGGAAGTGGGCTTTTACCAGGATCCGTACAGCGATTACGGCCGCCTGCAAAATGAAATGTGGCGGTCCGTGCGCTGGGTAGTAGACACGGGTGTGCACGCCGAGCATTGGACGCGCCAGCAGATGGTCGACTTCTTCCACCAACACACTGCCATGGACGACCAGAACATCGAAACCGAGGTGGACCGCTACATTGCCTGGCCGGCGCAGGCTCTGTCCTATAAGATGGGGCAGATGAAGATTCTCGCTCTCCGTGCGCGCGCGCAGCGGGAGTTGGGGCCGAAGTTCGATCTGCGCGCTTTCCATGACGCGGTCCTCGACCAGGGCCCGCTGCCGCTCGACATGCTGGAAGCCAAGATCGACGCCTGGATCGCCAGCCGGAAATAGGATGAGAATGCTACGCTTGTCATATGCCGCTTCGGCCAGACATTGTGGTCACGAGACCGGACTCGCCAGAGGTCTTGCTCGTGGTTGAAGTGAAGGCTAGCGTTGCGGACCAGAGAGGCGCCGACGCCCCGCTGAAATCGTACATGGTCCACATGAGCTGCCCCGTCGGCATGCTTGTCACTCGGGAACAGGTACGCTTCTACCGCAACCGTTATACCGACTACGCGCCTCAGACGATCAAGATGATAGGTGAGTGCCCCACCAGCGAACTGCTGGGAACGCTACCTCAAGGAGCGGTCACGGAATCGGATTTGGAGCGCCCCGTTGAAGAGTGGCTTGAAAGCCTGCGAACCGGCGACGACCGGTCATGGCCGTCCGCCGTTCGTGAGGCGATCGAATCCAGCGTTCTCCCGGTCGTTAGCGGCGGTGTCGTACGAGCCGGTGGTCCCCGCTGGCGCCGCGCCGGCTAGCAACTAATGCGCCACGTCTTCGTGGAAACAAACTGGGTGTTTGCATACGCGGCCCCGGCACATCACAAGCGGCTGGACGCGGTCGAACTCGCGCGCACGAGCAAATGAGGTGCGAATCCATCTTTCCGCGCCGTGTCTGACTGAGGCACGGCCTCCCATCGTGAGGAAGTGCCAACCGCGAAACGAAGCGGATGCGATTCGCCAGTTCCTCTTGCGAGCAAGGGCGGAAGGAACCGTATCGCCTGATCATGAACGTGCCGTACGAGAGGTGCTCGACCGCTTTGAACAACAGGTACGCGGAGAACTTCGACAACTCGACGAAGTTCTCAGGTCAATTCGCACGGCGCCTGGCCTTGAACTCTTTCCACTCAAGGAACATATGCTCGAGCGGGCGATAGCTCTGGCGCAAGCGGATCTGTCGCTACAGCCATTTGACCAGGCGATCCTGGCCGCTGTCCTCGGCCGCGCCGAAGAACTCCGCAGTCAGGGAGAGACGGACCTATGTTTCTGCGTCACAGACGCCGACCTTCAGCCTTGGGACAAACGGGGCAATGCGAAACGGCTCCTGACAAAACTATACGACGAAGCGCTCGTTTGGGTTTACGGAGACTTCGGCATGAATGCGCCGGAACGACCGGCCAGTTGGCCCGGCTTGAACGCCAAAGCCTAGCTAGCCACCCGACGACAATTGCCGGCCCCAACCTACCTGGCTTGCCCCTTAAGCGCGGCGTCGATCGAGATGTTGTGGGCTTCGAGAATCGAGCCGTTGGCGCGGTCCAGGGCGGCGCGGGCCTTGACGTATGAGCTCTTGGCGGCGACTTCGGTGGAGCGCGCCTGCGCCAGCAGGCTTTCGTACTGAATCACGAAGAAAGCGGTGGAGGCGCCCACTTCGAAACGGGTCTGCTCGGCTTCGAGCGATTCCTGCTGGTACTTGCGCGCCTGCACGGCCGCTTCCCAGGAAGCGCGCGCACGGCGCATGGCAATCAGCGCATCTTCCACTTCCAGGCTGGCCTGGTTCTGTAACTGCTGCATGCGCACCTGGGACTGCTTGACCTGTAACTCGTCGCGCGCCAGGTCGGCCTCGGCGATGCGATTGCGGATCGGCAGCGTAATTTGCAGGCCGATGCCATAAGTCGGATAGTCGCGGGCCAGCGCCTGCGCCAGCGCGCTGCCATAGCCGCCGGCCAGCGGCAGGTTCGTGCCTGCCAGATAACCGGTAGCGGCCCCGGCGAGGCCATTATTCTGCATGGTCCCGACTAAGTCGACTTCCGGCCGAATGGCGTTGCGGGAGCCCTCGAGACCGATAACCGAATTCTCCACCTGCAGCCGCGCCTGTCCCAGATCGGGGCGGCGGGCGAGAGCTTCGGTTATCTGGTCCTGTAGCGGCCGCACCTCGTCTTTGTCCGGTATGGTCAGCTCGTCGGTGGGCACGATGTGGATGCCGCGCAGCCCGGCGCCGGCATTGCGGGTCAGCACGTTCTTCAAGATGATTTCCTGTTCTTCCAGCACCCCGCGCGAGTTAATCAAGTCCTGTTCGGTAGAAAACACCTGCGCCTTGGCGCGGGTCAGCTCCACCGGCGCCAGCGTGCCTTCATCCACCTGCACCTGGGTATCGGCCAGCAGCTTGCTGGCCGAGCGCAGCGTTTCTTCTTTCACCTTGACGTCTTCATACAGGGCGACGAAGTCGGTGTAGAGCCGGATCACGCCGTAGACGGTGAGGATGAGCTGCTGTTGGAAGAGCAGGCTGGTGATCTTGCGCTCATTACCGGCGATGCGGATGAAGCGGCGGTTCAGGCCGCGGCCGAAACCGCGCACCAGCGGCTGCGTAATCGTGAAACCAAGGCTGGCGCCCGAGACGGGATTGTACGCGTTGTTGAGCGCGTTCGTCGATTGGTGGAGATTATCGAAATTGAACGCCGCCTGCGCGCCCGTGGAAAATCCCTGCTGGATGCCCGCGTTGGCGATGAACCCCTGTTGCACCAGGCTGCCGGTGCCATAAGCGGCGGGATCGGTTTCGAGGGTGGATTGATGCATCCAGTTGAACGCGCCCGTGAGCGACGGATCGTATACCGGGACCGGAGTGCCCGAGGATTGCGCCACGCCGCCCTGCATCGAGTAGTTATCCACCGGTTCGCCGAGCACGCCAAGTTCCAGCGCGTTGGTGGGCACCTCGGTGCCGCCAGGGCCGCTGCCGGTAGCGGGCGCCACCACCAGCGGGCTGAGCGGGCCGCCCACGCCCACCGGCGCTTCCTGCAGCGTGTAAGTCAGGCCGCGGTTGGTGCCACCGCCCTGGGCGCGCCGCAGTTCGGTATCGCCCTGCGGAACGGCAAAGCGTTCCAGTTCCACATCCAGGTTGTTCTCGATGGCCAGCGCCAACGCATCCTGCACGCCCAGATACAGGCTGCCGGCGCGGATCAGGTCGCGGATGCGCTGCGAATCGTCGATGCTCGACGGGGGCGCAGGGGAAGGCGGCTGGTTCTGCGCGGGAGCTTGCGGCGCACCAGCGCCAAGGCCGGCGCACAACACGAAAGAGAGCAGACAACTGAGAATTGGTTTAGCCATAGTGGAAATTTCCTGCACCGGAAGGGGATGCCCGGCCCTTATGGAACCGCGGGTCTTTCGGTGCGAAGTGGTTTCACCTTCACGCCTTCGCGAACGGCGTCGCTGGGGTTGACCGCCAGCAACTGACCTTTTTCCAGGCCGGAGAGCACTTCCAGGCGGTCGCCGAAATCGCGTCCCAACTGGATGCGCTGGAAGTGAACCGTACCGTCGCTCGCGATCACGGCTACCTCGGTCGCATTGTCGCGCACCACCAGGGTGTCGCCCGGAATCACCAGCGGAGGCGCTTTGCGGGGCACCTCGAGGTCCACCTGGGCGTACATTCCGGGCAGCAGCACTCCGGCCGCGTTCGACGCCTGGACTTCCGCCAGCAGTGTGCGGCTGGAGGGGTCGAGCGCGTTGGCCGTGCGGGTGACAACGCCGGGGAACTTGCGGCCGGCGAGATCCGGAATCACCAGCGTGGCCTGCTGGCCGGGCCGCACCGAATCGGCGTCGGCCTGCGGCACGTTCAAATAGGTGCGCAGCCGGTCGGTCTGGGCGATGCGGTAGAGCAGCGTGGCGCCCTCGGTGACCAGTGCGCCAACATCCACGTTGCGCAGCGTGATCACGCCGGCAAAGGGGGCGCGCACGGTCTGGTAACTATGGAGATCGTTCAATCGCGCCAGGTTGGCCTCGGCGGCGCCCAGATTGCTGCGCGCTGCGGCAACCGCCTTTTCCAGTGCCTCCACGTTGGCTTGCTGCGCCACCCATTGAGTCCGGTAGGTATCGTTTTCCTGGCGGGAGACCACGCCCTTGTCGAACAGCTTCTGCCAGCGGTCTTTGGTGACTTCGGCCAGTTGCAGGTTAGCCTGGCCCTGCACCAGGTTGGCCTGCGCTTGCTGGATGGCGGAAGCGGACTGGTCCACCTGGGCCTTGGCCTGCTGGATTTGTTGATCGATTTCCGGCGCCTCGATTTCCGCCAGCACCTGGCCGGCGGCCACGCGGTCGCCGATGTCGGCCGAGCGCTTGACGATGTAGCCGGAGGCGCGCGCCAGCACAGGAGCCTCGGTGACGGCCTCGATGCTGCCCGGCAGCACCAGGCTGGTCTGCGCGCTGGACTGTGCGACTATCGCGGCATTTACCTCGGGTAAACTCCGCGATGTAGCGCGCGATTCGGCCGCCAGCACCTGTTCGCGATGCTGGCGTGGCGCGTACCCCAGAAAATATCCAGCCACGGCCAGCGCCGCCAACAGGAGCACGACTACGGCCAGCGTGCGTCCGGACGGTCCATTGGCGGCCGCTCCACGGCCCGCCGCCAACTCTCGCTTCTGCTGTTCCAATTGCCGCTTCAGGCCTTCGATCTCGGCCCGCAACTGTTCTTCGCTGGCATTAAGTTCGTTCATTCGGCACCTTCGCCGAGCATTAGATTGTCCCGCAAGTATTCGTGTTCTTCCTCCACGATGCGGCGTTCGTGATCCACCGGCGGCTTGGTCCGCAGCAGGCTGTACATTAATGGAACCACAAATAGCGTGGTGACTGTAGCCAGAATAAGGCCGCCGATCACGGCGCGGCCCAGCGGCGCGTTCTGCTCGCCGCCTTCGCCCATGCCCAGCGCCATGGGCAGCATGCCGATGATCATGGCGGCTGCGGTCATGATTACGGGGCGGATGCGCGTGTGGCCGGCGGAGAGCGCGGCGGCACGGGCGTCCATGCCTTCCTCGCGCTGATCGTTGGCGAATACCACCATCAGGATGCTGTTGGAGGTGGCGACGCCGATGCACATGATGGACCCCATCAGCGAGGGCACGCTGAAAGTGGTCTGGGTCAGAAACAGGATCCATACAATCCCCGCCATCGCGCCGGGCAGTGCCATGAGAATGATGAACGGGTCCAGCCACGATTGGAAATTGATCGCCATCAGCAGGTAGACCAGCACCACCGCGAACGCCATGCCCAACCCCAGGCGGTAGAAGGAGCTTTGCATGGTGGAGTACTGGCCGCGCACGTCGATGGTGGTGCCGCGCGGCAGGTGGGCGGACGCTTTCTCCACAATGCGATCCACCGCCGATCCTACCGAGCCCAGGTCCTGGCGGTAGACGTTGGCGTAAATATCGAACACCGGCGTCACGTTGTAATGGTTGACGATTTCCGGCGCCACGCCGCGCGTCAGGCTGGCCAGATTGGAAAGCAGTTGCGGGCCGCCGGCGGCCGCGCCGGGGTTGCCGTAGGCGGTCGAGTTCTGGCTGGGACTGGCGCCGGTGGCCGAGTTGTTCTCGTTGGCGATGCCGGCCATCGAGTTTGCCGTGTCGAAGTTGAAGGCGGATTTCAGCGGCCCAATGGGCGTGCTCATCAGCGACAACATGCTGTTCATGCGGTACTGCGGCGTCTGCACGGCCACGAAGTAGCTCACGCCGTTGTGCCAGTCGAGCCACTGGGTGGGCGCGATCTGGCTGCTGGAAGCGAGCGAGATCAGCATGCTGTTGCCGACGTCTGCCTGCGTGAGGCCCACCAACCCGGCCTTATTGCGGTCCACATTGATATCCAACTCGGGCCAGTCCACCACTTGATGAATGTGCGGGTCCGCCACACCGGGGATACGGGCGATGGCGGTTTCCAGATCCTGCGCGATCTTGTAATTGGCTTGCGCGTCGCGTCCCACCACCTGCACGTCGATGGGGGCGGGCAATCCGAAATTCAAAATCTGGTTGGTGATGTTGGCGGCCTCGAAGAAGAACACCACGTTGGGGAACTTCTCGTGCAGGCGGTGGCGCAGGCGGCCCACGTATTCCTCGGTGGGGCCATGGTCCTCGGCCTTGAGCGAAATCAGGATGTCGCCGTCGGCGACGCCGATGGTGGGACTGTCGCCGTATGCCAGGTTCACGCTGCTGTTGGGAAGGCCGATGTTGTCGATGATGCTGTCGATCTCGCGCGCCGGGATCTCCGCGCGGATCTCCCGTTCGATCGCGGCGAAGATGGCTTCGGTCTGCTCGATGCGCGTTCCGGAGGGCGCGCGGGCATGCAGGCGCATTTGCCCGGAGTCCACGGTCGGGAAGAAATCGCGGCCGATCAGCGGCGCCAGGAATAGCGACCCGGCGATGAAAACGGCAAAGCCCGCCAGCACCGGGGCGCGATGATCCAGACACCAATCGAGCAGCGCCCGGTAGGAGCTGCGCATCCGTTCAAAACGCCGGTTGAACACGTAGTGCGTTTTCCAGATGGGACCCGTGCCGCCGGCGGTTTCGCCGTGAGATCCCTGCGCGTAAAGCTTGGTTTCCGGCCGGAGCATGAAATGTACCATGTTCGGGATCAGGGTGCGCGAAAGCAGGTAAGAAGCCAGCATGGCGAAAGCCACGGCCATGGCGAGTGGAGTAAACAGGTACTTGGCCGCGCCGGTGAGCAGCAGCACCGGCACGAAAACGATGCAGATGGAAAGGGTGGAAACGAAGGCCGGCGCGGCGATCTGCTGCGCACCATCCAGCACGGCGCGCACCAGCGGCTTCTTCATGGCCATGTTGCGATGCGTGTTTTCGATTTCCACCGTGGCGTCGTCCACCAGGATGCCGACCGCCAGCGCCAGACCGCCCAACGTCATCACGTTGATCGTCTGGCCAAGCGCGTTGAGCACGATCAGCGAAACCAGGATGGACAGCGGGATGGAGATGCACACGATCACTGTGCTGCGCCAGCTTCCCAGAAACACCAGGATCATCAGTCCGGTGAGGAATGCCGCGGTGACGGCTTCGCGCACCACGCCGTTGATGGCCGCGCGCACGAACAGGGACTGGTCGAACAATTGCCGCACCTTGAGCGCCGGGGGCAGGCTGGCCAGAATCTTCGGCAGCGCCCGCTTCACGCTGTTCACTACCGCCAGCGTGGAGGCCTTCCCATTGCGCATCACGGTGAGCAGCGCGCCGCGCGTGCCGTTGGTGCGCACGATGCAGGTTTGCACGGCGTAGCCGTCGCGCACCTGGGCCACGTCGCCCAGCCTGACGGTGGCGCCATTCACTACCTTCACCGGCAGCGCGTTCATCTCGTTCAGGATGCGCGGGCTGGAATTGAGCTTGACCTGGTAATCCCTGTCGCCGATCTTGATATCGCCCGCCGGCAGAATCAGGTTTTGACTGGCCAGGGCGCTGGAAACGTCTGCCGGCGACAGGTTCTTGGCGTACATCTGCTCCGGAATCAGGTCCACCATCACCTCGCGAAACTTGCCGCCGTACGGCAGCGGCACGGCCGCGCCCGGGATGGTGGCAAGCTGGGTGCGAATGAAGTTCTGGCCCAAATCGAACAGTTCCTGTTCGCTCAGCGTCTTGCTCTCCAGCCCCAGTTGCAGGATCGGCACGCTCGAAGCGTCGTACTTAAGAATATTGGGCGGCGTAGTGCCGGGCGGAAAGATGCGCAGCAGCGTCTGCGAAATGGCCGTCACCTGGGAGAGCGCCACCTCAACCTTGGCGTTGGGCTGGAAATACACGCGCGTGACGGAAACACCGGAGTAGGATTGCGATTCGATGTGCTCGATGTCATTGACGGTGGTCGTCATGGCGCGCTCGAAGATCAGCACCATGCGTTTTTCCATTTCCTGGGGTGGAAGGCCGGTATAACTCCACACGATGCTGACCACCGGAATGTCGATGTAGGGGAAAATATCCACCGGCATGGTGACGATGGCCGACACGCCGAGGATGGCGATCAGGATCGACATCACCACGAAAGTATATGGGCGTCTAAGAGCGAGTCTTACGATCCACATGCGGCGTTACAGGCTTCCAGGGCGTGGCTTCCGGCGCCAGATTTGAACGATATACTTCAATCTTAAACGATAGCGCGCAGCCGGCATGACGCTGCCGAGCCTGCTTAGGGTAGCCCTTTTGGGCTATTGCTCTATCGCCGCGGCCCGGCGCCGCAGGTTGCTTTTACTCGCTGAAATATGCGTAGATGGGCCTAATGGCAGCTTCGCCACAGACCGTGAGCCACGAGGCGCCGGCGCACCTCGATCTCGAGACCGAAATCGCGCGCCTCAAGCGCGAGATGAATGCCGTCATCCTGGCGCATTTTTATCAGGAACCGCGCATCCAGGATGTGGCCGATTTTGTCGGCGACAGCCTGCAACTGTCTCAGCAGGCCGCGGCCGCCTCGGCGGACGTGATCGTCTTCTGCGGCGTGCTGTTCATGGCCGAGACGGCCAAGATTCTCAATCCCGGCAGGCTGGTCCTGCTCCCCGATCTGGAGGCGGGCTGTTCGCTGGCCGACGGCTGTCCGGCGGACGAGTTCAAGGCGTTTCGCGAGCGCTATCCCGATCAACTGTCGATCACCTATATCAATTGCAGCGCCGCGGTCAAGGCGCTTAGCGACATCATCTGCACTTCCAGCAACGCGGAGAGAATCATCCGCCAGATTCCGCCCGAGAAGCCCATCCTGTTCGCCCCCGACCAGCATCTGGGCCGCTTCCTCATCCGCAAGACGGGACGGGAAATGACGCTCTGGCCGGGGAGCTGCATGGTCCACGAAATGTTTTCCGAGCGCAGGCTCATCGAGCTGAAGGAATTGCACCCGCAGGCCAGGATTCTGGCGCATCCCGAGTGCCGGGAAGCGGTGCTGCGCCACGCGGATTACATCGGTTCGACCACGGGAATTCTCAAGAACGCCCGCGAGAGCGCCGCGCAGGAGTTCATTGTCGCCACCGAAACCGGCATCCTCCACCAGATGGAGAAGGCCTCCCCGGAGAAGAAGTTTATCCCCGCTCCCAGCGAGGGCGGCTGCCAATGGGGCGAAGGCGGCGCGTGCAGCGAATGCCCGCACATGAAGCTCAACTCGATGGAGAAGCTCTACCTCGCAATGAGGGATCGCACGCCGGAAATTACTCTGGACGAAGAGTTGCGCCAACGTGCTCTGCGCCCCATCCAGCGCATGTTGGAGATGAGCTAGAGTGGTGGGGCAGGCGAAAGCGCCTGCCAATCGCCAAGCCGCAGAGCCACTCGGGCGATATTCCAGAAGTTGGCAGGCGAAAGCGCCTGCCCCACTTTCTATGTCAGAATCTCTTGAGCTCTCGAGTTACCGCGAGCTTCTGCGCCGATTTCTCGAGGAAGATTTTGGGGCGGGCGATATTACCACGGACACAGTTGTGGCCGCCGGGCTGCGCGCCTGTGGTGAACTGGTCGCCAAGGCCCCGCTGGTGCTGGCCGGTCTCGATCTGTTCCTCGAAGTCTTCCGCCTGCTGGACCCCTCCGCGGTCGCGGAGATCAAAAGCAAGGACGGGGAGGAACTTTGCCCCGGCGAGATTCCCGCGCGGGTGCGGGCCTCGGCGCGCGCGCTGCTTTCTGGAGAGCGCGTGGCTTTGAACCTGCTCCAGCGGCTCTCCGGCGTCGCCACGCTCACGCGCCGCTTTGTACGCGAAGTTGCGGGCACGGGCGCGCAAATCCTGGATACCAGGAAGACCACGCCGGGCCTGCGCACGCTGGAAAAGTATGCGGTGCTTGTGGGCGGCGGCCGCAATCACCGCAAGGACCTGGCGGAAGCCGTTCTCATCAAGGAGAATCATATCCGCCTGGCTGGCGGAGTCGGCGCGGCGCTACAAGCGGCGCAACCGGCCAGGGGCCGCGCCGCGTGGATCGAAATCGAAGTCACGAATTTCGACGAGCTGCGGGACGCGCTGGCTCACAGCCCGGATGTCATTCTTCTCGATAACATGAGCCCCGCGCAGGTGCGCCAGGCCGTCGAACAGGTGCGTCTCGCGGACGACGCACGGAAGATTCGCCTTGAGGCCTCCGGCGGAATTACGCTCGCCAACGTGAGGCAGTTCGCGGAGGCGGGCGTGGACTGGATTTCGGTCGGCGCGCTCACCCATTCCGCTCCGGCGGTAGACTTGAGCTTCGAGATCGAACCGGAGTAATGCAGGACAGCTTAGAAACCGACGTGCTCGTCATCGGCAGCGGCCTGGGCGGGCTGGCGGCCGCTTGGGAAGCCGCTAAACGCGGCTGCCAGGTCACGTTGCTGACGCGCGCCGCGAAACCCGAGGAGAGCAATACCGATCGGGCGCAGGGCGGAATCATCTATCGCGCGCCGGAGGAAACCCCGGAGCAACTGGTTGCCGACATTCTCTCGGTCGGCGGCGGGCTGAGCTCGCCCGAGGCCGCCCGGCTGCTGAGCCGCGAAGGTCCGCGCCTGGTCAAGGAAGTTCTGATTGACGAGCTGGGCGTTCCCTTCGATTCATCCGCGGAGAATCCCGCAGACCTCGACCTGACCCGCGAGGCGGGGCACTCCCTGCCGCGCATCATTCACCACAAGGATCAAACCGGCTCCGCGATTGAGCGGGCGTTTCTGGACCGGGTCCGCGCGCACCCGAACGTGAAGCTGATTTCCCACGCGACCGCCGTGGACCTGCTGACCGTCTCGCACCACTCGCTCGAGCCCACCGACGTCTATCGCCTGCTGACCTGCGTCGGGGCTTATGTGCTCGATCGGACGAGCGAGAAGATCTTCTCTCTGCTGGCCAAGGAAACCATTCTGGCCACGGGCGGTCTGGGCAGCGTCTTCCTGCACACAACTAACCCCCCGGGGGCGCGCGGCGATGGCATCGCCATGGCCTACCGCGCCGGAGCGCGCTGCATCAACATGCAGTACATTCAATTCCATCCCACCGCGCTGCTGGCGCCCGACGGCTGCTTCCTGATTTCCGAAACGGTGCGCGGCGAGGGAGGCCGTCTGGTGGATCGTCACGGGAAGGAATTCATGCAACGGTTCCATCCCGCCGGCTCGTTGGCGCCGCGCGATATCGCCGCGCGCGCCATCTATCAGACCATGCTGGAGTCGGGCGAGCCGTGTGTTTACCTGGATATTACGCACAAGCCGGCCGATCGGCTGCGCCAACGCTTTCCGGGAATCTACGCCGTGTGCATGGAGCGCGGCATCGACCTCACGCGCGAACCCATCCCGGTGGTGCCCGCGGCGCACTATAGCTGCGGCGGCATTGCCACCGACGACTACGGCCGCACCACGGTGAACCGGCTGCGGGCGGCGGGCGAAGTGGCATGCACCGGGCTGCACGGCGCTAACCGCCTGGCCAGCACCTCGCTGCTGGAATGCCTGGTTTGGGGAACGCGAGCCGGGGCGCAAGCCGCCGAAGGCATCGCGCGGGGCGACGATTTCTACTTCCCCAAGGTGGCCGACTGGCGATACGAGCACGAGCCGGCGGACCCCGCCCTCATCACCCAGGATTGGCTGACCATCCAGCACACCATGTGGAATTATTGCGGGCTGATCCGCAGCGAGCGGCGGCTGAACCGGGCATTGCGGATTCTGCGCGAACTCGATCTCGAAATCGCGCGTTTCTACGAAAAGTGCGAAGTCATCGATTCCATCATCGGCTTGCGCAACGGCATGCTCACGGCGCTATTGATACTGGAGGCCGCGCAACAATCCCGCGAGAGCCGCGGCTGCCATTTCCGCATCAACTGAGCGAAATCGTCGCGCAGCGGATCATCCGCGATTTCAGGGCCGCAGCCTGGGTGTGCTTAGAATGAAGCATGCGCTTGCTCGCGTTGTGCGCCTGGATACCCGCTGTTGTCGCCGCCCAAAATGCGCCGAGTGCACGCGAAATCGTGCAGAGCTCGGTCGACCTGGATCAGAAGAATGAGGCCATCGCGCGCAATTACACCTTCCTCGAGCGGCAGGAGACGCGCGTGCTGGACCGGTCGGGGAAGCCAAAGAAGGCGCCCGAGATCCGCACTTACGATGTGACCCTGCTCGAAGGATCTCCCTACCGCCGGCTGGTGGCGCGCAACGACCGGCCGCTGGCCCCGCGAGAGGAGCAGAAGGAACAGGAGAAACTGCAAAAGAGCATCGACGAACGGCGCAGGGAGACACCCGCGGAGCGGCAGCGCCGCATCGACGAGTGGGACCGCAAGCAGCAACGGCAGCGCGCGCCTTTCAAGGAAATACCGAACGCGTTCGATTTTCGGCTGACGGGCGAGGAGACGTTGAACGGTAGGGACGTCTACGTGATCGAAGCCACCCCGAAGCCGGGATATAAGCCGACGCTCGCCGCGACTGCTTACTTTCCCAAGATGAAAGGCAAATTGTGGATCGACAAGCGGGACAGCGAGTGGGTGAAGGCGGAGATCGAGTCGCTGGACACGATCTCGTACGGTGGCATTCTGGTGAGGCTTGCCAAAGGCAGCCGGGTGACGTTCGAGGAGACCCGCGTCAACAATGAAGTGTGGCTGCCGAAGCGGATCGCGGTGAGCGTATCGGCGCGCGTGATGCTGGTGACCGGGGCGCGCGTGGAACTCGAGATCGCGTTCAGCAACTACCGCAAGTTCCAGGCGGACTCGCGGCTGGTGACAGAGCGGCCTTAGCCGCGGTGCGCAACGAAGAGGAGCAGGCCGAAAACGAGCACCGGAACCAGCAGCAGCATTGCGTAGGAAAGCACGCTTCGGGCCCTCGGCGACCGGCGGATGCGCCAATCGTGAAGCTCCGGCCTTTCGCGTACCGTCACCTGGTCCGGATGCGCCAGATCGCGGGCGAACTCGCGGGCATTGGCATAACGCCTGGCGGGCTCGCGTTCCAGAGCGCGGTAGATAATCTCCTGGACCTGAGGCGGAATCTCAGGACTGATCTCGCGCGGCGGGACCGGGTGGTTGACCATGCGGTCATTGATCACCTGAAACGGATTGGGGCCGGTAAACGGCGCACGGCCGGTGACCATTTCGTAAAGCACCACGCCCAGCGCATAGACGTCGCTGCGCGCATCGCCGTGTTTGCCCTTGACCTGCTCGGGCGAGATGTAGTCGGGGCTGCCCATCAGTTCGGAGAGCTTGCCGAAGGTAAGCCGGCGCGCGGCGGCGTTATAAGCGATTCCAAAATCGATGATCTTGATGCCGTCATTCGCGTCGAGCAAAATGTTTTCCGGCTTGAGATCGCGATGCACCACACCGTTGCCATGAATGTGATCGAGCGCCTCGCAGAGGGCAAGCGCGATGCGCAGGCTGCGCTCGATGGAGAACCGGCCCTCATCGGCCATCACCTGGCGTAGCAGGCGCCCCTCGGCCCACTCCATGACCATGTACAGCCGGCTGCCGTCGCCGTGATTCAGGGTTTTGACGGTGCCGGGGTGGTCGAGCTTGCGGCCAATCGCGATTTCGCGCTGAAAGCGGTCGAAGAAGACAGGGTCGCACTCGGCTTCCGGATGCGGCACCTTGATGGCGACCGTGCGGCCGTCGCGCATGTCGACCGCGCGGAAAATGGATGCCATGCCGCCGCGTGCCACCAGGCCTTCAATCCGGTAGCAATCGATCTCGTCGCCGGGGCTGACTGGGGTCACAAGCGCTCCACCAGCGATGGTAGACGGAAGTGTCTAAATAAGGCATAGAAGAACCATCAAGGTTTCGTAAAGGACGGATTTCGGGCAGAAACGCCCAAAAAACCTGGGTTAAGTCCTTTGTTTTCGAAAAAAATCGGGAAGCTTCTTCCCGAATCCGACTTCGCGGCTCGTGTCCGAACCTGGTTTCGGAGGTTCAGCCGGCCGTCTTTGGTTTGCGCTTGAAGACCGCGGCCACGCCGGTCCCCTATGGGAGTCGCGGGGGGACTACAGTTTGAACAACTCGCGCAGCTTGCGCGTTTGTACCCGGCTCACTGGGATTTCGGTGTGCTTCTTATCGTCCATGCGAAGCTGGTAGCTCGACTTGAACCACGGCACCACTTCCTTGATGCGGTTGATATTCACCAGGTAGGAGCGGTGCACGCGCCAGAAAAGCTCGCGATCCAGGTTGTCGTGCAGGTCTTCGATGGTGCGATAAGTGGATTGGCCCTCCAGGGACGTGGTGACTAGCGTGATGAGGCCGCTGTCGATGGTGGCGTAGATAACGTCGTTGGCGTCCACGATAAAATTCCGGTTGGCAGCCTTGACCATCAACTTGGTGCGCGGGGTGGGGGCAGGGGCGGCGGAGCGCGCGGGGACCGGTTCACTGGATTTCTTCTCGAGAATGACGCGCCGCGCGCGGTCGATGGTCTCGGCCAGCCGCCCGCGGTCGAGCGGCTTCAGCAGGTAGTCCATGGCCTCCAGCCGGAAGGCTTCCACGGCGTACTGCTCGTAGGCAGTAACAAAAATGAAATGAGGCGGATCGATGCCCTTTTCCCGCAACTGCTGAACCACGCCAAGGCCGTCCAGGCCGGGCATGTGGACGTCCATGAAAGCCACTTCCGGCTCTAGTTTCTCAATCAGGTTCAGCGCCTCTAACCCATTGGATCCAGTGCCGATAACCTCGATTTCCGGAAAGTCTTTGAGAAGGAAGGCTAGCTCGTCGCGGGCCAGTTGCTCGTCATCGACGACAATTGTCGCCAAAGTGGCCGTCGCACGTTCACGCATCGAGTTGGTATTATAGCATTTCACCTTTTAAGGAGAGCAAAACTTGCCTAATCAAGACGTCCGCATCGCGCCCGCCGAGGGTAAACTCGGTGTGCTGATTCCCGGCATGGGCGCCGTGACGACGACGTTCATCGCCGGTCTGGAAGCCATCAAACGGGGTGTGGGGAAGCCAATCGGGTCCCTCACGCAACTGGGCACCGTCCGGCTGGGAAAGCGGACCGAGGGGCGCAGCCCCGCCATCCGCGATTTCGTGCCGCTGGCCAACCTGGAAGACCTCGAAATAGCCACCTGGGACATTTTCGAAGATAACGCCTACGAGGCGGCGGTGAAAGCCGGCGTGCTGGAAATGCCGCTGCTGGAATCGCTGAAACAGCCGCTGGAAGCGATTGAGCCGATGCAGGCGGTGTTCGACCAGAAATTCGTCAAGCGCCTGAATGGCCCCAACGTCAAAGCGGGCGGCAGCAAAATGGACTACGCCGAGGCGGTGATGGAAGACATCCGCCAGTTCCAGCAGCGGACCAAAGTCTCGCGCATGACGATGATCTGGTGCGGGTCGACGGAAGTCTTTCACGAAGCGGTCGAGGTTCACTCGAGCCTCAAGAAGTTCGAGTGCGGTTTGCAGCAGAACGATCCGGAGATTTCGCCGAGCCAGATCTATGCCTACGCCGCGCTCAAATCGGGCGTTCCGTACGCCAACGGCGCGCCCCACATGACCACGGACATGCCGGCGCTGATCGAACTGGCGCGCGAGCGCAGCCTGCCGCTGGCGGGCAAGGATTACAAAAGCGGGCAGACGTTCATGAAGACGCTGATCGCGCCGGGTTTGAAATCGCGGCTGTTAGGCGTCAGCGGCTGGTTTTCGACCAACATTCTGGGCAACCGCGACGGTGAGGTGCTGGACGACCCGGGCTCGTTCCGATCGAAGGAAGTGAGCAAATCGTCGGCGCTCGAATACATTTTGCAAAAGCAACTTTACCCAGACCTGTACGCGAATGTGTACCACAAAGTCCGGATCGAGTATTACCCGCCGCGCGGCGACGCCAAGGAGGGCTGGGACAACATCGACATTTTCGGCTGGCTGGGCTACCCGATGCAGATCAAGGTGAACTTCCTGTGCCGCGATTCCATCCTGGCCGCGCCGCTGGTGCTCGACATCGTGCTGTTCATGGACCTGGCGCAGCGCGCCGGAATGCGCGGTATCCAGGAATGGCTGTCGTTCTATTTCAAAGCCCCGATGCATGCGCCCGAGGTCTACCCGGAGCACGACGTGTTCATACAGCTCATGAAACTGAAAAATACGCTGCGCTGGATGCGGGGTGAGGACCTGATCACGCACTTGGGCCTGGAATATTACGACTGATCGCAGTATCTTTATAAATCAGGGAAAATCGGCGGGCAACGCCCACGGACCGTTTCGGCGGCTCGTTGCGTCTAATTTATTGGGAGAGTATGAAAGTACTGGTCATCGGCGGCACGCTCTTTATCGGCCCTTCCCTGGTCGAGGAGTTAGTCAAGGCTGGGCATGACGTCGCGGTTCTGCACCGCAAGCCCAAGCACGATTTCGGGCGGCGGGTGGAGAACATGGTGGCGGACCGCAACGACGCGGAATCCGTGCGCGAGGCGCTGAGCGGACGCCGCTTCGAAGTGGTGTTCGACAACGCCTACGATTGGGAGCGGGGGACCACCGCTGCACAGGTGGAAGCGACTGTGCGCGCGTGCGGCGACCGCCTCAGCCGGTACATCTTCATGTCCAGCGTGGCGGCGTACGGCGATGGGCTCAACCACAAGGAAAGCGATCCGCTGGCGCCGGATTCGCATTCCAACCCATACATCCGGAACAAGGCTTCCACCGAGCGGCTGTTGTTCCGCATGCACGTACAGCGCGGTTTGCCGGTGGTGACTTTCCGGCCGCCGTTCGTGTACGGACCGAACAACCCGTTTTACCGCGAGCAATTTTTCTGGGACCGGCTGCGCGCCGGCCGGCCCATCATCATCCCTGGCGATGGCCACCGGCTGATGCAGTTCGTTTACGCCGGCGACCTGGTGGCAGCTCTGCTGCGGGCCATGATCGAACCGCGCGCCGAAGGCGAGGCCTTCAACATCGGCGACTCGAAGCCGCTCACACAAGTGGAACTGGTGGAGCGGCTGGCCAAGGCTGCCAACACCGAGGCCACACTGACGCGCGTGCCCCGCGAACTGATTCAACAGGCCGGCGGCAACGTCTTCGAAGAGCCGTACTATTTCGGCGAGTACTTCGATGTGCCGCCGATCACGATGAACATCGGCAAGGTCAGCCGCATGTTGAAAGTGAAGTCGACGCCCTTCGAGGCGGGGTTGAAAGAAACCTACCGCTGGTACGCGCGCAATCAGAAGCCGCGCACGGCGGGATTCGAGTTCGACGACAAGCTGCTGGCTTTGACCAAGACGGGCGCGACCGCGGAAGTATAAGGGGCGCGAACCCCCCTATTCCCAGCCACGGATGAACGCAGATAAACACAGATAGGAAGCCCAAATCCATCAGGTTCCTGTTTTATCCGTGTTCATCTGCGTTTATCTTTGGCGAGCAATCCACGGTCTTTGGTGCTGGTGGGTACAATCAATCGAGTGGCTGGCGTTTACATTGCCTATCCGTTTTGCGCGCAGAAGTGCACTTACTGTAACTTTGCTTCGGGCGTGTTTCCACGTGAACGGGAACGGCGCTACCTGGAGACGCTGCTCAAGGAAGTTCGCGCGCATGCTTGGGAATGGCGGCCGGAGACGGTTTACCTGGGAGGCGGCACGCCCAGCAACTTATCGCCGGACGATTTGCGCGCGGTGCTGGATGCGGTTCCGGGGCGGCCGTGGCTGGAAGCCACCATCGAGGCCGCGCCGGGAAACATCACTGGCGATCAGGCTCGCCACTGGGTGGCGTGCGGCATCAACCGGGTCAGCCTGGGGGTGCAATCGTTCGTGGATAAAGAGATTCGCCGCACGGGGCGCAAACACACCGCGGACGCGGTTGCCCGGGAGATGCGGCTGCTGCGGGCGGCGGGCATCGGCAGCATCAGTATCGATTTGATCGCAGGCCTTTCCGGGCAGACGGAAGCAAGCTGGCGGGAATCGCTCGATTGGATGGAGCGCCTCGAGCCGGAGCACGCGTCCATCTACATGCTGGAAGTGGATGAAGACAGCCGGCTGGGCAAGGAGATGCTGGGCGGCGGCGCGCGCTTCGGAGCCGCCGAAGCACCGGACGACGATCAGGTGGCGACGTTCTACGAAATAGCCGTGGAGCGGCTCAAGGGGCTCGGCCTCAACCGTTATGAGATTTCCAATTTCGCGCGGCCCGGTTGGGAATCGCGCCACAATCTGAAGTATTGGAAGCTGGAGCCGTACGCCGGTTTCGGCGCCGACGCTCACTCGTTCGATGGGCTGGTGCGGCGGCAGAACGCCGAATCGGTGGAGGAGTACATTAACCAAGGACAGAACGGAACAGGGCAGGTCGGGGACCTGCCTCACCTGGCTCAGGAGGACGAACGGTTCTTCGTCAGCTTGCGGTTGATGGAGGGCATACGCCCGGACGCCCAGGAGTGGCAGCGCCATGACGCGGCCATCCGAAGATTCCTGGATGCAGGACTGCTGGAGAGGGAAGACGGCACGTTGCGGCTGACGAACCGCGGCGTGCTGGTTTCGAACGAAGTATTTGCGGAGTTTCTTAACCCATGATCGATTTGCGCAGCGACACCGTGACTAAGCCGACTCCCGAGATGCGGCGGGCGATGGCAGAAGCGGAAGTGGGCGACGATGTTTACGGTGAAGACCCCACCGTGAACCTGCTGGAGCAGCGTGCGGCCGAAATCACCGGCAAGGAGGCGGCGCTGTTCGTACCCACCGGCACGATGGGCAACACGATCGCGGTGAAGTTGCTCACCGAACACGGGCAGGAAGTGATTTGCGACTCGCGCTCCCACATTCTGGATTACGAATTGGCGATGACGGCATGGTTTTCCGGTTGCCTGATTCGCGCCATCCCAACGGAAGACGGCGTCCTTGAATGGAACCAGATCCGGCCGCTGGTGAAGCCGGTACACCCGCACTACGCGCCGACGGGAATGATCGAAATCGAGAATACGCACAACATGGGCGGCGGCACGGTTTACTCGCTGGCGGCGATTGGCGAAATCGCCAACGGCGCACACGAACTCGGGGTGAAGGTACACATGGATGGCGCGCGCGTGTTCAACGCCGCGGCCGCGCTCGGCGTGCCGGTGGAAGAGATTGTGGCGCCGGTAGACACGGTGATGTTCTGTTTGTCGAAGGCGCTGGGCGCGCCGGCCGGCTCCATGGTGGCCGGGCCGGCCGCGCTGATCGACAAGGGCCGCCTGTTACGCAAGCGGCTGGGCGGCGGCATGCGGCAGGCGGGTGTGCTGGCAGCGGCGGGCCTGATCGCGCTCGAAGAAACGCCGCGGCGCCTGGGCGAGGACCACGCAAACGCCCGCTTCCTGGCGGAGAGCCTGGCGCGCATTCATGGCGTCGAGGTGGATCCGCGGAAGGTGGCCACCAACATCGTAGTTTTCGATATCGGCGCCACCGGCCTGACCTCGGGGGAATTGAGCCGGCGTCTGAAGCAGCGCGGAGTGCTGATCAACGGCATCGGTCAAAGCCAGATGCGCGCCGTGACGCACTATGACGTCACCCGTGCCGATTGCGCACAGGCCGTGGAAGCGCTGGCGGAAGCCGTAGCCCGAGTCGCGATAAACTGAAGGTTCTTATATCCACCCTGTCAGAAGGCCAGACATACATGTTGAAACCGCTAGGGAAGCTGCGCGGCGCCGGATTGGTTTGCTTGTTTGGCGCCGCCGTCTTCGCGCAAGAGTATTCGATTTCGACCGTCGCCGGCGGAGCGCCACCCACCACGCCCGCTGCGGCCACCAGCACCGGCATCGGCACGGTGAGGCGGGTGGCGACCGACGCGAGCGGCAATGTGTATTTCAGCAGCGGCCATGCGGTTTTCAAGATCTCATCCGGCGGGACAATGACGCTGGTAGCGGGGAACTCGCGGCCTGGTTTTTCCGGCGACGGCGGGCCGGCGACCGCGGCCCAGCTCAACACGCCGCAGGGTCTGGCGGTGGATTCAAAAGGCAATGTCTACATTGCGGACCAGGTGAATAACCGCGTGCGGATGGTGACGCCGCAAGGCATCATCAGCACGTTCGCCGGCAACGGCACAACCGGTGCGCCGCGTTTTCTGGGCGATGGCGGCCCGGCCACGGTGGCGAACCTGAGCCTGCCCGGCGGCGTGGCGGTGGATCCCTCGGGGAATGTTTACATTGCCGATACGGGCGACAACTCGATCCGCGAGGTCGGCGCCAATGGCATCATCCACACCATAGCCGGCAATGGCTATGGCGGCCTTGGGGGCGATACCCTACTGGCCGCCGGTGCCGTTCTGCTGCAGCCGGAAGACGTTTTCGTGGACGGCTCGGCTAACGTTTTTATCGCCGATACAGGGAACGCCGCGGTCCGCGAGATCACCGCCAGTACAGGCATCATCAACTACATCGCCGGAGCGTGCGACATCACCAGCACCACCGGCAACACCAACACCGGCGAGTCTTGTTCGATCGGCTATTCGGGCGACGGGGGGCTGGCCACCAGCGCCGGCCTGATCGAGCCGACTGCGGTGGCGGTGGATTCGTCCGGGAACGTGTACATCGCGGAGCCGGCCGATGGCCGCATCCGCGAAATCAGCTCGGTCAAGGGCAATCTCGACATCAACACCATTGTGGGCAACGGCACGCTGGGTTTCAGCGGAGACGGCGGCGCGGCGACGGCTACCGAACTCAACCGACCAACGGGCGTGGCGGTGGACGGCGCGGGGCACATCTATATCGCCGATTCGCTCGATAACCGCATTCGGGTCGCCCAATCGGGCGGCAGCGTCAGCACCTTCGCCGGCAACGGCATCTACAGCTATTCGGGCGATGGCGGCCCGGCGGCCAGCGCGCAGATGAACTCACCGCATGGCGTGGCCGCGGACAGCGCAGGCAACTACTACATTGCCGACGCGGGCAATAACGTGGTGCGCAAAGTGAGCGCGAGCGGCACCATTACAACTTTCGCGGGCAACGGCACGGCGGGCTTCGGCGGCGATGGCAGCGCAGCCACGAGTGCGCAACTCAGCGGGCCGCAAGGCGTCGCGTTAGACAGCGTGGGCAACGTATATATCGCCGATACCGGCAACTCGCGGGTGCGCGAAGTATCGGGCGGGACGATCACGACCGTCGCCGGCAGTACCACGGTGGGCTACGGTGGCGATGGCGGCGCGGCCACGAGCGCGCAACTGTATTCGCCTGTGGGGCTGGCGTTCGATGCGAAGGGCGACCTGTACATCGCCGATACGGACAACAGCGCCATACGCAAAGTTACGAACGGAACGATATCGACGGTCGCCGGCAATGGAGTGCAAGGCTACGCGGGCGATGGCGGCCCAGCGTCCGGCGCTCAATTGAACTACCCGGAAGGAGTGGCGGTGGATGCGGCCGGCAATCTCTACATCACGGACACGCTGAACTACCGCATCCGGATGATATCGCCGACCGGAAACATCGCGACCATCGCGGGTAACGGCGTGGCGGGCTACGCGGGCGATGGCGGCCCGGCCAGCCAGGCGCAACTGAGTTACCCGACCGGCATCGCGGTGGACAACGTGGGCAACGTTTTCTTTGCCGACGCGGGCGCCGCCGTGCGGAAGATCTATGTGAACGGGCCGATCATCACCATCGCGGGGAACGGCTCGGTCGGCTACACCGGCGATGGAGGCCTGGCGGCCATGGCGTCACTCGACGGACCAACCGGGGTGGCCGTAGATTCGAAGGGCAACGTGTATATCGCCGATTCCAGCAATAACGCGGTCCGTCTGCTGCAATTCGCGGCCACCGGCATGCAGCTTTCCGCGGTCACGGACGCCGCCACCAATTTGACAGGCGCCATCGCCCCTGGCGAAGTGATCGTGCTTTACGGCTCCGGCCTGGGGCCGGGCAGTCTGGCGACATACCAACTGGTGAAAGGCGACATTCCCGTGAGCGTGGGCGGGACGAGCGTCTACTTCAACGGCTCGCCGGGACCGGTGCTCTATGCATCGTCCACGCAAGTGGCTGCCATGGTGCCTTTCGAACTGAACGGCACGAGCGCGCAGGTGTACGTCGAGTACCAGGGACAGACTTCCGCTCCGCTCAGCGTTTCGGTAGCGCCAGCCGTGCCCGCACTGTTTACCGCCAACAACTCCGGCACGGGGCAGGCGGCTGCGATCAATCAGAGCGGATCGTACAACAACGCCGCCAATCCTGCGAGCTCGGGCGATTGGGTATACCTGTACGGCACGGGCTTCGGCCAGACCAACCCACCCGGCGAGGATGGCGCATATACGGTGGCGCCTCCGGCGGGGGTGCTGCCACTGCCGGTGCTACAGCCGGTCACAGTGACCATCGGCGGCATGCCGGCAAACACCAACTACGCGGGCGGCGCGCCCGGCATCGTGCAGGGGGTGATGCAGGTGAACGCGCAGATCCCAAGCGGCCTGCCGGCCGGCAACGCCGCAGTGGTGGTGTATGTCGGCGGCGTACCATCGCAGGCCGGCGTCACGGTAGCGGTTTCGGGCAAGTGATCTTGTGGAGGGCTCGGCCCACCAGGCGACGAGACTGCCGGGTTGGCAGACGAAAGCGTCTGCCCCACTTGGCAATCGACCGCGGCCGGCAGGCCGGCCGACTCAGCTGAATTTCGAAGTTGGCCGCCTTGTATCAGGGCACGGCTTTAGGCGTGCCGCCAGCGGCACGCATTCCTAGGGCTTCAGCCCCTGTCTGCCGGCCAGGGGCTAAAGCCCATAAGATTCAATCCGTTCCGGCACGGCTGAAGCCGTGCCCTGATACAAGGCCTATTTTTTTTTGGTCCTCCGTTGTGGAAGTGCAACTCCGCCGAAATTGAATTCGGAATCGAGGCTCAGCGACTAGCTAGCGCCTGCCGCGCGCCAACCCGTTCCGGCACGGCTGAAGCCGTGCCCTGATACAGGGCCTGTTTTTCCTGGTGCTCTGTTGTGGAAGTGCAACTCCGCCGAAATTGACTTCGGAATCGAGGCTCAGCGACTAGCGCCTGCCGTGCGCCAATCCGTTCCGGCACGGCTGAAGCCGTGCCCTGATACAAGGCCTGTTTTTCCTTGGTCCTCCGTTGTGGAAGTGCAACTCCGCCGAAATTGACTTCGGAATCGAGGCTCAGCGACTAGCTAGCGCCTGCCGCGCGCCAACCCGTTCCGGCACGGCTGAAGCCGTGCCCTGATACAGGGCCTGTTTTTCCTTGGTGCTCTGTTGTGGAAGTGCAACTCCGCCGAAATTGACTTCGGAATCGAGGCTCAGCGACTAGCGCCTGCCGTGCGCCAATCCGTTCCGGCACGGCTGAAGCCGTGCCCTGATACAAGGCCTGTTTTTCCTTGGTCCTCCGTTGTGGAAGTGCAACTTCGCCGAAATTGACTTCGGAATCGGGGCTCAGCGGCTGGCGCCTGCCTCGCGCAGCAGCAAGTCCTTCGACAGCGGCGTTAGGGAGGCCTGCGCCGGCGGGTTATTGCAGCGTGTAGGTGGCGCGGGTGGGGGAGGGATGGTCGAGGGTGAGGGCGGTGTTGCCGATTTTGGTTGGCTCGACGGCGGCTGCGGGGAGCGGGGTGTCCTGATCGATGGTCAATGTGGCGCCGACCAGGCGGGCGGTGCGGCGCCAGCCTGCGCCGGTGAACTCGAGACCGTCCTCGAGGGGGCGAACTGCGACCGGGCCGGGGGCAGCGAAGACGCCGGCTTCAGGGAGAAAATTCACAGCGGCTTGTTTGGCGGTGAACTCCATCCAGCGGCCGCCATCCTGGGAAGAAAACACGGCGCGCGCCCGGTCGGTTTCGAGAATCCATTCGGGAACACCATCGCCGTCCAGGTCCGCGCTCCATACGGCCGTGCGGCCGCGCGGCAGCAGGAGAACGCGCATTGGCAGGTCGGCCTCGCCGGCGCCGGTGATCCGCAAATGCCAGTCGCGCAGCCCGGCCAGGCCTTCGGCCGCGAACACGCGCAGGCTGATGCTGCGCTGGGCCACAGCGCCAATACTGATCTGGGTTTTGGCGGGAAAGAACTCCAGGCCGCCGCCATAAGCTTCCACGCGGTAGGTCTGGATGCCGGGCCAGTTGTTGCGGAGGGCAATCTCCAGGTTGCCGCCGGCCCTGGGTTCAATGGGCGCGATGGGCGGATCCGGCGTTACTTCGGCGTGCTGACCGAAGTGCAGGTGCATCGCCTCCATCAGGCGAACGGAGAACGGGCGGAACAACTGCAGGCGGGCGCGGCCCATCAAGATGCCGTCGGCTTCGAGCGCGAGAGTGGCGAAATCGCCGTGCAGGGCGTCGGCGGGAACAGCGACCTGATATTCGATGTCGTCGGGCGATTTGACGGCGGCCGTCGCTGAGTAACCCTCCGGCAGCCGCAGGCGGGAGCGGGCGGCGACCTGAGCCGAGGAGTAATTGGTTGCAATCGTGTTCTTTTGGCCAATGATGAGCCGGTGAGCGTCGGTGAAGAAAGCCGCGGTCTCGGCCACTTCGATGGCGATGCCGACGCGCACGCGGTGACCGGGCGCGTTCGATTGAGGAATGGGCAGGCGCGCGCGCAACGTGTGCTCGTCCCAGTCGTAATCCACCGGGGCGCCGGCGGCCAGAAAAGGGCCGATCGGCTTGCGCTCCAGTTGCAATACGGCTTCGCCGTCTTCGGGCGCGGCGAATTCCAGGGCCAGGATGCCGTTCTCATATTCGATGGAGAGCAGCTCGGCGGATGAATAGACGAGCCGCTCGGCGGCGGAGAAGTTGGAGCATTCGCGGCAGAGGCCATCGGGCGCGAGGGAGACGCTAAGCGGCAGCCACGCCGAGTCGCCGGCGGGCACGGTCACGGGAATCGAGATGGTATGTTTGGAAGCCGGCTCGAAGACGCGAAGCTGGTCGTGAAACGGCTGGGCGGAGCGGTTGATGACGCTGACCACCGAAGCACCGGGCGAAACCAACTCGATGGCGGTTACGCCGGCGGGCATCTTGGCGGACGACGGGCGGGGGGCGGCGGCGGATTGCAGGGCGGGGATGGTGGCGGCCCAGTGACGCAAGAGGGCGGCCTGGCGCAGCAGCGACTCCGCCGCAGGGCGCTCATCGCCGCTTAACCCGACGGCGCCCGCCACCAGCAGCGCTCCGCCGGAGCTTCTCCAGCCAGCCGGATAGAGCTGGTCTTCCACGTCGGTCCACAGGACGTTCTTGCCGGCGGCGAGGGCTTCCCGGCTGAGCGCCAGCGCGGCCGGCTGGATGGCGGAGATTCGTACCGCGGCAGGCGGGGCGGCGGCGTCGATATCGAGCGCCGCGCCTTCGACCCAAGCCACCGGACCGCCGTGGCTGGCGGTCTCGGTGGCCAGCATGTCGGAGAGTTGCTTCAACCAGGCGCGGCGCGCGGTAGCGCCGGCGCCCTCGGGCGATCCCAGATTTCGCCAGCCATCGATGGGCGCAGCAGGGCACACCCAGGCGCTGAGGCCAAGCCGCCTCAGAATTCGGATCAAGCCGTGGAGGTCACGCCGGGGGCTGGTGCGGCCGGTGAAATCAAAGTCGCCGGGGGCGAGCTGGTGCCAGTTCCAGGGGATGGAGAATTCCACGGTGCGAATGCCGATGTTTTTCAGCCACACCAACTCGCGTTCCCAATGCGTGCTCGGGTACAGATAATAAGGGAACTCGACGGCCTGGAGATACCCGGCGGGGCCGGGATTGGCGCCGGGCGCGGCGGCGGAGGCGGAGAGGAGCGCTAAGGCTAGCAGCGCGACGCAGCGGGTCAACGGGGCTGTGCCCCCTCGATTCGATAGTCGACTATCAGAGGCATCTTCAGCACAGTGCACATTTCAAATAGCCGGGAACGCGCTCGCGAGCCGATGCTTTGTTCCAAAGTTCGGGAGTACTCGACGTTACCCGAAGGGGACAGGTTTAAGGCGCCGGTGCGTTCGGGTTCGGGACTGCGCACATAGCCCCTCGAGGACGGTAGGCCGAGTATCCGGGCGTCTGGCTCACGCAAATTGGTGGTAGCTATGAGGGGCTTCTTATTGTCACACCGATAGGTGATGATCGAGGTGACGGTGTCTTCGACCCATTCCTTGACGCGGTGCGCTCCCAGGTCATCGAGCAGGAGAACCTCGGCGTCGAGTGCAGCCTGGTATGCTCCGCGATCGGACGAGTCCGAAGCGGGGTCAAAGCCGGCGCGAATGGTGTCGAGCAACTCTTTGTAGTTCCAGAACAAACATTTGAATCCCTTGGCCGCAATTTCGCGGAGTGCGGCTACCGCCAGGTGAGTTTTACCCGCTCCGGGGTCGCCCACCAGCAGCAGGCCTGGACGCTTCTCGTAAGGGAACGTCTTCACGAAGCTCTTCACCGCCAGCAGGATGCTGGTCAGATCCCGGCGGGCGTTGGGATTCTCGGGACCAGGCACGATGAAATTCTCGAAGGACTTGTTCTGGTAGAGGGGCGGTATCTGCGCTTGTCCAAGGATTCGTTCGAGCTGTCCCTCAAAGCGGCAGGCGCACGGCTCGGCACCGGAGACGTTGGCGCGCTCAACGATGATCCAGCCCGTGCCGCCGCACTTGGCGCAAACCGTTTCCGTGGGCATCGCTCCTATTATCGTCCAGGGCGGGGGTGGGTGATGGGCAATCGGGTCGGGGAATAGGAAGAACGCGCCCGCAAGCGGGCGTTGGCAAGCTAAAGCATGCCCCACCGGATACACTGAAGGTTTCCGGGAATCGCGAAAAAAGAGAATGTGCGGGATTGCGGGATTCACGCGTGTGAGCGGGGTGTGGGACCGGGAGGTGGCCGGGCGCATCACGAAGGCTTTACATCACCGGGGGCCGGATCAGCAGGGGGTATACGAGGGCAGCGAGGTCACGCTGTGCGCGGTGCGGTTGAAGATTATCGACCTGGCCGGCGGCGACCAGCCGATCGTTAGCGACGATAGCGACACCGCGATTGTCTTTAACGGCGAAATATACAACCACGGTGAGATTCGGCGCGAACTGGAACGGCTGGGGCACCGCTTCCACTCGCAATGCGACACCGAAACAGTGCTGCGAGCGTTTATGGAGTGGGACACGGCGTGTTTCGAACGGATGCGCGGGATGTTCGGAGTGGCACTTTGGTCGGAGGCACGCAAGCGGCTGGTGCTGGCGCGCGACCGGATGGGGATCAAGCCGCTGTACTACTACCGCAATGGGGACGATTTGTACTTCGGGAGCGAACTGAAGGCGATTCTGGAGCACGCCCACATTCCCCGGCGGCTGGATGAGCGGGCGCTGGATCGATTTCTTTCGGTGAATTACGTTCCGGGCGACAGGACGCTGATCGAAGGGATACGCAAGGTGCCGCCGGGACACTTACTTGAATGGAGCCGAGGCAAGTGCAGGATGGAGCGGTGGTGGGAACTGCCGCGGGAAGGCGCGCGCGACTATTCGCTGGAGGCAGCGAAGGAAGAGCTGGACGGGCTGCTGCGCGAATCGGTACGAGAGCACCTGGTTTCCGACGTGCCGCTGGGAGTGTGGGCATCGGGCGGAGTGGATTCGTCGACGATACTGCACTATGCGGCGGAACAGAGCGGAAGCCGGCTGAAGACATTTTCGGTTTCCTTTCGGGGGCGGAGTTTCGACGAGAGCCAGTACTTCCGTGAAGTGGCGGAAGTGTACGGGACGGATCACCACGAATTCGACCTGAATCCGGAGACGGAGCTGGAGACCGCGATTCAAGATTTCGCGTATTACTCGGATGAGCCGAGCGCGGACGCGGGAGCGCTGCCGGTGTGGTTCCTGTCGCGGATGAGCCGGCGGCAGGTGACGGTTGCGCTATCGGGAGAAGGCGCAGACGAGTTATTCGGCGGGTATGAAACATACCAGGCGGACCGGCTGGCGAGGCCACTGCGGTTGACGCCACGCTGGCTGCGCCGCGCGGTGCACGGGGCACTGGAGCGATACGTGCCGGTATCGGACGAGAAGATCGGGTTGGAATACAAGCTGAAGCGCGGGATCGAAGGAAGTCTGCTAGATCCGGACGAGGCGCACTTTTTCTGGAACGGGACATTTTCGAGCGAACAGCTCAAGGCGATCCGGCGCGACGGCGGCGATAACGGACTGGCGGAACTGGCGCGCTGTGTGGCGCCGGGCGGCAGCGGCGTGGTGGAGCGATATCTGCGAGTAGACCAGAACTATTATCTGCCCGACGATATCCTGTACAAGACGGACCGCATGAGCATGGCGCATTCGCTGGAGGTGCGGCCGCCAATGCTGGATCACCGGATCGTGGAATTTGCGGCGCGGCTGCCGGCGCGGCTGAAGATTCGGGGCTGGCGGCAAAAGTACGTATTGAAGGAACTGATGCGCGGGAAACTGCCGGAACGGGTTCTCAATCGGAAGAAGGCCGGTTTCGACATACCGACGCATGACTGGTTCCGGCAGCCACTGCGGCGGCTGCTGATGGATACGCTGACGCCAGAGGCGGTGAAGGCGAGCGGCATTTTCCAGGAGAGGGCGGTCGAGGCGCTGATCCGCGACCACATGGAGAGGCGCATCAACGCCGGATACCATCTATGGGGCCTGCTGACGCTGTTTCTGTGGATGAAGCGATGGAAGGTAGAGCTTCACCGGGAAACGGCGGCGGAGGCGGCGCTGGCGGGCGAGTAAGAGGGCGCCGCGGCGTGGGGCTGGTAGCAACCGCTCCCTGACGGTCGCGGCTCCGAAAGCTATGAAGCACTTACCGGCGATGGAACCTTAATCACATTCGTTTGTAGATACGCTGGCGTCTTTCCTCCCGGCGCCGAGTGCTTCGCGGAGAGCCTGGCCGGGCACACCCGGCCCCTACGGTTGCAGGCGATGTAAATCGTCTTCACCAATACAAGAAAAAGATTCTTTCGTGGGTTTTCAATAAGTTGAGAACCGATTTGGAGCAGGTGTGCGAGCGCCCCGATGATACATTCAAAACGGGAAGAGGGTTGCGCGGCTTCGCGAGTTAATGGCGGAGCCGATTTTTTTGGGGCGGACAATGGCTGGCAAAGTGAAGAGAAACGCAAAAACGACTTCCAAGCTTTGCGAGGACTGCAGCTATTATCAGGAACTCAGGCAGAAGCTCAAGGTATCGGAAGTACTCACGAAAGCCATCGCCAAGTTCGAGGAAAGGATCACGGAGGCCGATTTCAGCCCATCGGTAGCGGACTACATCAAGCTGGTACAGATGAAGAAGGAGTTAGAAGAGGCGACCGACGAGGCGAAGGAGATCAAAGTGACATGGGTCGAGCCAGTGACGTCCGACTCCGAGAGATAGCCTATGACCCACTGCCCTCCCAAAAAGCCTTTCACGACCTGACAACGCGTTTTAAGGGATTCTCGGGGCCGATCGGGAGCGGGAAAAGCCAAGCGCTTTGCCAGGAAGCGATCCGGCTGAGTTACTTGAATCCGCGGCGGATGGGACTGCTGGGGGCGCCGACCTACCAGATGTTACGGGACGCGACGCAGGCGACGCTGTTCGAGATATTGGACAGCAACCGAATTCCGTACGAGCACAACAAGGCGGAGAACACGCTGCGGATGAGGGATACGGGCTCGCGGATCGTATTCCGGCCGGTGGATGAATTCGAACGGCTGCGCGGGACCAACCTGGCGTGGTTCGGGCTGGATGAGCTGACCTACACACCGGAGGCGGCATGGCTGCGGCTGGAGGGCAGACTGCGGGATCCGAAGGCGGAGCGGCTGTGCGGCTTCGCGGTGTGGACGCCGAAAGGGTACGACTGGGTGTACCGGAAATTCGTGGAGGGACCCGGCAAGGGATACGGGGTGGTAGTGGCGCAACCTTACGAGAACCGGTTCCTGCTGGCGAGGGTGCCCGATTTTTACGACCGGCTGAAAGAGAGCTACGACGAGCGGTTCTTTCGGCAGGAAGTGTTAGGCGCGTACCTGAGCCTGAGCGGAGGCACTGTCTACAGCTCGTTTACGCGGGCTGAAAACGTGAAGGACGTGGGTCCCGACCAGACGCTGCCGCTGCTGTGGGCTTTGGATTTCAATGTGGACCCAATGAGCTCACTGGTGGCGCAAATCGCGGGCGGCAAGGTGCTGGTGCTGGACGAAATCGTAGTCCGCAACGGGACGACGATGGAGGCCAGCGAGGAATTCCTGAAGCGATATCCAGAGCATTGGGCTGGCGTTCACATATATGGAGACGCCTCGGGGAACCAGCGGCAAACGACGGGGGCATCGGACTACGAAATGATCCGCGAATATTTTCAAGCGCACTCGGGAATGACGCTTCAGTACCGCGTTCCAAGGGCGAACCCGAGCGTGCGGGAGCGGATCAACTTGACGAACGCGAAGCTGAGGTCGGCAACGGGAGAAGTCGGGCTGCTGCTGGACCCTAAGTGCAAGGAGCTTATCAAGGACTTGGAACAGGTGACTTACAAGGCCGATTCGAATGCGATCGACAAAGACCGGGACCGAATGAGGACTCACTTATCGGACGCGCTGGGATACTTGTTGTGGCAGGAGTGCAGAATGCTTCCCCGAATCGGGGAGCGGCAGGAGCGATTGTTCTAATCATGGAGACGATTAACCGGGAGCATCCGGAATACATCGCGCAAAAGGCGACGTGGAGACGCTACAGGGACCTATACCTGGGCGGCGAACAGTTGCGGGCGCACGCGGCGGAGTACCTGGTGCGGCGGCACAAAGAACCTGGCGAGGTGTACCAGGAGCGGCTGAGCCGGGTGTTTTATCAGAACTACATCGGCTCGATCATGGACTGGTATGCGGCGACGCTGATGCACCGTGAGCCGGCGCTGATGCTGGAAGGGACGGACCCGGGGGCGAAGAGCTTTTACAGCCTGCTGGCGAACGACTGCGACCTGAAAGGCACGAGCCTTAGCGAGTTTTTCCGCAAGCGATTTGTGGAAGCGCTGGTATGCGGCGCGAGTTACCTGGTGGTGGACTTTCCACGCGCGACCGGGCCGGCGCTGACGCGGGCGGAGGAAGACGCGGCGGGAACATCGCGGGCTTACCTGGCGGACTACGGCGCGGACGAAGTCATCAACTGGAACTACGACCCGAACGGGGGGATGGACTGGGCGGTAATCCGGACGTCGTGTCTCCAGCAATCCAAGGTGACAGATGCGAGGTGGGAAGAAGAGACTCGCTGGATCTACTACGACCGGGAGAACTTTGAGGTCTACCGGAAGGCGGGCGAGGGGAAGGCGATTGAGAAGATCGACGAGGGGCGCCACGCGCTGGCTTCGCTTGGCCGAGTGCCACTATTCCAGATGCGGGTGACGGAGGGGCTGTGGCTGATGAACAGAGCCGCGCTGCTGCAACTGGAACACTTCAACAAGTCGAATGCACTGGCGTGGGCGCTGACGATGGGGCTATTCGCGATGCCGGTGGTCTACTCGGAACGTGAGTGGAACCAGATCGTGGGTGAGTCGTACTACATCCAACTTGGACCCGAGGACCGGTTCGGGTGGACGGAGCCGGAGGGGAAGGTTTACCAGATCGCAGCGGACAACCTGGTGCAGATGAAGGATGAAATCTACCGGGTTTGTTACCTGAACAACCAGGCGATGGGAGGGGCGTCGAGCACGGCTAATCAATCGGCGCTGGGCAAGCAACTGGACTTCGCGACGACCGCGGAAGTGTTAGGGGCCTACGGGACGACGGTGCGGGAGAGCATGAAGCAAGTGCTGTGGGCGGTTGCAGCGGCGCGGCAGGACGAAGTCTCGATCGATGTTGCGGGGATGGACGAATTCGACATCAACGACTTCAGCACTGAGTTAGACGACGCGCAGAAGCTGCTGAACCTGGGGATCCACTCACCAACACTGACCAAGCAGATCTACAAACGGCTGGCGTTCCAATACCTGGCTGACGCGCGGCAGGAAGTGAAGAGCCAGGTGGCGGAAGAGATCGAAGAGGCGGCGGAGTAGGCGATGGCGGACGGCGCCGGCGGAGTTGTTGGGTCGCGCGAGGAAGACGACACACAAGCAATTCGCGAGGGAGTTGTGGGAGAGGGGTGTATGGAAGGCATCGATGTTCAAGCGGTGGTGCGGCAGGCGATCCAAGAATTTGTGAACAACGAACAGGCCAAGGCCGAGCCGGCGCACAAGGCGGAGTTGCAGGAAGAGCGACGGCGGCGGGAACAACTGGAGCGCCGCGTGAACGAGCTGGTGGAGGAGAACAAACGCAGCCGGCTGGTAGCAGAGGAGGCGGAGCGCGCATCGGCGGTGCGGGCGGAACTGCAGCGGCTGGGGGTGGCGAAGGTGGATCTGGCCTTCAAAGCGGTGCAGGACGAGATCGTGCGGAGCGAGGACGGGCGGCTGGTGGCGCGGGGCGAAAGCGGCGAGCTGCCGATTCGCGAGTTCCTGGCGGCGTTCGTGAAGGAGAATCCGGAGTTTCTGCCGGCGCGGATTCCCGGGGGGAGCGGAATGGCAGGGATGCTGAAGAGTCCGGCGGGCGGAGGCGAAGCGATAACGATCGACCGAATCCGGCCGGGGATGAGCGCGGAAGACATGCGGCGGGTACGAGAGGAAATCGTGCGCGTGGCGTCGCAGACCTTAAAAGGTCTGTAGTTATAACCCGGCCAGCGGGCCGGCAAGTACAAACCAAGGAGAACAAATGGGAGCAATTACAACAACAAACGTCGCAAGCGCGATCGTAAAGCTGGTGGCGGCGGACGCTTTGCCGGTGCTGGTAGGAAACCTGGTGATGGGCAACCTGGTGAATCGCGATTACGAACCGGTGCTAGCAAACGCGGGCGATACGGTAAACGTGCTGTTACCGCCGACGCTGGTAGCCAACAACCTCGCTGCCGAAGGTTCGGTGACACCGCAGAATCCGCCACTAACCAGTGCGCCGATCGTGCTGAACACGCATATGGAAGCGACGTTCCAGATACCGGACGTGACCAAAGTGCTGGCGGTGCCCGACCTGCTGAAGATCTACATGCAGCCGGCGGTGGCGGCGATCGCGCAGAGCATCGAAACGAGCCTGCTGAGCCTGTACCCGGGCTTCCCGACGGCGGTGGGAACCGCGGGCTCGGCGCTGACGGAAGCCACAGTCGACGCGGCGGAAACGGCGCTGTTCATGGCCAAGATACCGCCCAGCGAGCAGAAGTACATCGTGGTGGACTCGGCGGCCTACTCGGCATGGCGGCAGATTCCGCTGTTCGAGGAATTCCAGACGGCGGGCGCGGCTGGCCTGGCGGCATTGATCGACGGGACAATCGGCAAGTACAAAGACTTCTACATATTCCGCTCGCAATTCGTGCCGAAGACAGGGGTGAACACGCACAACCTGGCGTTCACGCGGGACGCGATCGGCCTGGTGGTTCGGCGGCTGCCGCAACCTCTTCCGGGGACGGGGGCGATTGCGGAGTATGCCGAGTTGGGCAACTTCGGCATGCGGGTAGTGATGAGCTATCAGCCGAATACGCTGGCGCAGCAGTTCACGGTGGACGTACTGTACGGATGCGGCGTGCTGCGCGACGAATGCGGCGTTCAGGTAAACACCTAACGAGGCGGAACCGCGAAGCGGGCCGGCGGCCGAAGTAGTGGCGGCCGGCCTGCAACGAAATGCGAGGAGAGCGGGATGGATCTGAGACTGTATTACCAGAAGATACGGGACACCCAAGCGAAGATCACGGACCCATTTCCAGTGATCGAGAGCTGCGAAACGCCGGATGGAGGATTCGCCGGCAGGCTGACCGAAGTGACGCCGGCCATTGCGGCGAAGCTGATTGTGGAAGGCACGGCGAGGCTGGCGAAAGAAGCGGACACGGCGGCGTTTCGCGAGGCGCGGGCTAAGGCCAAGCAGGCGGCGGACGAGGCCCTGGCAGCGGCCAGGGTGCAGATGACGTTCCTTCCTATCACGGAATGGAACAAAATCCAGGACGCGGGAAAGCGCGCCAAGAACCAGGCATAAGGGTATGGCTCTATTCACCGACGGACCTCCTTCGAGCATGGAAAGCCTGGCGGGGCTGGACTCGCAGCTACTGAGTGTGGCCAGCACTGAGGGGATCGATGTGACGCGCAAGCTGGAACTGGCCCAGGAAGAAATCGGTCTGGACCTCGATGCATGGCTGAAGAGGCTGGGCCCGGCGGACCGGCTGATGTGGGCGGTGGTGAGGCCGAAGCTGGAAAACGTGGTGGTGACAACGGCGCTCAAGCTGTGGTTCGCGTACAAAACGCTTGAGTTGGTATACAGCGACGCGTACAACAGCCAATTGAACGACCGGTACATGGGCAAGCGCGACCAGTTCCAGCAGATGGCCGCTTCTTATCGCGAGCGGCTGATCGAGGCTGGAGCCGGGATGGCGTCGATACCAGTGCCTCGGGCGATGACACCCGCGCTGGCAGCGGCGCCGGGGAGTTTGCCGGACAACACCTATTATGTAACCGCGGCCTGGGTGAATCGGGTGAGCGAGGAAGGGGCTAGCGCGATTGCAGCGGCGATTGCGACATCGTCCAGTTCGTTTTCGGTTCAGATTGGGCCGGCAGCGAAGAACGCCACAGGTTGGAACGTGTACGTTGGAACGGACCCCGAAGGCATGACGCTGCAGAACAGCTCACCGATCGAGGTGGAGGCGGCGTGGGTGCAGCCGGTGTGGATGAGCGCGACGGGATGCAAGCCTGGGCGTGGACAAGCTGCAAACTATGTGCAGACGCTGGCGCGGACGGTGCAGAGGGGCTAATGCCGACAACAATTGGAAACACGGCGACGGCCAAGACCGTACAGTTGCTGACCGGGGCCAGCGGCGTGAATCTGAGCCTGGAGGCGCTGGCGCTGAGCGGCGAGACATCGGTTACTACAGTGGGGACGGCGCAGATTACGCCCGAGAATGTGGCGCTTGACCTGGTAGAGCGTGCAACTGCGGTGACCTACCCGGCAGTGAACGTCTACTGCGAAAAAATCGTGAACCAACTGGTGGAGAAATTTCGGACGTTTTCGGGTATCTCCCAGATGGCAATTGAAGTCCGGCACTCGCAGGACCGGTTGGAAGGGTTACAAAACACCGTCGAGTTATACACGAGCGCAGTGATGCAGACACTAGATGCCAACCGGGGAGACTGGGGCGGCGGGATGTACTATGCGGGCGGGTATCAGGTTACATTCGGGGCGGTCAAAAGCGGGGGAATAAACTTCGTGCAGACAGCCAAAGTGACATTCGAGATTGGAGTAAGCATCAACTAAGATGGCCTCTTACATTTCTTCAAACGCAAACCGCTTCTACACGGCGCTGGAGAGTGCCTACGGCAGCGTGGCCGCGATCGCGGCAAGCAACCGAATACCGGCGCTCAAGCTGACCGTGCAGCAGCAACCCGTAGTTACAAACCGGAAAGACAAGACGGGAAGCAGGACATTTCCCGGATTGCCCCTGGGCGGGCGGCGCAGCACGAATTTCGAATTGCAAACGTACATGACGAGCTGGCAGGCCGGAGCGGGCGGTCCAGCGTACGGACCCTTATTTCAAGCGGCGCTGGGTGCGGCGCCACTGCTCTTCAACGGCGCTGTGGTGGCATCATACTCCAGCACGACGCTAGCTTTTGCATCGCCTCACGGACTGAACGTAAACCAGGCGGTCTCAAGCGGGGGCGAGATACGGTTTGTGACGGCGGTGGTGGATGCGAACACGGTGCAGCTCAATGCTGCGTTCACTGCGGCCCCGGCGAGTGGAACTGCGATCGGCGCGGCTGTGACTTATCAGCCAGCGACGGAGCTACCGAGCGCCACCGTATTCGATTACTGGGATCCAGCAAGCGCGGTGCAGAGAATCTTGAGCGGGGCCGCGGTGGATCAGATGGAGATCCAGATCAACGGCGACTTTCACCAGTTCCAGTTCAGCGGCGTGGCGCAGGACGTACTGGACAGCGCGAGCTTCACAGCGGGGCAGGGCAATTTGACGAGCTATCCGGTGGAGCCGGCGGTTGGCGCATTCGATTACTCGATCGTAGCGGGTAACCTGGGAGAGGCGTGGCTGGGAACAACACCAGCGCAATTCTTCACGGTGACAGAGGCGGCGGTGGTGCTGAAGAACGGATTGGACACGAGATCGCGGGAATTCGGTTTCAGTCTCCCGCAAGCGATCTCACCGGGACAAAGAACCGTGCAGGCATCGATCGGACTCTATAGCCAGACAGACAGCGCAACACCCGGGTTGTATCAGGCGGCGCGGCAGCAGACTCCTATCAGCGTGATGTTTCAACTAGGGCAGTTGCAGGGCCAAGTTATGGGTGTATATCTACAAAGCGTAATTCCTCAGGTTCCCCAATTCGACGATAGCTCGAACCGATTGCAATGGGTGTTCAAGCCGTCGCGGGCGCAGGGCACGGTGGACAACGAAATCGCCATCGCGTTTGGATAAGCATGACGTACGAGAGTGTGAAGGATGTGGAGTCGAAGATGGCGCCGGGAGTCAAGTTCCGTGTTGCCCGGATGTCTTTTGCGCGGCGCGTGGAACTGATGCGGCAGGTCCGGGAACTGGCGCGGCGCGTGGAGTTTCTGGAGGCCGGCCAGGAGCCGGCCGAAAAAATGGAGGCGGCGCTGGTTCAGGCCGAAGTGGACCGACTGTACCTGATGTGGGGTCTGGTAGAGATATCCGGCCTGGAAGTGGATGGGGCGGCGGCGACGCCAGCGGTGTTGGCCGAAAGCGGGCCCGAGGACGTGTTTCGAGAAGCGCTGGCGGCCGTCAAGGCCGAGACAGGTTTGAGCTGGGCGGAACGAAAAAACTGATTGTCGCCTTCCATTTTCAATTCTCCAATCAGGCCGGGTGGAAGTGCGACGTTTGCCGGAAATCCGGCCTGGAGGCGAAGCGCAAGTGCGGGTGGTTGGCGGCAGGGCGCGATGCGGGCGGACCGCCGGTGTGGGCGCGCAGAGGGGTGAGCCTGGGAACGTGTCCCAAGTCGGGGGTCACTGCGGAGAGCCAAACGACGGTGGAGGAGTTCTTCATTCGCCGGCGGCTGGGCCTGATGCACGAAGAGCTACTGACGGCCAGGCAGGTAGAAGCATTCGCCATTTTGGAAAAGGAACTCACGGCGGAAATCAAGCATGAGCAGCACAACGCAAGACCAGCTTCTTAGATTTTTCGCGGAGGCGGCAGGGACGGATGTTTCGGAAACGTCCGCCGACGCTTCGAGCGCGGGGCCCGGGCCGGCGGCCGGCGCCGCAGACGGTGAGAGTTATTCGGCGACCTCGGTGGGCATGAGCGTCGAAAGCGGCGCGGAAAGCGCGGCATCGACCACGGGCGGGGCCGGAGGCGCGATTGAATCCGGGCTGACGACGTTTCTAGAAGGCGGGCTTGGGATTGCTTCGCTGGTGACCGGGCTGATGGGATTGTTTGGAGGAGGCGGCTCGGCGCCCGCACAACTCGAGAAATACCAGCCAGCCTCTTCCATCGACTTTGTAAGTGCGGATACACCAAACGGACTTGCGGCGGCGGAATACGACCAGTTGGGTATGCCGCGACTGGCCGATACGGCAGTGCCGACCTCGACCGCAGGGAACTCCTCCGTGACGAACTCCGAAGCCAGCGGCGCTTCAACAGTGGGGAATGTGACCGGCGGCGGGCAGAGCGGAAGCGCCATGCCGCAAATGACGCTGAACATCCAGGCGATGGATTCGCAGTCCATTCTGGACCGCAGCAGCGACATCGCGCAGGCAGTGCGCAGTGCGATGTTAAACATGAGCTCAATCAACGACGTAATCAGCGATCTGTGACATGGCTTCGTTTCCGACCCTCAAAACCAGTGCAGTCACGCAGTATCCAGCGACTAAAGTAATCGCGTTCCAGAATCAGGTGTTGCGCTTCGTGGATGGCACGGAGCAACGATACCGGGATTGCGCCGGGCCGTTGCACCAGTGGGTGATCCGCTTGAGCGGGTTGGACGAGACCGAAATGGCTATGCTGGAACAGTTTTTAGAATCGAACCAGGGGAGCTTCGGCATCTTCTCCTTCACCGACCCCTGGGACAACCAGACTTACAGCAACTGCAGCTTGGGCGCCGATGCCATGGACATAACTTCGGTAGAGGAAATGCGCTGTAGAACGTCGATGACCGTGAAGGAAAACCGGGCCTAAACCATGAGTGTCTATCCGCAGTTAGTCACCGGAGTAACGAGCCAGTTTCCGATTGTCAAGCAACGGAGACCGCGGACTGTTGTGAACGCGATGGCGGACGGGAGCTCAATCAAGCTGGCGGACCCGGCGGGTGAGACTGTCGAGTGGCGACTGCAGTACGCCAACTTGAGCGACTTGGAACTGGCCGCGCTGCAGCGGTTCTTCACGGATATGGAAGGATCACTGAACAGTTTCACGTTCCTGGACCCGGTGGGAAACCTGCTCGCCTGGAGCGAGGTGCTGACGAACGCGGTTTGGGAAGCGGCGCCGCTGCTAACTGTAGTGGGCGGCGTAGCGGACCCATTAGGCGGCACCGACGCGTGGCAACTGGCAAACGCCGGAGCGGGGCCGCAGACGCTGATGCAGACGCTGAACGCGCCTACCAATTACACATATTGCTTCAGCTTATATGCGTTCAGCAGCCAGCCGGCGACGATCCAGTTGCAGCTTGGGAGCAGCTCGGCGCAGTTCGCGCTGAACTGCCAGTGGAGCCGCATTCATATCGCCGGTACGGGCGATTCCACTGCAACCTCGATCGAGTTCGGCATCCAACTGCCGGCGAGCGCCACGGTCTGTGTGTTTGGACCGCAGGTGGAAGCGCAGCCAGCGGCGTCCGCATACAAAACCGGGACGACAGGCGGAGTTTATGCAGACGCCCGCTTGCGCGACGACACGTTCACTTTGATATCCACGGACGTGAATCACCACTCTGCAACGGTGGACATATTCTATGCAAACAGTCTCTGAGTTGAAGGCAGGCGCGGTCACCGACACGCCGCTGGTGATCTTCGACTGTGCTCTGCCTAGCGGCGACACCGAGCACTGGTGCACGCACGGTATCACGATCGGAAGCACGCTTTATGCCGCCCGCGTGCTGCAACACAGTGCGTTCGACATTCAGACCGCCTCCGACCAGGGGGTTGACGGAAGCCCGACGATTACACTGCTACTGGCCAACGCCGACTCATATTTCTCTGAGCTCGAGCAGAGCGCCGGGTTCCGGGGCGCGACGCTGACAGTCAGCTTCATATTCTACGATTTATCCAACAACGCACCTCTAACCGACGCCGTGGTTGTCTTTCAGGGAATCTGTAACCCGCCGGACCAGGTCAAAGAATCGACAATCCGCGTCACGGCTACTAACCGGATGAGCATGCAGCGGGTGTTTCTGCCTGAGATACCGATTCAGCGCCTGTGTCCCTGGACGTTCCCAGCAACGCCCGCGCAGCAACAGGAAGCCATAAACGGGGGCACAGAAGGCAGCTATTCAATCTATTATCCGTGCGGTTACTCGGCAGGACTTCCGGGCGGCATGGGGAACCTGAACAACGGCCTGCCGTTTACATCCTGCGGTTACGCCTCGACAGACTGCCACGCGCGCGGGATGTTCACGCGATTTGGAGGAATTGAGTACATTCCGCCGGTGATCACGGTTCGAGGCTACGGCAAGGATTGGACAAGTTCCGCCGTCGCGGTGAACCAGGCGCGCTACAACGACTATGTTCCGATGGTGTACGGAACTGCCTGGTACCATCCGCCGGTCGTATTTGCGCGCAATGACGGGAACCTGACGCGGATGGAAGCATTGCTAGGCGTTGGAGTGATGCAAGGCGTGCTAACCGTGCTGGTGAACGGTTACCAGATACCGCTTGGGGTGAACGGCGAAAACATGACCGGCACCGGCTGGTACAACATTCCAACGCTAGGGAAGCGGGACGGCGCGTTCGATCTGAATTTTCTGAACTCGAACGGCCAGCCGGCGGGAGATCCGTACGGTGGCATGGCGTACCTGTCGGTGGTGGTGCCGAATCAAATCAGCGATGGGAACTCATTACCTTCAGTGCAGGTACTGGCGCAAGGGCTGATCGTTCCAACATATGACGTCAATGGAAACCAGCTTAGCGAGGAATTCACCAGCAACCCGGTCTGGATTCTGCACGACATGCTGCGGCGCAGTGGGTGGCAGGCTTCCGAGATTGACTACTCGACACTCGAGCCAGCGGCAGCGTATTGCGACGAGCTAATCAACTCCACGGACCTGAATGGCAACCCGATCACCATCCCGCGATTCGGATGCAACCTGGTCTTACAAAAGAAACGGAGCGCAGGCGATGTGATCCGGGGAATTCGGAATGCCTCACGGCTGTACCTGACATACGGTTCCGGGGGCGTGCTGCAGGTCAATGTTGAAAACTCGATCGCGTTGCAGCAGCCAACGCAGAATCAGTGGTCCAACAGCACCGAACCGCTCAATGGGGGATGGCCGGCTTACGAGTTTGGCGACGGTACCACGGGCGTTTCCGGAATCCTGCGGAAGCCGACTGGAGAGCCGACGGTGGTAGTTTCTTCGCGCAGCATCGGGGATACGCCGAACTCTCTGAGCATTGACTTCCAAGACGCGCTGAACAGTTACCAACAGGACAGTTATACGGTTGTCGATCCCGGCGACGTAAACCTGACAGGCCAACAGGTGACGGCCACGCTGATGGCGATTGGCTTACCCAATTACGACCAGGCAGCCCGAATGCTCACATTCAATCTGAATAAGTCACTTTCTGGCAACACTTATATTCAATTTGAGACCAGCATCCTCGCTTTCGGGATCAGGCCCGGCGACTTGATCACAGTAACTTACCAAAAGGAAGGCTTTAACCGGCAGCCATTCCGGGTTCTCAAGATCTCTCCATCGACGAACTACCGGACGGCGATAATCACGGCACAGATCCATGACGATGCATGGTACCTGGATTCAAGTGGGCAAGGCAGCTCGGCGGCGGGAGCAAACCAGCAGGCAGCAGCCACCATCGGAGTTCCGCGGCCGCTGTTGGGAAGCGTTGTGGACGCGAACGGACTAGTGGAGTTTGGCATTGCGGAGACAGATACGACGAGCAGCGACGGGACGATTCAGGCGAGCCTGGCGGTGAGCTTCGTTGCGCCCGCGGCCGCCACGGCGGGCGGGCCTGGCGTGCCACTAGTGAGCCTGGCTGCGAACATTGGGACTGGTGGAACGCTCGCGGCGGACCAGGTCTTGTACTACGCGGTTTCCGGTGTCGATGCATCGGGAGACGAAGGCCCGCATTCGTTTATCGTGACGGCGGTGATTGCCAGCGGCGGGTCTTCCGTGACCCTAACGGGGCTCAGCTTTACACCGAGCGCGAGCACGTTCAATGTCTACCGGGGGACGACACCCGCCGACTTACTGCGAATCGCCTCGAGCCAGACGATGGCGGCAAACTTCACGGACACCGGCTCGCAGCCGCAATTGATTGCCCCGCCAGATGCGAATTTCGACCATGCCAATTTCTATTGGCGCATGGAACTGCAGCCGGAGATGGCGGCTAGCATCTTCTCGCCGACGACGGTGGGCAATGGGAATCTGCAGATGAACGCAAACTGCTACCAAGGCATGACGGTACGGGTTACGCGAGGGACCGGCGCCGGGCAAGAAGCATCGATTGCAGGCAACGATGCCACGACGCTGACTCTGGCGAGCGCGTGGGTGGTGGTTCCGGACGCGACGAGCTGCTTCGTGGTGGCGGAATCGGGCTGGCATTTTGGAGCAATGACTAAGAGCAGCCCGGTGAGTCTCGTTGTTCCCAATCAAGGCGGTGAGACAGTCCAGGTAACTGGCCGGCCGGCGAATGCGGCCAACGTTGAGTGCCCGCCGCTGCTATCGACTGTGACGCGGTGGCAGATTGGGGGGAGCGGATTCAGCGATGGCGCCGCCCCGCCGGTACCGTCTTTTGGTTTGGGCGCAGGAAAGAGCGGTGGCACACTGGATCTAAGCGGAGTCTCGTTCAGCAGCCTCACCGACACAGAAACGATCTCAGCCGCGACGCTGGCGGTTTACTACTGGGATGAACTCGAAGGCGCCACAATCTTCGCGCTTGCCAACGCGATAGGGGCGAGTGACACGTCCTTGACACTGAACGCACCGGGACCAGCGCAGGCCGGCAGCATTTTACAGATCGATGGCGAGGTGCTGGAGGTAACGGCAGTCGGCGACGGCGGGGTGCAATACACGGTGCAGCGGGGCGTGCATAGCAGTCCACCGAGCGCTCATGCGGCGCAGGCGGCTGTTTATCATCTGGCGAGCCTGACGTCGATTGCCGGGTTTCCGCAGAGCTTCTTTGGCAGCCCCTATAGCGGCACATGGAGCTTTCCGGTACAGCTTCCGGACGTGAGGGTGGCGAGCGCACAACTGTTCGTTACCAACCAAAAAGGGAACAGTCCGACGGCGAGTGCCTGTTTGACGCACACGGTTGACAGCGGCCTGCGGACACTCTCCGGCGGGCAGTATTCCATTCAGGTGGAGGGGTTCCTGTCGGTAGACCAATCAGCGGCGCCGGTGCTAGTGGTGGACGCGGCGCACTCAGTTGGAGACATTTATGCAGTGCTCGGCACAGCGGCGGACGCGACCGTACAACTGCAACTGAACGTAAACGGGTCGGTTTACTGTCAGGTGGCGTTTCAGGCAAGTGAGACCATCTCCAACGGCGTTAGCGGGCAAACCCTGCCGCCTTTAGCGGCGGGCGATCAGGTCACGCTGGCCGTTCAATCGGTGGGACAGACATATCCAGGCGCGGACCTGACTGTAATCATTCGACTCTAATGGGCGACACGTTAACCAAGTTGCGACCCGACCGGGATCTCCAGTGTTACTTTTTCGAGCCATCGGCCATTGCGGCGTTGAGTGAGACCAGCCCGAGCGGATTCACAATTTCGGGTTGCTGGCGGAGCCAGGCCGATTGGACGGTGCTCGAATGGAATCGGGACAACGTCTTCGAATACCAGGCGTTGCGGAACCTTCCCGACGGAGACCTGAGCGGATTGCAGTTATCGTATCAGGAAGTTCGCACCAATTGCATTAATTTCGATGCTGCGTGGTACGCGACACAACCGTGGCCTCACCTCAGAATTTGGGCAGATACTGGCGGAGCAGAGCAGATATACGAGGTTCCCCTGTTGCAATACGCGACCGCCCTGTCGAGTGCGGTTCCCGCTACTGCTCAGTTCCAATTGCAAGGAGCGCCCTCGGCCGGAGACTACGTCGAACTGGCCTGGCTGGACCAGCACTACAACTACCAGCTTGTTTCCGGGGACACGCTGACCAGCGCGGCGGCGGCCTTGGCCAGTATTATCAGCGCGAATCAGCAGACCGGACTAGTTAGCTCCACGGCAGATGGCGCGACAATTACGCTCACCTATCTGGGTGTGCCGGGGTCAAACGGAAACCGGATCGGCGTGTACGGGACTGTGCACGGAGCTGCAACGGAGTCCTGGGAACACCTTTCCGCATTGTTCCAGAACGGCGTGTCGCCTGCCGCCTGGCAAGTGAATCTGGACTTTGCAAACCTGACGGATCTGAATGGCGTTTCGATTCCCGCCGCGAATCTGACGAACGTGCGAAAGCTGAGATGGACCTGGGCGGCGGACATACAGGCGGCGAATTTCCAACGAAGCGAGTTTTCGGTAGTCGTGTCGAATTGGACCGTAACGGGGACCGGCTTGCAATACCAAGTCGCGGGAGCCGGCAGCCGGCGGATCGAAGACAATTCCACAACGCTCACTTACTTTGGCACCTGGGCTTCGGAGACAGGCAATTACTCGGGAGGGTCCATACAATCGACAACGGTCCCTGGCTCGGCGGTGCAGTGTTCCTATGTTTCGGCGTTCGCCCACACCCTGTACCTGGGCACAAGGGCGCTAACGAGCGGTGGACAGGCCACGGTGCAAGTGGACGGCGGCACGCCGACCGTGATCAACCTGGCGGTTGCCGGTGAGGATGTGCTGATGCGAGTGTCGCTGGGGCAGCAAACCTCGTCCGTGGACCACAACGTGACCATTACGCATTCCGGAGCCTCGGGTACTGCGGTGTACTTCGACTTTCTAGAGGTCGCGATCCCAACCAGCAATCTGCCGACATTCATCGCGATGCCCAGGACGGCGGCGGCCACAGACTGGGACACAAACCACTCTCTCGCGCTCGCCCCCGAACGAACGGCGTGGCTGGTAAGCACCTTGGGACTTCCCGGCCGATTAAACCACTATGCTGGAGCCTTGTGGTTCTATGAGCTGGTTTGCCAGGGGAACCAGTACGCATTCGCGACGATCACATTCGCGGGACAGCCGGAATTCGGAGCGGGCGGCACGACCGAAATCAATTTGGACGGTACCATGCTTCAGCACTGGAACCTGATCGGGGATACGGCCGAGAGCATCGCCACGTGCTTCGAACTGTTGATCAACGCGGGTTCGACCGAGGTGTGGGCCCAAGCCAACGGAGCCGAGCTGACCGTCACTTCCCGTCTCATGGGATCGGCAGGCAACAGCATCGCTTTAAGCGTGAATACCAACAGCACGCAATTCACCGCAAGTCCGGCAACGAGCTCGCTATCAGCAGGCCAAGATGGAACGTGGCGGACGGATTTGACCACCGTGCCACGGATGAATCGGGCCGCCCGGGACTGGACGCTTAGTTACTTTACGGCCGTCAGCAGTTACGGAATCAGCGTTACCGCATCATTTAGTATGGAGCTTGGCAACGGCGACCCAAGCGCTGGCGCGGGAATTGCACAATGCTATCCGGACGGCACCCCGTGTATAGTGAGCACACCGGCCTTACAAACAAACTTCGGGCCGCAAAGCACGGCATTCTGGCAGCAGGCGTATGTGGACATGGCGCAGATCATGTTAGCCGCCGGCATTACTCCGTATCTGCAATTCGGCGAGGTTCAGTGGTGGTACACAGCGGCGGCCGGCGGCATGCCGTTCTACGACGCCTACACCACCTCCGCCTATCAGGCGGCTTACGGGCAGCCGATGGCGGTTATTCCCAGCCAAAACACAGACCCGTCCCTGTATCCCAACGAGTGCATTTTTCTGCCTGGTCTGATTGGACAGTTTACGCGGGCCATCATGACATTTGTCCGCCAGTCGGCGCCAACCGCTAAGTTTGAGGTACTGTATCCGCCAGACGTCAACAACACACCGTTGAATGCGATCATTAACTATCCGACAGCCTACTGGACACCGGCGAGCCTGGCGTGTCTCAAGACCGAGAATTTCACTTACACCGGGGACAGGAATCTGGATCTGGCGCGGCAGTCGATTCAGTTGCCACGGCAGCTCGGTTTCCCGCCGTCGCAGAGCAGCCACCTGATAGGTATCAGCGACTACACTACACCGTGGAACAAGGAATGGAGCCTGGCGATAGCGGCAGGCTTGGAATCGGTTGTGCTTTTTGCGCTCGATCAGTTGTGCCTCACCGGCTACCCTCTGCCCCTCAACATGCGGATTGGCCGAGCGAGGTTCATGGGCCGCCGCTAGATGCGGTGCAGAGCAGCGCGAAAGCGAAGCCGTTTGTGGGCCTGGCAACGCCGGAACGATGCGCTACACGCTATCCTGAATAGCGCATGAGAGTCTCCGTGATGCTTTTTCTTGCACTGGCTGCGGGCGCATCCCGCGCCCAGCAGATCGACACGATCCAAAATCCTTCCGCCCGCCAAGGTGCGAGCCTCGATGGCAAATGGCAGACCATCATGGATCCGTACCAGGCCGGTTACTACGATTTCCACCTCAACCCCATTCCAGGCGGCGGCCTGGGTGCCAACCGTGTCCCCGCCAATAAGAGCGATAAGTACGAGTTGGCCTTTGTTTCCGCCACTCCGACTCTGCAGGTGCCCGGCGACTGGAATACGCAGAGGCCCGAACTTCTCTGGTATGAAGGTACGATTTGGTACCGGCGCGAATTCGACTACACTCCGCCCGCCACGCCCAGCCGGCAGTTTCTCTGGTTCGGCGCCGCGAATTACAAAGCCGTGGTGTTCCTCAATGGCAAAAAGTTGGGCGAGCACGAAGGCGGCTTCACGCCGTTCCAGTTCGAGGTCACCGGCCTGCTCAAAGACCATGCCAACGCCGCGATCGTGATGGTGGACGACCAGCGCCATCCCGACGCGGTTCCGCCCACCATGACCGATTGGTGGAATTACGGCGGGCTCACGCGCGATGTGAAACTGGTGGATGTCCCGGAGACATTTATCCAGGATTACCAGGTGCAACTGGAGAAAGGCTCGCTCAACCGTGTCGGCGGCTGGGTGCGGCTGAACGGCACGCACAAGCGGCAGAAGGTGGCCATCCGCATCCCGGAAGCGGGCGCGTCTGTTTCGGTCGAAACCGGCGAGGACGGCTACGCGAAGTTCGCCTTCCCGGCCACGCTCTCGCTCTGGTCGCCAGAGAATCCCAAGCTGTATGAGGTATCGATCGAAGGCGAGAGCGATCGCGTGCAGGACCGCATCGGCTTCCGTAGCATCGCCACCTCCGGCACGAAAATCCTGCTCAACGGCAAGCCGATTTTTCTCCGCGGAGTGGCCATTCACGGCGAAGCTCCCTTTCGGGCCGGCCGCGTTTTCTCGGAGGCCGAGGGCCGCACGCTGCTCAATTGGGCGAAGGGGCTGGGATGCAATTTCGTCCGCCTGGCTCACTATCCCCACGACGAAGTCATGACCCGGCTGGCCGATGAGATGGGCCTGCTGGTCTGGTCGGAGATCCCCGTCTATTGGGCCATCGAATGGGACAATCCCGCAGTCTACGCCAAGGCCGAGCGCCAGCTTACCGAGATGATCTCACGCGATAAGAACCGCGCTTCAGTGGTTTTCTGGTCCGTGGCCAACGAAACCCCGCTTGGCGACGCCCGCACGAAGTTCCTGTCCTCGCTGGCCATGAAAGCGCACGAATTGGATGACACACGCCTCGTCACAGCCGCCACCTTACCGCACGCCGGCGCGCCCAACACCATCATGATCGACGACCCCTTGGGTAAGTCGCTCGACGTTCTGGGTTGTAACGAGTACATCGGCTGGTACGACGGCCCGCCCGAAAAGGCCGACCGGACCAGCTTCGAAACCGTTTACGATAAGCCGCTGGTAATGAGCGAATTCGGCGCCGGCGCGGTGGCCGGCGACCACGGCGACGACACGACCGCCTGGACCGAGGAGTATCAGGCCAACGTCTACCGTCACCAGATCCCCATGCTGCAACGCATTCCATTTTTGCAAGGCATGGCTGCGTGGGTGCTGGTAGATTTCCGCTGCCCCCGGCGGTTCCTCTACGGAGTGCAGGATTACTACAACCGCAAAGGCCTGCTCAGCGACCGCGGACAGAAGAAGCGAGCTTACTACATCCTCCGCGATTTCTACCACTCGACGGCTGCGGCGCCCCGGTAACGCAGCGTAGCCGAAGGCGCCAAGCGGCTAGCGCTGGTTGGATTTGAGAATCTTCTTGCGCAGGCGAATGGATGCCGGCGTGACCTCGACGAACTCATCGTCGCGAATGAATTCGATGGCTTGCTCGAGGTTGAGAATGCGTGGCGGGACCAGGCGGATGGCCTCATCGGCGGTGGAGGCACGCATGTTGGTGAGCTTTTTCTCCTTGACGATGTTCACGTCCAAGTCCTTCTCGCGCGCGTTTTCGCCGATCACCATGCCCTCGTAAACCTCGGCGCCGGGGGCAATGAAAATCTCGCCGCGCTCCTGCAAATTGAAGATGGCGTGGCCGGTGGCTCTGCCGCTCCGGTCCGCCACCAGCGAGCCGGTGGGCCGCGTGGGAATCTCGCCCTGCCATTCGATGTAACCATGGAAGAGCGAATTCATGATGGCGGTGCCGCGGGTATCGGTGAGGATCTCGCTGCGCAGGCCGATGAGGCCGCGCGAAGGGATGAGAAACTCGAGGCGCACGCGGCCTGAGCCGTGGTTCACCATCTTGTTCATCTTGCCCTTGCGCGCGCCCAGCTTTTCAATCACCACGCCGAGAAAACTTTCCGGACAATCGATCACCAGCAACTCCACCGGTTCTTCGATCTTGCCGTTGACTTTGCGGGTGAGGATTTCGGGCTTTCCCACGGCCAGCTCATAACCTTCGCGACGCATCATCTCGACCAGAATGGCCAGTTGCAATTCGCCGCGGCCCATCACCTTGAACGTGTCGTGTCCCAGTTCCTCGACGCGGATGGAAACGTTGGTGAGCAATTCTTTGTCAAGCCGCTCACGCAGGTTGCGCGACGTCACCCATTGCCCCTCGCGGCCGGCGAAGGGCGACGTATTGATGGTGAACGCCATGGCGATGGTGGGCTCGTCGATCGCGACATGGGGCAGCGGCATGGGGGTCTCGACGCTGGTGACGGTTTCGCCGATGGTAATTCCCTCCACCCCCGCGATGGCGAGGAGGTCGCCCGGGCGGCCCACCGTTTCGTCCACCCGCTTCAGCCCCTCGAACGAATAGAGCTTGGTGATTTTGGTGGTCTGGAGCGATCCATCGCGTTTGGCGACGGCCACGGTGTCGCCGTAATGCAGCGTGCCATGGAAGACGCGGCCGATCGCCAACCGGCCCAGGTAGTCGCTGTAATCCAAATTGGCGACCAGCATTTGCAGCACCTCATCGGGCTCGCCGACCGGCGGCGGGATGTGGGCCAGAATGGCATCGAATAAAGGGCGCAGGTCGGTAGAAGGATCGTCGAGCGATTCTTTGGCTACGCCGGTCTTGGAGATGGCGTAGAGCACCTTAAAACCGAGCTGGTCCTCAGTGGCATCGAGGTCGATGAACAAGTCGTAGATCTCATTGAGCACGTCCTGGCAGCGCGCGTCGGGCCGATCGATTTTGTTGATCACTACGATGGGCGGCAGATGGGCTTCTAGCGCCTTGGAGAGCACGTAACGCGTCTGCGGTAGCGGGCCTTCGCTCGCGTCCACCAGCAGCATCACGCCGTCGACGATCTTGAGCGCGCGTTCCACCTCGCCGCCGAAATCGCTGTGGCCAGGCGTATCGACGATATTGATCTTGACCCCCTGGTAGCGCACGCCGGTGATTTTGCTGAGGATGGTGATGCCGCGCTCGCGCTCGAGGTCGTTGGAATCCATCACGCGCTCGACGGTCTGCTCGTTGTCGCGGAAGATGCCGCTCTGGTGGAGCATGGCATCGACCAGCGTGGTCTTTCCGTGATCGACGTGGGCGATGATGGCGATATTGCGGATGGCGGTATTGCTGGTATTCATCGATTGATTTCGGCTGGAAGAGTCTCGGGCGCCGCCGGTGGAGGGCCGCGAACCTTTAGTCTAACATTGCGCAGTTAAGGATTGAGGCCCCAGCCCGCGAGGGATTTGTCATGATAGGGCCATGCGAGTTCGTGAACTGGCCGAGTGGCTGAGCGCCACCTTTGAAGGCGATGGCGAGAAGGAGCTGACCGGCGCGGGGACCATCGAATCGGCCGGCGCGTCGGAACTGGCGTTTGTGGGCGGGCGGAAGGCTGCGGCGCAGGCCGAGAGCTCGGCGGCGGGGTGCCTGGTGGTGCCGCTGGATTGGCCGAGCCCGTGCTACCGCACCGTGATCCGGGTCGAGCAGCCGCGCACAGCGTTTGCGCGGGCGATGAGCCGCTTCTATCCCACGCTGGAAATCAAGCCCGGCATCCATCCCACGGCGGTACTGGGCGCCGGCGTCGAATTGGGTACGCTGGCTTTTGTGGGGCCGCACGCAGTGGTGGGCGACGGAACGCGCGCCGGAGTGGCGGTGAGCATCGGCGCAGGCTGCGTAGTGGGCAAACGCGTGTCGCTGGGCGACGGCACGGTGCTCCATCCCAACGTCACCATATACGACAACGTGGAGTTAGGGCGCGGCGTCATCATTCATTCAGGCGCCGTGATTGGCGCGGACGGATTCGGCTACGTGATGGAGGACGACCGCTGGCACAAGTTTCCGCAGGTAGGGCGCGTCGAGATCGGCGACTTCGTGGAGATCGGCGCCAACTCTTGCGTGGACCGCGCGGCGCTCGGAGTCACCGTGATTGGCGAAGGCACCAAGCTCGATAACATGGTGCACGTGGCGCACAACTGCCGCATCGGCCGCCACGTGGTGGTGGCGGCGCAAACCGGCTTCTCCGGCTCAGTGGTGGTGGAGGACCACGCCGTGATTGGCGGCCAGGTGGGGATTGGCGACAAGGCGCGCATCGAATCCCGCGCCGTGCTGGGTTCAGGCTGCGGCGTGCTCACATCGAAAGTGGTGCGTTCCGGCGAGACGGTATGGGGCACACCCGCGCGGCCGCTGCGCCAGCACCTCGAACAATTGGCGAACCTCGCCAAGCTCCCCGAATTGCGGCACGAGGTGCTGGAGCTAAAGCGGCGCATGGCGGAGTTGGCGCCGTAAAGCGCCGGGCACTTGCATCCACACAAAGATCCTATTTCGAGATTTCGCAGCCTGTCCCCGACTTCTTCCGTTTCGGACCACTTGTCGCGGCCGGGGACGACCATCGCCGATAGCCCTCGCTTGGTGATACACTCCACCCTGTTATGGCTGAAGACAAACTCGAGCTGCGCATGATCGATGGTGCACGCCCTGGCGAAAAGGTGATGGTGCTTGAAGGAGTCTTGAATGCCGAGACGGCCTTTCAATTTCGCGATCGGGTGCGCGAGAGCAAGTCCGCGGCGCTGGTGGTCGATATGAGCCGGGTCCGATATGTGGACTCCACCGGGCTCGGCGTCCTGATAGGCGCATACGTATCGTTCGAGCGAAATTGCCGGCGTCTGCTTCTTGCGGGGCTAAACGATCGGATTTGGGACCTGTTCCATAAGTGCAAGATCGAGGATGTCTTCACGCGCTACCCGACGGTCGCCGACGCGGAACAAACTATGCCGGTGTAAAGGAAAAGTCGCACAGTTCAGGAGCCTGTCGGAGTGAACGGTTTTTGACCAGTTCGACCCCAACATCTCGTGGTCGCCGTACCACGCGATCACAACGGGTGGTTGTGGGAATTCTATCTCCGACAGGCTCTCAGGCTGACGCGTTTCCCCCCCCGTTTTTCCCCATGAAAATGCGTCCCCTTTTCGTCAAATGTCCCGTCCGTCCCGGTCCGCCCTGTTGAGGAATGAGAGGATCTTCGTTACTAGCGTTCTGTAGTAAGACTCTATGTATCGTAGTATCATACGTTTAGTGTTAACCTTTCGATGAGGACTACAGTAAAGCAGTACTCATAATCCTTGACAGGGACACTCGGGTGCCCTATTCTAGGCGTGAGGTTTCGTAAATGGCCAAGAAGCCACCCAAAACCACTGCATCCCCAAACGGGGAAGGAAAGCGGCAGTATCTATCCCAGGCGGACGTTCCGAGCCTCTCACTCGACCAAGCGCTCCGAATACCGAAGGCTTTTGACGAGTACGGCGGCCGACCAGCGCGCCCCCTCGATATCGCGCGTGCCTTACAGGTGCAGCCCACCAGCGGCCCGTTCAAGACTCTTTGCGGCGCAGCCATCGCGTACGGATTGACTGAAGGTGGATACAACGCTCCGCAGATCTCGCTGACCGCGCTCGGAAGACGCATTGTAAAGCCGACTATTGAGGGTGACGAGGCGGCTGCTAGGCGCGAGGCGGTTTTGCAGCCCCGCGTAGTTCGGGAATTCCTTGAGCGATACGACGGATTGAAACTTCCCAGGGAGGACATAGGGCTGAACGTCCTTGAGACGATGGGAGTCCCTAGGGAGGCCACCCTGAGAGCGTTGAAAGCGATTGTCGACGGGGCCCAAAGCGCGGGGTTCTTGAAGGACATCAATGGGGTGGCCTATGTTGATTTGCAGGGTGCTGGCGAGACTCTGATCACTGAAGTCCGGGCATCAGAAGCAGAGCAAGAGGTACCTGGCGAGTCTAGAGTTCCCTCAAAGGGGGGACCCTCCGTCCACGCGCCCGAGAGAGATTCCGCTACCGTTTCCGCGTCGACGGTCGTTGACGTCCGCCTGAGACGCGTATTCGTCACTCATGGCAAGAATCGCGGTCTCGTGCCTCAACTCAAAGAGTTGCTCGAATTCGGGCAATTCGAGCCGGTACTGTCTGTAGAACGCGAGTCCGTCGCAAAGCCTGTGCCTGACAAGGTCATGGACGACATGCGCGGGTGCGGCGCTGCCATCATCCACGTCGATGCTGACCGCGAACTAATGACACCGGAAGGTGCGCGCGAAGTCGTTCTGAACGGCAGCGTGCTGATAGAAATTGGAGCAGCAATGGCCCTATTTGGGCGGCGATTCATCCTTCTTGTCCAGGACGGCATTCGCCTGCCGTCTAACCTGCAGGGCCTCTACGAAGTGAGATACAAGGGCGAACAGCTTGATGGCGAGGCAACACTGCGCTTGCTGAAGGCGTTCAATGAATTTAAGAATTACACGGTCGTTAGCCACTAGACCAGTCTTCAAAACGCGCTGGGGTCCGCCAGCCTGGCTTGGCGAACGAGGTTTCCGTCGTCACCCTTTCCGGCTCAGTAATCGATGAGTTCGTAAAGAAGCTGTGAGGCGCCGCTCTAGACAGGAGCTAGGAGCGTAGTCGTGAACACGAAAGACCAGAGGCCACGCGCGCCTGTGAATGACGCTATCATCGTCGCCGTCTCTCACCTTGTCGATGACGCTCAGACACCAACCCGCGAGCCAAGCCACTCAGACCTCGAATTTCAAATCGTCCGCGCGGCTTTGACGGCTGGCGATCCAAAGTCGCAGGGCCAAGTCGTGGGAAAGGCCAAGCGGGTGCGGGCGGCACTCAGTTGGGCATTAGAGAATAGTCCTGATAACGCCGAGGTGTTCGTTGCTGCGTTGATATCAATGCTTCGCGGCAAGGGTGGCTTCCGGAAAGCCTCGCCGAATTACGTTGGCGACGATGCGATCGCCGACGCGATTGAGGCCTTTCGGACCGAGGGCTTTGTGCTGTCCGCGGATGGTGATCTCCATCCGACCAGTATAGACACCCTTTCCGGCGTTCACCTCACTGACGCGTTGGAGGCGTACGTCCGTCGGGCCAGGCGCGGAAGTGAAGATGCCGCACTTCTTGTCGGTGCCGGGAAGGATCTCCTTGAGGCGGCTGCCGCTCACGTCATTTCAGAGCGGTTCGGAAGCTATCCGCAGCAAGCGAATTTTCCGACGCTCCTGGGCCAGGCGTTCGTTTCGGTCGGGATGACAACTCCTCAGACGGCGTCAGTGCCAGGCGAGCCGCCGCAATTCCGTCTGCAGCGGGCGCTCTACGAAGCCGGGTGTGCCGTAAACGCTCATCGCAATAAGCAGGGCACGGGACATGGTCCGCCTTGGCTGCCCACCGTGTCAGTCGGCGAGGCCCGTGCGGCGACCCAACTCACGGGGATAATCGCAGGATTTCTGCTTGCATCGCATAAGCACCAGCCGTGAAGCCCGACGGGTTCGCCCCCCTACATCACCCTCAACGCGCTTGGCCCCGGGATCGTCCGCACCCAGGAGTTCATCTCGTGTTCGTTTTGTAATAAGTCGCGGAGAGTGGCTTTGCCGACCACCTGGTCGACAGCGACCTGCACGGCGCGCCACAGCGAGCGGACCGAGCAATCGACCGAGCGCGTGCAAATGGTGGCCTGGCCGGTGTGGCTGTCGCAGAAGTCTCTTTCGAACAGGCGGCCGCCGAGCGCGTCCAGCACGTGGCCGATGACGATGGTTCCGGCCGGGCGCGCCAGCTTGTAGCCGCCATCCTTGCCGCGCGAAGCTTTCACGAAACCGCCTTTGCGCAGCACGCGCAGAATCTTGGCGGCGTAAGCGGGCGAGACGCCCTCGGCCTGGCTGATCTCGGGGATGGTCAGGCTGCCGCCGGCTTCGGTCGCATACGCGAGGCGCACCAGGCAGCGCACGCCGTATTCTTCATTGGCGCTCAGCTTCATGGGCGCAGCCTCGGGATGGGGATGAGATCGTCAAGACCGAGCGCCAGCTTGGCCGCCTGCGACATGCGGTCCTTCGACCACGGCGGATCGAACGTCAGCTCCACCTTGACGCTGTTTACGCCCGCGACGGCGCGCGCGCGGCGCTCCACTTCGGCGGGCAGCGACCCCGCCACCGGGCAATTGGGCGCGGTGAGAGTCATGCGGATGCGCGCGTTGCCGGCGCCATCTACGTCCACGCCATAAATCAACCCGAGCTCGTAGATGTTCATCGGCAGCTCCGGATCGTAGACGTTGCGCAACGCGGCGACAATTTCGTCTTTCAGGCTCATTCCGTAGTGACCGGATCTTCCTTGTTTTCGAGCGCCGATTTCAGCGTGTGCCACGCCAGGGTGGCGCACTTGACGCGCGCCGGGTATTCGCGCACGCCGCAAAACACCACTAGCTTGCCCAGTTCCTGGGTCACAGGCGAATCCGTGGTGAGCAGATCGTGGAACTTTTCCAGCAGCTTAAGCGCTTCCTCGCGCTTCAGGCCCTTCAGGCTTTCGGTCATCAACGATGCCGACGCGGTGGAAATGGCGCAGCCGCTACCCACAAAGCTGGCGTCTTCGACAATGTCGCCGTTCATCTTCAAATACAGCTTCAGCTTGTCGCCGCACAGCGGATTGTATCCCTCGGCCTTGCGGTTGGCGCCGGCGAGCTCATGGCAGTTCCGCGGGTGCTTGCTGTGGTCGAGAATGGTCTCCTGGTACAGGTCGTGGACCATCAGGAAAAAATCTCCTTTACTTTGCGAAGGCCGGCGGCAAGCGCGTCGATTTCGCGCATGGTGTTATAAAACGCCAGCGAGGCGCGCGTGGTGGCGGGGACGCCAAACCGGTCCATCACCGGCTGCGCGCAGTGGTGCCCGGTGCGCACCGCGATTCCCTGCCGGTCCAGCACCGTCCCGATATCGTGCGGGTGAATGCCATCGATGACGAACGAAAGCACCGCCGCCTTTTCGCGCGCCGTGCCGATGATCTTCAGCCCGGGAATTCGCTCCAGCGCCTGGGTGCCGTAGAGCAGCAGCTCGTGCTCGTAAGCGGCAATCCGGTCCAGGCCGATGCGGTTCAGGTAGTCCACCGCCGCTCCTAACCCGATGCCGCCGGCGATGTTCGGCGTTCCCGCCTCGAACTTATATGGCAGGTCGGCGTAAGTGGTCTTTTCGAAGGTGACCGTCTTGATCATGTCGCCGCCGCCCTGGTAAGGAGGCATGGCGTTGAGCAGCTTACTCTTGCCGTATAAGATGCCGATACCGGTCGGCCCCACCATCTTGTGGCCGGAAAGCGCATAGAAATCCGCGTCGAGCGCCTGCACGTCCACCTTCAGATGCGGCGCCGCCTGCGCGCCATCCAGCAGCGCCAACGCGCCGGCGCGGTGCGCCATGGCGACGATTTCAGCAACCGGGTTGATGGTGCCGAGCGCATTCGAAACGTGCGTCACCGCCACCATCTTCGTCCGCGGGTTGAGCAGCCGGGCGTATTCTTCCAGGATCAGCTCGCCGCGATCGTCGATGGGAATCACGCGCAGCTTAGCGCCGGTGGCCTCGCACAGCATTTGCCACGGCACGATGTTGGAGTGGTGCTCCATCCCGGAAATGACGATCTCATCGCCCTCGCGTACGTTCTTGCGCCCCCAGCTCGACGCCACCAGGTTGATGCCCTCGGTGGTGCCGCGCACGAAGATCAGCTCGCTCTTGCTGCGCGCATTGAGGAAGCGCTTCATCTCTGGCGCGCGTCGCTTCGTAAGCCGCCGTGGAGCGCTGGCTCAGCTCATGCACGCCGCGATGAATGTTGGCGCAATCCACTTCATGAAATTTGCGAATGGCTTCGATCACCGCGTACGGCTTCTGCGCCGTGGCGGCGTTGTCCAGATACACCAGCGGCTTGCCGTGTATGGTTTGCTTCAGGACCGGGAAATCCTCCCGGATGCTTTCGACGTCGAAGCCGGACGCGATATCAGCAGTTAGCGTGCTCATGGAATTTCTCGGACAGGACCTTTTCCAGTTGGCTCCGCAACTCGGGAACCTTGATGCGGTCGATAATATCCTGCGCGAACGCCTGTGTCAGCAGGCTGCGCGCCTGCGCTTTGCCGATGCCGCGCGATTGCAGATAGAACAGCGATTCCGCATCCAGTTGGCCGATGGTCGCGCCGTGCGTGCAGCGCACGTCGTCGGCGAAGATCTGCAGCTCGGGCTTGGTGTCGATCACCGCATCGTCGGAGAGCACCAGGTTCTTATTGGTCTGCTTGGAATCGGTCTTCTGCGCGTCCTTGCGGACCATGATGCGGCCGTTGAACACCGCGCTCGCGTGGCCGTCCAGTATGCCCTTGTAGAGTTCGTGGCTCGTCCCGTGCGGCTTGGCGTGGTCGATCACAGTGTGATTGTCCACGTGCTCCGTGCCGTTCACCAGGTAGAGGCCATTCACCGTTGCCTCGGCGCCTTCCGAAAGCGTGACGCCGATATCGTTGCGCACCAGCGCGCCGCCCAGCGAAATATTGTGCGTGGTGAAATTGGCGCTGCGGCCGAGCGCGACTTGCATGGTGGCGACGTGAAATGCTTGCGGCGATTCGCGCTGTATTTTGTAATGATCGACCACAGCGCCCTCGCCGGCGGCGATTTCAGTCACCGCGTTGGTGAAGTAATGTCCTTCGCCCTTGTAAGTTTCGACGATGGTGCATTGTGCGCCGGGGGCAATCACGATGAGGGTGCGGGGATGAACGGCTGACGGCGTCGCATTCGCCACGTCTGCTGCGCCCGCTGCAATGCTGTAGGTGATTTCGATCGGCTTCTCAAGAACGCCGCGAGGCACTTTCAGCGCCACCGCATCGTCAACGAAAGCCGTGTTCAGCGCTACGAACGCATTGCCATCGAGTGCGGCGTACCGCGCCAGGTACTTCTCGAGTTCCTCCGCGGCGAGCCTCTGCGCACCAGCGTGTGCCACCCACATGCCGGTGTCGGTTTCCCGAAAACTCGTCCGCGCAATCGGTGCCACGTTCGTGAACCGCCACTCTTCGCTGCGCGAGGTCGGAAACCCGAGCTCCGCGAAGCGCGCAAACGCGCTCTCGCGCAGCCTCGTGAGCCACGGTTCCCCGCCAGGGTGCCGCTTCAGATGCCTCGTGAACTCTTCCAGCCAATGGCCGATCTGTTCCGCCGCCGCCGTCATACTCTGCCGACCGGCTCCTCCTCGTCCACCAGGCCCAAGCCGGCGTAGCCGCCCTCTTCCAGCTCGAGCGCCAGTTCCTTGCCGCCCGATTTGACGATCCGTCCCTCCGCCAGCACGTGCACGTAGTCCGGGATAATCTCGTTCAGCAGGCGTTGGTAATGCGTTACCACCACCATGGCGCGCTCCGGGCTGCGCATGGCATTCACGCCCGCCGCCACCAGCTTGAGCGCGTCGATATCGAGGCCGGAATCCGTCTCGTCCAGAATCGCCAGCCGCGGCTGCAGCACCGCCATTTGAAAGATCTCGTTGCGCTTCTTTTCGCCGCCCGAAAAACCCGCGTTCACCGGCCGGTTCAACAGCGTCTCATCCATGTTCATGGCGGTCATTTTGCCGCGGATCAGACTCAAGAAATCCATCGCGTCCAGCTCCGGCAGGTTGCGATGCTTGCGAGTCGTGTTGAGCGCGGCTTTCAGAAAATACATGTTGCTGACGCCGGGAATCTCCACCGGGTATTGAAACGCGAGGAAGATGCCCTCGCGCGCCCGGTCCTCCGGGGAAAGCGCCAGCAGGTCCTTGCCATCGTAAGTCACCTGGCCGCGGGTCACGTGGTACAGTTCGCGCCCGGCCAGCACCTGCGCCAGCGTGCTTTTGCCGGAGCCGTTCGGCCCCATGATGGCGTGCACTTCGCCGGCTTCGACCGCCAGGTCAATGCCCTTCAGAATCTCCCGTTCGCCAACTGTGGCGTGCAGATCTTTGATCTCTAACAGTGCCATTCGTTTCTTGTCGCCTTTGCTTGAGCCCGCGTCTACAGAGCGGCAGGCTCATTTGGGCCGCAGATAAACACAGATGAACACAGATTAAGACGATTGTTCTTCTTATCCGTGTTCATCTGTGTTTATCTGCGGCCACCAATTCTTTCACGCCCAGCAACTTCTGCGCCTCCACGGCGAACTCCATCGGCAGCTCGCGGAAAACTTCCTTACAGAACCCGTGCACGATTTGAGAATCTCCCCTTCGCCAACTGACGGCGTGCAGATCTTTGATCTCTAGCAGTGCCATTCGTTTCTTGTCGCCTTTTTTGCTTTGAGCCCGCGTCTTACAGAGCGGCAGGCTCATTTGGGCCGCAGATAAACACAGATGAACACAGATTAAGACGATTGTTCTTCTTATCCGCGTTCATCTGTGTTTATCTGCGGCCACCAATTCTTTCCCTTCCTTCCAAACTCACGCTAAACTCACGCTCAGCAGCTCGCGGAAAACTTCCTTACAGAACCCGTGCACGATTTGAGAATCTCCCCTTCGCCAACTGACGGCGCGCAGATCTTTGATCTCTAACAGTGCCATTCGTTTCTTGTCGCCTTTGCTTTGAGCCCGCGTCTTACAGAGCGGCAGGCTCATTTGGGCCGCAGATAAACACAGATGAACACAGATTAAGACAATTGTTCTTCTTATCCGTGTTCATCTGTGTTTATCTGCGGCCACCAATTCTTTCCCTACCCTACGCTTCCTTCTAAACTCACGCCCAGCAACTTCTGCGCCTCCACGGCGAACTCCATCGGCAGCTCGCGGAAAACTTCCTTACAGAACCCATGCACGATCATCGACACCGCGTCTTCGCTCGAGATCCCGCGCTGCCGGCAGTAGAAAATCTGGTCCTCGCCGATCTTCGAGGTCGAGGCCTCATGCTCCACTTGCGATGACGTGTTTTTCACTTCCAGGTACGGGAAGGTGTGCGCACCGCACTGGTCTCCCAGCAGCATCGAATCGCACTGCGAATAGTTGCGCGCGCCGGTCGCGTTCTTCAGAATCTTCACGCCGCCGCGATATGTGTTCTGCCCGTGGCCGGCCGAAATGCCCTTCGACACAATCGTTGAGGTGGTGTGCTTGCCGATGTGAACCATCTTGGTGCCGGTGTCTGCCTGCTGATAGTTGTTGGTCAGCGCCACCGAGTAGAATTCGCCCACCGAATGGTCGCCGATCAAGAGGCAGCTTGGATACTTCCAGGTGATCGCCGATCCCGTCTCCACCTGCGTCCACGAAATCTTCGAATTCACGCCGCGGCATGCCCCGCGCTTGGTGACGAAATTGTAAATTCCGCCCTTTCCCTCTTTGTCGCCCGGATACCAGTTCTGCACCGTCGAATACTTGACCTGTGCATTGTCGAGCGCCACCAACTCCACCACCGCCGCATGCAACTGGTTGGTGTCGCGCATCGGCGCGGTGCAGCCTTCCAGGTAACTCACGTAGGCGCCTTCGTCGGCGATAATCAGCGTGCGCTCGAATTGTCCCGTGTCCTTGGCGTTGATGCGGAAATACGTCGACAGTTCCATAGGACAGCGCACGCCCTTGGGCACATAGCAGAACGAGCCATCGCTAAAGACCGCCGAATTCAGCGCCGCGAAAAAGTTATCCGACGACGGGACCACCGTACCCAAGTACTGCCGTACCAGGTCCGGATGCTCCTGCACCGCCTCTGAAAACGAGCCGAAGATGACGCCCATCTCCTTCAGCTTTTCTTTGAAGGTGGTGGCTACCGACACGCTATCGAACACCGCATCCACCGCGACGCCGGCGAGGATCTCCCGCTCCTTCAGTGGAATCCCCAGCTTCTCGTAGGTGCGGAGCAACTCCGGGTCCACCTCGTCCAGGCTTTTGGGCGCGTTCTTCCGGCTCTTCGGCGCGGCGTAATAAATGATGTCCTGGTAGTCGATTTTCGGATAGTGCACGTTGGCCCAGGTCGGCTCGGTCATGGTCAGCCAGTGCCGGTAGGCTTTTAACCGCCATTCCAGCAACCATTCCGGCTCATGCTTCTTGGCCGAAATCAGGCGGATGACGTCTTCGCTCAGCCCGCGGGGGATCGAATCGGCCTCGATGTCGGTTACAAACCCCCACTTATATTCCTGATTCGCAATCGTTTCGATAGTGTTGGTCGAATCGCTCACTGACGCAGACTCCTAAGCCTTTGGTCTACAACCAGATTAGCCAATCTATACTTTATAGTCAAGATTCCTCATCCAATGGATGCGGGGAGGGGGTGAGTGGTTGCGAAAGGTGGCTGGACAGGCGGCGAAAGCCTAAGCTGCCGGCTCCGGTTTTCCCAGCCGAAAACCTTGCCACAGGCAGACGCCAACGGCCCCCTGCCAGAGCGCGAAGCACAGCGTGAAGAAGGCCAGTTCGGGGATTGGCACGTCGTGTCCGGCAATCACCCACCAGCCGAAAGGCAGGGCGCAGACACCGCCGGCGAGCCCAGTTATTCCCAAAGCACGAATCCCAGGCGCCTGGCGCTTGACGAACGCAGCGGCCAGGCTCACTCCCAAGCCGCCCACGAGGCCCGCCAGGTACATCGCAACCACCCTTTCGAGAGGCGACCCATCGCTAGCCAACAAGTGCGCCATGCGATAAGCCAGTTGCCACACGGCGGCGTGGAGAATGATCAGCTCGATGCGCGGGACGATGCCTCCTACGCAGAGCCAGGCGGCGAGAACGCCGAACGGAATCGGGAGCAGGAAGTTGCCCCAGGTGCTCCAGCCATCCAGGCGGATCAACTGGCATGACGCCGCGCCGCAAGCGCCAAACAGCAGCGCGGTGTATATCCAACGGATCCTGCTCTGCGACCACATCGCAACGATAGTAGCGCGAATCCCCGGTTTGTTACCGGACAATGCAGTTTTTTCTTGCCCCGCCCCTATCCGGAGCCAGCCATGGCTGCCGAGCCACAATTGGGAGTCTAAAATCCGATTTCGTCGGCCATGAGCAAACCTTTGGATCGCGGCCTCGCGCCCGGCTCCTGCGGCGGACACGGCCTCGACCGATCCGGGCCGGCGGGCGGAGCCGGCGGGCGGAGTTCGAGTTCACGCCGATGTCGGGACGCCTACGCACCTTTCGTGGACGCCACTATATCGAGGTTCTGGCGGCGCGGACACCACGCTGTCACCACATCGCAACAAACTTATTGCCAATGTTCATGAAAATGCAGTTTTTCCTTGCCACGCCGTTAGCTTTCGAAGGACACTGGTGATTTAAGGAGAGGTGTCTCAAGTTGGAAAGAAATGGCCGCAAGGGCTCCGTCGTGGTCGAGCCCACCGAACGATGGACGCCGCAGGTTGCGAGCGACTTTTATGACGTTGCAAGCTGGGGCAAGGGCTACTTTTCGGTCGGCGACAACGGCCACGTGCTGGTGCACCCGGAAAAGGATCCGGCGCGCTCGATCGACCTCAAGGAGTTGATCGATACCCTGGTGCTACGCGGCATCGATCTGCCCATTCTGGTGCGCTTCGCCGACATCCTTAAGCATCGCCTCGGAGAGCTGCACGCGGCTTTTCAAACCGCCATCGCCGAACATCATTACCAGGGCGAGTATTGCTGCGTGTATCCGATCAAGGTCAACCAGCAGCGGCAAGTGGTGGAAGAAGTCATCGAGTTCGGCAAGCCCTTCCGCTTCGGCCTGGAAGCCGGATCGAAACCGGAATTGATCGCCGTGATGGCCTTGGCGGATAACGACACGCCCATCATCTGCAACGGCTTCAAGGACGACGAATACATCGAACTGGCGATGCTGGCGCAGAAGGTTGGCCGCCACATCATCCCGGTGGTTGAGAAATATACTGAGCTGCACCTGATCCTGAAATACGCCGCGAAGGTGGGCGTGCGTCCCAAGATCGGCCTGCGTGTCAAGCTGGCCAGCCGCGGCTCGGGCCGCTGGAAATCTTCGGGCGGCTACCGTTCCAAATTCGGCCTCTCCGCCACCGAAGCCATGCGCGCCTTACAGGAGCTGAAGGACCTCGGCATGGCCGATTGCCTCAATCTGCTCCATTTCCACCTCGGCAGCCAGATCACCAATATCCGCCAGATCAAGGGCGCGGTGAACGAGGCGGTGCGCGTTTACGTGGACTTGTACCGAGCCGGCGCCGGACTCAAGTACCTGGACGTGGGCGGCGGCCTCGGCATCGATTACGATGGTTCGCAGACCGACTTCGAATCCAGCGTCAACTACACGCTGCAGGAATACGCCAACGACATCGTCTATCACGCGCAAAGCGTGTGCGATGAAGTCGAGGTGCCGCACCCCACCATCATCACCGAGAGCGGACGCGCCATCGCCGCCTATCACAGCGTGCTGGTCTTCAACGTGCTGGGCGTCTCCGGCATGGGCGAGAGCGAAACTCCCACCGAGCCTGCCCGCCGACGCCGAGCAGCCGCTCATCGACTTGCAGGAAACCTTCCGCGGCCTCACCGCCAAGAATCTGCTGGAAAGCTATCACGATGCGCAGCAGGCGCTCGACCAGGCGCTCAACCTGTTCAGCCTCGGCTATCTTTCGCTCGATCAGCGCTGCATCGCGGAGAACCTCTACTGGGCGATCACGCGTAAGATCCAGAAGCTGGCCGGCGAGCTCGATTATTTCCCCGAAGAGCTGGAAGGCATCGACGCCATGCTCTCCGACACCTACTTCTGCAATTTCTCGCTCTTCCAGAGCATGCCCGACAGTTGGGCCATCAAGCAGCTCTTCCCCATCATGCCGATCCATCGACTGGAGGAGCAGCCCTGCCGCCCCGCCGTGCTGGGCGACATCACCTGCGATTCCGACGGCAAAGTGGATGCCTTCATCGACCGCCGCGACGTGAAGCGCACGCTGCTGCTGCACCCCTTCGCCGGCGGCGATTATTACCTGGGCACTTTCCTGCTCGGCGCCTACCAGGAGATCCTGGGCGATCTGCACAACCTGTTCGGCGACACCAACGCGGTCCACGTACGCCAGGGACCGACCGGCGAAGTGATCCTCGATTCCGTGATCAAAGGCGATACCGTGCGCGAAGTGCTCAACTACGTGCAGTTCGCCTCCGAACACCTGGTGACGAAGCTGCGACGCGACGTGGAATCCGCCTTGCGCGATGGCCGTCTCACCTACGAAGAAACCGGCGCCCTGCTCAAGTTCTACGAAGAAGGCCTACACGGCTACACGTATTTGGAAGACGTGCACGAACGGTAAATCCACCGGCGGCAAAGACCGCCGGCGCTACGGCTACGGCTCTACCATTTCTCGTAACGGCGGCGCTACGGCTACGGCTCTACCATTTCTCGTAACGGCGGCGCCACGGCTACGCCGCGCGGCCCTTCCCCGTAACGGCGGCGCCACGGCCGCCAGTTCTTCGTAGCGCCGGCGGTCTCGGCCGCCGGTGCTTTGCCCTCTCCATCGCGCGTGTTACGCTGAAATTTCCCTATGAGCAGCATTGTCATCACCTTGCCTGACGGCAGCCAGAAGCCGGTTGAGGCCGGGACGCGCCCCATCGATATCGCCCAGTCCATCAGCCCGCGGCTGGCCGACGCCGCCATCGCCGCCAAGCTCGACGGCGAGTTGGTCGACCTCAATCGGCCGATCGAGAAAGACGCGAAGCTACAGATCCTCACCCCCAAGGACCCCGAGTCGCTATACATCTACCGCCATTCCACGGCTCACCTGTTGGCGGCGGCGGTGCTGGAACTCTACCCGGAGACCAAGCTCGGCATCGGCCCGCCCATCGACAACGGCTTCTACTACGACTTCGACCGCGCCGTTCCGTTTACCCCCGAGGATCTGGAAAAAATCGAGAAGAAGATGTGGGAGATCCAGGCGCGCAAGCTCCCTTATGAGCGCGTCTACACGCGCAAGGAAGACGGTCTCAAGAAATACGCCGACGCCTGGATGAAGTGCGAGTTGATTGAGGAGCGCGCCGACGCGGTCTTCAGCGAGTACACACTGGGACCGCATTTTATCGATTTCTGCCGCGGCCCGCACCTGCCCGATACCTCGAAGATCAAGGCCTTCAAGTTGCTCTCCATCGCCGGCGCTTATTGGAAGGGCAGCGAGCACAACAAGCAGTTGCAGCGCATTTACGGCACGGCGTTTTTCACTCCCAAGGAACTCGAAGCCCATCTCAAGCAAATCGAAGAAGCCAAGAAGCGCGACCACCGCAAACTCGGCAAGGATCTCGACCTGTTCAGCATTCAGGAGCTGGCCGGGCCGGGGCTGATTTTCTTCCATCCCAAAGGCGGCATCATTCGCAAGGAGCTTGAAGACTGGATGCGCGACCAATACCTGCGTCGCGGCTACTCGCTGGTCTACACGCCGCACGTGGCGCGCTTCGACCTTTGGAAGACTTCCGGCCACGCGGGTTTCTACGCCGCCAACATGTTCACGCGCATGGAGCTGGATGACGCCGAATACCAGCTCAAGCCGATGAACTGCCCGTTTCACATTCTGATTTACGCGGACAAACAGCACAGCTACCGCGATCTGCCGGTGCGGCTGGGCGAGCTGGGAACGGTCTACCGCTATGAGCGCTCCGGCGTGCTCAACGGCTTGTTCCGCGTGCGCGGCTTCACCCAGGATGACGCGCATATCTTCTGCACGCCCGAGCAGATCGAAGACGAGATCGTGAATTGCCTCCAGTTCGCCGTCGATACGCTCACCACGTTCGGTTTCGACAAATATGAAGCCGAGCTTTCCACCTGGGATAACGGCGCGAGCGGCAAATACGACGGCACGCCCGAGCAATGGACGGTCGGCGAGAAGGCTCTCCAGCACGCCACCGAGCGGCTCAACATGAAAGTGAAGCTGATGACCGATGAAGCCGCGTTCTACGGGCCGAAGATCGACGTCAAGCTGGTGGATGCGATCGGCCGCCCGTGGCAGCTCTCCACCGTGCAGTTCGATTTCACCCTGCCGCGCCGCTTTGAGCTCGAATACATCGGCGAAGACGGCAAGGCTCATCAGCCGCTGATGGTGCACCGCGCGCTCTATGGCTCCATCGAGCGCTTTTTCGGCATCCTGATCGAGCACTATGCCGGCGCGTTTCCGGTGTGGCTGTCGCCCATTCAGGCCATCGTGCTGCCCATCACCGACCGCCAGACCGAATACGCCCGCGGCATTCGCAAACAGCTCGATGAGGCCGGCATTCGCGCCATGGTGGACGAGCGCAACGAAAAAGTGAATCTGAAAATCCGCGACGCACAGTTGCAGAAAATCCCCTATATGCTGGTGGTCGGCGATCGCGAGCAGCAGAACGGGCAAGTGTCCGTCCGCCATCGCAAGCACGGCGACCAGGGCGTGAAGCCCTTGGCCGAGTGCATCGCCGCCATCCGCGCCCTGATCGAGAGCAAAGCGGTAGTGGACTGAGGGTCATTCCGTAGCTAATGCTGGCCACCGCTCCCTGACGGTCGCGGCTCGGGAGCGCATCGGAGCCGCGACCGGCAGGGAACGGTGGCGGGCGCTTGACCTCGCTGACTAACTCGTCGCGCGGACCCCGGCCCGCGCGCCTCCTTACCAGAACTCCGCCGGCTTCTGCTGCGCTTCACGGTAGATCCAGTCCCGCAAGCGCAAGTACCGCTCGGCACCAGCCGGAGGCGGGACGGCGCTATCGCCGCTGAGAGACTTTAGTGCCGCCCAACGCCGGCGAAGCGCTTCCGGGCCTGCGACCGCTGGATCCAGGCGGCTCGCCAGCGCCATGTCTTGCACAGCGTTGCGGCGGATGATGGCGCGCACGGTCACGGGCGGCGGGTAGGTACGGCCGGCGTAGTCGAAGAGCGCGCCGAGCGCGGCCGCATCAGCAGCGCTTGAAACCGGCGGCAAGAGCACCGGCTCGGTCGCCACATGCAGATCGGGAACGCGTGGCGCGATCACCCGAACCTCCATGGGCCGCACCACCCAGTAGCCCACCTTCAACTGCACCTCGAGCCGGAAGCGCGCGACATCCGAGTTTGGCAGTATCCAGAGATCCAGTAGATAGGCTCGTGTGGTCTGGCCGTTCACGCCGTCATCGGGATCGGGAATCACGCCGAAATCGGGCAGGCGCTTGATCTCGGTGAGCCGGTCGGGAGCCCATCCCGCCGGCGTCTTTTCGAAATGCTCTTTGTACAATGCCACGCGGCACGCGTTGAGCGGGTTGGTCACTACGTACAGCAGGTAGGTTGTCTGGGGCGGTGCAGAGATCACCAGGTGGAACGAAGCCCACGCGTTGCGTGCCACCGCCGGCGAGAGTATTTCGCGCGGCCGGGCACCGCGGTCGGCCGCCACGATTTCGCCGAACGGATTGGGCCGCGAGAACTCCGAGTAGATATCGACGCTCTGCGCGGCCAGGGCGCCGGCCATCGCCGCCAGCAGCGTTAGCAGCCGCGGAGAAACGCGCCCGCCAGTAGGCGTTGGCAGGTTGAAACCCGCCCCTGCACGCTCGCGCTTCGCCGGCAAGGTGGGACAGGCGCTTTCGCCTGTCAACCGCGCGGCCATGCGTCAGCGCTCCGCGGCGCTCTTGTGCCGGGTCTCGTAAGCGGCGATCACGTCGCTGGTGATGTCTGTCGCATTATCGGCGTAGAGCAGCGGCGCTTGCGAAGTGCTGATATCGAACACCATCGCGTAGCCCGTGCTGGTAGCGAACTCGACGATCACGGCCACCATCTTCTTGCCCAGCTCGGCCAGAGTCTTCTTTTGCGCCCGGTCCAGGTCGGCGTCCGCCTGGTCGATCTTGGCGTTGAGCACCACGATCGCGTCGTCGATCTCCTGCTGAAGCTTTTTATGCTCCTCGTCGCTCAGTTTGTCGTGCTCCAGCCGGGTCTGCTTGGCTGCGATTGCCTTCTGTTCCTCATCGAGCGCCGCCTTGCGCGGCCCGAATTCGGCGTCCAGCGCCTTGGCTGCGTTCTGGCCGTCGGTGGTGGCCAGGATGGCGTCTTCGATGTTCACCAGCGCCACCCGCGGCGCGCGCCCCGATTGCGCCGCTGCCAGCGACGCCGCCAGTAAACCCAAAATGAAAACTCGATGTGGTTTCACTCCTGCCCTCTCTGCTCGGGATCTTAGCGCTTCCTCTCCCAAGTGCGCCGCCTGGTTCCGCAACAACTGGCTGCCGGCGATCTGCCGAAACGACCAACTTAGCACGGGCGCGAAACGCCAAAGCCCGTGAGCGCCGCGCACAGTGTGCACGGCCGGAACGCCGCTGGCCGGCTCAGCGCAAATTGAATTTCTTCATCTTGTAGCGCAGCGTGTCGCGAGTGACGCGCAGCAGCCGGGCCGCCTGCGTTTGATTGCCGTTGGTTTTTTCGAGCGCGCGGGCCAGCAGGTTGCGCTCGTTGTCTTCGAGCGAGAGGCCGTCGCCGGCCATTTCGGTGGCTGGAGCCGCCGGCAATGCCATTCCCTGCTCGGAGTGGGCCACGCTGATAGGCAAGCTCGGCGCTGTGATCAGGGCCGATTCTTCCAGAATCATGGCGCGCTCGATGGCATTGCGCAATTCGCGCACGTTGCCCGGCCAGTCGTGAGACATCAGCAGCTTGGCGGCACTCTCGCTTACCCCCTCGATGCTGCGCTTGAATTTGTGGTTGTAGTGGTCGATGAAGAAACGCGCCAGCGGCAGAATGTCGTCCAGGCGCTCGCGCAAAGGCGGGATGGATATCTGGATGACGTTGAGGCGGAAGTAAAGGTCCTGCCGGAAAGCGCCTTCTTTAACGGCTTCGCGCAGGTTCTTATTAGTGGCCGCAACCACGCGCAAATCCAGGTTGATATCTTTCAGGCCGCCCAGGCGGCGAAAGGTCTGCTCCTCCAGCACGCGCAATAGCTTGGCTTGCAGCATCAGCGGAATCTCGCCGATCTCGTCCAGGAACAGAGTTCCCTTGTCGGCCAGTTCGAAGATGCCGCGTTTCTGCGTACGCGCGTCGGTGAAGGCGCCTTTTTCGTAGCCGAATAATTCGCTCTCGAGCAGCGAATCGGGGATGGCCGCGCAGTTGATGGCGATAAATGGCTCGGCCTGGCGCAGGCTCTGGTAGTGGAGCGTCTTGGCGATCAGGTCCTTGCCGGTTCCGTTTTCTCCATCCAGCAGAATGGTGGTGGCTTCGCTGGCCGCCACGCGGCGCACGAAATTCACCACTTCGCGCATCGGTCCGGATTCGGCGATCACCTCGCGCCGTTGCGGCGCTGCCTCGTCGGTGATGTCCTTAATGGTGGCGACCACTCCGGCGAGCTGCGCCTGGTCGTCGAACATTTGCGTGGTGTGCATCACCACCAGGCGCTCCATGCCGTTATCGGTGTGCAGGCGCACCGTGCAGGAAGGCGCGTTGGGCGCCTGGTTCAAACCCACCAGCACCCCGCAGCCGGGCTCACAGACCGCGCACTTGAAGATCTCCTGGCAGTGTTTGCCCAGCATTTCCTCCGCGGAGATGCCAAACAGCTTTTCCGCCGCGCGGTTGACGCCGGTAACCCGGAACTCCGGGTCATAAAGGACCAAGGCATCCGAAAGCTGGTCAAAAACCGACTCCAGGACACCAACCCTCTGCCACGCAGGTGTAAGTTTCGACATCACGGCACGAATTGAACTCAAGTATAGCAGGCCCGTTGGGGCACTACCCCCAACCGCCCAACGGCCAAACGGGGGAATTGCCCCGCTCGCCGTCTTCCCTGGACGGCTAACACCATCGGAAAACAGGGATTTGGCCGGTGGCGATGCAATTGCAAACTTGCCCGGTGGAGGCGTAATGTCCCATTTGAAAGTCATCGTGCCCGCTGTCATCCTGCTGGGCGGTGTTCTGGTTTCGACGACGGCCTCGTTCGCCAAGCCGGAATACACCAAGGCCACCAAGAAGCAATGTGTTTACTGCCATGCCAAGGTGTCCGCGGATAAAGACGTAATGAACAAAAACCTGACCGCCGCCGGCAAGTACTATCACGAGCACAAGAGCCTGGAAGGCTATCAGGAAGCGAAGTAACCCGTGGTGGGTGGAGGCGTGGAGTCCGCCGTGTTGCACAGAGTTCAGCTCGCGCTTGCCGACGGCGTTTACGCAGCCGCCCTTCGCGAAGCCCTGTGCCGCAGTTGCGCATGGCGGGTTGAATCGGTCGCCAATCCGGATCCTTCGGGGGATTGCGTGCTGGTTCTCGATGAGTCTGCTTTTGAGCGTCTGCTCCTCCCCCTATCTCATCCCGAGCGGATCGTACTGATTACCCGCCAGGATCCGCAATTGCTGGCCCAGGCCTGGGATGCGGGCCTGGTTTCGGTGCTTTCCCAGCAGGATCCCATGAGCACAGTGTTATTGGCCGTAATGGCCGCCGCACTGCGCGTTGCGAATCCCGGCAAACCGGACATTTTGAGTGGAATTTCCCCCATTGCGGACGCCGATCCTGCGCCAATAGCCCCACATCACAGCCATTCCGCCAGCAGGCGTTGCAAAATTCAATAACTTAGGTTCGTTTACGCCGTGGACTTTAGCGTGCATTGCCCAATAAGTCCGCATATGGAGTCATCTCGAGTGTCGCGTGTTCAGGTAGAATGGGATTGCAATATCCGGAAGCAGGCTGGCAAAGGCCCCAGTTGCATGAGCGCCATCATACCGGCATATGACAAGTCGGGTTCGCCGCTCGGGGCGCGCCCCATTTTCACCAATTCCACAATGCAGGCGACGAGGAGGTAACCATGAGTCCCTATGTACCGTTTATAGTGCTTTGGGCTTTGCTGGCGCTGGCAGTCATCGCGCTGATCATCTACCGCAGGGTTGTGTCGGCGAGCGAAGACGACATGATTCATGTGGGCGATGCGGCCGCAGCGGTCACATCTCAGCAGGTGACGGTCGCCCAGAAACTCGACCAGATCGACAAGTGGGGAAAGACGCTGACCGTGGTCGTGGTTGTATACGGCATCGTTCTGGGCGCCGTTTACGTGTATCAGAGCTGGGTCCACGGGGTCTGAAGGCAGAATGCGGCGGGCGATTCCTCGGGTTGGCTCGAAGTTGGGAATTGCCCTGCTGGCTTTAGGTTGCTGGGCCGCCGGCGGGCATCTGGCGGCGGCCGAGCCCCTGGACTGTACCGGTTGTCACGACCAGGCGCAGAAACTGGCCAAGAGCGCGCACGCCGGACTGGCGTGTGACACCTGTCACGAGTCGCACGACGAGTACCCGCACAAGGCGGGCGTTCCCAAGCCGCAGTGCGCCACCTGCCACGCCGATCAGGCCGGCGACTACGAAAACGGAGTCCACGGCCAGGCGCGCAAGCAAGGCAACGAGTCTGCACCCGATTGCGGCCTTTGCCATGGCAGTGCGCATGAACTGCTGCGGCCCAGCTCGCAAGCCTTCCGCATGGCGGTGCCCGATACCTGCGGCATGTGCCACTCCGGAGTAGTCGAACAATACCGCGCCAGCGTTCACGGCCAAGCCTTGGCCAAGGGCATCACCCAGGCCCCGCTCTGCACCGACTGCCATGGCGAGCACAAGATCATCAAACCGAGCAACGCGGCGTCGCCCGTGAACGCGGCTCATATCCGGGAGACGTGCGGCAGTTGCCACGGCGATGTGCGGCTCGACCGCAAGTTCGGCATGCCCGCGGATCGCCTGGTGAGCTTCGACGCCTCCTACCACGGACTGGCCGCCAAGGAAGGCGTGCAGACCGTGGCCAACTGCGCCAGTTGCCATGGCGTCCACAACATTCTGCCTTCTTCCGATCCGAATTCCACCATCAATCCGAAAAACCTGCCCAAGACTTGCGGCCAATGCCATCCCGGCGCCGGCGGGAGATTCGCCATCGGCCAGGTGCACGTGACCGACGGCGCCACCGAACCGCCCGTGCTCGGTTTCATCCGCAGGTTCTACCTGCTCCTGATCCCGGTGACCATCGGGCTGATGTTGCTGCACAACGGCGGAGATTGGATCCGTAAGCTGATCCGCGCACGGTTTCGGGCGGGTGCGCCCCAGTTCGCCAGCCACGCTCCCGCTGGTTTACGCATGCTGCCCTTTGAGCGCGTGCAGCATGCGTTACTGGCACTTTCGTTTATCACTTTGGTGTGGACCGGCTTCGCTCTCAAATACCCGGACCAGTGGTGGGCCCGGCCGTTGCTTTTGCTGGAGGTCCGGCATGACTTGCGGAGCCTCATCCACCGCATCGCGGCGTCGGTCTTTATCGCCGTCAGCGTCACTCACCTGGTGTCGCTCATCGTCAGCCGGAAACTGCGCAATCACTGGAAGGAAATGATTCCCAAGGTGCGCGACGCGCGCGAAGCCAGCAATAACTTCGCGTACAACCTGGGGTTGGGAGAGGCTCCTCCGCCGCGCTCGTCTCACAGCTATATCGAAAAGGCCGAGTACTGGGCGGTGATCTGGGGAGCGATCATAATGGCATCCACGGGAATCATGTTGTGGGCCAACTCGCTGGTCATGCGCCTGCTTCCCAAGCTCTGGCTGGATGTGGCGACCTCGATTCATTTCTACGAAGCCGTGCTGGCGACCCTGGCAATCGTGGTGTGGCACTTCTACTCCATCATCTTCGACCCGGACGTCTACCCCCTGAACACTGCATTCCTCACAGGTTATAGTGTCAGGAAGGACGATTCTCGCGGCGCGGCGGAAGCGCAAGCGCACGAGGCTCCCGGAGACTGATCACTCACCATGACGCCTCAACCACCGAACCGCACGCCGCGGGGCTGGCTGTCCCCGCTCATTCATCTGTCGAGTAACTGGATCAGCTTGGCCGGCGTGATCCTGGTCACCACCGCTACCGTGTTCTGGCTCTTCCTGCTGCCCACCACGCTGCGCGGCCAGGCGACAAACCCGTATATGGGCATTCTGGCTTTTCTGCTGCTGCCGGGCCCCTTCTTCGCCGGCCTGATTCTCATCCCGCTCGGCATGTGGCTGAAGCGCAAGCGGGAACGGCACACCGGCATCTATCCGCCGAATTTCCCCAAGCCCGAGTGGCGCAACCCGGAACTGCGCAAGCTGGTCTACTTCATCCTGGTCACCACCTGCGCCAATATCCTGATTGCCAGCCAGCTCAGTTACGGCGCCGTGAACTACATGGATTCGGTCACCTTCTGCGGGCAAACCTGCCATACCGTGATGCAGCCCGAGTTCACGGCGTATCAGGGCTCGCCGCACTCCAGGGTTGAGTGCGTCAAGTGCCACATCGGGCCCGGCGCTTCCTGGTTCGTGCGCAGCAAGCTCTCCGGTGTGGGCCAGGTTTTCGCCGTGACCTTCGACACCTATCCGCGGCCCATCCCGGTTCCCGTGCACAACCTGCGTCCCGCGCGCGAGACCTGCGAGCAGTGCCACTGGCCGGAAAAGTACAGCGCGGACCGCATCGACATCATCAACCACTTTGCCGAAGACGAGGGCAACACGGCCACCCAAGACGTGCTGCTGATGAAGATCGGCGGCGGCAACCACGGCATTGGTATTCATGGCACGCACCTGGGGCCGGGCGTGGTGATCCGGTACGGGCACTCCGACGAGGCGCGCCAGGTCATCCCCTGGGTGGAGTACAACGATAACGGCCGCAAGACCGTTTACGCGGCCGCCGGCGCCCAACCCAATGGCGCCGGGCTTACCATGCGCGTGATGGATTGCATAGATTGCCACAACCGCCCCACACACGCTTTCGACCTGCCGGGGAACGCCCTCGATAAGGCCATGGCGGCCGGCCTGATCTCGCCTACGCTGCCGTTTGCGCGCAAGAAGGCTCTGGAAATTCTGAAAGTGAACTACCCCAGCCGCGACGATGCCGCATCTCTGATCCCCGGCGCGTTCGAAACGTTTTACCGGCAAAGTTACCCCGCCGTATGGTCGGCCCGGCAATCCGAAATCGTCGCTGCCGCCTTCCAGGTGCTGGCCATTTACGATCGCAACGTGTTTCCCGACATGAAGGTCACCTGGGGCACGTATCCGCAAAACATCGGCCACACCGATTTTCCCGGTTGTTTCCGCTGCCACGACGGAAGCCACAACGCCCAGAACGGCCAGAGCATCACGCAGGATTGCAACGCGTGTCACAACCTGCTGGCGATGGATGAGGCGAATCCCAAGGTGCTGACCGAACTGGGTATCACCGAAGCCAAGGGAACCAAGTAAGCGGCCGGGAAATCCTGCCTGCAGCGCCGTTCGCGGCGACCTTGGCTCAGCAGGCTTGGCAGCGCTACGCTACTGCTCGGTGCGGCGCGGCCGCTCGTAGGCGGTTTTCAGGTATTTGGTGGCTGTTTCCTGCGCGCTTTGGGTGTCGTCCTTGGTGCGCATGGCGAGGTTATACTCGTTTACGGCGCGGTCGCGCTGGCCCGTGATATCGAAAATCTTGCCCAGGTTGATGTGCGCCCAAACCTCGGTCCACTTGGGCTGCAGGTCGCCGTTCAGCGACTCCCGGAACTCGTTGGCGGCCGGCTGGAGGTTGCCTTGCAGGAAGTAAACTTCCGCAATCCGATAGTGCGCCAGCGAGCTCGTGCGGTTGGTTTCGAGCGCTTTCTGATACTGCTGCAGCGCTTCGGGGAACTCGCTAAGCTCGGCAAACTGTTCGCCCTTCTTGATGGCCACCGCCACTCTCATCGCCGGGCTGTAGCGCAAAACCAGGTTGTCCGGATCGATGACGACATTCTTGGGTTTGCCGAACGTGTCGACCGAAAACTCGGAAGACGTGCCCACCACCTCGATGCGCTGCTGCTCCGGCTTGCCTTCGGTCTCGATTTTCAGGTCAACCGGCATGCGGAAGGTGTCCATATCCTGGGTGATCTTGCCCATCACCCGGAAGCCCTCCTTTGGCACCTGCGTCCGGTAGATGGTGTAATCGAGCTTGAATTCCGGCGCGCCGCTGGATTCAATCCACTGCAAGAAAAAGTAACCCAGGTTTCTGCCGGTCACTTTTTCCACGATGGTGCGAAAATCGTCGGTATTGGCTGATTTCCAAACGTAGCTCTGGGCATATTGTCTGAGCACCTCGAAGAACTTGTCGTCGCCGATCAGGTAGCGCAGCATGTTGGCGACGGCGGCGCCCTTGCTGCCGGTCAGCGCCCAAAGCTCCGGAGAATAGTCTTCGAGGCGCGCGGATTGTATCATCGGCACGTTGTCCACGGTGAGCGCTTCCACCATCACGTCGTGAAGCTGGTTCTCCATGGCGCCCTTGCCGGCCGTGTGCTCCACCCACAACAATTCCGAGTACGCCGCCAGCCCATTGGTCAGCCACAGGTGATTGCGCGTGCTGGGTGAAACCATCTCTTCCCACCACTGGCGCGAAACCTCGTTGGCCAGCAGCTTGGAGGCCACCGGGTGCGTGAGGGCGCTGGGCGAAAGGAAAATCAGCCCCGGCGCGGCGAATCCATTGGGTGCGCCCGCTTCGGTTTCGACGATGGTCAGGTCGGCGTAGGGAGGCGGCCCGTAAACGCCCGAGAAGTACGACATGATCTGGCTGGTTTCGCCCCCGTAAGCCTCCGCCATGTCGCCCTCTGCGCCGCGGAAGTAAACCGTGGTCGTGACGCCTTCGGCCTGCATGCGCTTGGGTTGATCCTTCACCACCGCGATCGAGCCCGGGAACGACGGGTGCTCGAATTTGAATTCGTATTGAATCTTGTCGCCGACGCTCTGCTGGGAATTCAGGCCGCTGCCCAACACCACATACCCTGCCGGTACTGAAATGCGCATGTCGGCGGCGAAACGGTCGGTCGAATAGCCGCTCACCGGAAACCAGCGCGCCGGGTACATCAGGTAAGCGAAGTCCGGATGGATGGCGGCGAAGCGGATGCCTTCCACCGGCGAATCCTCCTGCCCGGTCAGCCGGCCGTCATAGTAAAAGGAGAGGCTCGCCGGCTGGCCCTTGGGGAGCGGCGTATCGAAGGCGAGGCGCACCGAAAAATCCTGCTGGTTGCGCGAAGCGGCAACCTGCTTTCCCTGGCCATCCAGCACGCGTGCGATGTTGAGCGCATTGTTCAGCTCGAAGGTGGCGGAGGTCAGGTTGTCCACCAGAGGCACGAACTGCACCACTGCTTTGACCGAGAGCGATTGAGAATCGGGCGTGATATCCGCCTCGATCGTGTAGTTCTGCACGTCGATTTGCGGGCCGGTGCGGCGTTCCTGAGCCGTCGCGGACCAGGGCGCGGTTACCAGCAATACGCTCGCCGCCAAGGCGATGGTGAGAGCGCGAGATTCACGATACATGAGCTACCTGTCCTTCCAGAATACCTTGTACGATGGATGCGGCGCGGCGCGGCGCTTCACCGGGCCCCGCTTGGGTGAGCCGGCACTGCACCTCTTTGAGGCCCGCCAGCATGCGGTCCCGCTGGTCGGGGTCGCGCATGAGGCGCAGCGCCTCGCCGGCGATGCGGCGGCCCGTCATCTGGCGTTGCATCAGCTCCGGCACCACCTGCCGCCCCGCAATCAGGTTGACCATCGTATAGTAAGGCACTTTCACCAGCAGCCTCCCCAGCAGCCAACTGGCCGTCGTCACTTTGTAAAACGTCACCATCGGGACACCCAGCAGCGCGGCCTCCACGGTCACCGTTCCGCTGGCGGCCAAAGCCAGCGTGGAGTGCGCCATAGCATCCCAACTCTCGCCTTCGATCACTCGTAACGGCGCGTTCCCGATGCGATCTTCGAAAAACCTGGCCCCCGTGGTAGCCGAGGCGGGCAGTACAAAACTCATGGCCTGCTCGCGATTGAGGATGCGAACCGCCTCCAGCAACGCAGGCAGGTGCCGCGCCGCTTCCCCACGCCGGCTTCCGGGAAGCACCGATACTAATGGACGGGCCGGATCGAATCCGTGTTTCCTGAAAAACTCGTCCCGGCTGAGGGATGGCTTCACCAATCCGGCCAGAGGATGGCCTATATAGGCTGAATTAACCCCGGCCGCACGGAAAAACTCCTCCTCAAACGGAAAGATGCAGAGCAGGCGGGTGACCGCGCGGCGCAGCGTCTTTAGACGGCTTTTGCGCCATGCCCAGACTTGCGGCGCCACCAGGTAAACCACCGGGACCCCCTGGGCCGCCAGGCGGCGCGCTACGCGCAGGTGAAAATCCGGTGAATCGGTGAGAATGGCCAGGTCAGGCTTTTCCACGCGCGCGGAGGCCACCAGCCTCCGGTATTGGCGCCAAACGCGCGGCAAGTGCCCGACCACTTCGAGCAAGCCCACCACGGCCAGATCGGCCGCATCCGCCACCGTGCGTACACCTTCGGCGCGAAGCCGGGGCCCGGTGCAGCCAAAGCAGTCCAGGCCAGCCGAGGCTCGCCGCAGCTCGGCGATCACCAGCGAGGCGTAGAGATCGCCCGAGGCTTCGCCCGCCGATACCAAAATTTTTCGCGGCACCCGTTCCAAGTTTACCCCGGCGTGTTGTTACAATCGATTCGGGCGATGCCAGCGGAAGCAGACGGTTCGAAGTTGACGGTGGACGATCTAGCCGCGCGTTTTCGCGGCGAGATGATTCCCCTCAGCAGCAAGTTTTCTTATTTTTCCACTTTGCCCGTCGCTGAAGACGAGCTCAAACAGTACCTGACTGACCCGATCGCCGCCCTTCCGCCCGCTCTGGTGGCGCTGCTGCCGCGAATCGGCATCATCCTGGCGCCGTATCTCGAGCGCGGCAACGGCAAGGAGGGCGACACGGTTCGCTTCGAGCGCCCCGCCGAAGGGCGCTACCTCGCGTATTGCCGGCGCGACTTGGATGAATGGACGGTACTCGCGCTCGGCATCAAGGACAGCGACGTTGCCGAGTATCATTACCGGTTCTATAACGCGCTGGCGGCCGTCACGGCCGATCGCTGGAGCCAGAATGTGCAGGAACGCTTCTTTCGCACTATCCGCGAGGAACTGAGCGCCGAAGTTCACGGCGAGGTGGACGAAAAAGGCTGGCATCTCAAGCAGGCCCTGGTGCGGCGGCAGACCAACGTGCGCAAGGAAACCAAGCTGTTTCGCGACTACGCGCGGCAGGCTTTTGAAGACACTCTGACCTTGTACCTGCACGGCACCTGCTGCGATATCGACGTGGAAACCGGCCCCCGCCAGATGCCCAGCCGTTATCTGCGCCGCCGCCTGGAACTGCTGGTGTCCCTCTTCCCGCCTCCGGAAGGCTACGCCGTGCTGCCCGAGCAACTGAAGAGCAGATGATACCCGCTCTGCCCCGCCCCGTTCCGCCTCTGGAATCTTGCGTCCCCTTCCTATCGGTAAGGGTAACGATCGGGTGGTTATGAGAGTTAATTAACCTCGCTTCTGAGCCCAGCCATCTCCTTGATTCCTGGGATGTAACCTGGGTAATGGAACTGCTTTGGTTCCCTAGGCGATAGCCCGGCGATGTCCTAAAACGCTTAGGACTTCTGTAGCTTTTGCTCACCCTGAGCCGCAAGCTACACTCGGGCTAGTGCAGGGGATTCTTCGATCATCTCGACGCGCAATTGGTGTGTTCGCGGTAGCGATTCTAGCGTCCGGAATCGCCGCCGCGGCCACGCTTCAGGTCACTGGACTCGGCACTGGGACCGGGAGTGTCGACGGCACCGCCGACGATCTCTGGATTGATGAAAACGGCACGAACACAGATATTTACTTTGCCGGCAACATCACCATTCAAGTAACTGCCGGAGGTCATACCTATACCCGTTCCTCCATGTGCGTCGAATTGTTTGTCGACATTGGCGAACACACCACCTACGACACCACGGTTTATGTGCCGAACGCATTCACCCAGCCGACCGCTGGCGAACTCGAGCAGATTGCCTGGCTGTTGGACGCCTATGATCCGGTGACGGGGAATACGCTTACGGATGATCAGGCCGCAGGGTTGCAACTCGCCATCTGGAAGATCGCCGAGGATGGCGTGTATAAGGGGGCCAGCAATCCGTTCGGCAGCGGCACGGTGCAGGCGATACTGACTGGTACCGACGCAACCAATACAACGATTCTCAGCGACGCAGAAGGCTACTTGACTGACGCTGTCGGCAAGTCTTCCGACCTTGCCTTTGTTTACTACAACACGGAAACGAACGGCACTGTCGTGCAAATGCTGGAAGGGCCGCAGTATGCAACCGGCCCGCAGGGCCAAACGCCGGAGAGCTCCACGTTTGTGCTGGCTGGCATGGCGCTGCTGGCCCTCAGCAAGATGGCCCGGCGGAAGCTGGGAAGCCAATAGCGGCCAGCCTCCGTTCCACCCGGTCATCATCCAATCCGTCGCCCCCCATCCATCCTCAGAAGAGTTAGCGGTGGGTTAGGGGTAATGGCCGTATGAGAGTTAACTATCTTCGGCCCGGTATTCCTCTACATCCATGATTCTGGAATGCGACGTAGTTAACTACGCCGCTTTGATGCACGGGGATAGCTCGTAGACGTTCTACGACGCTTAGAACTTTTGGGCCTTTTGCGAACGTTTACCCCGCTATACACTCGGACTCGTGGAGCAGTTTTTCAGCCCATCTCGGCACGCATTTAGTCGGCGCGCATTTAGTCTGTTCGCGACGGCGATTCTAGCGTCCGGAATTGCCGCCGCGGACACGATCATCGCCAATGTTGACACTTCGCTCGGGGAATACAACGTGGAGATCAGCGAAAACGGTGCGGACGTCAATACCTACTTTGCCGGCGGCCTCGATATTCAGCTCACCAACAGCAGCGGCACAGTGACCCGCGAAACCATGTGCGTCGACCTGTTCACCGATATTTATGTCGGCCAGACCTACGGCACCAGCGTCGATCTGCCGAGCCAGGTTCCTCTATCCCAAATCCCAGCCGCTCTCGAGCGGGTCGCCTGGTTGGAGGACAATGCACTGCTTCCCGCGCTGACCCCCGGCGCCCCCACGACGCTGACCTCGAACTATTGGGTGGCAGGGGCGAACGCGGCGGCGATGGGCGCAGGCATGCAACTCGCCATCTGGGACATCATCGTCGACGGCGGAGACGGATTCACCAGCGGTGCGGTCCAGCAGGGGTCCGCTGCCAATCCCACCGATCCAACCGCGCTCTACTGGGCCAACGAATACGAGACGTTGAGCGCCGGCCAGAGTTCCGACGAGGCCTTCGTCTATGAAAACGTCAGCCTCTCCGACGGCAGTCCGGCGCAAACTTTGGAGGGGCCGGAGTTTCAGGATAACGGCCCGCAGCCGGCGCCGGAGAGCTCCACTTTTGTGCTGGCCGGCATGGCGCTGCTCGCCCTGCGGCACACATCCCGCCGCAAGCCGGGAGGCCGCTAGAGCGTGGCGCGGGCTGTTTAGCCTGCAGTGTCGAGAGTCGTCTCGACATTCCTTCGTCGATCCGCACACCGCGCTGTGGTTGCCCGGAGCGTCGCGAATGGCGACGCCGCACTGCCCGGCTGCCCCAGCCTGGCACTACGGCACGGCGTAGAACCGGAAGTCGTGCTTGCGGTCGCGGAAGCGCAACAACGCGGGAGCCGGGTGAGCTGCCAGCCAACGCCTGCCGGCTGAGTCGGCTGACAGGAAATCATATGCCGTCGCTTCCAGCCAGAGCCGCTGGCCTCGCTGCCGCGCATCCGCCAGGCTCCGGTCCAGGCTTGCCAGGTCCCGCCTGTCGAGCCCGATCCACGCCGCCTGCTGGTTGAAGTAGCTGATGGTCCACAGGTCCGGATGGAAAGTGTGATACGCAATCGGCGTGCCCGCGGGCCAGTGTTCGTGCTGCGCCAGCGCAAAGCGCAGCGCCGCGTTGTTTTCCACTCGCGATTGCGGGTAAATCGCAAAGGTCAGGTTCCACATAAACAGCAGGCCGCAGACCATCCACGGCAAAAGGCGATCCACCCTGGCGCGCTCTACCGCACAGCCTACCGAGAGCACCAGCGGCGCCAGGTAGAAGAGCCGGTAGAACGTGTTCTGTGGCATCCAGACGAACAGGAACGCCACATACAGGCCGACCCACAGCAGCAAGTCGTTTGGAGGAATGCGAAACCGAAGTGGGCCGCTGCGCTTCCAGGCCAGCGCCAATCCCAGCACGCAGGCAATCACGGCTACGGCTCCGATGAGGGTGAATGGCTCCGCTTTCACCTGGTCGAGCCTTCCGCCGAAGAAGAGGCGCAGCGTTCCCCCAAGCGTCAGGCCTAAATCGCGCAACGGCTGCCAGGAAAACGAGGCATCCGGCGAATGCGCCACCACCCAACCAGCCAGACCGGCGGCGCTGAATCCTCCGCACACCGTCCGGTAGGCCAAAACGTACGCGACGCCGGTCGGCCCTAGGGAGCACGCTGCGTAGGAGATGGCTTTCTTCGGTTGCTTCAGCCGCCATAAGGCTATCGGCAAAAAGAGAAACGCCAGCTCGTGAAACAGCATCGCCGCCGCGTGTGTTACCCCCGCCAAAACCGCGCTGCGCCTGGTTTCGAGCAGGTCGTTGGCGCACAACAAAAGAAAGATGGATGGTATATATGCGTCCGCGTCGGTCGAAAACTTCCACCAGGTGGCGGCGAAAGCCAGCGCCAGCGCGCCCGCAATCGCACCCTCCACTCGTATGGTTCGGCGCCGGAATGCCCGGTAGACGAGCGCCACGCTGGCCCCGGCCAGCAGGCTGTTGACGAACTGCATCAGGAACAACGCGCGTGTTTTGAGCCCGATCAGCAGCGCGGCGTGGTACAGCCACACGCAGGCTGCGGTATAGATCAGATGATTGGGATGAAGAGTGTCCCGGAGCGGGAGCTGCTTTTCCACGTTAATGGCAAACGCCACCCCGTCCCAGTAGTAATTCCGCGTGGGCAGCAGCAGGTAAACGGCGAGCGGCAGCGCCAGCCACAGCCGGCTCCATCCGATCGCGTCGTGATTTCCCGGCGCCGCCACTGGCTCGAAGCCCAATCGGGAAGGTCCGCCTAAAACCCTTCCAGCAAGTGTCCCATCTTTTCTTTCTTGGTGCGGAGATACGCTTCGCGCGTGTCGATCACGTGAGCCAGGCACGGTACGCGCTCCACCACGCGCACGCCGGCAGCTTCGACGGCCTCGACTTTTTCCGGGTTGTTGGAGAGCAGACGGATTTCCCGCAGGCCGAAGTAGCGCAGAATGGCTCCCGGCAACGCGTAGCTCCGCAGGTCGGAATCGAAGCCCAGTTGCTGGTTGGCCTCCACCGTGTCCGAACCCCGGTCCTGCAATTCGTAGGCACGCAGCTTGTTGAGCAGTCCGATACCTCGCCCTTCCTGGCATTCATAGATCAGCAGGCCGCGGCCCTCGCGCGCTATGCTTTCGAGCGCAATCTCCAGTTGCGCGCGGCAATCGCAGCGCAAGCTGTGGAAAACATCGCCGGTCAAGCATTGGGAATGGATGCGAACCAGCGGCGCCGCGCCGGCCAGATCGCCCATTTTCAAAGCGACCGCTTCTTCGCGCCCGTCACCCTCCAAGACGCCGTCACCGCCTCGAAAACCGTATATGCGGAACGCGCCGAACTCGCTGGGGAAGTCCGCCTCGGCCACCTTTTCAAGCGGCGCCGCGGAATGGCTGTTCATGATTCGTTAGGGGAACCCTTACTCCTTCCATTATAATGGCTTCCGACACGTAATGCTGCAAGGCTACCTGGTTTCGCTGTTGTTCAAGCTGGCTACCATGGCCGCCATCGCGAGCATTCTGGCGCGCTCCAACCGCTTCAAAGCCATGTTGATGCGGGAGAACCGCACGCTCGGCAAGCGGCTGGAATTGGCCATCTGGCTGAGCGTCGTCTTCGGCGCCAGCGTCGCCACCCGCGTGGCCGGTCACGATATCTACAACGGCGCTGACCTGGGTCTGGAGGGCAGCTTTCTGGCGGGTATCCTGGGCGGCTACGTCACCGGTCTGGTTTCCGGCGTGCTCATCTCGCTGCCCGCGCTCTTCCCCGCCCGCGAGCTGCTTACTTTGCCCCTGTTGGCAGGCGTGGGCGTGCTCGGCGGTCTGGTTCGCGACCTGGCGCCCGATCCAGAGGAAATCTGGCGTTTCTCCCCCTATTTCGACCTCAACATCTGGCGTTTCTTCAAAGAAAGCCGCAACTACCAGCGCACCGCCTTTCATCTGCTCCTGTTCGCCGCCATTCTGGTGACGGAGTTTCTGCGCCAGATCCTTGCCCAATCCAACCTGGGCCGCGATGACATCGCCAGCGTGTTCCACCTTTACCCGAATGATCCCCACACCCTGACCTGGGTGGCGCTCTACCTTTCCGCCGTTTTCGCCGTCACCATTCCCCTGAAGATCTGGAACAACACCCGCAACGAAAAGAAGCTCGAGGAGCAACAACTCCTGCTGGCGGAAGCGCGCCTGGCTGCCCTCACCAGCCAGATCAACCCCCACTTCCTGTTCAACACGCTCAACTCGGTCGCTTCGCTCATCCGCACCGATCCCAACCAGGCCCGCGTCATGGTGGTGAGGCTGTCCAAAGTGCTGCGGCGGCTGCTGCGCAAACACGAGAATTTCAGCGGCCTGCGCGAGGAACTGAGCTTCATCGAAGATTACCTAGCGATCGAGGTGGTGCGCTTCGGCGACAAGTTACGCTTCGAAAAAGATGTGGCCGAAGACACGCTCGACATGCTGGTTCCCAGCATGCTGCTGCAGCCGTTGGTAGAGAACTCCATCAAGCACGGGCTCAGCAGTAAAGTGGAAGGGGGCACCATCCGCATCCGTACCCGCCGCGGCGGATCGCGTTTGCACCTGCTGGTGGAGGACGATGGCGTGGGCATCCCGGAAGAAAAACTGGCCACGGTCCTTGACCAGGGCATCGGCGTCAGCAACGTGCATGAACGCCTCAAAGTGCTGTTCGGCAATGAGTATCGAATGTGGATCGAAAGCGAGCCGGGACAGGGAACCCGCGTACAGATCGAGGTGCCCGAACTGGAAACCAACCTGGCGGCAGTGTCATGAATGTGTGAGGAGAACCATTTGCCCAGACCTGAAGAACTGGTAAGCCAGTGGCCCGCCGGCGGGTTGCCGATGACGCTGGCCCAGCGGACGCGCTGCGTCTATGATCGTCTCGCCGCGGTGTATCCGCTTTCCAGCATGCTGTTCCACTCGCGCGCCCACCGCCGCGCCGTGGCCCGCTCCGGAGTGCGTGACGGCATGAATGTGCTGGAGGCCGCTACCGGCAGCGGCGAAATGTTCCGGCGCCTGGTGAAGGTGAACCCGGCCGGCGCCACCATCGGCTTCGATTTGTCGCCGAATATGGCGGCCCGCACCGGCCGCCTGGCGCGGCGCCGTTTCCCCGCCGCCCGAACCCTTTGCCAGGCCGTGGACGCCCGCCAGATGCCGTTCCGCAATGAGACCTTCGACGCTGTGTTCTGCTGCTATCTGCTTGAGCTGCTCTCCGGCGACGATATCGCCTGCACCATCACGGAGTTTCATCGCGTGCTGCGGCCCGGCTGCAGGCTCACCCTGGTGCTGATCGGCCAGAACACGGCCGTCTTTAACTCCGTCTATAGAGTGCTGGGCCGTCTCGCTCCCGCCTTCTGGGGCCGCCAGGTGGAGCACAGAGTTCCGCAGCTCATCGAGTCCGCGCAGTTTCGCTTGCTCGAAGATCATTTTGTGCGCCAGATTTTTTACCCCTCGCGCGTGCTGGTGGCACAAAAATGAATCGTGGCGCGGCCTGTCAAGGCTGCTGAGCCGAGAGTCGTCTCGGCTTTTCTTCAAGACGCAAATCAAAGCAATCCCGTGACGCCAAGGTGCCAGGTCCATCGCGCTGACGGGTCATTCGGCGAGATGCGCGTTAGACGTCAACTTGCCAGTCAAATCCTCCGGGCCGCCAGTTTCCGGTAAGCCCATCTATCGGGAGCTTAACGGAAACTGCGCCGCCGATGATTGTATTCTGGGGCTAGGAGTCGGCTCTGCGTTCAATGAATATCAGGTGGTGCGGCTGAAGCACCCCACGGGCGGACTGGCGGCGGGGACGCTTGAAGCGGTGGTCATGGCCTACACGCACCCGACGCCGGGATACGAAGTCGAGTTTTGCGATTAGGACGGCTTTACGCTTGCCTTGCTTACTCTGTGCGATGACGATTTGATTTCCGCGTCCGATGCAGATTGATCTGACCATAGGAACAGCCCTCTTTGTACTTACCGCTCCTGTGGCTGCTCACAATACGCTCGGCATTCGTCAAGCTCAATTGGGAACATCTGTCCTTTCCCTGGTGTCGAATTGGGAATGCGGAGGTTTCTCTGTGCAGCGGCTCTAATCGTATGCGTCCTTTCCTGCCCCGCCGCGGAAACGACCGAGTGGGGACAGACACTGGATGGGTTGAGGCTGTCCGTCGCAACGGTGGCGCATAGTGGTGGTGCTGTTCAGATTCGAGTCACGGTGAACTATGTTGGGGAAAAGCCGTTGTTGCTACCGTTCGCGTTCATTTCCGGCGAGGTCATTTCCCGCCACAGACTGAGGCTGATTGTCTCCGCAGCGGACGGCGAGCATACCTTCGGTCTTGACGACCCGACGATACCTTTACGCGGTCGATTCGATCCGGTGGTCATCCCAATGCTTTGTCGGGCCAGCTATGTTCTCGAATCGCCAATTGCAGAATGGTGCAGGGGTCGTACGAATCCGAAGGAGTTGGAAGCACTGATTCAGGGAAAGGGCCAACTTTGGGTAGAGTTGGACTGCAAATACATACTCAGCACGGCGATACCCCCGCTCGCATGCCCTTTGTACGGTTACCCTAATCCCAACGCGATCACGTGTTGGCAGGGCAAACTCACATCGAACAGACTACGGCTGCCGAGATGACCGCAGCCGGCTGATCGCTGCTGCTCGACGGAGTCGAGGTATCGTCGTAAAATGGACGGAACCGCGCCTGCGATTCGACGTAGGCATTGTGGCTACAAGACGGCATATCGCACTTCATCCGTCGGGCCGCTCCCGCCCGTGGTTTTTTGTGAGTGGCCCCGATGCGCGCTCAGGATCAACCAGAGGAGTACGGCAAATAGCGCGATCAGCCTGATAGGGTTGCAAAGTTGGTCCGGACCCACAACTGCTGAGGCAGCAGCACCACACCTACGAGAACAACGAGCGGGGCTACCAGCCACCGGCTACAGCCAATGTCATTCAGCCGCTGCACAGAGGCAATCAGGAAGACAACGGCGAACGCGACGCCGATAACACGCATCGCCAGTTCGATTGATCTTCCAGGGAGCAAGACTAGACCCCCGACGTATCGCAGCCCATAAATAGGTTGCAAAGCCGGTGGTCCCCCACAGAATCTCGAAGAGGTGAAACTCACTCCGATCTATCTCGTTCTTCAGCGTGTCCATGCCAATGACAGGGTACGTGATTCGGGATGGTTTCGTTCCGCACTCGGGGCTAACCGAGTGTACAACGCAGAGATGTTAGCCCGGCACCGGTGCCCAGTCGCGGAGCGTTGACGAACAGCGGGTTGCCAAGCCAGAGCGCATGGTGGACGATACGCGGGCTTATCGGAACCGGCCAATCCAGACGCACGAAAAGTCGCCGACCAGGGAACTGACCCAATACACAGCGTGCTACCTTGAGCGAAACGCGGCCTGGAAAAGCCGGGATGACTCTCGGCTCGTCCGGCTTGAGAGCCGGCGCCACAACTTTAGATGGGGCTGAGCGGCTCGGTTAGCCCTCTGCTGCCGGCCGGGCTTCCTGCAGTGTCGCTGACCAGCCGGGGTAGCCGCGCGCGGCCGAGTAGGCATCCTCTTCCAGTTCAAACGCGATGTCGAGCCACGCGCCTGGGGCGAATTCGGCGGCGCGCTCCGAGGAATTCCAGGCTTTCAGCGTCAGGCTGCGGCCGTTCTGGCGCACCGGGATGCGCAGGTGCTTCTCCTTCATCACCACCGGCGCCGCCGCAACTTCGACGGCTCGCGCGGCGAACACGGGCGGCGGGTTTCCGTGACCGAACGGCGCCAGGCGAAACACATCCGCAACCGCGGCCGCCGTGATTTCGCCGAACTCGATCACGGCATCGATCTCCACCCGCGGCGCAAAATCCTCCGGCCCCAGCAGGGCGGCGGCGTATGCATTGAAGCGCAGGCGAAACTCATCCACGCGGGCCGCCTCCAGCGTCACCCCGGCGGCATATTTATGGCCGCCGAAACGCACGAAGAGGTCCGGCATCGATTCCAGCGCTTCCAGCAGGTGAAGTGCCGCAATGCTGCGGCCGGAGCCCTGCGCCAAGCCGTCTTCTTGGTTGCGTCCGAGCACAAACACCGGCCGGTGCAGCCGCTCGACTAGCTTGCTGGCGACGATGCCGACTACACCGCGATGCCAGGCCTCCGCGTAGTAAACCAACGCCGCGGCGGATTCCTCCGCCGGCGCCAGTTCGCAGGCGTCGCGAATCGCGTCCTGCACTTGCCGGCGCTCGGTGTTCTGATCGTGAAGCTGTTGCGCCAGCTCTCTCGCGCGCGCCGGGTCGGGGGTAAGAAACAACTCGATGACGCTCTGCGCCGTATCCATCCTGCCGGCGGCGTTGATTCGCGGCGCAATTTGGAAGGCGACCTGGCGCGCGCTGGGCGCTACGCCGCGGCTGAAGCCGGCCACTTCCAGCAACGCCCGCAGACCGGGGTTGCGCGCGTCCCCCAGACCGTCGAGCCCGTGTTTCACCATCACGCGGTTCTCGCCCGTGAGCGGCACCACGTCGGCCACAGTGGCAATCGCCACCAGTTTCAGCAGCGATCCGGAAACGCGCGCCAGCCTTGCCGCGGACCAGCCGGACCGGGTCAGTAAAGCCTGTGCCAGCTTGAAAGCCACGCCGGCGCCGCAGAGGTCTTTGTCCGGATACGGGCAATCCCGGCGATTCGGATTGATCACCGCCAGCGCCGGCGGCAACTCGGCTTCCGGCAGATGGTGATCGGTGACGATGACTGCGATGCCGAGCTCAGCGGCCCGCCCCACCACTTCCGCCGCACGAATGCCCGTATCCACGCTCACAATCAGCTTCACGCCGCGCCCGGCTGCGTCCTCGACTACTTCCGAGCGCATGCCGTAACCATCGTTCAGGCGGTGCGGCACATGATAGAACGCGCTACCGCCGGCCAGGCGGATCGCGGTCATCAGCAGCACCACCGCGGTAGTGCCATCCACGTCGTAATCGCCGTAAATGAGGATCCGTTCACCCGCCGCGATGGCGGCCCGCAAGCGTTGAACAGCGGGCTCCATATCGCGCAGCCCGAACGGGTCGTGCAAGTCGCCCAGCGAAGGATAGAGAAAGCGGCGGGCCGCTTCCGTGTCGGTGTATCCGCGCGCTGCAAGCACCTTGGCTGCCAGCGAGCCGATCCCAAGCTCCGAGGCCAAACTGACGGCGTGGCCGGGCGCGAGCGTGGGGAAAAGCCAGCGGGTAGAGGTTGCGGCGGGCGTCAGCATTGTAACCGGGTCGCGGAGATAGCCGGTTGACAGGCGAAAGCGGCTGTCCCACTTTGCAGCGGCTTCGACGACAGAGTGGGGCAGACGCTTTCGCCTGTCGGCCCGCCCCTTACCCAGCGGCCAAAGCGGCAGTTGAACTGGAATGCCATCGAAGATCCGGCGTCAATTCTTCGAAAAATAACCCGGCAGCGAATCCGGCTCGTCGTCCTCGGGAGCCCTGGCCATGATTTCGTCCTCGATGCCGCCAAATTCGTCGTACCAGTCCGGCTGCAGCTCGTACACATAGAGGCGCGAGTTGTGATCGAAAGCCAGCTCCAGGGAGCAGGTCAAGCCGATGTAGGCGCGCAGCTCCCGCAAGCGCGATTCGTAATCGCGGCGCTCCTCCCGGCTGAGCTCGCAGTCCTCGAGCTGCGCTTCCAGCTCTTCGATATCCGAAGCCTCGAACTCGGCGGAGGCGAACAGGATCAGCTTGGCGCCGCACTTTTGCGCGACCTCGAGAAACGACTGGTAGTCGGGATGCTTTTCGGTGTCCCACAGCACCAGCGGCAGCCCTTCCAGGCCGCCTGCCCGGTTGCGAAAGACAGCGAATCCGGCTGAGTCGAGATAGTCTGAAATTTCGCGCTTGAGTGTATCGAGATTTAAATCCACTTGGACTTCGCCTCAGGCCTGAACCAACACCAGAATATCAGAGGGACTGGCCAGGTCGCGGGCGGATGGCGTAACAATCGTCTTCGGCCCGATAATGATTTTGCGATTCTCTTTGATGGCATCGCGCACGTCGGCTTCGCACACAAAGTCCACAGGAGTGGGTGCGGACGCGGGCTGTGGTGGCGCCGGCGGTGGCGCGTGCTCCGGCGCGGGCGCGGTCAGTCAGGTGTAGCCGCCGCTCGAATCGCTCCCGCGGCGCGCCAAGAAGCGGTCCACCACGTCGGCCGCCACGTTCGGCACGACGGAGGAAGTTACCGCGGGCGCCCGGTGCGCGCACGACGCGTCACACGACGGTCCGCCCGCAGCCGGCGGCGTAGCCACTGCACCACGAGAGGCCAGGTAGCGCTCTACTGCGGCCACCACGGCTCCACGGTCGATTCCAACGGCCGGGCCGCTGGCCGATGGGCCGTCCGGCGCCTGGTTGATATCGAGCGGCATCTCGAAGGCCTCCTCCGGCTTCCGGACCACGTACGCCAGACGCTTGATATTGATCAGATGCAGCGGGCCCACGTTGTCGGATGTGATGTTGCCAGCGATGGCGCCGCAGCCGAGCGTCATGGACGGGAACACGTTGGTAGTGATGCCGGTGGAACCTTGCGGCGCCGGCGTGTTCACCAGCACCCGCATGGCCGGCATCCGCGCACCGTACTCGCGCGTGCGCGCATCGTCGCGCGAATAAATCACCGCGGTGTGGCCCAGCCCGCCGAACTTCAGCAGCGCGTGGCAGGTATCGAGCGCCGCCGCAAAATCGGCCACCCAAATCAGCGCCAGCACCGGCGAGAGCTTCTCCATCGAGAGCGGGTGCTGTTTGCCAACTCCCGCAACTTCGGCGCAAATGACGGACGTATCCGGCGGCACTTCGAAGCCCGCCATACGAGCCAGTTTCGCCGGCGACTGGCCCACGCACTGCGGGTTGATGCTCCAGTTGGGCATCACCAGCAGCTTGCCCAGCACTTCCTTTTGGGCGTCGGTGGCGATATACGCTTTATTCGCTTTCAGCAGCCCCAGAATGCGGTCGCGCAGCGAACTTTCGGCCACCAGAGCCTGCTCGCTCGAGCACACCGTGCCATAGTCGAAGCTCTTTCCGGCGACAATCTTGAGAACCGCGTCTTCCAGATCGGCCGAAGTGTCCACCAGCACGGGGACGTTACCCGGCCCTCCGCCGAATGCCGGCTTGCCGCTCGAATAGGCGGCCTTCACCATGGCCGGTCCGCCAGTCGCCAGGATAATGCCAGTGCGTTCATGGCGCATCAACGCGGTGGTGCCTTCCAGCGTGGCCGTGTCGATGCACTGAATGATGTCTTCGGGCGCACCCGCGGCCACTGCCGCCTGGTATAGGATACCGGCCGCGGCGCAAGTGCATTTGTGGGCGCGCGGATGCGGGCTCAGCACAATCGCGTTGCCGGCCTTGAGCGAAATCAGAATCTTGTAAAACGCCGTCGAGGTGGGGTTGGTGGTGGGCAGAATCGCGGCTACCACGCCGACCGGAACGCCGAATTCGACGATCTTGTCTTCCGGCAGTTCGCGCAGCACGCCCATTGTCTTGATGCCGCGCATGCGGCGCGGCAGCCAGTCGCAGTTAAGCAGGTTCTTGATGTATTTGTCTTTGGCGTTGCCATAGCCGGTCTCTTCAACCGCCATTTCAGCCAGCCGGCGGGCATTCGCGCGCGCCGCCGCAGCCGCGCCTTCGACAACCGCGTCTACCTGTTGCTGGGTATAGGTCCGGTATTTCAGCGACGCCTGATAGGCCTTGTCGACCTTGGAGCGGACCTCCTGAATGGACAGGAGATCTTTATCGGCGAGCATGAGCCGCTACTTCTTCAGGCCGCTGGTGGGCAGGGCCTTCTCCACTTCCTCGTGCGGGTTGGGAATCACGTGAACGCTAACCAGTTCGCCGACGCGCCGAGCCGCGGCTGCGCCCGCGTCGGTAGCCGCTTTGACCGCGCCCACGTCGCCGCGTACCGTAACCATCACCAGACCTGCGCCGACGAATTCCTTGCCGGTCAGCACCACGTTAGCGGTCTTGACCATGGCGTCGGCGGCTTCAATAGCGCCGACCAGCCCCTTCGTCTCGATCATGCCGAGGGCTTCCATTTTGCCTCCAAACGAGCGTGAAATCACTAACCTAACACACTTTCGTGGCGGCCATGCACAGCCAGCTCATGCGGGGTGTGCGACATAAAAATGGCAAAACTCTCCAGTCCTGGTGATTTCGCATGCGGGTGCAGAAGGCCTTGGTATTCGCATGCCTCTGAGCGTAGGGGTACACAAGGCGTTGGTCTCCCAGGGGGGTTCTGTATATCAGGGCACCGGCTTTAGCCGTGCCGAAGGATAGGGAGAATAATGTGGGCTTCAGCCCTTGCGGACTTGGTAGCAATGACCCAGCGGCTAAAAGCCCTTGGCTGCGGCTGTGTTGCGGCACGGCTGAAGCCGGTGCCCTGATACAAGGCCAGCCGCCCCTTTCCCACTTCCATGTCGCGCAGCCAGCGTGCGCAACCGGTACCGCACCGCTGCGCTGCATGAGAACGGCAGCCCGCGCACGCCGCTGGTGGCATTGTGCTTCAGCTTGCCGTTCTGTTCCGGGCGTTCGGTAGCCAAGCCGCCCTGCCGCCTTTTCCCTTCTTCACACCAGCTCAAAGCTCTCGCCCGGCGCGGGTATCACTGCTTCCAGGCCGTAATGGGAGTGAAGCTGCATGGCCAACGCCGCCGCCTGCTGCGGCTCGCCGTGCACCAGGAAGACCTTGCGCAGCGAAGCCGCCAGCGGCCGGATCCAGTCGAGCAGCTCATTGTAATCGGCGTGAGCGCTCAATTCGTCCAGGCTGGCAATCTGGGCGCGCACCCGCATCGGTTCGCCGAAGATCTTAACCTCCGGCCATTTCTCGATCAGCTTCCGTCCCAACGTGTCCTGCGCCTGAAAGCCGGTGATGAGGACTGTGTTGCGAGGGTCTTCGATGCCGTTGCGCAAGTGGTGCAGGATGCGTCCCGCCTCGCACATGCCGGAGGCCGAGATCACCACGAAGGGGCCATGCAGGTCGTTCAGCTTCTTCGATTCGGCAGCGTCGCGCACGTATTGCAGGCGAGCGAAACCGAACGGGTCTTCGCTGTGCAGCAGGTACTGGCGCGTGGCTTCATTGAAGCACTCGGGATGGTCACGGTGTACCTGGGTAACATTGAGCGCCAGCGGGCTGTCGACGAAGATCGGGATTCCGGGGATGCGCTTCTGGTTGGTGAGCTGGTGCAGCAGCAGCACCAGTTGCTGCGTGCGGCCCACCGCGAAGGCGGGGACGATGATGCGTCCGCCGTGCTGCGCTGTGCGGTTGACGATATCGGCCAGCTTGTTTTCCACGTGGCTGGCGTCCTTGTGCAACCGCCCGCCATAAGTACTTTCGACGATCAGGTATTCCGCCGCGGGCATGCTTTCCGGATCGCGAATGATGGGCACATGCGGCCGGCCCACGTCGCCGGAAAATGTCAGCCGCACGCGCCCGCCGTTTTGGTTTTCATCCAGCACCACGCTCGAGGAACCCAGGATGTGGCCGGCATCGTACGGAGTGTAGTTGAGGTTCGCCCCCAGGCTGTGCGGCTGGTGGTAGGCCACCGGTTGGAACAGCGGCAGCGTGCGCTCGGCGTCCTCGGTCGTATACAGCGGCACCGCGTGCCCGTCTTCCAGGCCGATCGCCTTGCGGTGATCGCGGCGTTTGTTCACGAATTCCGCGTCTTTTTCCTGGATGTGAGCCGTGTCGCGCAACATCCAGTGGCACAGGTCGATGGTCGCCGGCGTCGCATAAATTGGGCCGCTGAAGCCGTTCTTCACCAGCGTGGGCAGATTGCCGCTGTGGTCGATGTGCGCGTGAGAAAGAACCACGGCGTCGATCGACGAACCGGCGACCGGCAAGTGCCGGTTCTTTTCGTACGCTTCCTTGCGGCGCCCCTGAAAAAGCCCGCAATCGAGCGCGTATCGGCGCCCGCCCGATTCCACCACGTGCATCGAGCCGGTGACCGTGCCAGCCGCGCCCCAGAATGTGACCTTCATCGGCCTTCTGCCCGATTCGCCATGGATGCCTCCAAAAAGCCTGATAGTAGCGCAAAGCGACGCCGCACAATCGACAGAGAGTCCACGTCCGGGCGAAGTGTCTGCCCCATTTTTCGATCGAAGGAGTTGCGGGCGGGTGGTGCCGGAGCGTTCGCCTGCCAACCGGTTATTTCACGGCTTCCTGGCGCGAATTTCGCCTACTTCAGCGAGCATAGAGGATCGCCTAGCACCACGCCCTGCCAACTGAGAAACGGCATCCCCAGGTAATAACTCTCCGCCAGGTTGCGGCCTCCGGCATAAGCCGGCAAGACGTACTCGGGACGTACGCAGCCGGGCAGGTACGGCTCGTAAACGTTGCCGGAAGCGCCGGTGGCGCCTTCGTGAATGTAATCGGCGCTGAGCGTTTGCGGGGAGCCCGCGAACCAATGCTCGCGGTCGGTGTACGTGGTGAGGTTCCAGTCCGCCGGCGGTGGCTTCAGCGTCCGGGCGTCGCTCGACACGAATTCGGTGACAATTGCTCCCGGCAGCCATTCGAACCCCAACCAGCGTTGTTTGCGGCCGCCATCGTTCGATCCCGAGGAAGCGTAGCCGATCACGTTGCGCTGTTTGTAAAGAACGTTCGGAGTGTCGTCCAGCACCACCCTGCCGCGAGGCAACAGCAGGGCCGCCGCGCGCAGCCAGTTGTTGCCGTCGCCATTCGCCGGTGAACTGGTGTCGATGACGAACATGCCGCGATTCCTCGCGGACAACGAGCGGTCGATCATGCCCTTCACGTCCGCCAGATTGTTGGCGGCCAGCCGAGTTACCAGGTAGATCGGAAATTGCGGGTGCAGGAACGGGCTGCCGCGCTTGCCGAAGAAGGGGTTAGGAACCGCGCCGGCCCGCTCAAAGGTGCTTCCGTGAAGCTTCGCATAGAGCAAGGTGAGTTCGGAATCCACTGAAGATTGTTCGGAGAATAGAATCGATCCGCCCATGCCGTCTATGCGCAGCGGGATACCCATGGTGGTCACGATGTACAGCACCTGCTCCTCAAGGTGCCCCCGCTTCAGGCAAGCTGCAACCGGCGTCTCAATTTGCCCGACGTACGTCCGCCAATCGATGGTTTCCTGGGAGGTCGTGTCGAGCAGGCAAAAATGGCTGGGGGGAACCGCGCGGCGCTTTGCGTAGTAGTCCGCAACCGCCTGCGAGACGGGATCTCTGCGGTTCACCACCAGCAGCACGTTGTCCGCGCTCTGAGCTTGGAGCGGAGGGACACAGGCGGCAAGCGAAACCATCCACAGCGCGGTGATTGCGCCGGGGGACAGGCGGCGGAAAAGCAGCCGGGCGCACCGGCCAGCTTGTTGGCTCATGCGGTTTTACCGCTGGTGCGTCCGCTGCGCGCTATGGTTGCCCACCCCAGAGCAGGAGGCCTTTGATGGCCTGCGCCACGACAAAAACATCCAGCGTAGACGAAAAGTACTTGATGTAGTACAGATCATACTCCAACTCCAGCATCGAATCCCGGGGAGCGGGCGTGTATCTCATGTGAATCTGGCTCCAACCTGTAATGCCGGGCCGCACGTTGAGCCGGTGCCGGTAAAACGGGATGTGCCGCGACAACTCCCGCACGAATTCCGGCCGGTCCGGTCTTGGTCCGACGATCGACATCTGCCCGCGCAGCACCTGGATGAACTGCGGCAGAGCATAAAGGCCTGTGCGGGAGAGGATCCGGGCGATGCGGGACTCTTCGCCACCGACCCGGAAGCGGTAGAGGGTGAAGGGCCCCTTGCGGCCCTCCCGCAATTGCCCTTCGAGCACGGGGCCGCGGGACGACAACCGCACCAGCGCGGCGATCAGCGCCAGCAAAGGCGACAGAAGGAGGAGTACCGCGGCGGCAATCAGGCCATTGCCGATTGCCTGGAAAAACAAGGCCCGCGTGCCGGGCTCGAATTCCTTCGAATACAGCAGGCGCGCCGCGTTCAACCCACTCAGCCCCTCCCGGTTGCAGATTTTCTCGTAGGTTCCGGCGGCGTCTTCGATGGCGCGACCCGAGAACCGCGATTCCAGCAGCTCATGAGCCAAACGCGGACTCAGGCCGCCTCCGAATCCCACCACGACGCGGTTCGGGTGGAACGCCTGGATGGCGGCTTCCATACTGCCGGTTGGGCCTTCGCCGCCTGCCGCTGGGATGGCTGCCGTTTCTGAAGCGGACTTACCGATATGCCCAACCACCTGCATCCCCGGCTGCGGGTTCTCCTCCAGATAAGTGGCGATGTCATCGAGCAAGGGACTGTCCCCGATCAGCAGCAACCGCTCGCCGGCAACCAGGGGGAGGATATACGTGCTGAACAGCAGGCGGTCGGCCAGGATGCCCACGATCGAAAACAGGCTGCCCAGCAGCATCACGCGAAGCGGTATCTGCAGGTCGGGAGCGATGGCGCTGATCAGCGCCTGGAAAAGAAACGCAACGCCCGTCACCATCAAGAGCTGTTGCAACAGCAGCAGGCGCGACCGGATACGGATCTGCGAGTAGAGGCTCTGGAAATGGATCCCCGTAAGGATGCTGAGCCAGACCAGCGCAATACTCGCCTGCCCCTGGAGATTCGACAGATAATCCGTGGGATCCACTTCCAGAAGCAGGTAGGCGGAAAAGATGAACGCCGCGAGTACCAGCAGGGCTTCAAATACGAACAGCCCAAACGTGCTTGTGGGAACGAATACGCGAAATAACCGGATCATTCGGGGCGATCCACCACACTATATATTCCTAGCATGCAGCGTCGCGATGGCGCGCCTGAGCCTTGGCCGGGGAGCCGGGCGGCGGTCAACCATCGGCCGCACCTACCAGAATCGCAGGGGTACATCTCTCGGAGAGAAGGTGAGCCCTGCCCGAGCGTCCCAGAAAATCCGGTTGTAACCGACGAAGCTGCCGCTTTGATATTTGTTCGCGGTCACGTTGGCCACCATGTGCACGGCGTGGCTGATCTGCCGGCTGGTTTGCACGCCGCCGGTGATACCGGCGTACTCACCCACGATGTTACCGATAGACTCCGACCTGTTGTAGCCGGCCGAAAGGCCGAAACTCCATCGGCGAAGTCCCGTATACGAATAACCCGCCAAAGCACTATACGTTGTGGAGGTCAAAAAGAGACCGTTGCCCGGGGTGATGGTGTGGCCGCCTGAAATAAACGCAACGCCGTGCGTAAATGTTTTCGACAAGCGTCCGCTATAAGTGGGAAGCCAGCTCAAACTGTGCGAGATAACATATCCTCCCGTGATTCCCAGCAGGGCTTGAATCACAGGGCTTACCATAACCGCCTCCGGGAACTTGGTCTCCTCTCGGGTTACGCCACCAAGGCCGCTGAACTCCCAGGTTCGGGAGAATTGCACAGCATAAGTACCGCTAAACCGGTTCAGGTCCGTATCGCTGAAAAGCCCCGTAAAACCGAAATGCGTATACGTATAGTTGGCACCGATGGTCGTGTGCCTGGTAATGCGATATTGCACGTCCCCCTCCGCGTCCTCGGCGTTCACACCGTACAGAGCATTCGACCGGTACCGCGTCAGATTTCCGTCTCCGCCGAAAGAAAAAGAGAGCCTGGCTGTTCGCTGATAAGTCAGCAAGGCTTGCGTGGTCGTGAAGATCGTCCGATTATTGAAAAAATCGGTGGTCGGAGTGTAAGTTGTCGAAGGATCGAACGGCACGGTTGTGGAGAGGGTCGGCAAGCCGTAAGGCTCGGTAAACACGCCGGCGGATTCGTTCAATTGCAGTATGACGTGCCTGGAGAATTGCTGCGTGATCCCGAGCATGAGCGATTGGTCGATACCTGAGTAATAACTGGCAGGCGTGTATTCGCGGGCCGCGCCTGCATAATTCAGCGAAATCTTGGTGCGCCTCCAACTGTGGACTCCACTAATCCCAACGTCCGCCTCCACGCCTTCAGAAGCTACATTCGACAGTTGGCCCTGCGCATTCGTGGATACGCCGGCCAGCCCGGTATCGTAGACACCCAGCAGCGACAGGAAGGGAATGAAATCGACCTGCGGCGCATTCAGGCCCGACGGAGCCTCCCCGCGGGAGAGAATGGCGGGGCCGGCATATTGGGCAAATGCCGGTACCGCCAGCAAGAGAAGTGCTGCCAGACGCGGGAATTTCACGGAAAATACCTCATTACGCTCCTGTCGGCCGTCGGTTCGGCTGGAGATCGCAATTCAAAGTCTGGCCCGAGATTCGCAGACCTGTCAAGTCAAGCGCTCGTACGCTCTACTAGTACATGTTACGCGAATACGTGGAAAGACACCAAGTCACTCGCGGCATTCGCTGAATCCGCATCGGCTCGACCGGTGAGACCTCCCGTATAAGGCCCTGCGCGGCCTCTCTTTGGTACACTCAGCGTGGCGATGAAACCCATCAGACTGCTGGCCATCGTTGAGGCCAGTACCATCACCGGACCGGCCAAGAACCTGCTGCAATTCGCCTGCGTGGCCCGCTCGGGCGGCGATGGACCGCGGGTGGAGGTGTCCATCGCCGTTTTCCACCGCCCCGGCCAGCCCGATCTCTTCCTGCAGGCCGCCGCCGGGATGTCGGTTCCCGTTTATCCGATTGCCGAAGCAGGCCGTTTTGACCGGAGCGTGATTGACCAGCTTGCCTCGCTCGGCCGAAGTCTCCAGCCCGGCGTGGTGCAAAGCCACGCGGTGAAGTCCCATTTTCTGGTTCGGAAGTCCGGCCTGAACCGGCTGGCGCCCTGGGTAGCATTCCATCACGGCTACACCTGGCCGGACCTGCGGGCTCGCTTGTACAACCAACTGGACCGATGGTCGCTGCGAGTGGCGTCGCGGGTGGTGACGGTCAGCCGGCCGTTTCGGCAGGAGTTGGTTCGCCAAGGGGTCCCGGCTGCGCGTATTGAAATTGTCCATAATGCCATAGATCCCGGCTGGGGCAGAACCCCTGCGGCGGCACAAGCGCCTGCGGAACTGCGCGCCCGGCTTGGAATCGATCCAGCGCGAAAAGTGATTCTGACGGTTGGCCGGCTTTCCCGTGAAAAGGACCACCTTGGATTGCTGCGGGCTATCGGTCAATTGGCGGCCGTGCACGCCGGTGAAAGCGCCGTCAACGCGCATCTGCTCATCGTCGGCGAGGGACCGGAGCGCGCCAGGATCGAGGCTGCCATTCGCGATCTCGGCCTCAGCCGGGTCGTCACTCTGGCGGGACAGGTGCCGTCGGCTGAACCGTATTATGGGATCGCCGATCTGGCTGTGCTTTCCTCGCTGTCGGAGGGTTCGCCCAACGCGCTGCTGGAAGCCATGGCGACTCAAGTGCCGGTGGTGGCCACGGCTGTCGGAGGCATCCCGGAGATAGTTTCCGACCGGCAAAGCGCGCTCCTGGTCGCGCCGCGGAAGCCCGAAGCGTTATGCCGGGCGATGCGCGAGCTGCTGGCGAATCCGGCACTGGCGCACGACCTGGCGGCGCGCGCCCACGATCTCATTCTCACCCGGTACACGCCCGAGGCCCGAACCAGCCGCCTGGTCGAAATCTACACCGCCGCGCTCGCCAGCCAGGAACCATATTCTTCGTAAAGCCGTTCGCCCAGCAGGCGCCAATCGTAGTGTGCGCGCACCAGGGCCAGGCCGGCCAGCGACCGGGCGTTCCAAAGGCCTGGCTCGGTCGCAATCGCGGTCAGCGCCGGCAGCCAGCCGCTATCGTCCTCCAGCACTTCTATATCCCGGCCGGGGGAAACCGCCAGACCTTCGGCTCCCTGGCGGCTGGAAACCACCGGCACGCCCGTCGCCATGGCCTCGAGAATCTTCAAACGCGTTCCGCCGCCCGAGCGCAAAGGCACAATCGCCGCCACGGCGTCGCGATAGTACGGAACTACGTCGGGAACCGTGCCGGTAACCTCGACATTCGGTTCTCGAGCCAGTTCCCGCACGGAGGCAGCCGGATTGGAGCCGATCAGCGTCAGCCGCCAATCCGGGAAACGCTGGTGGATCGCCGGCCACGCCTGCCGCGTGAACCAGCAGGCCGCGTCAATATTGGCGTGGAAGTCCATCGCTCCCACGTACACCAGGCGCTGACGCGGAACCGCCTCGGTTGAGGGCGCGAATTTTTCCGTATCCACTCCGTTTTCGATTACCGTGATGCGCGCGCCGGGAGCGATCTCCACCAGTCTCTCCTTCTCCCGCTGGCTGCAGACCACGTGGCCGAAGCCGGTGCCGAGGATCTGCTTTTCGAGGCGCGCCAGCCGTTTTGCCGTAAGATCGGCATACATTTTCTTGGGAAGAGAATTGGCGTTGGCGGCGTAGCGCCGCATCAGCTCGGATTCGATGTTGTGCCAATCGTAGACGGTGCGCGGCGGACTTTGCCATAGCGTTTCGATCAGCCGGGCGTACTCGGCCATGTGGCAGCTATCCAGATGAACTAGGTCGAAGCGGTTGCGCGCCGCGATGGCGGTGATCACGGACTTCATTTCATCGGTGGTGTAGTTGAGAACGCTCAAAGGCTGGCTGCCCGTCAATCCGCGCACGATTTTCTTGAGGCTGTAGCGTCCCAGAAGAGGCACCAGAAATACTTCACTAAAGAATCCGAGCTCGTCCGCGGCGGGCTCCGGAAAGCCGGGCTGAATGAAGCTCACGTACGTAACGTCGGCACGCTGTGCCAGTGCGCGCGAGAGATAATACTCGCGAATCCGTGCCCCGGTCAGCAGCGGCAGGCACAGGCGCGGCGAGAGGAAAAGAATTCGCATCCGAGGGGTCGGCTGTTCCTGACCAGTATCGCCCAGCCGGCGAAACGCGGCAATCGCCGGCTTTTCGGGATTTGTCCCCAGTGGCTGCTTCATGAGGAACATAAGCTGCCTGTTTTTCGTAAGCGAGCACAGGAGTTCTGCGTATGAAAAACACACTCATTTCGGGCGCAGCCGATATCCTGACCGGATTAGCGGCCCTTGTGGTGTTCATCCTTGTCGATAACCATTTCCATGTAGGTGCAGATCTGCCCGTTACTGTCATCGTCCTCGCGCTTTTGTATCTGTGTGCGGGCCTGGTTCGCGGGCGGAGCCGGCCGGGGAACGCGTGGCTGAAAGGGCTCCTGGCGACTTCGGGCGCCTCTGTCGCACTGCTCATTTTAGGATGGGACCAACTGCCCCATGCAGTCCTCGCCTTGCTCCTGCTGACTGCGAATCTGTTCGCTGTGTGCGGTGTGCGCAGCCGGCATCTTCTGGCGGAGCGGTCCGCGATTAAAGGAGGCATGCTGGCTGCTGCCTGCCTGGCCGGGCTCGTGGTGCTGGCGCTGACTACGATTCCTGCACTGGCCACGCGAGTCGCCACTCGCAGAATCAGCGAGCCCGCTCCCACCTTCTCCCTCGACAGACTCGACGGTGCGGCGATCGGTTCCTCCGCCTTGCGGGGGCGCGTCGTCGTCCTCGGTTTCTGGGCCACCTGGTGTCTTCCCTGCCGCAGGGAACTGCCGGAACTGGAGAAGCTCTACAGACGGTATCAAGGAAACTCGCTGGTCGCGTTTTGGGCGATCAATGTGCCGCAGAACGGCGACACACTGGAGAAGGCGCGAAACTTCATGGAGAAAGCCGGTTACACCCTGCCGGTTGCCGGCGGCAGCGAGAAGCTCCTTGCAGACCTGGGCCTGGAGGGCTTCCCTTCGCTGATCGTCATCGACAAATCCGGCCGGGTGCGCCTCATCCACACCGGCTACGACGGTTCGGAACACCTCCAGGCCGAGTTCTCAGGAGAGATTCAATCTCTGCTGGCCGAGCGGCCATAAATACAGTAACGCGCCCGCCCCTCGCTTCCGACCCCCGTCCCGGCCGTTGGTGGGGCATGCTTTAGCCTGCCCTCGAGCTTCTTCAACCGATCCCGGCGCCGAGTGCACTGCAACGGCGAAGGACACTTCCGAACGCACGGGGATGTGATTAGCCGTGTATCAGGGCACGGCTTCAGCCGTGCCGCGGAGTCACGGCAAGGATCGGGCTTTTAGCCCCTGGTTATCGCCAATCCTGCCCGCAACGCCGATAAGACAGCATCGCGAGTTCGGCGCGCGCTTTCCGCGCATCGCAACGCCTGATACGATGCAGTAGGCGCCCATGCTCGACCTCGCCCCAACCGATCCGCTGATCAAGACCTATCTCAAGGATCTACAGCACCTGAAGGGGCAAGCCGTAAGCCACGAACTCGGCCTGAGAGCGCCTTTCCAGAACCTGCTCGATAAGGCCGCCAGAAAGCGCGGCTGGACACTAGTTCCGGAGCTCTCGACTTACTCCGGCGGCAAGCGCGTGGTTCCCGACGGCACCGTACGCGACGAATTCCGCCTGGCGCGCGGCTGGTGGGAGGCCAAGGACACTTCCGACAGACTGGCTGCGGAAATCCAGAAGAAGATCAAGGCCGGATACCCGACCCGCAATACCATTTTCGAGGATACCGAAACCGCCGTCCTCTATCAGGACCGCGGCGAATCTGGCGGATACGCACTCAGCGAACCACTGAAGATAGCGGAGTTGATGAACCGCTTCTTCTCCCACGACGAAGCCGACGAGCGTGAGTTCGAGCGGGCCATGGATGAGTTCAAGAGCCGGATTCCGGACCTGGCGCAGTCGCTCCGTGAGCACATCGACGAAGCGCACAAGAAGAACAAGAAGTTTCGGGAGGCGTTCGCGACGTTTATGGCGCTCTGCCGTGCGTCGCTGAACCCGGAGCTGAGCGAGGGCCACGTGGATGAGATGCTGATCCAGCATCTGCTGACCGAGCGGCTGATGCGCAACCTGTTCCAGAACCCCGAATTCACCACGCGGAACGTGATTGCGGCGCAAGTGGAGAACGTGATCGAGGCGCTGGCTTCGGCCAGTTTTTCGAAGCAGGAATTCCTCAAGAAGCTGGACCCGTACTACACGGCGATTGAGCGCGCCGGGGCGAACCTGAGCCACTTTACCGAGAAGCAGGATTTTCTCAACTCGGTATACGAGCAGTTCTTCCAGCGGTTCTCGCCGGATGTGGCCGATACGCACGGCATCGTCTACACGCCGCGCGAGATTGTGGACTACGTGTGCCAGTCGGTGGAGGATGCACTGAAGGAAGAATTCGGATACACTCTGGCTTCACCGGAAGTGATCATTCTCGATCCGTGCACCGGGACCGGGAATTTCATCGTCAACCTGATCGACCGCATGCCGGGCAAGGCGCTGGCCGAAGCCTACCAGCACCGGCTTTTCGCTAATGAGGTGATGCTGCTGCCGTACTACGTGGCGAGCCTGAACATCGAGCACGCCTACTATGAGCGGATGAAGCAATACGAGGCATTTCCGGGCCTGTGTTTCGTGGATACGCTCGACATGGCTGAGGCGCAGCAGGGCGCGCTGTTCACCGCCGCCAACACCGAGCGCGTGGAGCGGGAGAAGGAAGCTGCCATCACGGTGATTATCGGCAACCCGCCGTACAACGTGGGGCAAAAGAGCGAGAACGATAACAACAGGAACCGGAAGTACAAGGTGGTGGACGGGCGGGTGCGGGACACGTACGGCAAAGACTCCAAGGCCAGCAGCAAGAGCAAGCTGGACGACGCCTACGTGAAATTCTTCCGGTGGGCGACGGACCGCTTGGGCGAACGAGATGGCATCGTGTGCTTTGTGTCGAATAACGGCTTCCTCGACCAGATTGCATTCGATGGCATGCGCAAACACCTCGCGAAAGACTTCCAGCACATTGACCACATCGACCTGCATGGCAACGTTCGCCGGAATCCCAAGCTCTCCGGAACGACGCACAACGTATTCGGAATCCAGGTCGGCGTCGGCATCACGCTGGCAGTTCGGAAGAAAGGAGCTGCGCAGCGGCTGCGCTACCACCGGGTGCCCGAGACCTGGCGCAAGGCCGAGAGTTGGAGTTTCTAGCGCATCGTCGGGTTCAATGGGCAACGCTCTCGCCAGACGCCAACCACTCGTGGCTAATACCAGAACACGCGGGTGAGTACCGCGAGCTTCCGCCTATCGCCGACGCCTTCGATCGCTGGTCCCTTGGCGTAAACACCAGCCGCGACTGTGTCGTCTACGATTGGTCCGGAGATAAGCTGGCGTCCCGCGTGAGGCGCTTCATTGCCGACTACAACAGCGAGGTCCATCGACACGCTGCGGACCCCGAGGCCGACTGGCCCGACCACATCGACTGGAGCCGCGACCTCAAGCTCGACGTCAATCGTGGCAGGTTGGCCAAGTTCGATAGCAAGAAGATCATTCCATCCCTTTACCGCCCGTCCTCGAAGCGCTGGCTGTACTTCGACCCTGTTCTGAACGAAGAGGTATACCAGTGGCCCAACATCACGGTGGGGCGATGCATCTGCCTCACAGACGTTGGATCCGAGAAGCCTTTCATGGCGATGGCCTGCGACACGATCCCGAACCTGCACCTCGTGGGCGCAGGCTGCGGTACGAAGTGCTTCCCCCTTTCTCACCTGAAAGACTCTGCCGTCGCGGAGTTTCGCCAGCACTATTCCAACGAATCCATCGCGAAAGAAGACGTCTTCCATTACCTCTACGCGCTGCTGCATCATCCGGGATATCGCGAGCGGTACGCGGCCAATCTCAAACGCGAGCTGCCGCGGATTCCGTTTGCGCCCGATTTCGCGGCGTTCGCATCGGCTGGAAAGGAGCTGGCGCGGCTGCACGTCGAATATGAATCGCTCAAACCGTGGCCGCTCCAGGAAATCGAAACCGAGGGCGTACCGTACTCGCAGCGCGTCGAGCAAATGAAGCTGAGTGCGGATAAGCAGTCGCTTCGCGTGAACGAATCGCTGACGCTGGCCGGCATTCCTCCGGAGGTGTTCGAATACCGCCTCGGCTCGCGGTCCGCGCTGGAGTGGGTGATCGATCAGTACCAGGTGAAGGGCGAATCCGACCCGAATCGCGAGGACGATCCCGGCTACATCGTGCGCCTGGTGCGCCTGGTGGGCCAGGTGGTGCGCGTCAGCGTGGCGACCGTCGAGATCGTGAACGCCCTCCCCGATTTTCGGTAGGTACCTGCCGGGAAACTTGCCAGTTCACTCGCAACCGCCGGTCCGCGCCCGTGCGTTCGCGTGATCCACCAGCTCATCCTGCCCTGTGCACCGGCACCCGTCGTGGCGCCGGCTGTCAAGCCGGCTGAGCCGAGAGTCATCTCGGCTTTTCTTCCGCCAACGGCGCCGCCCGCAGAGCCCCAGCCAGCACCTGCGCAATCCGCTCACAGGCGTGCCCGTCGCCGTACGGGTTGTGGACGCGCGTCATGCGCGAGTATTCGGCTTTGTCGTCCAGCAACCGCGTTGCCTCGGCGACAATCTGCCGCTCATCGGTTCCCACCAGCTTTACCGTGCCGGCTGCCACCGCTTCCGGCCGCTCGGTTTTCTCGCGCAGCACCAGCACCGGCTTGCCGAGAGACGGTGCTTCCTCCTGAATGCCGCCGGAATCCGTGACCATCATCCAGCACCGCCGCATCAGGTCCACAAAGGCCACATACGGCAGCGGATCGAGGAGGACTATATTGGCATGTCCGGAAAGCCGGTTGTGAGCCGGGCCGAGCACGTTGGGATTGCGATGCACCGGGTAGGCAACCTGTACGTCGGGCCGCTCCGCCAGCAGCGCCAGCGCACGCATCGCCCGGTCGAAGCCGGGCCCAAAGTTTTCGCGGCGGTGGCAGGTGACCAGCACCAGCCGCCTGGTTGAATCGAGCCAGGGCCATTCCGGCGCGCGGAGTTCGCCCTTTTCCAGCGCGTTTTGCACCCACAGCACCGCGTCGATGCCGGTATTGCCGGTGACGAAGATCTTCTCGGGCGCTACACCTTCGCGTAAAAGAGCGGCCTCGGCCGCGTGCGTAGGCGCGAAATGATATGCCGCAATGCGCGACGTGAGCACGCGGTTCATTTCCTCCGGAAACGGCTGCCGCAGGTCGCCGGTGCGCAGGCCGGCCTCGATATGGGCCACCGGTACGTCGTGATAAAACGCGCCCAACGCCGCAGCCAGGGTCGTGTTCGTGTCACCCTGCACCACTACCAGGCGCGGCCGTTCCGGACTCAGAACCGTTTCCATGCCGGCCAGTACCCGCGCCGTGAGTTCGCACAGCGTTTGGCCCGGCCGCATCAGGTCGAGATCGAAATCGGGTCTGACCCCGAACACCTCCAGAACGGGGTCCAGCATGTCACGGTGCTGGGCCGTGACGCAGACCCTTGCCTCAAAGTCCTCCGGCTGCGCGCGCAACCGTTGAATCAGCGGGCAGAGCTTGATGGCCTCCGGCCGCGTCCCGAAAACGAAAAGAATCCGCTTCAAGGTTCGAGTATAACGGCCATTACTGGCGCGCTTGCATTCGCGTCGGCCGCCACAGCCTTTCCGGCGGAACGAAAAACACCAGCACCGCCAGCAGCGCCGCCGCGTTCATCGCCATAAAAGTTCGTGCCGGCGAGGAGACTCGCTTCAGAAAAAACGCGCGCGGCACGAATCGATCCAGCACCGCCAGCGCCACCAGCATCGCCTCATCGATGAGCAGGAAGTTGCGCCATGCGGAATCGGTCAGCGCCAGCGTCGAGCCCCAGATCAGCAGGATCGCCCAGGGGAGCACGAGACGCCCGAATTTGTAGGAAAGAAAATGAAAGCGCATCCGGTCGGCGCTGGTGAACAACTGCGGCAGGCGGGCGAAAAGTTGCCAGAGACCGGCCAGGGTGCGCAGCCGGCGGCGAAACTCGGCGCCCTCGGCCGCCGGATAGTCGAAGGCGAGCGCCTCAGGATCGAAGATCACCCGGTAGCCGCGGAAAAAGGCCCGCAACGAAAATGTGCCGTCGTCGGCGATCGTATCCGGCGGCAACGGCGAGGCCAGGCTGCGGCGGAGCGCGTAGATGCAGCCCGTGGTGCTGAAAATGGAATCCATCCGCGAGTGGCGGCTGCGCGCCCAGAGCTCAAAACGCCAGTACAATTCCATGTCGGCCTGCTCGCCGGCGCGCGCGGGATTGAGCAGGCGCAGCTCTCCGCTAACCGCCCCCACCGAAGGGTCCGCGAAATTCGCCGCCAGGTGGGAAAGGGCCTGCCCATCCAGCGTCTGCCGGACGTCGGTGAAGAACAGAATGTCCCCCGACGCCTGTGCCAGGCCGGCGTTCAACGCGGCCGCTTTGCCGCCGCGGGGAACAGACAGCAACCGCACGCCCCGCTCCGCAAATGAGGCCGCGATGCTTTCCGTGGCGTCGGTCGAACCGTCCGAGACCACTAAAATCTCGCGCTGGTTCGCCGGGTAATCCAACGCCAGCAGGGACTCCAGCTTTCGATGCAGGAAGGCCTCGCCGTTATGCACCGCCAGCAAGATCGAAACCGTGGGCTGAAACGCCGCATCTTTGCGCACCGGCGGCGCCGCCCGCCGCGAAATCGCCAGCAAAATCGGGTAGCCGATGAGAAAGTAAAAGACCACCGCGGTTGCGGCCGCCAGCAGCACCCCAGCCAGCATCACGCGTCACTCGCCGTAACCGGCACCGCAGCCCTGCTTGGCGCGGCCTTTCGCCGCCGGAACAGCGTTCTCAGCAAAATATCCAGATCGAGGGACGGGCTTTCCTGTCTGATGTAATAAAAATCGTACTCCAGGCTAAGCGCTTCCTCCGGCACGCCGCCGGTTTCGGCAAACTGCGCCTGAGACCAGCCGAAAATGCCGGGTTTCACCGTGAAGCGAAACGCGTATGCCGATATGAGATCGTGCAACCGGTCCGCAAAAACTCTGCGCACCGGCCGCGGGCCGAACAGCGTCATTTCTCCCCGGAACACGTTGATCAACTGTGGAAGGTCGGTGAGGCGCAGGCGCGCAATCAGGCTCCCCATCCAGGAAGGTTTGCCGTCCGTCCGGCACGTTCGAAAGCGAAACATCCGAAAAGGAATGCGCTCAAGTCCGGAACACTCGATGTGCTCCATGGCCGGGCCGCCGGTGGAAACGACGATCACCAACGAAATCAGGATCAACACCGGAGCGGAGAGGATCACCAGTCCCAGGCCCATCAGCGTCTTGTAGACCGCCTGGAACGCGAGCGCGGCCCGGCTAGTGATGGGGGTAACCGAAAACAGCAGGTCGGACGGCGAGAGTTGCTGCCATGCTACGCGGCGTAAGACGCCTTCGCACAGAAACGGAGAGCCCTCCACTTCGATTCCCGCGTATTGCAACTGAAGCAACTGCGCCAGCGAAACTCCGGCCGGTTTGCCACTCATCACAACCGCACGCGGGCGTTTGCTCTCGCACACCTCATCGAGGTGCCCCGGCGCGCCTAGGCGAGGCAGTTGCAGGGAGGCGTCCGCCGCTGGGTCGTCAAGCAAGCCCACCGCGTTCTCCCGAAGCGTGGCGGCCAACGATGGGGTGGAAGAATCGAAGCCAACCAGCAGTATCCCGTTTCCCTGACCGGGCGGTGCGACTGGAATGACGCTTCGCACCAGGCCAACGGCAGCCAGGCTCAAGGCGCTGCCTGTGACGATGAGGAACCAGGGAGCGGCTGGAGTTCCAAACAAGTAGGTCAATCCGTACTGCACCAGCAGATTGGCTCCGGTAGCGGTGAAAAACCCGTCGACCCAGCGCGGCAGCCCGCCGCGCGACAAACTTTCCGGAAAGACGATGGCCAGCCAGGCGACGGCGGCCGAAAAAATCCACTGCACCGCCCGCGGCTCTGCGAATGGCGCCTGACCCAGCCAAATACCGGTCGCCAGGGTAGCGACGGCAAAACCGGCAATGCAGGCAAATAGGTCCAGGAGTGCGGCGGAGTATTCATCCCCACGCTGGAGCGATGGTTTCATGGTTTGGCGGCCACCGTGATCTCGGGCTGCGTCGCGCCGCGGCTGGCTTGAAATGTGCGGCGGGCGGTTTCGGCGAATCCCATGAGATCCAACGAAGACGAGGCTTGGGGGACGTCGCCGCTGACCTCGATGGACTCGGCCTCCGTGAGCGACACCCGGAAGGTCCAGGCCGGCGCAGTCTGCGGCGCCAGGGTTTCCGTGCGCACGCCCTCGGGGCCGATCCAGCGGATTTCACACATGCCCAAACTTCTTGCACCCTCAACCAGGATCTTCCACCATTCTTTCTCGTCGCGGGCCCGCTCCAGTTCGGCCGTCAGGCTCTCCAGCCGGAACCGCCCGCCCAGGGCCCGCATGAGCCCTCCCCGAAACAGAAACTGGCCGGCCGCATCGAATTCCCAATAGCGCAGTTCGCGTATGCCGATTCCGGCGGCCGCGCAGAACAGGACAACCACCACCAGGCGCGATTTGCCGCCCCAAGGAGAGACTGCCAGCAATGCCAGGGCAGCGGCCAGCGCGCCGAACAGGTACAGCACCCACACCGCCTGCCGCGCCGAGAAACCGCGGTCCAACAAACGGTGATGGATGTGTCCCCGATCGGCCGTGAAAATCGGCTGGTTGCGCAAGAAACGCCGCAAAACCGAAAGCGAAACATCCAGCAGCGGGATGGATAGCGCCAGCAGCGGCACCAGCATGCTCAGCAGCGTCGACGCCTTTTGCGTCCAGATCATGCCGTAGCAGCCCAGCAGGAAACCGATCAGCAAGGCGCCGGAATCTCCAAGGAAAACGGTGGCCGGGTTGATGTTGTAACACAGAAATCCCAGCAAGGCGCCAACCAGCGGAAAGGTGGCGTGCGCCAGGGGGAGATTCTGGTGTAACATCGCAGCCGCGAATAGAGTTAGCGTGGCCATCAGGCCCATCCCCGCGCATAGTCCATCCAACCCGTCAATCAGGTTTAGGGCGTTGCTGGTAAGGAGTAGCCAGAAAACGGTGAGGGGATAGTCCACCCAAGCCGGCACCGGCTGACCTGCCAGCCCGCCGACGTGCAGGCCACTGAAGAACACGACGGACCCTGCCACCACCAGGCCGCCGATCTTTAGCACTGGTTTCAGAGAGAAAAAGTCGTCCAGCAGCCCGGTCAGGAAAACCAGGGTGGCTCCCGGAAGTAATTTCCACACCGAGGGAGCAGCCGCAGTTTCGGCCGCGGGCGCAGTGAGCAAGGCCACGCCATAGGCCACGGCGATCGCGATTCCTCCCACACGCGGTATGGGATAGGCGTGGACCTTGCGCTTCCCCGGCCGATCCACCATGTGGTACGACCGAAACATGTCGCGGACGATCGGCGTGAGGATAATGGCGATTATGAAGGCCTTGCCGGCCATCCACAGCAGTTCACCCATAACGGAGCCTTCTAAGAAAGCTACCCCCAGGTATCCTGAATGGAAGCCAACTTGTCGCGGTCCAGCGAATGTTCAACCTTGACGGTGAACCCGGATCCGGAACGCTGCTGTACCTCGCCGAGGTACAGCATGGGACCGCACTCAATCTCGACCAGCACACCTCGGGAAAAGCCATCTTCTGGTCCCGGAAGGTCCACGCGAAGCGAAGTGCCTTCACAGCCGGCGTTCTGTCCTTCGAGGAAGGCGCCATCGGGCAGGCACCGCACCTTCACGGTGTTCCGTTCGGGCATGGAAGTATCATACTCCATCCACCGGAGGAGCGTGTACCTTGGGATCCGGCTCCACCTGTTCGACACCGGGAGCTTCGCCTCGCCCCCGCGCCTCCAACGCCTCTCCCAGAGCCAGCAGACCGGGCATGGAGGTCTCGGCCGGCATCGGGTCTCGTCCGGCAGCGCGCTCACTGGCGGCCGCTTTCGGGTTGTCAACCGGTTTCTTGCGCGTCTTGTGAACCAGGTACTCCATCACGGCCAGCGAGGCCAGGAAAAGCAAGAACGTCACTGAGGTCGTTCTCCCTTCCCGTCTTCTATCGGCAGGAGTCCGGGCCGCCTTTAGTCGTCGCACGCACATTCGAGTGTGCGCGGGCCGGCGATCTGGGCGAATCGCCCAGGTTTTTTGCCGGAAACAAAGGGTTAATCACCTGTTGCTTTGCTTGAGCGGAACGCCCCCAATAAGGCCAATTCCGGCGAAGGCTCAGCCCAGCTTCTCTGAATCCATCTTCGCGTCCCACGCCTCCCTGGATCGCACCAACCCCTCCCGGGTGACCTCTGATCTCACGACCGTTGTACATCGCGGTGCGGCCCAGGCTGCCACGGTCATCTTTGGCGGGAGGAGGCCGTTCTTGGCTAGCTTTTCTTCGCCGCGGCCGCGCTCGATCTCTCGCGCCCGGCGGCTTCCTTCGCGCGGAACTTGGCGATGCGCTCGATCAGCTTTACAGGGACGGGCTCGGATAGCGGAAACCGGATGGTGCCCTTGTTCACCTGGTACGGTGCCAGGTCGTCTTTGCATGCCGCGACCAGGCGAGCGGTGGCAGGGTATAGCGAGTAGTGTTGCTTCCACCCCGCGAAATAGAGCACGGCAATACCGCGCAGTTTGTAGGTCGGGATCTTGTACGAGATCACTTCCTCGGCTTCCGGCATAGCTTTGCGGATGGCGTTCCGCACGCGCTGCAGGACGATCTGCACGGCCTCGGGCTGCGAGGCGATGTACTCGCTCACGGATTTGAAGTCGGTCTTGCCCATCGTCGTCTATGAAAAGCCCTGTTCGGAAGCCGCGAAACAATCGGTTGGCAGGCCAAAGAGCCTGCCCCAACCCGCCCGCAACTTCTTCCATGCCAAAGTGGGGCAGACGCTTTCGTCTGTCAACCCGGCGGTTTCGTCGATTATTTCACAGCTTGCCGGTACCCATTTGCCCATCCTCAACCAATCAGCTCCTCCAAGTACCGCTTCGACGCGAGAATATCCTCGGTCTGCCGCGGGCCGATGATCTCGCGCTCGATCGTGATCGGGCCGCGATAACCAACCTCCTTGAGCCTCGCGATGAAACGCGGAAAATCCACTTTCCCCTGGCCGATCGCCATTTCCTCGCCCAGCCGTTCCGGGTCCGTAGGGTAACGGCCGTCCTTGGCGTGAACGCCCATCACCAGCGGGCCCAGGGTGTCGAGCGCATCCACCGGGTTCGCCTTGCCATAGAGAATCAGGTTGGCACCATCGAAGTTCACTCCCACGTTGTCGTACCCGGCCGCGCGAATCACGCGCAGCAGCGCGAGCGGCGTTTCCTGGCCCGTCTCGCAGCGGAACGTCTGGCCGTTGCGTTTGCAGTAATCCGCCACCTGCCGCAAGGCTTCCACCGAGGGAGCGAACAGCGCATCGTTGGGATCCTCCGGCAGAAATCCGAAATGGCGTTGCACGGCGGGGATGCCGGCCGCCTTGGCGAAGTCGGAAGCCCGCCGGACGGCCGCCAGCCGTTCGGCCCTGTACTTCGGCGGCACCAGGCCGATGGTGCGCGGCCCATCGCCAAAGGTGTAAATCTCAGGCCCGGGCCCGGTGACGATAATAGAAGTCCCTTCAATGCCGTGGCGGTCCAGCGCCTGCCGCAGTTTCCGCGCCGTGGCCGCATCGTATGATGCCACGTACATCTGGCAGGTGGGAAAGCCGAGTTCTTTCACCCGCCGGATCCCCGCGTCCGGATCTTTGCAGTCGGCGACCACGCCCAGGCGCAGAGGCCGGGCCGCCTGTTGAGCGCGTGCCGTCGCCATCGCCGCGGCGGCCAGTTGCAAGAATCTCCTGCGACCGTGCGCAACTGCCGGAAATCCGCCTCCGCTGCCTCCGCCTGCTACCATAAGTTTCATCTCCCTGAACAGCATTTTATGCCCGAGAAGCCCTACGACCATCGCCAGATCGAACTGAAATGGCACGAGCGCTGGCAGAACGCCGATTTCTACCGCGCGGAAGAGAACTCCGCCAAGCCAAAGTTTTACGTTCTGGAAATGTTGCCGTACCCTAGCGGCACGCTTCACATAGGCCACATTCGCAACTACTCGATCGGCGATGCCCTGGCGCGCTACAAATGGATGCGCGGTTTCAACGTGCTCCATCCCATGGGTTGGGATGCGTTCGGGTTGCCTGCCGAAAACGCCGCCATCGCCAACCAGCTTCCTCCCCGCCAGTGGACGCTCAAGAATATCGAGGCGATGAAGAAGACCCACCGCCGCTTCGCCTTCAGCTATGACTGGGACCGCGAAATTTCCACCTGCGAGCCCGAATACTACCGCTGGAATCAGTGGTTCTTCCTGAAGATGCTGGAGCGCGGCCTCGCCTATCGCAAAAAGGCGCTGGTCAACTGGTGCCCCAAGTGCGCCACCGTGCTGGCCAATGAACAAGTGGTGGAAGGCTGCTGCTGGCGCCACGAAGATACGCGCGTCGAGCAGCGCGCCCTCGAGCAGTGGTTCCTCAAGATTACCGATTATGCCGACCAGTTGCTGGCCGATATGCGGCAGCTCGAAGAGGGCTGGCCGGAACGCGTGCTCATCATGCAGCGCAACTGGATCGGCCGCTCCGAAGGCGCTGAAATCGATTTCGCGCTGGCCGGAACCGGCGAGAAGATTCGCGTTTTCACCACCCGCGTCGACACCATCTACGGCGCCACCTGCGTGATCCTCGCCCCCGAGCATCCACTCAATGCGCAACTGCTCGATGCCACCGGCCAGGCCCGCGCCAAGGCCATGGTGGATGCGCGCGCCGGCCGCGACCCTGGGGATATCGAAAAGGAAGGCTTCTTCACCGGCAGCTACGCCGTCAATCCCTACAGCGGCGAAAAGGTGCCCATTTGGATCGGCAACTTCGTCCTTATGGGTTACGGCACCGGCGCCATCATGGCCGTCCCCGCGCATGACGATCGCGATTTCGAATTCTGCCGCAAGTATTCGATCGCCATCCGCCCGGTCATCCGCCCCGTGGATGGCGAGCTTGGCGTCGAACCGGGCTTGACCGCCGCGTTCACCGAGGATGGCATCACCGAAAACACCGGCCCCTGGTCCGGCCTTTCGAGCGAAGAGGCCCGTATCAAGATGGCGGCTCATGCCACGCAGCACGGTTTCGGCGGCGCGGCCGTCACCTTCCGCATCAAAGACTGGGGCATCTCGCGCCAGCGCTATTGGGGCACCCCCATCCCCGTCATCTACTGCCCCGCGTGCGGCGCGAGTGGCGTACCCGAAGATCAGCTTCCCGTGCGCTTGCCCGATCGCGTCGAAATCACCGGCACCGGCCGCTCCCCTCTCGAAAACGTGCCCGAGTTCGTCAACGTCGCCTGTCCGAAGTGTGGCGGCCCGGCGCGGCGTGAGACCGATACCATGGACACCTTTATCGATTCGTCCTGGTATTTCTACCGCTACTGCGATCCGCACAACGACAAAGCTCCGTTCGACCCTGCCAAAATCGCCTACTGGTTTGAGATCGATCAATACATCGGCGGCATCGAGCACGCCATCCTGCACCTCATCTACTCGCGGTTCTTCACCAAAGTGATGCGCGATATCGGCCTCATCCGCAACAACGAGCCCGTCCGCCGTATGTTCAACCAGGGCATGGTGATCGCCGAGGGTACCAAAATGTCGAAATCCAGAGGCAACGTGGTGGGTGCCGACATGCTGGCCGAAAGATATGGCGCCGATACCGCCCGCATGTTCGTGCTCTTCGCCGCGCCGCCTGAAAAGGAAGTCGATTGGCGCTGGGAAGGCGCCGACGGCATTTACCGCTTCCTCGGCCGCGTCTACCGTTTCGTCACGCGCCACGTGGGCGTGGCCGCAGCGTCCGAAGCCGGCGCTTCCGACCGCCAGGTGCTGCGCAAGCTCCATCAGTGCCTCAAGAAAATCACCGAAGATTTCGAGACGCGCTGGCATTTCAACACTTGCATCGCCAGCGTCATGGAGTTGGTGAACGTGCTTTACGCCGAAGAGGAAAATATCGGCTTAGCCGTCGTCAACGATGTGCTGGAGAAGCTGGCGCTGATGCTCGCCCCCTTCGCCCCGTACCTTGCGCAAGAGATCTGGGAGGAAATTGGCCGCGATGGCCCGGTTTTCCGCCACCCCTGGCCGTCCTACGATCCCGAGTTAGCCAAAGCCGAAGAAGCCGAAATCGTCGTCCAGGTCAACGGCAAGCTTCGCAGCCGCGTCTACGCCCCCTTCGGCACGCCCAAAGACGAGCTCGAAAAGCTAGCTCAAGCCGACCCGAAGGTTCAGCAATCCATCGCCGCCAAAAAAGTGGTGCGCATCATCACCGTCCCCGACAAGCTGGTAAACATCGTGGTCAAGTGACGACCGTGGCCCGCGCAAGGAGTTATCGTCTCCGCCCGCGTCCCCTGCGCAAAACTCAGTCACAACACCCACCAAGTATTTCCGCTCGCTCCAAGCCGCAGTCCCCCGGCAAAGTTGGGAACCATACCACTAACACCGAGGGCCCTCGCAATTGACAGAATTCCAGATGCGCCGTGTGTAATTTAATACGATGCGGCCGCGGCTGCCGATCCTCTTCCACCCTCCTGCCATTTCAATTCGGCCCTCGATTTGCAGCGGTCTTCGATGAAGCCGCGCACGGGCTGCTGAGACGTGATGACCCTCCCGCAAATCCGAACGGCCTGGTTATGGCCGCTGGTCGCGCTCATCGGCGCGATTGTCATTGCGATTGTATTGCATAAATTGCTCTTCCTCGCTTGGAAGCGAATTGCCGCCCGCACCGGAAATGTGATCAATAACTCACTGGTACGGCACGCCGAGCGGCCCACCCGCTGGATCTTCCCTCTCGTCGCGATCCTGTTGAGCCTGCCGGTTCTGCCCGTAAGAGCGGACTGGGTAGCGACTCTGCGCCGCGTGGTCGGACTCGGAGTCATCGCCTCTCTGGCTTGGGTGGTCATGCTGCTAAGCGAGGTGCTTGGCGATACACTCTTTGTCCACTACCGGGTTGACATCGGCGATAACCTGACGGGCCGCCGCGTCCGCACCCAAATCGAAGTACTCCAGCGGATCTTCAACATTGTCGTCATGGTTGTGGCTGCCGGCTTCATGCTTATGACCTTTCCCGAAATCCGTCAACTGGGAGGCAGCGTCCTCGCCTCCGCCGGCTTAGCCGGCCTGGTGGTCGGAATCGCCATGCGTCCCACCATCGCCAACCTCATTGCGGGACTGCAGATTGCCGTGACACAACCTATCCGCATCGAGGACGTCGTCATTGTCGAGGGAGAGTGGGGATGGATCGAGGAAATTCTTACGACCTACGTCGTTGTGCGTACTTGGGATCTCCGCCGGCTCATTGTACCGTTGTCTTACTTCATCGATCACGTTTTTCAGAATTGGACCCGCCGCACCGCCGATCTTCTCGCCTATGTCTACCTTTACTGCGATTACACGGTTCCGGTCGAAGAACTGAGGAAGGAATTCCGCCGCCTGCTCGAGTCCACGCCTCTTTGGGACCAGCGGGTTTGCGTGCTCCAGGTGAGCGACGCTTCCGAGCACACCATGCAGGTGCGGGCCTTGACCAGCGCTTCCGATTCCTCCAAAGCTTGGGACCTGCGGTGTTATGTGCGCGAAAACCTCATCCGTTTTCTCCAGCAGAAATACCCTGACAGCTTGCCCAAAACCCGCGCCGAATTGAGACCCGCCGGCGAAAACCTCTTCGAAACCAATAACGGGCAGCGCCCCGCCGCGCAAAGCGTTCCTGCCGGTCAAAACGGCGAAGCCCGCTAGCAACCCCGCACGAATTCATCGCGGACCATTGCCCCGCATTTCAGCGCCCGCACCCCGTGCGTGCCGCGCCGGCCCTCGCGCGATCCTGCACGGTTTTATTTCGCCTGGAATTCCGTCCACGGCCTGGCGTCCATGTCGCCGAGGATGGGGCGATACCACGCGTACTCCGGGTGTTGGGCCAGGTACGGGGCGGAATGGAAGTCCCTGCCGCAGGCGTGGCCCAGGGCGGCCATGAACGACATCTTCGCAGCCATCGCGGTGCTGCTAACCTTGTTCTGCACGGCGCCGGCCGGACCGTACGGTCCCAGCCAGCTCGGTGCGCCGCGCGGGGAAAGCTCGATGTGGCCGCACAACGTGCGCTCGCTTGGCTGGACCTTCTTCGCGAATGTGTCGTAGTGGTCGGCCAGGAAGCGTTGTCCGGCGGCGACGTCGATCTTGCCCCGGTTCTCTTCCATCAGCTCCAGCCAGCGCACATGGCGCGCGTTTGGCGAATTGCCCGCGTCATCCGGCTTGAAAGTGGTCTCCTCGCGAATCAACTTGGGATCGATCGGGAAATTCGAGCCGACAAAGAACCCGTCCTTGCTGCGCCACAGGTTGACGTTCTTCAGGCCCAGCTCCAGATCGGCGATCTCGTTGGTGTTGCGGTCGGCCACCAGCCAGTTGTTGGCATACCCGCCATTGTTGCCTTCCTTCATGATGCGCGCGAAATCGTCGATGGACGCCGAGTATTGCATGGCCTTCCGCGCGCGCACGAATTCGGGAATACCGTTCGGGTCGAAGCCGGAGAAACCGTTGATCGTGGTTTCCGTAATCAGCATGCCGGCTGAGTTGACGCCGAAATCGTCGCCGCTATCGATCAGGCCGGCCATGCCATCCATCAGGATGTGGTAACCGCGCGCCGGCACTATATCGAAAATGATGTTCCAGCGCTCGCCATCGGCATACGTAGTCCAGTTATTGTGGCCGATCACCACCCGGCCGTCCGCCGTGTAACTGCCGGTGGCCACGAAGCCGCTGCAGCGTTCGGCCGTGCCGCCCGCCTTGTGGTTGAGCTCCTTGGTGTAGTACGTCACTTCCGTCCAGGAATTCAGCGCCACGATATCCCACAGGTCGAGCTTGCTGCCGCGCGCTTTCACGCCTTCCGCGATGCCGTTGAGCTCGGCGCGATACTCCTCCTCCACGTGCGGCCAGAAAATGTCGCGCGCCGCGTCGCGGAAGAATCCCCAGTCGCGCTTTTCGTCGTGCGCGAACTCGGTGGAAACCACCCTCACGTTATCTTCGATTTCAGGTGTCAGCAGATACCCATGCTGGAAACCGATTTCGGCGGGCGAACCTTCCAGATGAACCTGGATCCAGCCATTGCGCTCCGCGCCGCGCGATGCCTTGCTCAGTCGCGGATCGGTTTTGGGATCGCCGGAGAGCAACGTCAGTGCTACAGCCAGCAGAAAAGCGGAAAACCCGAGAGTGCGATTCATTGCCGTTATTATAGTGGATGCAGTCAAAAACGCGATGGACCAGGCGCCATGGATCATACGACACCGATTCGCAAACTGACGGCGCACGTGAAGGCAGCCGGTTGAGCGTCCAAACTCAGTCCAAAGTTGTTGGACCAGGTTTTGGCGCGCATACCGCGCTGGCCAAATGAGAACGTGCTGATCGGGTTTGACACTGCCGACGACGCCGGCGTGTACAAGCTGACGGCGGAGCTTGCCCTGGTGCAGACCGTCGATTTCTTCACTCCCATCGTGGACGATCCGTTCACTTTCGGCGCCATCGCCGCCGCCAACGCGCTGAGCGACGTCTACGCCATGGGCGGCCGGCCGATTTCGGCTCTCTCCATCGTCGCCTACCCGGCCAATGGCGACATCGAAGACCTGCAGCAGATCCTCACCGGCGGCGCCGAAAAGATGCGAGAGGCGGGTTGCTCGATTTTGGGCGGGCACAGCGTGGCCGATGACGAAATCAAGTTCGGCTATGCCGTCACCGGCACCGTCCATCCCGCGCGTGTAATCGCCAACGCGGGTGCGGTGCCTGGCGATGCGCTGGTTCTTACCAAGCGCCTTGGCACCGGCGTGATCGGGACGGCGTTGAAGCGCGAGTTGGCGGCGCCGGAGCATGTCGAGGAGTCGGTCAAGCAGATGCTCACGCTGAATCGGCACGCGGCGGAAGCAATGGGTCGGCTGAGCGTCCATGGCTGCACCGACGTCACCGGCTTCGGCCTGATCGGCCACGCCCGCGAAATGGCGCTGGCCAGCGGCGTCACACTCGAAATCGAAATCGCGCGCGTCCAGTTTCTCCCCGGTGCGCTCGAGTATGCGCGGCTGGGCGCAGTTCCCGGCGGCCTCAAGAACAATCGCGAGTTCGCCTCCTGCGCGGTGGAAGCAGCGCGCCAATTGCCGCGCGAGATCGAGGATCTGCTCTACGACCCGCAAACCTCGGGCGGCCTCTTAGTTTCCCTGCCTGAAGCCGATGCCGTGCGCCTCGAGCAGGCGCTCCAGGGCGCTTACCGCATCGGCCGCGTGCTGGAACGCGGCGCCAAGGCGATTCGCCTGGTATGAATTACAAGCTGATATGAATTACAACCCCATCATCATCGCCCTCGACGTAGAGACCGCGGCCGACGCTGGCGCTGTAGTCAAGCGCATTGGCGGGCGCGTGGGTTTTTACAAGGTAGGGCTCGAGCTGTACGCCGCCGCCGGCCCGGAGATTGTGCGCCAGTTGATCGAGCAGGGCAAAGAGATTTTCCTCGATCTCAAAATGTACGATATCCCGGAAACCGTGAAGCGCGCCGTGGCGCAAGTGGCGCGTAGTGGCGTGCACTTCCTGACCGTGCACGCGGTCGGTTCGGTGATGCGCGCGGCGGTGGAAGGCCGCGACGCCGCAGACCTGAAGCTGCTCGCCGTCACCGTGCTCACCAGCTTCGGCCGCGACGATATGGAAGAGATGGGCTACCAGGGCGAAATAGCCGAGTTGGTAAGCCGCCGCGCGCGCTTGGCGATCGAGTGTGGTGTGGATGGCATCGTGGCATCGCCGCTCGAGGCCGCCGATCTGCGCCGTCTCCTCGGGCCCGCGCCCATTCTGGTGACTCCGGGTGTGCGCTCGGCCGGCGCCGACCGCGGCGATCAGAAGCGCGTCGCCACCCCCGCCGAAGCCTTGCGCGATGGCGCCAGCTACCTGGTCATCGGCCGCCAGGTAACCAGAGCCGCCGACCCCGCCGGAGAAGTCGACCGCCTGTTAGAAGAGATCGGAGCCGCCAAGAATTGAGATCGAACCATGCCTATGAAAAACCCTCCTCACCCCGGAGGTTTTGTGTTGCGCCAGTGTATTGAGCCTTTGGGCTTGAGCATCGCGAACGCCGCCGCCCTTGAGTGACCCGCACCACGCTATCGGAGCTAGTGAACGAGAAGCGCGGCATCTCTCCCGAAATGGCCGTGAGGCTGTCCAAGGTCTTCGGCGGCAGCGCCGAGAGCTGGCTCGTGCAGCAGGCGCAGTACGATCTCGCCCGAGTCCCCGCCGGCCGGCTAAAGTTAAAACGGCTCCCCAAGGTGTTCCGAACAGTATTGAAGTGTCTCCATCGCAATCGGGTTTGCTTCTTGTTTCGTCCTCAGCTCTAGGTACGGGGCGATTTTGTAGATTTTGCCTTGAACCGTTCCGAGCATCAGCTTCCATTGCCGGCCCAGCAAAGTCACTACACAAACGCTGCTACCGACCATGCCTGTTTTGCCATCGCGCAATGATCACATAACCATTTAAAACTGGAAAAAAACCGGCGGCAAAGACCGCCGGCGCTACGGCCAGCGCTTCTTTGTAGCGCCGGCGGTCTTTGCCGCCGGTTCATTGCCGCATGAGCACATGCGCCACTCCCTACGCCGGCCGCAGCCCCAGCCCCGGCCGGTCCGGCAGAATCAACTTGCCTTTTTCCACCTTCACACCGCTGAACGGATCATTCGCAATTAGCAGGTTGCCATCGAGATCGGCATAATCGACCAGCGGCGAGAGGTGAGCGGCGGCGGTGACCGAAACCGAGCTCGAGATCATGCAGCCGAGCATGGTTTTCATGCCCAGCGATTTCGCTACCGCGATCATGCGCCAGGCTTCCAGCATTCCGCCGCTCTTATCCAGCTTGATGTTGACGCCGTCGTAAGCACCCTTGAGTTTCGGAATGTCGGAGGCGTGCCGGCAAGCTTCGTCGGCGATGATCGGGATGTGCACGCGCTCGTGCACCCAGCGGGTTTCTTCGAGCATCTCCGCCGGCATCGGCTGCTCGATGAACTCGACCCCCTGCTTCTCCAGCCAGTTGATCTTGCGCACCGCCTCTTCTTTGTCTTTCCAGCCTTCGTTGGCGTCCACGCGGAGCGGCTTCGAAGTTACGCTGCGCACGGCTAAGATGGTGGGCTCGTCAGTGGCCAAGCCAACCTTCACCTTGAGCACGGGGTATTCCGCGGCCTCGCGCGTCTTCTGCCGCGTGATCTCCGGCGTGTCGATGCCAATCGAAAACGTGGTTACCGGCGCGTCCGCGGGATCGAGTCCGAAATAAGAGTAGAGCGGGACGCCCAGCTTCTGGCCGACCCAATCCATCAGCGCGATATCGATGGCAGCCTTGCCGGCCCAGGCGCCTTCCACGCGTTCGAAAACAGTCGCCATCACCTTTTCGAACTGCATCGGATCCGCTGCCAGCAACAACGCGCGCACGGATTCCACCGCCTGCCGCGCGCCTTCGGCGTCCTCATGATAGCGGACGATCGGGGCGCCTTCGCCGTGGCCGGTGATACCGTCGCGCGTGTAGCTCAAGTAGAGCGTGTCGCGATACTGGCTCGACGACATGGTGGTGGTCCATGTGTGCCGCAGGTTGAGGCGGACGATTTTAGTTTCAAGCGCCGCGCCCCCGGCGGCCGCCGACAGCCGGCTGAGCGGCCAGGCCGCCGCCGCGCTGGTTACGAAGTTTCTCCGGTTCATTTCACTCTCCTCATTGCCACCAGCAGGTGCGACCAATGTGGATCGTCCAGCCTGTCGATGCGCACCATCGGCGTCTGATAGGTGGTAGCGCTGATGAATTGGCCGCCGCCTAAATACATGCCCGTGTGTGTGATGTGCTGTGGCGAAGCGCCGAAGTAGAGCAGGTCGCCGGGCGCCAGATCCACGCGGTTACTCACCGGTTCGAGGCCGCTCCAATCCGCTTGCGGCTGCGCGTCGCGCGGCAGCATCACGCCGTGCCGCCGCTCTAGCATTTGCACCAAGCCGGAACAATCGTAGCCGAAGCTGGAAGTTCCGCCCCAGGTATAGGGCAGGCCGAGGAAGCGCCGGCTCAGCGCCAGCATCTCCGCGGTGCTGAGAGGCGCGGCGTTGAAAGTCAGATCGCCGGCCTGCACCCAACCTGCGCGCCCGTCCGGCAGCCGCGCCTGGTGCCAGCGCCCGTGTTCGCCGCCCGAAATCTCCAACTTGGTTTCGAACGGCACGGTCAGCAGGGGCGCGTGCGCGGTGACATCGGGTTCGCGGTAGATGTGCGCGAACAGGCTGGAGACCATGGCTGTTTGCCCCGTAGCGGCGTAAGGCGGGCCAATCTTGAGTGCCGCCAGCAGAGTCCAGCCGCTGTATTCATCCGCCGTGCGAATTCGCGCCCAGCCTTCGCGCCGCTCCATCACGGCTGCATTGGAACCATAGATTGCCTGTGAGACCACATCCGCATCTTCCGACGGCTTGGAGTACATGTTCACTACCGGCCGCAACACCACTGCGTTCGGCAACGCCGTCGCGAAGAGGGCCACCACCATGCCGATCATGCTCACTTTCAGCGTAGCGTAATCCGTCCGCGAGCTGGAATTGAAAACGAATTTGGCATGGAGGACCGGAAATGAATCTTGGGCAGGCCGGAAGTCGAAGAATCGAGCGTTCAGGCGAATTCGGCGCCGCGCTCGGCAAGCGGTTTCTTCAGAATCGAGCGGTGGCACCGATCCTCGTTCTCGCAGTAACAACCTAGAGACAAGTTGGTCTGATGGGAAAGGGCCGCCAGCAGATCCAGGACTCGAGACGCATCCGGCTGGTTCATCTCGGCGCGGAATTTGCGCTCGAACGTTTTCCACGCCCGCTCGTCGCGCGAGCGTTGCGCGAACGACACCAGCTCCTGGCTCGGAGCCAGATTGGGCAGCCAGATATCGTAATAATCAAGCGTGGCGAATTGCGCTTTCGGCACGCCGCGCGGCGGCCGGCGAACGGTGCCAAGCCGCAGGCCTTCGTTTGGTTTCCGCGGAGACCCGAGCCTCAACACGGCAATCGGCAAGTTCGAATCCTCCCGATTCGGTTATCTCACATTCGACAATGGTTGGGTAAGCAGCGGTGGGACGGCCTGAACCGCGCGAATGACTAGAGCCGAGAGCCCGCCAACAACACAACGTGCGCGAGTTGTAGCGTTCGTCGATGTAGTGCCGCTTCACGCCGAACGGCGCGGGATATTGCTTACTGCGTTGTCGGCCGGATGTCGGAGATTTCGCCCTTCTGTAGCTGACCGAGATCGTTGGGGGGCTTGAAGTCGTTGGTGTTGAGAATGCGCCATGGTTCACCGGGAGGTGAAACTGCGAGCACCAGCGCAACCGTGAAGCGTGGGCCCTGGAAGTACTCGACCTTGATCTCATGAACGCCTCGTGTCAGGGTCGCGCTCCCGGTGATCGCCCTTGCCGAATGCTGTCCATCGTTGTCGATGACCACTTGATTGTTGAGATACAGCTTGGCCCCGTCGTCGGACAACAGGCTAAAACGGTATGGCCCCGGGGTTTGGATCCAGATTCGGCCGGTATACTCGATCGCGAACCACTCGAAGCGGTCCGTGATGTTCGGGAATCCCTCGTCGAAGTTTTGCGGCCAAACGTTCAACTGCGTGGTATAAATCGAACCGACGGGACGCATCTTCGCAAACTGCGGCAGCCTGCCGGTGCCATGTTTCAAGTAGAACACGCGGCCCTGCAAGCCTGACGCGTCGACAACGGTTGTTCCAAAGGTGTATTCCGGCTTATTCTGCGCATGCGATGAACCAAGTGCCAGGCCCATCGCCAGCGCCACCGGCCACAACCGCCCAAGTCGCATATCTACTATTACGTACGCGCGAGGCGCAGGGGTTGCAAGAAACCGCGCTGGGGCAATGGGACGGCGTGAACCGCCCGAATGGCAACCCGGCCTCCGTGTTTCCTCCAGGCCCGCCTTAGAGCTTGAATTCGGCGCGGACCAGCTCATCGTCCATGTTGTGGGTCAGCGAAAAGCCGAGCTTCTCGAAGACGCGGATCATGTCGCGGTTGTCGGGCAGGATGTTGGCACTGAGCGAGGGAACCTTGTCATCGGCGGCGACGATCAGCAGGCGCGCCATCAACTCCTTGCCCAGGCCGCGGCCGTGCCATTGGTCGCTTACCACCACGGCTACCTCGGCCCCTTCCACGCCGTGGATCTTGGTCATCCGGCTCACGCCCAGGATCTCCGGTTCGCCGGTCTCCGGGTTGCGGCGCTCAGCGACCAGCGCCATTTCGCGGTCGTAATCGATGAAGCAGGTGCGCATCAGGCGTTCGTGCTTGGTACGCTGCTCGAGGTTCATCAGGTGGAAGAACCGCAGGTAGACACTGCGCTCGGAAAGCGTCTTGTGGAAGCGCACCATGGCCGGCTCATCCTCCGGCCGGATGGGGCGAATGGTGACGACGTTGCCGTCCTTGAGCGTAAACGGCGCCACGTAGCGCGCGGGATAAGGCCGGATGGCCATCTTGGGGATCTGATCGAGCGTCACTTCGGGCCCGTACACGACCACCCGGGCATCCAGCGCCATGAGGCCGTCGGGGGAAGCGAGCAGCGGGTTGATGTCGATTTCTTTGATCCAGCGCTGCTCGGCCACCAGGGTGCTGAAGCGAACCATCAACACCTCAAGCGCCACCAGATCCACCGGCTTGCGGCCGCGCACTCCCTTGAGCGCCTTGTAGATTCTGGTCTGCTCCATCATGCGCCGCGCCAGCGTGCTGTTGAGCGGAGGCAGTGCCAGGGCGCGGTCTTTGAAAACTTCCACCAGTTGGCCGCCGGTGCCGAATAACAGGACGGGCCCGAATTGGGAATCGAGGCTGGAGCCGACAATCAGCTCATACGCATCCTTGAGGCGGACCATGGGTTGCACGGTGACGCCCTGAAAATGCTCCGCGCCGGCTTTCTCAGCGACCGAGGTCTGGATCGCCGTGAAGGCCTTCTCGACGGCCTGGGCGTTGACCAAATTGAGCTGCACGCCGCCGACGTCGGTCTTGTGGGTGATGGTTTCCGAATACAGCTTGAGCACTACCGGATAGCCGATCTGGCCGGCGGCCTGGACCGCGGCCGCGGCATCGGCGGCAATGATGGTGGCGGCGGTAGGGATGCCGTAGGCTGCCAACACCTGCTTGGATTCAGACTCGGTCAGGATGGTGCGGCCGTGGTCGCGCGATGTCTGGATAATCCGGGCGACGAGCGCGCGATCGGGAGCCCAATCCGCCGATTCTTCGGCCAGCGCCGGGGTTTCGTAGAGGCCGCGCAGGTTGTAGCTGTATCGCCACATGTAATTGAAAGCGCGCGCAGCGGTGTCGGGGTAGGGGAAGGTGGGGATATTGGCGCGGTTCAGAATCGCCTCGCCCGCGGCCACGTCCACGCCACCCATCCAGCTCGCCAGCAGCGGCTTGGCTTCCTGCTTGGCGAGCGGTTTTAGCTGCTCGGCGATCTGCGTGGGATCGGTCATCGCCTGTGGCGTCAGGATCACCAGCATGCCGTCTGAGTTAGGATCTTTGGCGGCGATTTCGAGCGCTTTGGCGTAGCGCTCGGGGGAGGCGTCGCCGATGATATCGACCGGGTTGCCGTGGCTCCAGGTGGGAGGCAATACGGCGCTGAACGCTTCCATGGATTCCGCAGAGAGCTCGGCCAGCTCGCCGCCGCCCATGATCAGAGCGTCGGTGGCCAGCACGCCGGGACCACCCGCGTTGGTGACGATGGTCAGCCGCGGCCCCTGCGGCCGAGGTTGCTTGGACAGCACTTCGGCCATGTAAAAGAGATCGGCGATGTTGGCGACGCGCAAGACGCCGCAACGGCGGAAGGCGGCCTCGAGGACTTCGTCGGAACCGGTGAGGGCGCCGGTGTGAGAAGCCGCCGCCTTGGCCGCGGCCGCGCTGCGTCCCGGTTTGATGATGATGATCGGCTTGTTGAGCGCCACTTCGCGGGCGGCGGAAATGAAGGAGCGGGCGTCGCCGATGGACTCCATGTAGCAGACGATGGACTTGGTTTTGGGATCGTTGCCCAGGTGATAGATGAGGTCGCCCCAGCCGACATCCACCATCGAACCGACCGAGACAAAGGCGCTGAAGCCCACCATTTCTTTGAGGCTCCAATCCAGCACGGCCGTGCACAACGCGCCGCTCTGGCTGATGAAACCGACCGAGCCGGGGCGCGCGATGGTGGTGGCGAAGGTGGCGTTCATGCCGGTGAGCGGGGCCATGACGCCGAGGCAGTTAGGACCGATGACGCGGATGCCGGCCGCTTGCGCCGCAGCCAGAAGCTGCTGTTCCAGCGCTGCGCCTTCGGGGCCAATCTCCTTGAAGCCGGCCGAAATCACGATTGCGCCGCGTACGCCGTTCTCACCGCACTCTTTGATCAAGCCCGGAATGGAAGGCGGCGGCGTCACGATGACCGCCAGGTCGATATCCTCAGGGACTTCCGAGACGGACTTGTAAGCCTTCACGCCCAACACGCTGGGCCGCTTCGGATTCACCGGGTAAACGGTGCCGCCGAAGGGCGACGTGACCAGGTTCCACAAGAGCGTCCGGCCGACCGAGTTGGCCGTTTCCGTGGCGCCAATCACGGCCACCGTCTTGGGGGAAAAGAACACTTCCAACGGCTGGTTTACGGGACTCTGTTTCTTCTTCTTGCGTGAGCTCTTATTGATGACTTGCATGTTCGTCGCTCTCCGCCTGCGTCCCGAAGGCGGCGCGATTGAGCGCGTCCACCACGTCGGGAATGTGCAGGCCGTTTTTGCGCGCTACTGTCTCGATAGAGCAATCGTCGCAACTGTCGCGGAAATGAAGGTTATCGAAGACGGGTCTGGTTGCCGGGTGAAGTTGTTTCACGTCACGAATGATGCTGTCGCGGCGAATCAGTTGATCGAATCGGAACATAAGCGTGCGGACTGATTGTACTGCACCCCTCGTTCCAAAGGAAACCCCTTAGATATCAATAAATTATGGAGCTTCCGGGAAGGCGGACTGGGTGAAATGCCCCAGCGGACAGGCGGATGATCCAGATGCTTAGCGCGGTTTCTCTTGCAGGCGCTTCGCCACATCCTCGCGAAAGCGGTCGATGAGGGCGAGCACGTAGGCGGCGATGGACAGGCTGGGATCGTCAACCAGGAGGGTGAGATCCATGGCGAAATTGAGCGCCGACTCCTGGTCGGTGGCGTGGGAGGCGAAGTAAGTGGCGTGGGCCAGACGGCGGCCGGCGGTGGCCAGGTCATAGCGCTTGCCGCCGGAGACCTGGGAATCGAACACACCCACCAGAGCGGCGGCGATATTGGAGCGGGCGGACACAGGGAGCGGCCGCTTATCCTGATCGGGGAGCCAATCGAGATCGCGCCACACCTCGCAGCCATAGACGGCGCGCGGCCGGGTTTCTTCGCGTACGGCGCGCAACGCGGCGATGGCGCGCAGGGCGACGGCGACATGAGTATCGTGCTTGTCGGCCAGGTTGTGCAGGTACACGACCTGCGGCTTGGCCGTGCGCAGAATGGCGCACAGATCCTCGATCACGGGGCTGGCGGGTTCTTTGACCTGGGCGCTTGAATAACCGAGCTGAATCTGGCAGGCGTAGTCGCCGACGAAGGCGGCTTTGCGCTGCTCCTGAATGCGCACGCGCTGCATGTCCTGATCGGTGCAATCGGCGTAAATGCCGGAACGCGGGCTGCCGGCTCCGTTGGTTGCCACCACGCCGGTGAACCACCGGTCGGCGATCCCGAAACACTCGGCGATGCCGTGGTAGGCCATGATTTCGATATCGTCCTGGTGCGCGGCAATCGTCAGGTGGGTGGTGCGGGCCAGCGCGCCGGGGAGCGGCAGATTATCGGGAACGAACACGTCAACGTGGGGATTGTGAGGAAACATTCGGTACCTCCGTGGTTGGGATCGCGGGAAGGCTGGCGGCGGCGATGGCCTGGCCATGGCGCTTCTCCTGTTCGCCTGGGATGTGGAAGCGTATGCGCTCGGCCAGATCGGGAAACTCTTCGGCCAGCACTCGGCGTGCGGTGGAAAGCAACAGATCGCCGCCCACGCCGGTCATGACGCGGCCGAGGACCAGCAGGTTGCGAACCTCATAGAAATCGGCAAAGTGAGCGATGGTGTAGCCGAACCAGACGCCGATGGTTTCAAAGATACGCAGGGCGCGGGCGTCGCCGCCGGCGGCCAGGTGCTGCACCTGTTCGAGCTTCACCGGAAGCGGCATTTCCTGCGGCAGGTGGATGCCGGCAGGCGCGAGCAGGCGGCCTACGGCTTGTTGCGAGAAATACTGCACGCCCGTGCCGGCATCGCCGGACCATTCGTCCAGCGGCGCGCCGGGCCGGTAGTCGACGGGGACGAAAGCCAGCTCATTGAGCCAGCTTGTGATGGCGCCTTGCGGCGTGACGTACCCGGCGGCCAGGCTGGTGCCCATGGCGACGCCGAGCACGGCATTGTCGCCGAGGGCCATGGACCCGGCGAGCGCGGTGACTTCGCCATCGTTGACCACCTCGAGCGGAACGCCCCAGGCGGCTCGCAGATCGAGGAATAGGTTACGAATTCGGGCGTCGAACTGAGGTGTGGGGACGGCCCGGTAGAGCGAGCCGACCCGCACCTGATTATTGACGTACACGCCGGCGGCGCTGCCACCTATGGCATCCACGCGCGGCAGGTGGGCGGCGGCGCGGCGGAGGGAGTCTTGGACGCCATCGAAGTGATATTGCGGGTCGGACTGGGCGGAGGGATTCCAGGGGGTCTCATCGCTCCAGACGGCGCGGCCCTCGACCACGGCGGCGCACTTGCGGTCGCTGCCGCCCAGGTCGAAGCCGATGCGGCAGCCCTCGAGATGGCGGCCTAGCGGAGCGGTGGGTTCGCACTTCTCGGGAACGGCATCGTAAGCGGCGCTTTCGACAGCGAGCGGCTGGCCATAAACACGCTCGCCCATGAACCGATGATCGAAAGCGCGCGCGCCGGCAGGCGAGTAGACGGCGCCGAGGTAAGCCGCCAGGGCTGGATCGCCGGCGACGGTCACGCTGCAGCCGCCCTTCTGCCACAGCAGGAACTTGAGGAGGCGTTCGGCGTAGCGGCAATTCGACTCGAGGTTCGCGCCCTGGTTCGGCAGAACAGCGGTGCGATAGACCGAGACCGACCCACGCCCGCGCTCGAGCGCGATGGCGAGCGGCGCGCCGCCGGCCTGGTTGACCGCGGCGCGGTAGGCGCGATTCCACAAGGCGGCGGGGACGAAGTCGGGGTCAAGAGGCGGACGCAATCTGGGGGTGATGGTTAGCGACGGAGCCAATTAACATAGTGCGACGGGCCGCGGCCTTTTGTCCAGCGGCGGATCCCCTTCATCCGAGACGCCGAAAGCGGCTGATGGCCGGCGCCATCGATATAGCCCCGGAGCTGGATATCTTTTGCGGCGCGGGGGGAGCAGACGGAGATGGAAATGGGTCTGTCCCGTGCACGCGCTTGACGCCGTACCGGCGGCGCTATCATCTGCGCTTGGGCAGGAAAACGGAAAAGCGTAGCCTGTTTGAATGTCACCGGTTTGGGTTTCCGTCGCTCTGACACGTTCGCCGTATACGATCCACTGCTGGCAGCATTGCAATCACGGCCCGGCGAACACTGCTAGCTTGGAGGCGTCAACCCGAGCTGTCTATAGATGGTCAACCCGTCGTATGCCAGCCACTCCTCCACAATCTTCCCATCGGCAATTCGGAAGATGATGATGCCAGAGCGTTCCACTGGTTTGGCCGTGGCAGGAAACCCCCGCCATGGGCCGGTGTTGGTCCCACGGAATGTATATTGCACTACCACGAAATCGCCTTCGGCGATCACGCGATCGACCGAGTACTTTAAATCCGGAAACGACAGCCGCCAATTCTTTGCAGACTGCAGATCCTCTGCCAGATCGCCTTTGTACTTCTCCTGGTGGGCGACAAAATCCTTACTGTGAATCTGGCTGTACACCTCCCAGTCCTGGTGGTTCAGCGCCACTTCGAAGAGCTTGCGAGCCACCGCCTTGTTTTGCTCGATGGTTTGCTGGGGATCGGGTGCGGCAAAGACCGGCGCCACCAAGGATGATGCTAGCAGCACCGCATAGACGAGATGCACTTTCATACGAACTCCTTTTTTGGCGATTCTAACGCATAGCTTGTCACCGGTTTGGGTTCCCATTATTGCCCTGATTGCCCCCGCTTCCTTCGCCGCCTCATAATCGAAGCCCTTTTTGATATCGACCGCGCCAGTGACCTGATCACCAAATGGGTACGTCAGGCCCGGGATGCCCGTGCCGCAAGACAGGCTACGCGTTCCCATCGTCCCAGGCCGACAGGTGTGCCGGGCCGCCACATTGCCACCCGCCCTCTGCGTTGTTGATAAGCTGATAGCAAATGAGACTCCTGGTGGTGGAGGACGAAAAACGCATCGCCGACTTCCTGTGCCGGGGTCTGGAAGGCGCCGGCTACGCGGTGGATGTAGCGGCCAACGGGGCAGGGGCGCTGGATTGCACGCACTCGGCGGATTACGACCTGGTGATTCTGGACCTGATGCTGCCCGACATGGACGGTATCGAAGTGCTGGAAAGAATCCGTGGCGGCAAGGTGGGCCCGCCGGTGCTGATCCTGAGCGCCCGCAGTTCGCTGGACGATCGCGTCAAGGGCCTGGAGCAGGGCGCCGACGATTACCTGGTGAAGCCATTCGCATTTGTCGAGCTGCTGGCCAGGGTGCGCGCACTGCTGCGGCGCGGCCAGCCCACGCCGGAAAAGTTGCAGGTGTCGGACCTGACGCTGGATTGCATCCGCCGCAAAGTGACGCGCGCGAGCGAGGCCATCGATCTGGCGCCCAAGGAATTCGGCATACTCGAGTATATGATGCGGAACCCCGGCCGGCCGCTGAGCCGCACCATGATCGTGGAGCACGTCTGGGACATGGACTACGACGGGCTGACCAACATTGTCGACGTTTACATCCGCCACCTGCGCAGCAAGATCGACGACCGCTTCCCGCAAAAGCTGATCCAGACGGTGCGCGGCATCGGTTACATGATTGAGGCTCCCGACAAGCTGGCGGATCGGACGCCGGAAGCCGTTCCAGAACGGCAGGGGTAGGCATGCGATTCTTCCGCCGCGACCTGTTGCGCATTGGCCGCGACTTGCGTCGCGCGTCGCGCGGCCTGCGATTCCGCCTGACTGCGACCTATGCTGCGCTGTTTGTGGTGCTGGTGGTAGGCGCGGTATGGCTGGCTCGCGCGCAGTTGTCGAGCAGCTTGCAGACGCTGGCGACGGATTCGCTCGACGACGACTGGACGGCGCTCAAAGGCAGCATTCTGCGCATCGACCGCGAGCCGGACTCGGGCGCCTATGAGGCCAACTGGTATTACGACAAGAGCGATCCCGACGAAACCACCGTAGTGCTGGATATCAAGAAGGTTCTGCTGATCACCGACAGCAGCGGGCAGGTGATACAGGACCACGAGACGCAGGCGGCCGCCGAATCCACCATCTACGAGGATTTGACGCCGGACCGCCCGGCCGAAATTCAGGCGCGGGTGCGGCAATGGGTAGCCGCCTCGAAGCCGGGCCAGGCGGGCAAACCATTCTGGATGCAGAAACGCGATTCGTCGGGGAAGCTGTTTCTGATTCGCGCCGCGGTGATGTGGGACGAAAAGAGGCACGATCCGTTTTACGTGGCGATCGGAACGTCGCTGGCCAAAAACGAGGAGATACTGCGGAGATACTCCTTCATGATTTTTGTCGGCGTCATCCCCGGGGCGACGCTGCTCGGCTGGCTGGTCGGCTGGGTGGTAGCCGGGCGCGCTCTCACTCCGGTGCGCGACGTGGCACAGGCGGCGCAGCGCATCACGGGCTCCAACCTCGGGCTGCGCATTCCTTCGCGGCACTCCGGCGACGAACTCGACTACCTGATTCTGACCTTCAACCGCATGATCGAGCGGCTGGAAGCCTCGTTCCAGCAGATGAAGCAGTTTTCCGCCGACGTTTCGCATGAGCTGCGGACGCCCATCACCGGCATCCGCGGCCAACTGGAAGTGGCCTTGATGACGGCGGGCGGCACAGAGCAATATCGCGAGGCGATGTTCAATGCGCTACAGGATATCGACCGCCTGTCGCAAATTGTGCGTGCGCTGCTGCTGCTGTCGCAAGCCGAATCCGGCCAAGTGGTGCTGCAGAGAACGCGTGTTGACCTGGGCCTGGTGGTGGAAGATCTGGCCGAGCAGTTCCAGATTCCCGCCGAGGGCGCCCAAGTGCGCCTGGTGGCTCATTGCCAGCACGGCTGTTACGTGGAGGCCGATCGGGTGCAAGTGGAACGTATGATCACCAACCTGCTCTCGAACGCCCTAAAGTTCACTCCCGAAGGCGGCGAGGTGAAGCTCAACACGCGGCGGACGGAGGGCGGCGTGGAACTGGTGGTGGAGGACACGGGCCGCGGCATCCCCGCCGAGCACCTGCCGCACATCTTCGACCGCTTCTACCGCGTTCCCGGCTCGGGCACTGCGCCGGCTCCCGATCAAGGCCTGGGACTGGGGTTGAGCTTCGTCGCCTGGATCGCCAAAGCGCACAACGGCGTCATCGAGGTCGAGAGCACCCCTGGTAAAGGGACGCGATTCACCATCACGCTCCCCGCCGCCGGCGCCGCGGCCGCCCTGGAACTCGCCGACCAGCCAGCCGGCAGGGCGTAGTGATAAGATCAACTCTCCATGTTGATGCTCGCCGCGATTCTGGGCATTTTGATTTACGGCATCGTCGCCGCCACCTGGGGAACGTTCAACCCTACGCTGGGATTCACCGACGCACAAATCGGCACTCTCTCCATGGCGCAGGCCATCGGACTGGTGGTGGCCTCCGTCTCGGTCGGGCCGCTGATCGATCTTAAAGGCAAGAAGACTGCGCTGGTGGGCGGCCTGGCGCTGATCTCGATTTCCTTCTGGATGCTGCCCGCCGCCGGCAGCGATTTCACGCTGGTTCTGGTGGCTCTGGCGCTGCTGGGCCTGGGCGGAGGGATCGTGGTGACCGGGGCCAACGCGCTGGTTTCCGATGTGAGCGAATCGCGCCGCGGCAGCATGTTGAACATCCTGAATCTCTTCTTCGGGCTCGGCGGGCTGATCACGCCGTTCGTCACCGCCAATGTGCTGAGCGGCAGCGCGGTGCGGATGTGCTACGTGGCCGCCGTGCTGGCTACCATCGTGCTACTCATCAACGTCATCACGCCGATGCCGAAGCCCACCGGCGAGCTCGGATTCAAAGCCTCCGAAATCGGCCTGGTGGTGGGCCGCCCGGCGCTATATGCGTTGTCGCTGTTTCTGTTCCTCTACATTGCCTGTGAAGTGGGAGTGTGGAACTGGCTGGCAAAGTACCTGATCGTGCGCGGGCTCGACAAGGGCACCGCGCTCGATATCCTCTCCCTGGGCTTCGCGCTGGGGCTGCTGGTGGGACGGCTGGCGGCTTCGCGGATTCTCATCAAGGTGTCGGCGCTTTCGGTCACGCTGGGCGCGTCGGTGGCCATGGCTATCGCCACTTTCGCCATGTTGCAGGTCACCAGTCCATCGGCCGCCTGGGTGGTGGTGTTCTGCGCCGGCCTGGCCATGGCGCCCGTTTTTCCGACCACGCTGGCGCTGGTGGGCGACGCCTTCCCGCGCATGAGCGCGACGGCCATGGGCATCGTGATTACCTGCGGCTGGCTTGGGCTCGCCGTCAGCAGCCCGATTATCGGCAACGTGGCCAACTCGCACAGCCTGCGGACGGCTCTGCTCCTGCTGCCCGGCTTCTCCGTGATCATGATCCTCGTGAACCTGGCGCTGAGACCGCTACTGCGGAAGCCGGCGTAGACGCCGCCAACGTGGGAATCGGCGCCAAATCATTGATAAATAATTGGTTAACAATACTCTTTCACCTATAGTCCATTCTAGCTTAGAATTGATGTATAGGCGTTTATCCGTTTATGCGCTTATGTGTATAGGTGTCATATGGACGTTACGATCCGCTGGAACATCAAGGTTTCGAAGGAAACCGACCTGGCACTTCGCACCTATTTGGGATCGCAGGGCATGAAAAAAGGCGACCTCTCTAAATTTATCGAAGAGGCCGTGCGTTGGCGGGTGTTTGATCGCACCCTGCAGGACATCAGGGCGCGCAACGCCGATGCCAGCCCGGATGAGTTGCAGAGCCTCATCGATGATGCCGTGCGCGAGGTGCGGGCCGAGCATCGCGCGAACGTCACGGCTGACAAAGCCTGATGCGGGTGGTGCTCGACACCAATATTCTGGTTTCCGCTCTTTTGATCCCCGCGGGCAACCCGGCCGCGATCTGTCGCGCCTGGCAAGAGGGGAACTTCACGCTTCTGATCTGCGAAGAGCAGCTCGAAGAACTGCGGGCCACCCTGCACAAACCGCCAATCGCGGTACGCATCAAGCCGTACAATGCCGGCCGCCTGGTCAATCAACTGAAAGAGTTGGCCACGGTTGTCAACGCGCTACCGCATGTTGAAAGCTCGCCCGACCCCACCGACGATTTTCTGCTGGCTCTCTCGGAAGCGGGGATGGCCGATTATCTGGTGACGGGCGACAAGAGCGGGCTGCTTGTGCTCGGCCATCACAAGGCCACGCGGATCATATCCGCGAGCGATTTCGCCGCATTGTTCAGGTGAGTCTCGAGTAACGCCGGCAGCCGACGTGATCACACTGCTTCCACTACCAGATTGTCGATCAGCCGGGCGCGGCCGATGCGGACGGCTACGGCCAGCAGGGCGGCTTTCTCGATCCGTGCGAGGGGCGTGAGCGATTCCGGGTCGACCACCTCGGCGTAATCGACGCCCGCCAGTGGCTCCGTCTCGATCGATTCCCGCAGTTGACGGGCGATTCCAACGGCGTTACGCTCGCCCTGCTCGATTCGCTGCCCGGCCGCCAGCAGCGACCGGCGCAGAACGGTTGCGGCGCAGCGTTGTTCCGTGGAGAGATAGCTATTGCGCGAGCTGAGAGCCACGCCATCCGGCTCGCGCACGATGGGGCATCGCACCAGTTCGAGCGGGAAGTTCAGATCGCGGATCATGGTTTCAATCACCCGCACCTGCTGATAGTCTTTCAATCCGAAGTAGGCGCGATGCGGCTGGCAGATGTGGAACAGCTTGGCCACTATCGTCGCCACGCCGCGGAAATGTCCCGGCCGCGATGCGCCGCACAAGTTGCCGGTGATGCGCTCCACGTCGACGAACGTGGCGTGGTCTTCGGTGTACATCTCGACGGCTTCGGGCGCGAACATCACATCCACGCCCTCCGCGGCGGCGAGCGCGCAGTCCCGCTCGACGTCTCTGGGGTATGCCGCGAGATCCTCGCCGGGCCCGAACTGGGTGGGGTTCACGAACAGAGATACCACCACCAGCCCGCACTCCGGCCTCGCGCTGCGCATCAGCGACAGGTGTCCCTCATGAAAGAAGCCCATGGTCGGGACAAGGCCCACGATATCGCCGGCACGGCGTGCAGCGTGCGCTGCGGCACGCATCTCACTTATGGTTCTTACGATTCGCATGCGTGGTTTGCAATGGATTCAGTAGTCGCCCATCCGCTCCCTGACGGTCGCGGCTCCGATAGATTCAGTATTCGGCACGTCAAGAGCTTCCGCCGCTTGGCTCATCCGCCGTCAGGGCGCGCAACTCTTCCTCCGGCATTCCGTAGCAGTGCCCGGCTGCGGGGAAGGCTCCCGCGCGGACCTCGCGGATATATGAGGCGGCGGCTTCGGCCATCATCTCGCCCAACTCCGCATAGCGTTTGACGAAGCGCGGGCTTCGCGGCGTCAATCCGAGCGCATCGTGGAGCACCAGGATCTGGCCGTCGCAGAAGGGGCCAGCGCCGATGCCGATGGTCGGCACGGTCAGGCGCTGAGTGATTAAGCGCGCCACTTCGGCCGGGACGCATTCCAGCACGACGGCAAAAGCGCCGGCGCCCTCCAGCGCAATCGCGTCATTGAGCAGTTCGCCCGCGCGCGCGGCTGTTTTGCCTTGTACGATATTGCTTCCGAAGCGATGAACCGACTGTGGTGTGTATCCGAGGTGGCCTAACACCGGAATCCCCACCTCGACCAGTCGCTCGACCACGGCGAGGGTAGGGCCCGCGCCTTCCAGTTTCACGGCTTCGACGCCACCCTCCTTCAACAGGCGGCCTGCGTTGCGGACGGCGTCGTCCATGCCGGTTTGATACGAGAGGAACGGCATGTCGGCGACGGTGAGCGCCCGCGTGACGCCGCGCGCGACCGCTTTGGCGTGGTGCAGCATTTCGTCCAGGGTCACGGGCAAGGTGGTCGGGTAGCCCAAAACAACGTTGGCCAGCGAGTCGCCGACCAGGATGATGTCGATGCCAGCGCGGTCCAGCAGTTGGGCGGTGAGAAAATCGTACGCCGTGAGCGCGGCAATCCTGCCGCCGCTTTGCTTGATCCTGGCCAGGCTATTCACGCGAACTTTACCTGGGCGTTCGGGCTCTGCTTGGGGTAACACTTTTGTTCAGCCAATCTGCGGCAAGCACCGGAAAGAATTTCGGGGCCAGCGAGCGCAGCCGCGATGCGCGGGCACCGATCTTCTGCCATCGTGCGAACGGCACCCATTCCACGATACAGGACAGCCTTGCCGGGAAGCAATCCGGACGCAAGACTCTGGTGGCTAATGCGTGAAGGCGTAGATCAGGTAATTCACGCCGATGCGGATGCCGAGATGGGAAAAGCGGGCGGGGTAGGTGGGCTCGTCGGCGTTTTCCCAGGAATCGCCCAGGTCCATATTGTGGCAGATGACTACGATCAGGCGCCCCTTGTCGTCATAGATGCCGCGCCAGCGCGGAGTGTCGCCGCCGGAACCCCACCGCGGGTTAGTGGGGCATTTCTCGCAGATACTGTGGGTTTGCGTGTACTGCATGCCAGCGACCTGGTAGCGATGGTCGAGGTCGAATACGGTGTGGAAGATGGGATCGTCGTTGGGGATGTCGACGATGGGGCGGTCGGGCAGCACCTTCTTCATGCTGTGGACGAACACGTTCCATTCCACCGTCCCGTGGAAATCGTCGCACATGAAAAAGCCGCCGCGCATCAGGAATTCGCGGAACTTGGCTACCTGCAGATCGGTCAGCTCCCAGTGGCCGACTTCGACCGAGTAAAGCCAGGGGTAATTGAAAACGTCGTCGTCTTCCTCGAGGTTGATGGGTTGCTCGACCGATTTGGCGTCGATACGCGTGAGACGGCGGATGGCCAACGCCAGGTGGCGGTCCGAGCGCGGATAGTCGATGGTCCAGTTGGTGTTACCCTGATGCCAGTCGAAGCCGCGCTTGTATTCCGATTGCCAATCGATGTAGCCGTGCCAGGTGGGATACATGAGACGCGCGAAAGTCCATTCGCCAGGCACCAGATAATCTTTGGGGATGGGAAAGTTGTTGTACTCCCAGGCGGGGTATTCGCGAAACGGCCGCTGCGCGAACACGGCACATGCCAGAATCCCGAACCCGATCGCACCCGCCAGAATCGATCTGCCCCGCATGCACTTATCAGTAGTATCGCACTGCGCGCGAACCTGGCCGCGTGCGTGATGTCTGGCTTTTGGGCGGATAGCGGCTCCGCGTCAGCGTCCGACCGCGCCCGTTAGAATGAAAAGAATGTCGGCTCCGTTTCGTTCTTTCGTGCTGGTGTCGCGCGGCCAGATCGCGCGCAATTATCGCAATGTCTGCTCGGTGGTTGGCCCGGGAGTAGAAGTTTTAGGGGTGGTGAAGGCCGATGCATACGGCCATGGAGCCATCGAAGTGGCGCGGGTTCTGGTTGCCGAAGGCGCCTGCTGGCTGGCGGTGAGCTCGGTGGATGAAGGCGTCACGCTTCGCAGGGCCGGCGTGGCCGCGCCGCGCATTCTGGTGATGGGCGGGTTTCTACCGTTTGAAGAGGCGGCGCTGGTGGAGCACGATCTTACGCCGGCTGTGCACTCGCTGGCGCAGATGCGCGATCTTGACCGCCTGGCGGCGGCGGCCGGAAAAACGCTGCCCTACCACCTCAAGATCGATACCGGCATGGGACGGCTTGGCACGCGCGCACCGGCGGCGGAGATTGTGGCGGCACTGGCGGCGACGCCGCACGTGCAACTGGAAGGACTGATGACTCACTTCGCTTCGGCGGCCGACTACACCAGCGGCCAGACTGCCGATCAACTCGCCTGCTTCGAATCCGTGGCCACGGCAATCGAACTCGCGGGACACCGCGGCCTGCGCTTGCACACGTCGAGTACCAACGCCATCGCCTACGGCCGCATCACCTCCGGCCACAACCTGGTGCGCGCCGGCCACGCGCTTTACGGGTATGTGTCTCCGGCGCGCGGGGAAGCGCCGCCGCAGCGCCTCGAGGTCCATCCCGCACTCACCTGGAAGGCCAGGCTGCTGGCCGTCAAAGAGCTGCCGGAGGGGGCGCTGGTCGGCTACGGCGGCACTTTCCGTACGCCGCACCCGATGCGGATCGGCGTGATCGGGGCTGGTTACGCGGATGGCATGTTCCACCGCCTCTCGAACCGCGGCAAGGTGATCGCCGACGGAAAACTGACGCCGATACTGGGAACGATCTCGATGGACCTGACCACCATCGATCTCAGCCACACCAGCGCCTTGGGGCCGGGCGACGAAGTGACGCTGCTCGGCCAGGAGGGCGAGGCGCGGCTGGATGCGCAGCAGATCGCGCGCGTGGCCGGAACCATCTCCTACAACATACTGTGCAGCATCAGCGCGCGCGTGCGCCGGGTCTACGTGTGACGGGCGAAAGGGCCGCGGAGCGTCTTGTTTTGGCTCGGAGATTTGGTTGCACCGTGGGAAGAAGAGTCGAGACGATTCTCGACTCAGCAGACTTGACAGTCCGCGCCACGGCTGCCGATCTTGGAGCGCGCGTGCCGAGCTATGCTGGACAGGGATGCGCATCGTGGTGCTGGTGGGGCTGCCCGGCTCCGGCAAATCGACCTATCTCGAGGAATTGGGCGTGGTGGGCTTGTCTTCCGACCGGATCCGCCAACTGCTGGCCGACGATGCGACGGACCAGACCATTCACGACCGCGTATTCGAGACCCTGCGATACCTGCTGCGGCAGCGCCTGGCGCTGTTGCGGCCGGTGACCTACATCGACGCTACGAACTTGACGCCGCAGGAACGGCGCCCTTACATCGCGATCGGAGCTGCGTACGGTTGCGAAATCGAAGCGTTGTTCTTCGATGCGCCGTTGGAAGTATGCCGCGAACGCAATCGACGCCGCGCTCGCGTGGTGCCGGAGGAAGCTCTGGCGAAAATGCAGGAGCGGCTGACGCCGCCTTCGATTGACGAGGGATTCACACACATCACCCGCGTCTTGCATTATGAGGCGTGTCCTGAGGGCTTGTAGTGCCGGCCGGGCATGGCGGAGTGATGCGCGAGAGCCGCGGGGTTGACAGGCGGAAGCGCCTGTCCCACCTGGCATCGGGCGGCCCGCGGCGCACTACCTCAGCAGGAACGCGACAACCTTGGGCCCGATCGTATCCAGTACATTCTGCAGCTCGTGGCCCGAATCGACGATCTGCAGCGCGGCGTTGGGATGCTCTGCCACGAAGCGGTGCGACAGTTCTGCCGGAACCACATCGTCCTGGGCGCCGTGGAAGATCAAAGCCGGCTGCGTGAAGTCCGGGTAATCCTCATACTGCGCACCATCATCCAGAAGGGCACAGGAAAGCGCGCGGTTGCGGCCATCGGCGTAATGGAAGACCTCCATCCAGCCGGTGCGGCGCCAATTCGCCACAGCCTCGGCGCCCAGGCGCTCCGGCCAGCGGCGCGCGAAGCCGAAGGCCGGCGCCAGCAGCACCAGTCGCGTCACCGTAGTGTGACGTGCGGCATAGAGCGCGGCGACGTAACCTCCCATGCTGGACCCCATCAACGCCACCGGTTCGCCAGCCGCGGCCTCATCGACGGCCTGGAGCTGGCTGGTAATGGTGAGATGCTCGAAATCGCCGCGCGCCAGGTCGAGCGCCGTCACTTGCGCTCCGGCAGCTTCGAGACACCCTTGGAAGAAGCGGGCCTTGTTCGATCCGGGACCGGAGGCGAACCCGTGCAGGTAGAGGATGCGGGTCATGGCTTGGGCGGTGCAGGCGCCGGCTCCGGCAGGTCGGTGAACTTGATCTCCGCGTCCGCGCTGAACATTCTGAAGGGCTGGTAGCTGTAGAGGTTCTCGGTCATAACCTGGCCGTCCACCGAATGGCGATGCAGCACCGAAGCCGGCGTCAGAAAGCCATGCGACGACATCACGTAATCGACGCTCGCCTGGTCGCGAATCTTGTGGCTGCCGTCCTGCAATTCGGCCCAGGCTTCCACGCGCAGGGGCAATCCATCGGACTTGCGCATCCACAGCCGGCCCTGCAGCGATTGGCGCACGGCCTGCCGTCCGTGGAATTCCAACTCGCCGCCGACCGTCGAAAGTTGCTTCCAGCCAAGCACGAGGGCGGTATCTGTGCCTACGCGACCCTCCCCGACGGGCCCGAATTGCAGATTCTTCCATTCGCGCCGCGTGAATTCGAGCAGGATCAGACCATAGTCGGTGGCGATATCCACGAGGCCGTATTTGGCGAATTGCTCGAGCATGCGCTTACGGATACGGTCGCTCTGCGACTGCATGCCGAGCGATAAGGCGCGCCGCGCGCTCGCCTCGGATTGCACGGGGCGCCCATCGACGGAGATCACCTGGCGAAATTCATGCAAATCCTGGGAAGCAGTTTCCTTGAGCGTACCCACGCTGTATTCCGAGACGATCTGCCGCACGGTGGAGCGCGGCCCCGGCGGGTTGCCGGAGCCCAGGTGCGGCCGAAAACGCGACGGGGGCCGGGAGCCGCGCTGTTCCAAGGTCTCGAGGGTTAGCGTCTGGGTGATGTTGCTGGCCATCGCGTCGGCCTCTTCAGCCACGCGCGCAAGCAGGCGGCTGGCTGCTTCCAGGGCCGGTTGCGGCGCAGGCGCAGCCGAAGGTGAAATCTGCCCGGCCAATGCGAGCGGTGCCAGGAGTGCCAGGAAAAGCCGCCGCATGGCTCTTATTGTAACAAGCGCTGCGGCCGGCGACTGATTTTTAAGTCTTTTATTTTCATATCATTGCATGCAAATTGTGATTTTTTTACAAAAATCTTGCATACAGTCTCGAAACTCTGATATTCTAACAAAGCCGCCCAATTTGAGGTCTTCCGGTTAGCAGGCAGGGTTTGCAACTGCTGGGCGAAGAATGGTACAAAGGGTTAGACCTCTGCAAGGAATGGTAACAAAGCTTTCCCGGGCCACTGGGGAAGTGGAATACGGCCTTCCTGTTTGGCTCTTTTTGAATTTCTGATTTTTTCGGTGGCGTCCGCATTGTGGCGCTATCGATCTCAGTTTCGAGGCCTGCAGTCAGCTCCGGTATTTTCGATGCCGGGCGCGGGCTGCGCAGATCTTTGACAATCTGGTTGGATGCAGTAAGGAAAACTCGTCAGAGAACTCTGAGTAAATAGCGGAGCGATCTTGAGGTCGGGGCATACCCCGGCCATTCTCATATGTTTCAAATGAGAGTTTGATCCCGGCTCAGAATCAACGCTGGCGGCGCGCCTAACACATGCAAGTCGAACGAGAAAGCCGGGCAACCTGGTGAGTAAAGTGGCGTACGGGTGAGTAACACGTGGATCATCTACCTCTTAGTGTGGAATAACCCTGGGAAACCGGAGCTAATACCGCATAAGTCCGTGAGGAGAAAGCAGCAATGCGCTGAGAGAGGAGTCCGCGGCCGATTAGCTAGTTGGCAGGGTAAAAGCCTACCAAGGCAAAGATCGGTAGCCGGCCTGAGAGGGCACACGGCCACACTGGCACTGAAACACGGGCCAGACTCCTACGGGAGGCAGCAGTGGGGAATCTTGCACAATGGGGGAAACCCTGATGCAGCGACGCCGCGTGAGCGATGAAGCCCTTCGGGGTGTAAAGCTCTTTCGGCAGGGAAGATGATGACGGTACCTGCAGAAGCAGCTGCGGCTAACTACGTGCCAGCAGCCGCGGTAATACGTAGGCAGCGAGCGTTGTTCGGAGTTACTGGGCGTAAAGGGTGTGTAGGCGGTCGCCTAAGTTTGGTGTGAAATCTCCCGGCTCAACCGGGAGGGTGCGCCGAATACTGAGTGACTAGAGTGCGGGAGAGGAAAGTGGAATTCCTGGTGTAGCGGTGAAATGCGTAGATATCAGGAGGAACACCGGCGGTGTAGACGGCTTTCTGGACCGTAACTGACGCTGAAACACGAAAGCGTGGGTAGCAAACAGGATTAGATACCCTGGTAGTCCACGCCCTAAACGATGCATATTTGGTGTGGGTCATTCAGTTGATCCGTGCCGGAGCTAACGCGTTAAATATGCCGCCTGGGGAGTACAGTCGCAAGGCTGAAACTCAAAGGAATTGACGGGGGCCCGCACAAGCGGTGGAGCATGTGGTTCAATTCGACGCAACGCGAAGAACCTTACCTGGGCTCGAACGGCTGGTCAACGGTGGTGGAAACATTACTACCCCGCAAGGGGGTCCAGTCGAGGTGCTGCATGGCTGTCGTCAGCTCGTGTCGTGAGATGTTGGGTTAAGTCCCGCAACGAGCGCAACCCTTGTCCTGTGTTGCCATGCCGAAAGGCGGAACTCGCAGGAGACCGCCAGCGATAAGCTGGAGGAAGGTGGGGATGACGTCAAGTCCTCATGGCCTTTATGTCCAGGGCTACACACGTGCTACAATGGACGGTACAAAGCGCTGCAAACCCGCAAGGGGGAGCCAATCGCAGAAAACCGTTCTCAGTTCGGATTGCAGGCTGCAACTCGCCTGCATGAAGCTGGAATCGCTAGTAATGGCAGATCAGCACGCTGCCGTGAATACGTTCCCGGGCCTTGTACACACCGCCCGTCACATCACGAAAGTGGATTGTACTAGAAGTCTGCAGGCTGACCCGCAAGGGAGGCAGCGGCCCAAGGTATGATCCATGATTGGGGTGAAGTCGTAACAAGGTAGCCGTAGGAGAACCTGCGGCTGGATCACCTCCTTTCTAAGAGAGAACGTGGGTGGAGTTTCCGAAA